>CAYTOT010000034.1:0-51592 GCA_964439475.1 uncultured Alcaligenaceae bacterium
CGACGTCCGGCTTCTCCATGAGCTGCAGGAACTGCCGCGCGTAGGCCGACAGCGACTCGACGTAACGGCGCTGGCCTTCCGCATAGAGCGTGTCGAAGGCGAGCGAGCTCTTGCCCGACCCCGACAACCCCGTGACCACGATCAGCCGATGGCGCGGCAGGTCGAGGTTGAGATTCTTGAGGTTGTGCGTGCGGGCGCCGCGGATGCGGATCGAATCCATGCGTGAGTGCGCTGGCCGGGGTCGGCCAATGGGCTTAAGGTGAAGGCGGCGAACCTGCTAGTATATTGCGATTCGAGTGCACGCCTCCACTGACTCGAATCGCTCATTTCGCATTCCCGCGCAGCCTTTGCGGACCTTCCGGTTCCTTCCGATTCGCACCGTTCACGAGCGTTCCATGTCGAGCACCGCCGCGCTGCCTGCCGCACGCCCCGGGATGACGCCCGGCGAACGCCGCGCCACGGCGAGCCTCGCGTCCATCTACGGCTTGCGCCTGCTCGGCATGTTCGTGATCCTGCCGGTCTTTGCGCTCTACGCCGAGCGCCTTCCCGGCGGGAGCAGCGCCACGCTCATCGGCGTCGCGCTCGGCGCCTATGGCCTCACGCAGGCACTGCTCCAGATCCCGTTCGGCTGGGCCTCCGACAGATGGGGGCGCAAGCCCGTGATTTACAGTGGCCTGGTCATGCTGGCGATCGGCAGCTTCGTCGCAGCCGCGGCGTCCGACATCGCCTGGGTGATCGTGGGGCGCTCGCTGCAGGGAGCCGGTGCGATCTCGGCCGCGGTGATGGCCCTCACCGCCGATCTCACCCGCGACTCCGTACGCACCACCGCCATGGCGATCATCGGCATCACCATCGCGGCGACCTTCGCGCTCTCGCTCGTGGTGGGGCCGATGCTCGACGGCCTCATCGGCGTGCCCGGCATCTTCGCGCTCACCGGCGCACTCGCGCTGCTCGCCATCGCCGTCGTGCGCTTCGCCGTTCCCGACCCGGATCATGCCGCGGCGCCGGCCCGTGTGCCGGGCCAGCCGGGGCGCGCGCTGCGCGATCCGCAGCTCCTGCGCCTGGCCTATGGCACGTTCGCCCTGCACGCGGTGCTGATGGCGCTCTTCACGCGATTGCCGTTTGCCCTGCGTGACAACGGTCTTCCGGCCGAGCGGCACTGGTGGATCTACCTGCCGGTGCTCCTCGTGTCGCTGGCGTTCATGCTGCCGTTCCTGCGCCGCATCGACCGCCCCCGCCAGGCCAAGCCGGCGATGATCGTCGCGATCGCGGTGCTGATGACGGGTATCGGCGCCATCGCGCTGTCGCTGCATTCGCTCGTCGCGCTCGCGATCGCGCTCACGGTGTTCTTCGCCGCCCTCAACCTGCTCGAGGCGCTCTTGCCGTCGCTCGTCACGAAATACGCCTCCACCGAAGGACGCGGCGCGGCGATCGGCGTCAACTCCAGCGCCCAGTTCCTGGGCGCGTTCGCCGGCGCCGCCTGCGGCGGCTGGCTCGCCGAGCACGTGGGCAACGTGTCCGTATTCGTTTTCTGCCTGATCCTCGTGGCGCTGTGGCTCGTTGCTGCCGTCACGATGGCGCACCCCACCCGCATGGCTTCGAACTACTCGATGGGAGAAACGTGAAATGGCCTCCGTCAACAAGGTGATCCTGCTCGGCAACCTCGGCCGCGATCCGGAAACGCGCTACACCACCGGCGGCGACGCCGTCACCAACCTCAACATCGCCACCAGCGAGCAGTGGAAGGACAAGAGCGGCGAGAAACAGGAGCGCACAGAATGGCACCGCGTGGTGCTCTTCGGCCGCCAGGCGGAGATCGCCGCGGAGTACCTCAAGAAGGGACGCTCGGTCTACATCGAGGGGCGGCTGCAGACGCGCAAGTACACCGACAAGGAAGGCGTGGAGAAATACGCCACCGAGATCGTCGGTGATCGCATGCAGCTCATCGGCGGTTCGCGCGACGGTGGTGGCGGAGGCGACGCCGACTTCGGGTCACCGCCTTCGGCGGGCAGCAGCGGCACCCGCCGCGAGGGCGGCGGCAAGCCGGCGGGCGGCATGGGCGGCGGCAAGAAGAACGTCGACGATCTCGAGGACGACATCCCGTTCTAGCGCCTCATGGGCCATGTTTCCGCCCTTCCCGCGCGGATCGGCGCGCACCCGCTGCGCCTCGCCGACTCGATCACGGAGATCGTCGCCGACGATGCCGGCAGCATCGTCGTCAGCGGTTCGCACGGCGGCCGCAGCGCCGCCGGCTATGCGCGGGCCGTCCCGCTCGCGCTGGCGGTGTTCAACGACGCCGGCGTGGGCAAGGACCAGGCGGGGATCGTGGCGCTGGACATCCTCGACGCCATCGGAATGCCGTCGGTCGCGGTCGGCCACCGGAGCGCGCGCATCGGCGACGCGCGCGACACCTGGGACCACGGGGTCATCTCCTTCGTGAACGACGCGGCACGCGCGACGGGACTTCGCGCGGGGTTGCGGCTACGCGACGAGATCGTGCGTTCGTTCGGATGAGGGTCCGCGAGCGGAAAGGGCCGACGTGATGACGCCGCCCCCGAGGCACACCTCGCCGTCGTACAGCACGAGGTACTGGCCGGGCGTCGGCGCCCATTGCGGCAGATCGAAGCGTGCCAGGAGCCCGTCGCCCGCCTCCTGCAGCGTGCACGCCGCGTCGGCCATCCGGTAACGCGTCTTGCCCCCCGCGCGCAGCGGCAGCGCGGGCGGCTCGCCGGCGATCCAGTGCAGGTCCCGCACGGCAACATCGCGCGCGTAGAGATCCGGATGGTCGTGCCCCTGCACCACCACGAGCGCGTTGCGCGTCACGTCCTTGCCGGCGACGAACCATGGCGCGTCGCCACCGTCGCGGGTGCCGCCGATGCCCAGTCCCTGCCGCTGCCCGAGCGTGTAGTAGGCCAGGCCCACGTGCTCGCCCACGCGCACGCCGTCCGGCGTCAGCATCGGCCCCGGCGCACGCGGCAGGTAGCGCGCGAGGAAATCACGGAACGGGCGCTCGCCGATGAAGCAGATCCCCGTCGAATCCTTCTTCGCGTACGTCGGGATGCCCTCGCGCTGCGCGATGGCGCGCACCTCGCGCTTGGTGAGCTCGCCGAGCGGAAAGAGCACCGGCGCCAGCTGGCGCTGCGAGAGACGGTGCAGGAAGTAGCTCTGGTCCTTCGCTGCGTCGGCAGCCTTGCACAGTTCCACTCGCGACGGGTCGCCCGCCGCGCGCCGCACCCGCGCATAGTGCCCCGTCGCGATGAGATCCGCGCCCAGGTTCCGCGCATGGTCGAGGAAGGCCGCGAACTTGATCTCGCTGTTGCACAGCACGTCGGGGTTGGGCGTGCGCCCGGCCTCGTACTCGCGCAGGAAGTGCGCGAACACACGCTCGCGATACTCGGCCGCGAAGTTGACGGCTTCGAGATCGATGCCGATCACGTCGCACGCGGCCGCGGCGTCGACCAGGTCCACGCGCGACGTGCAGTACTCCTCGGTGTCGTCGTCTTCCCAGTTCTTCATGAAGACGCCCGTCACGTGGTAGCCCTGCTGCTTCAGGAGCCACGCCGCGACCGACGAATCGACGCCGCCGGACATGCCGATCACCACGCGCGCGCTCATGACGCGAGGCTCGCGTCGGTCACGAGGTCGATCGGCAGCCGCTGCCCGGCGAGATAGTCGTCGATGCAGCGAAGCACGAGCGGATTGCGATGCTCCGCGCGGCGCGCGACGATCTCCTCGTAGGTGAGCCAGAGCGCCCGCAGGATGCCCTCGTCCAGCGCTCGCGCCGGATCGTGCTTGCGCGCCTCGGCGGCGAAGGCGAAGCGCACGTAGGTCGCGCCGGTGTCGGGCGCGTCCCACCGGTAGATGCCCACGAGCGCGGTGGGCACCACCGCCCAGGCCGTCTCCTCGAGCGTCTCGCGCGCCGCCGCAGCCGGCAACGACTCGCGGCATTCGAGATGTCCGGCGGGCTGGTTGAGCCTGCGACCCATCCGCGTCTCCTCCTCGACCAGCAGGAAGCGCCCGCCGCGCTCGACGATGGAGGCCACGGTCACCGCGGGAAAGTCACTGCAGTCGCTCACGGGAGGATCGTCCCCAGCTCGGCGGCTGTGCCGGCCGCACCAAAAAACAAGGCAGGGCGCGACGGCCCTGCCTTGGATCGGAGCGGAAGCGCCGGCTTACTGCGAGGCCTTCTGCTGAAGATCCTTCTCCAGCACCTTCTTGCCTTCCTTGCTCTTGAACTGCGTGCTCTGCTTGGGAATTTCCTTCGACGCGGCGGTGTTGGCCTTCTGCTCGGCGGCCGTGGTGTGGCTGCTGGCACTGTTGTTCGGGTTGCCCTGGTACTTCATCGCGTCCTTGGCGAAGGCCTTCTTCTCGGACTTGGACATCTTGGGCGTTTCCTTCGAGATGGCCGTGTTGGCCTTTTGCTGCGCGGCGGTATTGGTGCTCGAGCCCTGGTCCACGGCGCCCTGCGTGACGGCGGAGACGTCCTTCTGCTTGTCCTTGGTGGCGGCGGATTGCGCCATGGCGCCCGTGGCGAACGCGCCGGCGATCAGTGCGATGAGAAGCTTGTTCATGTGCGATTCCTCTTTGGTTCGGTTTGGACAGTTAACGGAGCCGATCACTTTTCGGGCGACGCGGCGGACGCTTTCGCGGCGCCCGTATGCTTCTTCGCCAGCTTTCCGGGGGTACGCACGCTCGGACGTGCCGCCGCCATTAACGGGTGCCTCTCGGCAGCGGTTGACACCCCTTGCGGGGAACCCCGACGGTCGAGCAAGTTTACCTGATCAATCAAGGACCTGGCAAAGGACTTCTTTCACCCCCCTGCCACGCCCCGAAAAATGCTGCGGCAAGGACGCAACATCGCCGGGTCACGAGGGCCGGCTGAGTGACCCCGACCGATGCGGCGGCGATGGCCTACAACGCCGGCGCAACATCGCCGGGTCACGAGGGCCGACTGAGCGCCCGGACCGGCACGCCCCACGTCCGGCTCGCGATGACGCAGCATCGCCAGATCACGTGGGCCGGTTGAGCGCGAGCGCGCGCTGCATCCATGCGCGCAACAGGGGCACCGTGATGGGCCGCTTGGCGGCGAGCGATTCGCGGTCCAGCGCGGCAAGCGTGGCCAGCAGCGACGGCATGTCGCGACGTCCGTGCGCCAGGAGGTAGGCGATCACGTCGTCGTCGAGAACGATGCCGCGCGACCGCGCGTAGGCGGCGAGTGCCGCCGGCTTGTCCGCATCGGCGAGGGGAACGACCTCGTAGGCGAGCCCCGAACCCAAGCGAGAACGGAGGTCGGCACGCAGGCCGAGACGCGCCGGGGGGGCCGCCGACGCCGCAGCCAGTTGGCCACCGGTGTCGGCCAGGCGGTTGAACAGGGTGAAAAGATGGCCTTGCGCCGCAGCATCCGCCGTGTCGACGTCATCCACCGCCACCAGCGCTCCCACGTCCGGCGGTTCCGCCGGCGCCGCCGCCGGGCTGGCGCAATACAGGGCCGGACGGCCGCCTTCGACCGCGGCGGCCACCGCGGCCTGCAGCAGGTGAGAGCGTCCTGCCCCCAGCGCGCCCCACAGCAGCACGCAGGACACCGGCGCCCGGCCCGCCGCGAGCCGCAGCAGCAGATCGACCGCCTCGCCGTTGCGGCCGGCCGCGAAGTTGGCAAACGCCGGCGGCTCCGGGAGGGCCAGTTCGAAAGGGATCTGTTCCATAGAATCCCGAGTCCTGGTCACATGGCGGACGCGCGCGAGTCGACCGGCACGGCCGGCCTAGCTGCCGCTCCCGTACACCGGCGAGGCCACGTAGGCGCCGCGCAGGTGGCGCAGGCCCACGAGCAGCGCGGCCGAGGCCGGCAGCGCAAGCAGCACGCCGGCGAAACCGAAGAGCTGGCCGAAGGCGAGCAGCGCGAAGATCACGGCGAGCGGGTGCAGGCCGATACGGTCCCCTACGAGATAGGGCACGAGAACGTAGTTCTCGACGAGCTGCCCCACGCCGTACACGGCGAGCACGGCGAGGAAGCCCGGCCAGCCATGCCATTGCAGGAGCGCGGCGAGGACGCCAAGCGTGAGGCCGAGCCCGAAGCCCACGTAGGGAATGAAGACGAGCAGGCCGGTCAGCACCCCGATGGCCACCCCGCGATCGAGTCCCACCGCGGTCAGGGCGATCGCGTAGTAGATCGCGAGCACGCCCATCACCATGAGCTGCCCCCGGAGGAATTCGGCGAGCACGCGGTCGATGTCGGTCACGATGGTGCGCGTCTTCGGCAACCAGCGCCGCGGCACGAGCGTGAAGAGGCGCTCGCCGATCATCTCCCAGTCGCGCAGCAGGTAGAACATCACCACCGGGATGAGCGCGATGTTGACGAGGATCGACACCACGATCATGCCGCCCGTCTTGAGGCCGGACAGGACGTGCAGCGACAGGTCGCGCGCCTCGTCCATGTTCTCGGCCACGAGCGTGCGGATCGAGGCCAGGTCGAAGGCGATCCGGAGGCCGAGCTGCTCCTCGAGCCAGGGCGAGAAGCGCTCCACCGCCTGGCCCACGAGGTCGGGAACGCGACGGGCAGCGAGCGCCACCTCGGACTGGATGAGCGGGATGAGGACGAGGAACAGTGCCAGGAGCGCCAGCCCGAAAAGCATCACCACCACGATGGTCGACAGCGCCCGCGAGATGCCGTGTCCCGCCGCCCAGTGCACGAGCGGCTTGCCCAGGTAGGCGAGGATCGCGCCGATCAGGAACGGCGTCAGCACGGGTCCCAGGTAGCGCAGCCCGAGCACGACCACGACGGCCGCACCTGCGATCCACAGGTAGTTGCGCAGGGTGAGGGCCCGCCGCACGCTCTCGCGCGATTCGACCACGGGTGCGACGACGACCGTGACGTCGGGTTCCCGCGGTGGGTCGGCGGAATGCGGAGGCGGGGAAGAGGTCATTTCCGGTAGAATTCGTGTCGCGCGCAACGCGTGCAGACGGCGCGCGGAAGGCGAATTGTAGTGGTTCGCCCCGGCGTGCGCTTTTCCCTACGCGAGACCGCGCCGCCATGTCCACCCGGCCCTCCCCTGCCTCCCCCTCCCTGTCGTATCGCGACGCCGGTGTCGACATCGACGCGGGCGATGCCCTCGTCGAGCGCATCAAGCCGTTCGCGAAACGCACGATGCGTCCCGAAGTGCTGGCAGGCATCGGCGGCTTCGGCGGCCTCGTCGAGATCGGCAAGCGCTTCCGCGAGCCGGTGCTCGTGGCGAGCACCGACGGCGTGGGCACCAAACTCATGCTCGCGCAGCAGGCCGGCCACCACGGCACGATCGGCATCGACCTCGTGGCGATGAGCGTCAACGACATCCTCGTGCAGGGCGCCGAACCGCTGTTCTTCCTCGACTACTACGCCTGCGGCAAGCTCGACGTCAACGTGGCGGCGGCGGTCGTGAAGGGGGTCGCCGCCGGCTGCGAGGAAGCCGGATGCGCGCTCATCGGCGGCGAAACGGCGGAAATGCCCGGCATGTATCCGCACGGCGAGTACGACCTCGCCGGATTCGCGGTGGGGGTGGTCGAGAAATCGCAGGTGATCGACGGCCGCGGCATCGTCGCGGGCGACCTGCTGCTGGGTCTCGAGTCGTCGGGGCCGCACTCGAACGGCTACTCGCTCATCCGCAGGATCCTGCAGGCATCCGGCGAGCCGCTCACCGCGCGCTTCGGCGACGGTTCGCTCGGCGACGCCCTCCTGGCGCCCACGCGCATCTACGTGAAACCGATGCTCGCCACCCTCGCCGACGTCCCCGTCAAGGGCATGGCGCACATCACCGGCGGCGGATTGGTCGAGAACGTGCCGCGCATGCTTCCCGACGGGCTCCAGGCGCGCCTCGTGCGCGCATCCTGGCCGCGGCCGCCGGTCTTCGACTGGCTGCAGGAGCACGGCAACGTCACCGACGACGAGATGCATCGCGTGTTCAACTGCGGCGTCGGCCTCGTGGTGGCGGTGGGCGCCGCGCACGCCGAGCGCGCCATCGACAGGCTGCGCGAGCACGGCGAGACCGCGCGGGTGGTCGGCGAGGTGGTGGCGCGGCCCGCCGGCGAGCGGCCCGCTGTGGTGGCCTAGCCGGTCACCCCGGACCGCCGCTTCCGCTCGCCGCGGCCGTCCCGCGCCGGCGCGATACCCACACCGCCCCGCCGATCTCCGCCTGCCCTGCCATGCCGCCGCGCATCACCGTCCTCGTTTCCGGCCGCGGCTCCAACCTGGGCGCTCTCGTCGACGCCCAGGCGCACGACGCGCTGGGCGGCGGCAGGATCGTGCGCGTGATCTCGAACCGGCCGGACGCCGGCGCCCTTGGCATCGCGGCCGCGCATGGCGTGCCGGCGCGCATGGTCGACCATACCGCCTTTGCTGTGCGCAGCGCCTTCGACGACGCGCTGGCCCTGGCGATCGATGCCGACGGCCCCGACCTCGTGGTGCTCGCGGGCTTCATGCGGGTGCTCGGCGCGCCGCTCATCGAACGCTTCGCGGGGCGCATGATCAACATCCATCCGTCGCTGCTCCCGGCCTTTCCCGGCCTGCACACCCACCGGCGCGCCTTGGCCGAAGGCGTGCGCGTGCACGGATGCACCGTCCACTTCGTGACGCCCGACGTCGACGTGGGGCCCATCGTGGCGCAAGCCGCCGTTCCCGTGCACGACGGCGACGACGAGGCGAGCCTCGCGGCACGCGTCCTCGTCGCCGAGCACGCGCTCCTGCCGAGGGTCGTCGCGTGGTTCTGTACGGGGCGGCTTGCGATCGCGGGCGGGCGGGTCCATGTGAAGGCGGACCGCCTGCCCCGCGACATGACCCTTTTCTCACCCGATGCCTGACGATGCGCAGGCATCCGCCCTGCCCCCGCCCGCGCTGACGGCCGCCAGGCCGCGCCTGCCGCCCGGCGCGGGCGTCGCACCGTTCGCGACGGCGGCACCGCTGTCACCGCGAGCGAAACGCCTGCTCGGCCTCGCGCTCGCCGCATCGCTCGTGATCCACCTCGCGCTGTCGCTGTGGCCCGTGAGCTTCGACCCGGAATCCGACGCCGTGCCCCTCGAGGCCACCCTCACGGAACTGCCACCGCCGCCCGCACCTGCTGCGGAGGTGCCTGCGCCGAAGCCGAAGCCCGCCCCGAAGGCCGCGCCGAAGCCTCCCCGGCGCACCGTGCCGGTGGCAAGCGTGCCGGGCCCCGTCGTTCTCCCACCCGCGGCCGAGGTTCCTGTCGAGCCCTTTCCTGCGGGCGACCCTGCGCCGCCCCCGGCGGCCGAGCCCGCGGCGGCCGCTCCCGCCGTCGAGGCCGCACCTGCCGCCGAGGCGATTCCGCAAGACGTCGTCGATCCGCGCACGCTGCCGCCGCGCGTGGATCTCGCCTACAAGGTGTTCTGGGGCACCCAGGGCTTCGAGATCGGCGAGGCCGTCTACCGCTTCGAGCACAAGGATCACCGCTACCGGATCGTGACGCTCGGGCAGGCGCGGGGCCTTGCGGCCCTCGTGCTGCGCGGCCAGGGCAAGCTCGAGAGCACCGGCAGCATCACGCCGGAGGGACTCAAGCCCGATCTCCTGCGCGTGGAACGCGGCGGTCCCGACCGCGTGGAGTTCGTCGCCTTCGACCGCAAGGGCGGCATCATCACGCTGCGCGACGGCATCGAGCCGCTCATCGAGCCTACCTACGACCCGCTCTCGCTCATGTGGCAGTACTACTTCACGCCGCCGACCGCCGACGTCGTGAGCGTGGCGGTGGCCACGCCGCGCCGCCTCATGAACTACACCATGACGCGCGAGGGCAGCGACGAGATCACCTGGGGCCACGGCAAGGTCGTCGCCGAGCGCTGGCACCGGCGCAGCCGCGATGGCAAGACCGACGCCTACGTGTGGGTGGCGCAGTCGCTGCGCTACATCCCGGTCAAGATCCGGGTGGCGCACACCGAGCGCGGCACGATCGAGGTGCTGCTCGACGCCATCCGCGTCGACGACGACCCCGGTTCGGTCGGACGCGACGCGCTGGTCATGCCCTCGCCCGTCGAGAAGCGGGACCTGCAGGCGCCCATGGAGCCGCTCGCGCAGCCGATTCCCGGCGAAACCTTCCCGACGATGACCGGGCAATGACGATCCGTGCGAGCGAGATCGCGGCCCTCGCTGCCGCCATTGCGGAGATGCGCCGCTTCGCCACGCCGGCGGACAGCGGGCTGTCCGCGTTCTTCCGTGCGCATCGTGAGCTCGGCGCGCGCGACCGCGCCTTCATCGCCGACGGCGCGTTCGCCTACCTGCGCCGCAAGCGCTCGCTCGAGACGCTCGCCGACAGCGACGATCCGCGGCGCCTCGCGCTCGCGGTGGTGATCCGCGAGATGGGACGGTCGCTGCGCGACCTGGCGCCCGCGCTCGATGCGTCGAGCGAGATCTGGGCGCGGGCCTTCAAGTCGCGCCTGCACGCCGAGTTGCCGCCAGCCGTCGCGCACGATGTCCCCGACTGGCTGTGGACGCGCCTGGCCGAGGCTTACGACGACGCCACCCGCGCGGCCCTCACGCGCGCCTGGCAGGATCCGGCATCGTTCGACCTGCGCGTGAACCTGCTGAAGACCACGCGCGAGGCGGCGCTCGCCGCCCTGGTCGCGGACGGCTTCGACGCCAGACCCACGCCGTTCTCGCCGCTTGGCATCCGCATTGGCGGCCGGCCGTCGCTCGCGCAGCATCCATGGCTGGCCGACGGCCGCCTCGAGGTGCAGGACGAAGGCAGCCAGCTCATCGGCTACGCGCTCGCCCCGCGCCGCAGCGACATGGTCGTCGACTTCTGCGCCGGTGCCGGCGGCAAGACGCTGCTCGTGGCCTCGCTCATGCGTTCGCAGGGACGCGTGTACGCCTTCGACGTGTCCGCCGATCGCCTGGCGAGATTCACGCCGCGCCTCGCACGCTCGGGCCTGTCCAACGTGCATCCGCAGGTGATCGCGAACGAGCGTGACGTGAAGGTCAAGCGCCTTGCCGGGAAGATCGACCGCGTGCTGGTCGACGCCCCGTGCACGGGTCTTGGCACCCTGCGCCGCAACCCCGACCTCAAGTGGCGTCACGCGGAACGTGCCGTGGCCGAGCTCGCCGCGCGGCAGGCGTCGATCCTCGCCGCCGCGGCCGCGCTGGTGAAACCCGGCGGACGCCTCGTGTATGCCACGTGCAGCGTGCTCCCCGAAGAGAACGAGCAGGTCGTCGCCGCCTTCCTCGCAGCGACCCCCGGCTTCACGCAGGGCAACGCCGCCGCCGAGTTCGCGCGTGCGCAGATCGCGCTCGACACGGGGCCCACGCTCAAGCTGCTGCCGCACCTGCACGGCTGCGACGGATTCTTCGCCGCGGTGCTCTCGCGCGACGCCTGAAGCGCCCCTGTTACGATCCCCGCCCATGATCGCCCACCTCGATTTCCACCGCCTCCAGGCGGCGCTCACCAACCCGCTCTACTGGCTCGAGGTCAGCGTCGTCGTGGTGTGCCTCCTGGTCGCCTGGCGGATCGACCGCCGCATGGAGGAGCGCGCGCGCAGGGACAAGACGACGCGGCGCCATCCCCGCCTGCTGGGCGGCGTGGGACGCGTCGTGTTCTCGCTGCTCGGGCTCGTCTTCCTTGCCGTCGTGCGGCCCGCCTTCGTGATGACGGGGGCGAAGCCCCTCTTCATCGACATCGCCATCCCGCTCCTCGTGGCGCTCGCGGTGATCCGCATGCTGGTCTACGTGATGCGGAGTTTCTTCGCCGGGTCGAGCTGGCTCACCGTGTCGGAACGCGCGGTCTCGTTCTCGATCTGGTTCCTCGCGGTCCTCCACTTCCTCGGCGTGCTGCCGGAGATCGCGCAGGAGCTCGACGAGCTGACCATTCCGCTGGGGACTTCGTCGGTATCGCTGCTCACCATCTTCAAGGGCGCGGCGGCCATCGTCGTCACGCTGGTGGTGGCGCTGTGGCTCGCGGGGCTGGTCGAGCAGCGCCTGTCGCATGCCCGGATCGACAACAACCTGCGCGCCGTGCTCAACCGCCTGGTGCGCGCGGTGATCCTCGTGGTCGGCGTGCTGATCTCGCTGCAGTCGATCGGCTTCGACCTGACGCTCCTCACCGTGTTCGGCGGCGCGCTCGGCGTCGGCGTGGGCCTCGGCCTGCAGAAGCTCGCCGCCAACTACATCGCCGGCTTCACCATCCTCCTCGACCGCTCGATCGAGATCGGCGACATGATCACCGTCGACGGCCGCCAGGGCCGCGTGGCGAGCGTCACCTCGCGCTACATGCTGCTGCGCGGGCTGGACGGCGTGGAGATCATCGTCCCCAACGAGACGGTGGTCACCACCACGGTGCTCAACCACTCCCCGACCACGCACAACGTGCGCGTGACGACGATCGTGCGCATCGCCCACGATGCCGACGTGGAGAGAGCCCTGCGTCTCATGGAGGAGGCCGCCGGCGCCGAGCCGCGCGCGCTCGGCGGCGGCGATCTGCCGGCCGCCTTCCTCAACCTCGTCTCCGACATCGGCGTCGAGCTCGAGGTGGTGCTGTGGATCTCGGGCGGCAACATCGGCGTCCAGGGGGTGCGAAGCGACCTGCAGCGGCGAATCCTCGCCAATTTTGCGCGCGAGGGCATTGCGCTGGCGCCGCCCCGCCGCGATATCAGGCTGGTGGACGGCACGGCGCCGCCCGCGGCGCAGGCCACCGCCCCGCCTCCGGGCACACCCGCCACTCCGCCACCGGGCACCCCCGCCGCCCCGCCACCGGGCACACCCGCCGCCTGAACCGGGCCTGTCGCGCGCACCTTGACCTTGCGCAACATCGCATCGGGACCACGGCACTCAGGATTTCCCCCGGGGTGCGGGTAGGGTAGAATCGCGGCGCACGACCGCCTCGCATGACGGCGGGCATTCACAGAAAGATACATATATTTCAATGAATTACGACATCATGAACTTCGCCGCGCACGGATTGATCGACCTCCCGTGGTGGGGTTATCTCGTGATCGCCCTGATCCTGACCCATGTCACGATCGCTGCGGTGACCATCTACCTGCACCGGTCGCAGGCCCATCGCGCACTCGACCTGCATCCGATCGTCAGCCATTTCTTCCGCTTCTGGCTGTGGCTCACCACCGGCATGGTGACCAGGGAATGGGTCGCCATCCATCGCAAGCACCACGCGAAGGTCGAAACGCCCGACGATCCGCACAGTCCGCAGACCCGCGGCATCGAGACCGTTTTCTGGAAGGGCGCCGAGCTCTATCGCGAGGAAGCGAAGAACCAGGAGACGCTCGCCAAGTACAGCCACGGCACGCCCGACGACTGGATCGAGCGCAACGTCTACTCCCGCTTTTCGTGGCAGGGCGTGGGCCTCATGCTGGCCGTGAATCTCGTCCTGTTCGGACCCATCGGCCTCACCATCTGGGCCGTGCAGATGCTGTGGATCCCGGTGACCGCGGCCGGCATCATCAACGGCATCGGACACTACTGGGGCTACCGCAATTTCGCCAGCGCCGACACTTCCACCAACATCGTGCCGTGGGGCATCATCATCGGCGGCGAGGAGTTGCACAACAATCATCACGCCTACGGCACGTCGGCCAAGCTGTCGTCGCAGTGGTACGAGTTCGACATCGGCTGGATGTACATCCGCATCCTGTCGACGCTCCGGCTCGCCACCGTGCGCAAGGTGGCGCCGCAGATACGCTTCGAGCGCGCCAAGGCGGTGCCCGACCACGCCACGCTGCACGCCGTGCTCACGCACCGCTATCACGTGGCGACGAGCTACGCGCGTTCGCTGAAAGACGCCTGTGCCACCGAGCTCGCGCATCTCAAGGAGCGCGCCGGCAGCATCGACCTGCCGACTCCGCGCTGCATGAAGCGCTTCCTGCTCGCCGACCCCGCGTCGCTGTCCGACGCCGACCGCGTGACGCTCACCTCCGCGCTCGCCAGGAGCAAGCCCATCGCCACCATCTACGCGATGCGGCAGGAGCTGGGGTCGCTGTGGGAGCGCTCCACCGAATCGTCGGAGCAGCTTCTCGCCCGCCTCCAGGACTGGTGCCGTCGCGCCGAGGCCTCGGGCATCGCCCCGCTGGTGGCGTTCTCGCACCAGTTGCGCCGATACGCCTGACCTACGGTTTCACGACTCGACCAGAAAGCCCGCGACGGTCGCGGGCTTTCTGGTTTTGCGGGGGGCAAGGCAGCAAACCACCGATAATAGGGGTAACCACCGGCAATCCACGGTAGTCTCCTCTCGAACGTGCTGTCCCCCGCATCGACGCTTCCGCCCGGATCACCGCCCTCCACCGACGTCGCCTGGCACACGCTCCCGGCGACCGCCGTTCTGGAGGCGCTGGCCACCACCTCCGACGGACTCGCTCCCGACGAGGTCGCGCGCCGCCTCGCGCTCCACGGTCCCAATCGCCTCGCGCCGCCGCGCCGGCGGCCGTGGTACGTGCGCTTCGCGCTGCAGTTCCACAACATCCTCCTCTACGTGATCCTTGCCGCGGCCGTCATCACGGCCGTGCTGGGGCACTGGATCGACACCGGCGTGCTGCTCGTCGCCGTGGTCGTGAACGCGGTGATCGGCTTCCTGCAGGAAGGCCGCGCCGAGGCGGCGCTCGACGCCATCCGCGCGCTGCTCTCGCCGCACGCCACGGTCGTGCGCGGCGGCGTGCGCAACGACATCGACGCCGCCGATCTCGTCCCCGGCGACATCGTCGCGCTCGCCGCGGGCGATCGCGTGCCCGCCGACCTGCGCATCCTGATCGCGCGCGATTTCCACATCGACGAGTCCGCCCTCACCGGCGAATCGCTCGCGGTGGAAAAGGACGACAGCGTCACCGCGCTCGACGCGCCGCTCGGCGATCGCTTCGGCATGGCCTACGCGGGCACGGTGGTGACGCGCGGCGAGGCCACCGGCGTGGTGGTGGCCACGGCCGGGGCCACGGAGATCGGCAAGATCAACCGGATGCTCGCGAGCGTCACCACGCTCACCACGCCCCTCCTGCGCCAGATCGACGGCTTCGGCCGCCGCCTCGCCGTCGCGATCCTCGCGCTGTCGGCTGCGACGTTCGTGCTCGGCGTGCTGTGGCGCGGCGAGACGGCCGCCGACATGTTCCTCATGGTCGTCGCGCTCGCGGCCTCCGCCATCCCCGAGGGCCTGCCCGCGATCATGACGGTCACGCTCGCGCTCGGCGTGCAGCGCATGGCACGGCGGCACGCGATCGTGCGGCGCCTTCCCGCCGTCGAAGCGCTCGGCTCCGTGACGGTGATCTGCTCCGACAAGACCGGCACGCTGACGCGCAACGAGATGACGGTGCAGCGCGTGGTGTGCCGCGATGCGGTCGTGCACGTGTCGGGCGTGGGCTACGAGCCGGCAGGCGCCTTCACCATCGACGGGCGCGAGATCGTCGCGCTCGACCGCCCCGAACTCGGCCTCACGCTGCGTGCCGGCATGCTCTGCAACGACGCCCGCCTGCGCGAGAAGCACGGCCACTGGACCGTGGAGGGCGACCCCACCGAGGGCGCGCTGCTCGTCCTCGGTGGCAAGGCGGGCCTCACCGCCGTCGCGTGCGCGGACAACGAGCCGCGGCTCGACGCGATTCCCTTCGACTCGCAGCATCGCTTCATGGCCACGTACCACCGCGATGCGAAAGACGCGTCGCGGATCTTCGTGAAGGGCGCGCCCGAGCGTGTGCTGGAGATGTGCGACCGCGAGCTCGGCAGCGACGGCCCGCGCCCGCTCGACCCCGACTACTGGCGGCGCATGGCCACCGACATCGCCGCCCAGGGACTGCGGCTCCTCGCCTTGGCCTGTCGGGCCGGCGGTCCCGCCGGCGAGCGCCTGCTGCACGACGACGTGCACGCCGGCTACACGATGCTGGCGCTCGTCGGCATCATCGATCCACCGCGCGACGAGGCCATCCGCGCCGTCGACGAATGCCACCGCGCCGGCATCCGCGTGAAGATGATCACCGGCGACCATGCGGAGACCGCGCGCGCGATCGGCGCCCGCCTCGGCATCGGCACGGGCAAGCCCGCCATCACCGGCAACGAGGTGGCGGTGATGGACGAGGCCACCCTGCGGCGCACGGTGGTGGACGTCGACGTCTTCGCCCGCGCGAGCCCCGAGCACAAGCTCCGCCTCGTGCGCGCGCTGCAGGAGGAAGGCCACGTCGTCGCCATGACCGGCGACGGCGTGAACGACGCGCCGGCGCTGAAGCGCGCCGACGTGGGCGTGGCGATGGGCCGCAACGGCACCGAGGCCGCGAAGGAGGCCGCCGCCATCGTGCTGTCCGACGACAACTTCGCCACCATCGCGCGCGCCGTGCGCGAGGGCCGCGCGGTCTACGACAACATCCGCAAGTTCATCCTCTTCATGCTGCCCACCAACGGCGGCGAGGCGCTGGTGGTGATCGCCGCCATCCTCTTCGCCCTGCCGTTGCCGCTCACCGCCGCGCAGGTGCTGTGGATCAACATGGTCACGTCGAGCACGCTGGGCCTCGCCCTCGCGTTCGAGCCCGCCGAGCGCGGCATCATGGCGCGTCCGCCGCGCCCACCCGGCGAGTCGCTGCTGTCGGGATTCTTCATCTGGCGCGTCACCTTCGTGTCGGTGCTGATGTGCGCGGCTGCCCTCGGCCTCTTCCTGTGGGAGCTCGACCACGGCAACGACCTCGCCGGCGCCCGCACGATGGCGGTCAACGCCGTCGTGGCCGCGGAGATGTTCTATCTCCTGAACAGCCGCTCCATCGAAGGGTCCGTGCTGAGCTGGCAGGGCCTCACGGGAAACCGCTACGTGCTCCTTGCCATCGCGGCCTGCGTGCTGCTGCAGGTCGCGTACACGCACGTGCCCGTGCTGCAACGCCTGTTCGGCTCGGCCCCGCTCGACATGGCGGAGTGGGCGCGCGTGGTGGCGGCAGGTATCCTCGTGTTCCTCGTTGCCGAGGCGGAGAAGGCGGTGTGGAGGCACTGGCACCGCAGAACACCCACGATCCGGTCACGACTCCATGAACGAAGCGCCTGATTCCCGTCCCGCCGCGCCGAAGGCTGATTCCAGTCCCGCCGCGCCCGCTCAGCGGGCTGATGGCGCGAACATGGCCTGTAGCGTCTGGAGTGTGGCGACCAGTGTCGTCGAGCGCAGGGCACCCAGTCGTCTGACCAGGCGGACGCGGTCCAAAGTCCTGATCCGGTCGAGCACGATCAGGCCCTGCTTGCCCTGGAAGGTGAGCGCGATGCGAAAGCGCGCTGGCCGCGACCCCGTCGTCATCGGCGCCACGATCACGGTGCGCAAGTGTGCGTTCATGTCGTCGGGTGAGATCACCACGCAAGGTCGTGTCTTCTGGATCTCACTGCCGACCGTCGGGTCGAGCTGGGCCAGCCAGATGTCACCGGCCTTCATCACCAGACGAGTTCGTCGTCACCCTCGTTGGCGATCTCCGGCCAGACCAATGTGTCGGCGCCTTGCCCGGCCAGGCGTCGGGCGTCATCGGCCCAGCCCTCCCGCGGGTTGCGACGGATGGCACGAATCTCGATCACACCGTCACGCACCTGCAGGTCGGCCGTGCCTTCCAAGCCAACCTGGGCCAGGATAGGCTTCGGAATCAGGACACCCTGCGAGTTCCCCATCTTGCGGATCGCCACTTCCATGATCTGCTCTCTGCCTCACATCGTTAGCACGATGGTAGCACGACTCCAGGTCACGGGCCGCCATTCATGTCACCGTGGTCGGGATGACCACCACCGCCAACGAACACCCACGATCCGGTCACGACTCCATGAACGAAGCGCCTGATTCCCGTCCCGCCGCGCCGAAGGCGCCGATCCTGCTCGCCACCGACCTGTCCGCCCGCTCGGACCGCGCGCTCGACCGCGCCGCCGACCTCGCCCGCGAGTGGGGGACCGGGCTCGTGGCCCTCAACGTGCTCGATCCCACGGCCTCCCCGGATCGCCTGCGTGCGTGGGCCGACAGCAAGGAGGACGGCGAGGCCTACGCGACGCGGATCGCGCAGCGCCAGCTCGCGCGCGACCTGCGCGGTGCGGCGGTCGACTCGCGTATCGTGATCTCGAGCGCGCCGGACCCCGTGGGCGCCATCGCGGACACCGCGGAGCAGCTCGACGCCCGCATCGTCGTCACCGGCGTGGCGCGCTCCGAGCCGCTCGGCCGCTTCCTGCTGGGCTCCACGGTGGAGAAGCTGGCGCGCAGGATCACGCGGCCGCTCCTCGTGGTGCGCGAACGGCCGCAGCGCCCCTACTCGCGCATCGTCCTCGCCACAGATTTCTCGCCCGAGTCCGCGTTCGCGCTGACCACGCTGGTGCGGCTCTTTCCGGGGCGCGAGGTCATCGTCTACCACGCCGCGAACGTGCCGCTCGGCATCGACGCCTCCAACGCGGATCTGTCGCATCTGCGCGAAGCGCCGATGCGCCGCGACGCCGACGCGCTCGTCGCATCGAGCAACCTGCCGCCGGGCACCTCCACCCGGGTCGTGATCGAGCACGGCAGCGTCGAGGCGACCCTCTCCCGCTACGTGCGTGACGAGGACTGCGACCTCGTCGTGATCGGCACCCGCACCGCCCCGCTCCTCGAACGGCTGCTCGCCGGCGGCTCGGCGTCGGAGCTGCTGCGATGGGTGCCCTGCGACATGCTGGTGGTGCGGCAACCGGAGTAGGTCCCGAAGCTTCGCCCGCCTCCTCCACGGGGGCTGCCCACACCGCAAGTGCGTCGACCGATCGGACGTCCTCGAGGATGGCGATCAGGACGAAGTCATGTTTGCCCTCCGACGCCTTGCCGAGGCCTTCGGGGGCGTCCCCGCCGTGGCCGCGCAAGCCAATCTCGACGCAATACCCTCTACCGAACCCTCTCCCAGCGCGGCAACCCCGAGTTGCGCAGTCTCGCTGCGATTCTCCGCGCCATGGGCTTGCCATCGCGGTGGCGCCGATGCGGTGGCGCCGATGCGGTGGCGCCGATGCGGTGGCGCCGATGCGGTGGCGCCGATGCGCTGACGCCAACGGCGCCAGGTTGCCGTCACGCCGCAGCCGCCCCCTCCGGCGCGAACCGGTCGAGCACGTGCGCCGTCATGCCGCGCGCGAGCTCCTCCTCGCCATAGAACACCGTGCCCACGTTGCTCTTGCGCAGGAGCTGCGACTCGTCCTCGCTGTGCGTGCGCAGCACGATCTCGATCGCGGGATTGAGCTTGCGCGCGGTATCCACCATCTGCCGCACGTTGACGAGGTCGGGCGTGGCGATCACCAGCATCGCTGCGTTGGCCACATGGGCCTGGATGAGCACGGCGGGATCGGAGGCGTCGCCCGATACCGCCGCCCGCCCCTGCTTGCGCAGGCTCTCCACGAGCTCACGATTCTGCTCCGCCACCACGTAGGGGATGCCGCGCTCCTCGAGCGCCCTGGCGATGCGCTGGCCCACACGGCCATAGCCCACGAGCACGACCTGCCCGGAGAGATACCGGCGCGCCGTGTCCATCGGAAGTTCGGCGTAGGGGTCCGGGCGCTGCTCGAGCTCGCGCGCGTACGGCGAGCGCTTGATGAGCCACTTGCGCAGCGGCTGGTTGAGCGCGAAGAAGAACGGATTGAGGGCGATCGACACGAGCGCCCCGGCGAGCACGAGGCTCATGCCCTCCGCCGGCAGCAGCTTGAGCGCCACGCCGAGGCCGGCGAGGATGAAGGAGAACTCGCCGATCTGCGCGAGGCTCGCCGACACGGTCATCGCGGTATTGAGCGGGTAGCGGAAGAGCAGCACGATGACCAGTGCCGCGATCGACTTGCCCACGATGATGATGAAGAGCACGCCCAGGAGGTGAATCGGCTCCTCGAGCAGGATGGCCGGATCGAACAGCATTCCCACCGACACGAAGAAGAGCACCGAGAACGCGTCGCGCAGCGGCAGCGATTCCTCCGCTGCGCGATGGCTGAACTCCGATTCGCGCATCACCATGCCCGCGAAGAACGCGCCGAGCGCGAACGACACGCTGAAGTAGTGCGTCGCCCCGTAGGCGATGCCGATCGCCGCGGCGATCACCGCCAGCGTGAAGAGCTCCCGCGAGCCCGTGCGCGCGACCTGCCACAACGCCCAGGGCAGCACGCGCCTTCCCACGATCAGCATCAGCGCGATGAACGCGACGACCTGCAGCATCGTCTTGCCGATCGCGTACCAGATCGAGCCGCCGTCGCCGCCCGTGTTCTCCGGCCCGACTACCGAGGCGGCGGCGCCCATCACGCCCGCGAGCGGCGGCAGCAGCACCAGCACGAGCACGGTCGCCAGGTCTTCCACCACGAGCCAGCCCACCGCGATACGGCCGTTCATCGACTCGAGGATGTTGCGTGCCTCCAGCGCCTTGAGCAGCACCACCGTGCTCGCGCACGACAGGCACAGTCCGAACACCAGCGCCGCCCCCCACGACCAGCCCCAGAGCATGGCCACCCCCATGCCGAGCAGCGTCGCCACGGACATCTGGACCACCGCGCCGGGAACGGCGATGCGCCGCACCGACATGAGATCGTCGAGCGAGAAGTGGAGCCCCACGCCGAACATCAGGAGCATGACGCCGATCTCGGAGAGTTGCGAGGCGATGTGGACGTCGCCCACGTAGCCCGGCGTGTGCGGCCCGATGATGATGCCCGCGAGCAGGTATCCGACGAGGGCGGGGATGCGGACGCGTTCCGCGAGGAATCCCAGGATCAGCGCAATGCCGAAACCCGCGGCAACCGTGGTGATGAGGGAGATGTTGTGATCCATGTACGCGCGACAGGGCGGTCGGGGGAAACCCGTGATTGTCGCAGCAAGTGGTCATTCCCGCGCGCGACGATGCGCCGAATTGACCCGTAAATATGGTAATATGGCCCCCATGAAGACAACAGTCGAGATCTCCGACCCGCTGTTTCGAAGGGCGAAGGCTCGTGCGGCTGAGCGCGGCCAATCCCTCAAGGATTTCATAGGAGAAGCCTTGCAGGCACACCTCGCGTCCGATGCCGACCGCTCCCTGCCTTCCGATCCCAAATGGATGAGCGGCTTCGGCAAGCTGCAGCGGCTCCGCAAGGAGACCACGCGGGTTCAAGCCTTGATCGATGCGGAGTTCGAAACGGTCGGACCCGAGGAGCGTGCGTGATCCTCGACACGAACGCGCTTTCGGCGTTCGTGGATGGCGAAGCTGCCGTAGGTGCCGTGCTGAAGCAGCAGGCGCGGGCGTGCGTCCCCGTGATCGTCCTCGGCGAGTTCCGCTACGGCATCGCGCAGTCGAGGCACCGCGCGGCATACGAGCGGTGGCTGGCATCTGAGCTGCGTCACTTCGAATTGCTTGCGGTCACCGAGGCGACCGCTTTCGCCTACGCCGCCCTTCGCGTGTACCTCAGGGAAAACGGCACCCCCATTCCTGCCAACGACGCCTGGATCGCCGCGCTGGCGCTGCAGCACGGACTGGCAGTGCTCAGCAGGGACCGGCGCTTCGACGCCGTCCCCAAGCTGCGCAGGCAGGACTGGTAAGGAGCCGTTGCGCCCGAAGCGCGCTACGCCCGAGGCGCGCTACGAAAAAGGGGCCACGCATGGCCCCTTTCAGTGATCCCCGTACGAGGACAGAAGCGGACTACTTGAGCTTCGTTTCCTTGTAGATCACGTGCTTGCGGGCGACGGGATCGAACTTCTTGATCTCCATCTTTTCCGGCGTGTTCTTCTTGTTCTTGTCGGTCGTGTAGAAGTGGCCGGTGCCGGCGGTCGACTCGAGCTTGATCTTTTCGCGCATGCTGTCCTCGCTTGGTTCAGATCGCCTGGCCCTTGGCGCGCAGGTCGGCGAGGACGGTGTCGATGCCGTTCTTGTCGATGGTGCGCAGAGCGTTGGTGGTCAGGCGCAGGCTCACCCAGCGGCTCTCGCTCTCCACCCAGAAGCGGCGACGCTGCAGGTTGGGGAGGAAACGCCGCTTGGTCTTGTTGTTGGCGTGCGAAACGTGGTGGCCCACGATGGGGCCCTTACCGGTGATCTGGCAGACTCGAGCCATGGCTCGCTCCTTGGCATTGGGGTGTGGCTGGGGCGGACGGGCTCGCGGCCGGGAAACAGATCCCGGCGAATTGCCGGACCGCGGAAAGCCTATGATTATTACACGTTTTCGGCCGGTTAGGCAAACTGCGCAGGGGCACCTGCGCAAGGGCAAGGCAGTGGGTCCCAGGCGACCCCGTTCGCCGGGAGCGTCAGTCCCCGGACAAGAGATCCAGCGGGATGCGGACGCGGGGAAGGGCCCGCGGGACTGCGCTGTCGCTGCGCCCCAGTGTCGAGACACTGCGGAAGACGCCCATCTCGGGTGTGTGGTGAACCTCGAGCGCCCGGTCCGGGAGGTTCACCAGCCAGTACTCCCGGATGCCGTGACGGGCGTACAGCGCTCCCTTGACCAGCCGGTCGTAGCCCAGCGACGATTCCGCGACCTCGATCACGAGGAGAATGTCGCCGGCGCCGGGGAGGGCATCGCGATAGGCACGGGCCTGCGGAGTGAGGATGGCGATGTCCGGTTGCGGGGCGCTCGACGGGGACAGGCCGATCGCGCTCTGCGCCCAGACCACCACGTCCCCGCCCTGCCGGACGAACGTCCTGGTCAACAGGGCGACCGCGCTCCCGTGCCGGCTTCCGATCGGCGCCATGTCGATCAGGTCGCCGTCGATGAGTTCGACTCGTGCGTTGTCCGCCAGAATGCCGGCGCGCGCCATCTCCTGGAACTGGTCCATCGAGAATCGGTGACGGGACAGGGGGATCATTCGAACTACCTTAAGATGCGCGCACCATGACGACGACCATCGACCTGCGCATCCTCGACGAGCGCATCCGTCCCCACCTGCCCGCCTACGCCACGCCCGGTTCCGCCGGCATGGACCTGCGTGCGTGCATCGAGGCGCCGCTCGTGATCGCGCCCGGCGACACGCAGCTCATCCCCACCGGCATCTCGATCCACATCGCCGACCCCGGGCTCGCCGCGCTGATCCTGCCCCGCTCCGGGTTGGGCCACAAGCACGGCATCGTGCTCGGCAACCTCGTGGGACTCATCGACTCCGACTACCAGGGCCCGCTCATGGTGAGCTGCTGGAACCGCGGCAAGGAAACGTTCACGATGAATCCGATGGAACGGCTCGCGCAGCTCGTGATCGTGCCGGTGGTGCAGGCGGCGTTTCGGATGGTGGAGACGTTCGAAGCGAGTGATCGCGGCGCTGGGGGGTTCGGAAGCACGGGGCGCTGAGGGTCGGATCGTGGATGCGCGCGATCAGGGCGGAAAGACCTGCGACAGGTCCACGCGCAAGCCCGGAAGCGCCTGCGGTGCGAGGACGTCGCGGGACGCGATCTCCAGACGGACACGATAGGCCGCTTCCGACGGATCCCGATAGACCTCCAGGCGACGATCCATCAGATTCACGATCCAGGTTTCGCGGATCGCGTGTCGCGCGTAGAGAGGGACCTTGACCTTGCGATCGTACGGCAGGGTGGCATCGGACACCTCCACCAGCAGAAGGACGTCGGCAGCGCCGGGCAACACGTCCCAGTAGCGATGTGCGGCCGCCGGGAGCAGCACGATGTCGGGCTGGGGCGCACTGTCGGGTCGAAGCTCGATCGCGTTCTGCGTGGATACATACACGTCCGAGGCTGCGCGCGCGAACAGCATCGCGAGGGTGTTGACCACGCGCGCGTGCTGCGCTCCGATCGGCGCCATGTCGATAAGCTCGCCGTCGATCAGTTCGACATGCGCCTCGGAAGGCAGGATGCCGGCGCGGCCCATCTCGTGGAACTGGTCCACGGAGAGGCGGTGATGGGAGAGGGGAAGGACACTGGCCATCATTCGAAGAGTCTACTCCGGCAGCTCGAGAACAGTAGTGATGAGCATGGATGCGATCCTGACGGATGCATCAACGACACGCCATCGGCCATCTGGGCTACCGATGCCGGCGATCTGCCCTACGCCTCGTCTGCCAGCAACGGACTCAGGGGGATCCTGACCTCCCGGAGCACCTCGGGCACCGCGGTATCCGATGACGACAGCGTCAGCCGGGTGCGATAGACGCCACCGTCCGGATCGCGGTGGATTTCGAGCACCCCATCCGGGAGGTCGACCACCCAGAACTCCCGGATCCCGTGGCGTGCATAGAGCCCGGCCTTGACCAGCCGGTCGTAGCGCACGGTGGCATCGGCGACCTCGACGACGAGCAGGACCTCGGCGGCGCACGGCAGCGCGTCGCGGTAGCCACCCGCCCGGGGCGTCAGGACAGCGACATCGGGTTGCGGCTCGCTGTACGGAGGCAGCGCGATCGGGTTCTGCGGAAAGACGACAGCGTCACCGCACTGACGGACGAAGAGCCTGACCAGTTCCGCCACGGCCCACGCATGACGACTCCCGATCGGCGCCATGTCGATCAGTTCGCCATCGACGAGCTCGACGCGGGCATCTGGCGGCAGGATGCCAGCGCGCCCCATCTCGTGGAACTGATCCACTGACAGGCGATGACGGGAGGGCGGGATCGCACTTGCCATGGTCCGGTGGAGTGTACCCCCGCGCGCTGCGATGCACGCGAGAGGCTCCGGATGCTGCCGCAAGGAGATCGACTTCGCGCTCGTCCGTTCGACCGAACATCAGCGCTCCCGCGCTGCGGCCACGAAGGGGTTCACCACCTCGACACCCGTACCTGCGAAGTCCGCGGCGTCGCGCGTGACGATCGTCAGGTCGTGGACCAGCGCGATCGCGGCGATCTGCTTGTCGAGCGCGTGCTCGGGGTTCGCCGCCCGCAGGTGTCCCCACACCTGCGCAGCATCGGCATCGAAACCAAGGACATGGTCCGCGTACTGATCGAGCACCATCGCGAGCCACTCCTCCAGCAAGGTCGCCTGCCCGGCATCGCCACGACGCCGGATGATCTCGATCCCGCGGCGAAGCTCACCCACCGTGACAACCGACACGTAGACCCGGTCCCCGGTGCGCGCCACGCGATCGAAGAACCCGACGACACCCGGGTTGGCCTTGGATCGCTTGCGCACCTCGCTGATGACATTGGTATCAATCAAATACACGCGACGCCCTCACCTCGGACTCGACGGGTTCGACACGCTCGAAATCCGCGTCGCGACCGACGTCGGGCATCGATGCCAGCACCGCCGCAAGACTGCGCCGACGAGTACGAACGAGCGCCTCCGCGAGGATCGCGCGATGCTCGGCCTCGGCGCTTCGACCGTGCGCGCCGGCCCGCTCCTTGAGCGCCCTGACGAGCGCCTCGTCGACACCACGAACCAGCAGATCAGGCATGGCTACACCTCGTCATCGCGATGATAGCAATGATATCTCTGATCGACATGGCGGCGCCGCATCAACGCAATGCCTGCTTGCGCGGGCGTCCACCGTTCCGTCCGTTGCGTCGGGCGGCTTCCGCTTTGGCCACGGATCTGCTCTGCCCGGCCTTGCGGGCGAGCGCGCTCATCCACGCCTGTGTACCGAATGATCCGGCCACCAGGCCGGGAACACTGACATCGAGGTCGAGGCTTGGCCAGTACAGCCCAAACCCCTTGCCAACGATTTGAACCTCCCGAATCACCGACGGCTTCGCCTCGGCAAGGCCCTGGACCTTGCTCACCGGAATGATGAAAGCAATGCCGGACGCCAGTTCGATGTGAAGACGCCTCGCCCGCGGCGAATAGCGTACCGATACCGCAAGGTCACCCTGCTTGCGCCTTCGCTTACCAACGCGTGTTGCGGAGGCAAGGTGTTTGTCTACGGCGCCAACGATCTCTTCTCTAGTTGCCATGGTATTCGTTCCAGCATCCGAGGCAGGTGGCATGACGATCGATGACTTGCCCGACGATTCGCCGCAAGTCCGCTGGCCCGATGCCGTCCCGCTCCATCACGACCACGTCCGAAGGCCGGTCACCCAACGAGATCCTTGCCGTGCCGTCGGGACCGACGGCATGAACATGTGCCGGGCTGTGGTCATTCGGATAGACAACGATCCGGTAGGCGCCAACCGCGAAGACCGTCGCCATGATAACCCAACGTATAGGTTTTTCGCGCCGAGGATGCCGGGGATCAACGGTCGACCATCGGCCATCACAGCAACCCCCTCTCCGCGAAAAATGGAGAGCGCCACATTTTTTGCGGAACGTGGACTGATCTGATATGTGGAGCTGGAAACCTTGAGCTTCAGAGAGGACTCGCGCCGGCGGGTTCCCTCACTTCACATATTTCAGCCGGCCGCGAGGTCGTCCTTTCGCTAGCGTAGCCGGCGCAGCTCCCGATTGGCGCAGTTGATGTCGAAGCCCTCCGGGTCGAAGGCGCCGCCGACCCAGACCAGCGAGCTTTCGTGCTCTTCGTGGCTGGAGTCGGCGATTGCCTGGAGGAAATTCTCGTATCCGGGTGGGCCGCCGACGTCTTCCGGCGGGCAGGCACGCTCTCCAGCGACGCACAGCGGATAAGGCCAGTCGGTAACGGGCTTGCCGATCGCCTCGACCACGATGCGATGCTCCCAGCCGTCGCCGAAGTCGTACTCATACTCGAATTCATGGATCGCATCGCCGAGCAGCGCACCGAGACCGTGGCCCTTCTCCGCGAGCATGTTGAGGTCGGCGAAGTCTTCCGAATTCGTATAGCCCCGCTCGCCGATACTGAAGCTGTGCAGATGCGAGTCGGTCCACCCCATGACAACCTGTAGCGCGTCGTGTAGACGCGGCAGCGAGATATCCTTGGGGACGTGGACGCGCCGCCAGATGAGCGGCTGGATGTGTTGGAGTTCGACCCGCAAGGTGTAGATCGCGGCGACTGACCTGCGTCGAGCGGCCATGTAGAGCGGTCCTGTGGAATTGGGTTGAAGGGATGGTACGCCGGCCGGCGCGGAAGACGCGGGCCGGCGCTTCCGGACTACATGCGTCGCAGCCAACCCACCAAATCCCGACTATCCAGCAAGAGGTGTCCGCCCCGCGGCGGGGCGAGCGCGTCCGGAAATACCTGGGAGAGGGCCTGCCGCTTCAAGTCGAGATCGGCTCGCGCATAGCGCATCGTGGTGTTCAAGCTCGCATGACCCAGCCATTGGCTAATCGTGGCGAAGTCAACGCCGGCTTTGAGCAATGCGACCGCCGTGCTGTGCCGCACCGAGTGCGGGTGGATACGCTTGTCGCGGAGGGTCGACACCGACCGCGCGGCGGCCGCGACATGCTTGCGCAGGAGGTAGCGCACGCCGAACCGGGTCATCTGCTGCCCTCGCGCGTTAGTGAAAAGGAACGCACCTGCCGGGTCCGGTTCGACCGATCGGACCTCCTGCATCAGGTCTCTCAGCAATCGCGCCGTGGCCGGCCAAATCGGGCACAGCCGGACCTTGCTACCCTTGCCCTGCAGGCGAACCTGGCATGGAGCATCGACACGCACATCGCGGGGGCGCAGGTTCAGCACTTCCTGGACCCGCGCGCCGGTGTTGAACATCAGCGCGAACAGGGCGTAATCGCGGCGACCCGCAACGGTCGTGCGATCGATCCCATTCAGAAGGGCCTCGATTTCGGCGCGTTCGAGGTATTCGATCGGCGCTTCCTTGGCGCCACGCTTGAACGGCAGGCCGATGATGCGCTGGAGCGATCCGAGCTGCTCGGGATGTTGAGCCGCCATGCACCGCGCGAAGACGTGAATTGCGCCAAGACGGGCGTTGCGCGTCGCGATACCGTTCTTGCGCTCGGCCTCCAAGAAGCTCAGGAAACGGGTGATGCGCTCCGGGGTAAGGTCGGCGATCTCCAGCCGCTCGATGGGACGCTTGCTATCGCGAGCGGTGAACTGCAGCAGGAGGAGCAGTGCGTCGCGATAGCTTCGAAGCGTGTGCGGGCTCACCCCGCGCTGCGTCGGGAGGTAGTCTTCGAAGAAGCGCACGAGCTCGCGGCCGAGATCGGTCGGTTTGGCTGGTCTCATGACGCACCCCCTTCAAGCACTTGCCCGAACGAGCGGCCGAAGCGCTCGCCGGCGCGGGCCACGACGGCAGGCATCCAGCGCAGGTAATAGGCGGTCGAGACGATCGACACGTGCCCCATGTAGAGGGCGAGCTTCGGCAGGTTCACCTGGACGTCTGCGCCGTCCTCATACCACCTCAGGAGCGCCGCAACCGCAAAGCTATGGCGAAAGTCCTGCACCCGCGGACGGCGCCCGTTCCGATCGCGAATTCCAATCGCGTCGAGGAGCTCGGCGAGCGTTCGGCCGAAGCCCTCGCCGGTATAGGCGCTCCCGCGCGCGTGGCAGATCAGTGGCGTCTTGGGACGGCAATCGACACCGGCGCGCCGCCGTGCGTCCATATAGTGCCGAAGTTCAGCGCGTACGCTGGCCGAAACTGGGACCCAGCGGGACTTGTGAAACTTGGAATCGCGAATGAAGAGGACGCCGCGCTGCGCGTCGACATCGGCGAGCGGCAGGCGCACGAGCTCGCCACGCCGAAGCCCCGTGGTGTAGAGCAGGAGAATGGCCAAGCGTAGAGTGGCCGGTCGCAATGGATCGCGCGAGGTCGGCATGAGGGCGGAAACGTGGTTCAGGAGTTGCACGACCTGCTCGCGCTCGATGATACGGGGCAGCGGTAGCGGCTTCGGGCGCGTGAACGAGTTCGGGTCCGGCAGGAAGCACTCAGGTTCACTGCGGCGCCGGTATCGACAGAACTTGTAGATCGCGCGCTCCCGCATGATGCGAGTGCGGTTACTCGCTCGATAGAACGTTGCCCGCCAACGATTGAAGAGCGGGTCGGTGAGATCCGTGGCGTTCGACTCGGCGAGGAATCGGCGCAGGCGATTCAGCGAATACTCATCGTTGTCGTAGGCGCGACCGAGGGCGCGGCGATTTGCCAGGTATGCGGCCACGGCGGTATCCCAGGCTGCCAGCGTTTTACGATTGGGCATGGCGACCTCCCGAGCGAGCGGAGCTGTGCGGCACTTCGAGTGCAACACCGCGCAGTGCCTCCTTGTTGAGTCGCAGGTAAGTACGGGTGGTGTCGATATAGCGATGCCCGAGCAGGTCCCCGATGAGCTTGACGCCGACGCCTTGGGAGAGCAGGCGCATGGCGAATGCGTGTCGCAGGCTGTAAGCATCGCCGGTGGTGCCAAGCTTTGCCGCCCGCATGTGCTTCTCGAAGATGTCGCAGATCGCGTAATGCTGCAGCGGCCCGTTGGGGCAGCGAGCCCGCAGGAACAACTCGGCATGGGTTCGGCTCTGCCGATCGCGGTCAATCGCGAGATACTGAGTTAGTAGCCGGATCGTTTCCGGCGCGAGCGGCAAGGTGAGGGTCGAGCGCGTCTTGTGCTGGAAGACCCGCACGGTGCGGCGTTCCCAATCGATGGAATCGAGGCGCAGGGAGACGACTTCCGAGGGCCGCAGGCCGTAATGCGCAATCAAGTGCAGGATGCAGTAGTCCCGCCAGCCCGACTTCTCGCTGCGGTCAATGGACGCGAGCAGGGTCTGCACGGTGTTCCAAGGCAACGCGCGCGGAATCAGCTCATCGCGGTAGGTGCGCGGCGTATCGATTGCCTGATCGAGCTGGGAACTCAAGCAACCCTGGTCGAAGCAAAAGCGCAGAAACGACCGCAGGATCCCGACCACGTGCTGAAGTGAATGGCGGGATATCTCGCGGCTGCGTAGCGCGACGAAAGCCTCGACATCGCGCTGCGTGATCGCACTTAGCTCGCGTGCGGCGACACCGCGCACCAAGAAGTCCGATACGACGTGAGCGTGGTGCGCGCGTGCCGAGGTCGACAGTCCGCGAATCTCGACCAGGTGCTGCTCGTACTCGCGGCGGAGGCTTGCGAAGCGATCCTCGACTGGGGACTCGAGCAGGCGATCGGAGGCGCGCAGAAAACGGACATAGCCGCGGCGCGCCGCCGCGAAAAGCAATCGCCGGGTTGGCGGCCCGCCCCCGGGATCAAACGCCCGTTCGACCTCGACGAGATTGCGCGGGCCTGGATTCTGAGCCATGCGCGCGAGCGCCTGGCCCACGTAGATGAGGTGGATGTGTATCGGAGCGGCCGTGTAGCCCTCGGTCGAGAGCCACGCGGCGTGATCCGCCAGCTCCCGGGAACATGCCGATCCAGAGATCAGGCGGACGGTTTTGGGCAGCAAATTGGTAGTCATGGCGCTCTCCACGGTTGGGGGAACGCCACGCTAGCTGGCAGGGCTTACTTATGTGGAGTCGGGCCCTGGCCGCACCCGATTCCCTAGGAAAGCGGCCTTGGACCGCTCCACATATCAGATCAGTCCACGTTCCGCGAACGACACCACCCGGTGCCCCGCCACCACGAAGTGGTCGAGCGTGCGGATGTCCACCAGCGCCAGCGCGCTCTTGAGCGACGCGGTCAGGAGTTCGTCCGCCCGTGACGGCTCCGCCACGCCGCTCGGATGGTTATGCGCGAAGATCACGCCCGCCGCGTTCTCCGCGAGCGCCGCCTTGACCACCTCGCGCGGGTAGACCGACGTTTGCGCGAGCGTGCCCCGGAAGAGCTCCCGCGCCGCGAGCAGGCGGTTCTGGCTGTCGAGGAACAGCGCGAGAAAGGCTTCGTAGGGCAGCGTGGACAGCGACAGCCGCAGGTAGTCGCGCACCGCCTCGGGCGAGGTGAGCACGTCGCGCTGCGCCGCCTCCTGCAGCAGGCCCCGGCGGACGAGCTCGAGGGTGGCCACGAGCCGCGCCGCGCGTGCCGGCCCGAAGCCGCGGATGTGACGCAATGCGGCAGCTCCGGACGCGAGCAGCGCCGCCGTGCCGCCGGCGCGGTCGAGGGCACGACGGGCGACGTCGAGCGCCGGGCAACCGACGAAGCCGGTGCCGAGCATCACCGCGAGGAGCTCGGCGTCGGTCAGCGCGCCGGGGCCGAGGGCGAGGAGGCGCTCGCGCGGGCGCTCGTGGGCGCTCGCGCGCGTGGGTGCCGGTTCGGCGATCGCCTGCTGCATGGACGCACCTCGTGGACGCACGGGTCGCGCGAATGCCCGACCTCGACGTCCAGTGTAGGCACGGCGCTCATGGCTCCCCATTCGCCAAATGGCTGAAGCGATCGGACCGGCGCCGGAGGACGAAGGCAACAGCCTTCAACCCACCCACGCCTTCAGCTCCCGGGACCTCGAACGTGGCAGCCGCCGGGCCTCCCTCGCGAGGTTGACCTTCAAGGCCACCCGCGCCACGCCAGGCGACCCTCGAAAGCAGCCGTCAGGTCATGCGGCCTCGTCGAGCGTAACCAACTCGTGCAGGAGCTCAGGATGCTTGTCGAGAAGCCGGAGCAGATTGATCACTGCGGCCATCGGTCTGGCCTTGCCCAATTCGTATCGCGAGAATGCGTTGGACCCGCCGCCCGTGAGCGCAGATGCCTGAGCCTGCGAAAGCCCAAGCTTCCGGCGAATGCGCCGAATCTCACGGCGCTGGTGCTCTCTTTCCTGCAAGACGAGGTGGTCGCCGGCAGCGGCGTACCGCGCCGCGCTGGCGGCATCGAACATGACCTCGCCACAAGCATTGCAGCGCCAGCCGGACAGGCCGGCGACCACGCTGCTCGCGCCGCGGTGCTCGACTGTCATCGCTTCCGCCCCAAATCGACGCAGTCCACGGTTTCCGCATCGAGCACACTGCTTCGTCATCACAATTCCTTGAATTGCACCACAGGGTGTTCGTTGACCCAGGTCAGCTTGATGTAGGCGACGCGGCCGACGGGGTCATGGCGTGATAGACGGTAGTGAGGCACGTGCTTCTCCATGCACGTTAACCTATTAGGTTAGGATCGCGCAAGCCGCTCTGACCGTCTCTCGCGGTGACCGGTAGCCGTGCGCAGGAGAGGAGGTGCAAAGACTTCCACTCCCGCGAACGTTTGGGAAAGGGCATGCCACGTCGATCAAGCGTTCGATGCCGAGTGTAGACTTGGCTCGCATCCCTACACATCAGCCAGACAGGCGACCTCGAGACGCTGCCACGACATGGATACGACCCCCCGCCCCACCCGCATCGTCCTCGGCGTCACGGGCGGCATCGCGGCTTACAAGGCGGCCGAGTTGACCCGCCTCTTCGTCAAGGCGGGCATCGCCGTCGACGTCGTGATGACGGAAGCGGCGACCCACTTCGTCGCCGCCACCACGTTCCAGGCGCTCTCCGGCCGTCCCGTGCTCATCGACCTCTGGCATTCGGGCGCCGGCAACGCGATGGGCCACATCGACGTCTCGCGTGGCGCCGATGCCATCGTGGTCGCCCCCGCCAGCGCCGACTTCCTCGCCAAGCTCGCCCACGGCCGCGCCGACGACCTCCTGTCCACCCTCTGCCTCGCGCGGGAATGCCCCTTGCTAGTGGCTCCGGCCATGAACCGGCAAATGTGGGCCCACGCGGCCACCCAGCGGAACGTCGCGCAGTTGCGCGCCGACGGCGTCGCCCTGCTCGGCCCCGACGTGGGCGAGATGGCGTGCATGGAGCACGGCGAGGGGCGGATGCTGGAGGCGTCGGAGCTCTTCGCGGCGGTCGTCGCGTCGGCGCAGCCGAAGGTGCTCGCCGGCAAGCGCGTACTGGTGACGGCGGGCCCGACGTTCGAGGCCATCGACCCGGTGCGCGGAATCACCAATTCGAGCTCGGGCAAGATGGGGTTCGCGCTGGCGCAGGCGGCGGCGGAGGCTGGGGCCACCGTGCTGCTGGTGGCCGGGCGCACGCCGCTGCCGACCCCTTGGGGCGTCACGCGCGTGAACGTGACGAGCGCGGCGCAGATGGCCGAGGCGGTGCTCGCCCGGGTTGCCGAGTACGACATCTTCATTGCGGTCGCGGCCGTGGCGGACTACACGCCGGCGAACGTGCACGAGCAGAAGGTGAAGAAGTCGAATGACGCGATGACGATCACGCTGAAGCCGACGGTGGACATTCTCGCGACCGTGGCTGCGCTGCCGGATCCGCCGTTCTGCGTGGGGTTTGCGGCAGAGAGCCAGGATGTGGAGCGATTGGGAGAGGAAAAGCGGCGGCGGAAGAAGGTGCCGATGCTGATCGCGAACCGGGCGCAGGATGCGTTGGGGGCGGATGAGAATGAGGTGACGCTGCTATCCGACTCGGGTGCCGAGCCCTTCGCTCGCATGAGCAAGATCTCGCTGGCCCGGACGATCCTGGCCAAGGTGGCCCAGCACGTTCAACGCCAGTGATGGACCTGGTCCGTAGCGACGCGCGCGTAGAAGAGCTGCTGCGCTTGGGGAGGGAATTCCTCGACAAGCGGAAGTTTGCCGAGGCCGAATGGCAATTCACGCAAGCCAGAGAGCGAGCCCCGGATAGCGCCGAGGTCTACTACTGCATCGGCCTGTTCTTCACCGACATCGGACGTCATGCCGATGCCATGGCTGCCTTCGACCGCGCCATCGCGATCGATGACAGTCACTCCAGGGCGCACAACAACCGTGGCTCTGCGCTACAACAGCAGGGACGATTGCCGGAAGCCGAGGCATCGTACCGGCGGGCCGTCGAGTTGTCTCCCAGGGAGTCCGTGCCGTACGTCAACCTGGCGAACGTCGTCGATCAGCAGTTTCGGACGGCCGAAGCCCTGGCCATCTACGACCTTGCGCTCGAGCGCGGAGTGGAGCCGGAACTGATCACGCACTATCGATCCGCGCTCATCGGTCAGGCATCGAAACGCACACCGGTCGAGTGGATACGCGGCACCTTCGACAACTTCGCTCCGTACTTCGACGAGCAGATGGCGGTCACCCAATACGGCGTGCCGTGGGCAATTGCGCAGGTCCTGCAGGATCGTACTCAACCGGGCAATCGGCTCTTGGACCTCGGGTGCGGCACAGGGTTGGTTGCTGCCGCGCTGGCCGACCGAAAGCTCTCATTGACCGGAGTCGACGTGTCATCGCGCATGCTGATGAGGGCACGCGAGAAGGGGGCGTATCAGCATTTGCATCTCCAGGAAGTCCATGATTTTCTCGATGAGGCGGCGTCAGGATACTTCGATGTCGTATGCGCCGCAGACGTTCTCAACTACATCGGTGACCTCAGCGAACTGTTCGAGCAGATCTATCGCGCGCTCAAACCATCGGGCCTGCTGGCATTCTCCATCGAAGAGTCCATCGCCAGCGACTACGCTCTCAACAACAAGGGGCGCCATGCCCACTCCCGCGGCTATTTGCGAACGCTTGCGGGGCTACGGTTCCGTACTTTGGAAGACACGCCGGGACCACTACGGTACGAAGCCGGCGTGCCGGTGCCGGGACGGGTGTATCTGATGGAGCGCTTGTAGCGACTCCCGGCTATCGCTGCGGCAGGAAGAGCGCCCACGTTGGCGTCCCCCGCCACCACGCATGGAAGCCGTCGTGGAAGCTGGCAAATCCCAACCGCTCCCCGTCTGCCAGGTGATACAGACTGCTTCGGGTAAAGAGGCTGATGTGTCCGTTACGTGGTGCGGCGTACCACCAGTCCAGGCGACGGTGCTTCGCGACGTTTCCGTCGCTGAGCAATGTTGAAAACAGTATCGCCGCGTCGTCCTTCATCAATGATGCCAACGCGGATGCAAGCACTCGCGGATCGGGGACGTGCTCGAACACCTCGAAGGCAGTAATCAGATCGAAGCGGCCCAGCTGAGCTGCGTCAACTCCATCGTCGACAAACGGATCATACGACGTCGAGTTCCAACCGGCGTCCTTCAACAGATCGCTCAGGAGCCCGTGTCCGCCACCATAGTCGAGATGCCGCAACTCCGGACCGCGCACGCCGAGGAGCTTCATCAGGAAATCCGCATTCTGTGTCGGACGTGCTGAAACATAGTCAGGATCCACGTCCACATAGGCGTCGTTGTACACGCGCTCGCCGAACTGCCTCTGGCTCCATGAGCACATCTCGTAGGCGCAACAGAATCCACAGCGATCGCACAGAACATAGTAGATCGGCCGGCCGGACAGCGGCAGATACACTCCCTCGGCTTCCCGGCAGGACTTGTTGAAATCGACGACATCGTGCAGACGCGCTGACGCTCCGCATATCCTGCAAACATGGCGCGATTCGCTGTCATCACTCATGGGCGCTCAACCTCATGCAATGTCGCGGCAGCCAGCACCTACAGCAATTGATCATAGGTCTCATCGACCCCCGACACCCGTCGCAGCCCTTCGACTGCAATGTTCCGCTCACTGGGAATGCACAGGAGGTTGACCGAGCACAAGCCCGCTGGAAAGTGGTCTTGCGGATCGTGCGCAAAATTGTCCGGGTTGAAGAAGCGCGCGAAGTGCCAGTAGGTGTTGTACCGAAGGCTGTCGATCAGCGAGAGCAGGTCTCTCGACCGTTCCTTCCGGTCGTTCTCGACATACATCAGCGGCCTGTAGTTGTCGATCGTCGTCAGCGCACCCTTGAGAACCTCGGTCTCCATACCCTCCACGTCCACCTTGATGAAGTGGCAGTGCGGAAGATCCAGGGTGTCGATGGTCGTGAGTGGAACGACCTCACCTGCCGAGTCTCCTCCAATGCTCAGCCCCCCAAAATTATGCCTTTCAGCAGGAGCAAGGTACGGTACGGTGATCGAACCAATCCCCGCTCCTACGCCGGATTGATAAGCGAAGACGTTTGTGATCTGGTTGAGCGCGAGATTGGCGCATAGCGTCTGGAAGACGATTCGTTGCGGCTCGAAGGCGTGTACCTGCCCGAATGGACCGACCATTCTTGCGATGTCGACCGTGTGGGCCCCGATATTCGCCCCGACCTCGATGACGACCTGCCCAGGGCGCACGAGGTCCCCGAAAAGCAGGCTTTCGGATACCGAAAATTCGCCGTATCTGGCAAGCGATCCGCCGACATAGATATCGTGCTTGTTGTAAAGACGAGGCCCGCCTCTGCAGAGCGCCAGCTCGTTGAATCCATCTGCCTCGATGAAGTGGCATTTTTCCGTGCTCACCGATTGTCTCCGCTATCTGAAGTCGTTGTGCTGAAACTCCGCCAGCTGAAACAGCAAGAGTCGCTCGACATCGCTGCTCTCTTCGGGCAGGGCAACGACACAGCCTGGGTTTCCCGGTTCGCAGCTCGAGACTCTCCAAGTCCGGTAGGCGCGATCCCTGAGCCAGCTACCAATCAGCAGGGACGTCTCCTCGCTCTCGGTCTCTATGCCGAGCCTCGGCCGAAGGCGCCAAAGGGATTGCTCGGCGCCGACCAGCACATCGAGCCCACCGTGCGCGGCATCCAGTTTCAGAAGGTCCAGCCGCCCAAGCCCGAGGTCATCAACGGAGTCGCTCGCCTCCGACTTCTCGGTGCAGGTACCCCGCAGCCGCCGCGGGAGAACGGAGACGTTACGGATGTCATTCGCGCGCAGATTCTCGGCCAGGAGCCGCGCCATGCGACGACGCGACTCGAACGCAAGCACGTGGCCAGTCCTCTCCCCCACCATCCTGGCGATCGGGACCGTATGATGTCCTGGAGCCGCATTGGCCTCCACCGCCACGCCTCCCTCCAACGGCAACTGCCCAAGCAGTTGCATCAGCATCGGCAGGTAGGCGTCGGCGCGCTCCAGGTCGTGCTCGACGGGACCATGGTCCGGGACATACTCCAGCAGTACATCATGCCGGTGAAAGACGTCACCATAGCGGCGAAGCGGATCTACATGGTGTTCGCTGGCGACTGAAACTGTCCCGGACCCGTGGCGACCCGCCCTGTCGGAACCTGAAAATGACGAGGTACACCACTTCTCGAGCGCATCGGCTACTTCGCTGATTACTGATCCCCAGTCCCCCGCCTTGGACTGACGGAACAGTCGCATGCTGGGATACCACGGTGTATCCACACGTCCCTCCAGCCAGCGCCAGTCGGATGGCTTGGCCAGCATCGTCCAGACCGGCGCACCAAGTGCGCCCGCCAGGTGCGCCACTGAGGTGTCGACGGCGATGACCAGATCGAGATTCCGGATCACCGCGGCGGTGTCATCGTAGGTCTCCAGCATGGGGCCCAGGTCGTCGACGCCGTGGTGCTCGAGAATGGCGGTCGCCCCGCGATCCCGCGTCTCCCTTTGCAGCGAAACGAACGCAACCCCGGTCACCGACAGAATCGGGGTCAGGAGCGTCAACGGGATCGATCGATCGGCGTCGGCGACATGCGCGGGGTTGCCACGCCAGACAATGCCGACACGGGGTTGCGACCCTCGGGGGAAGTGGTCCTGCCACTTCGCTGTGTGCCGGGCGGACGCCCTAACATACGGGATCGGGCACGGAATGGTCTGGAGCTCGGTCCCGAACACTCGTGGCAGGCTCATCAGATTGATGTAGCAGTCGATGCCGGCGAGGTCGGACTCTCGAGCCAGAATCTCATCCACCCCCGAATACCTCTCTGCAAGCTCGATGGGGCCGAGCACCACGGTTGCACCCAACGCCTTCAGCGAGGGCGCGTAGCGCATGAATTGAATCGCGTCTCCGAAACCCTGCTCCAACCGCAACAGGATTCGCTTCCCCGCAAGCGGCTCGCCTTCCCAGGCGACCATGTCGCCTCGCATCCGCGTTGCGTGCAGTGGGGGGATGAACCAGCGGAATTCGTGCTGGAGCCATCCCTCGCGGAATCGCCCGCACCGCAACAGCTGCTGCCCAAGAGCGCGATGCAGTTCGGGATCGGGATGCGTCACCAGCCCGTCTTCCAGCACTCGCAGCGCGTGCTGGGGATATCCGGCGGCGTTATAGGCGTTCGCAAGGTCGATCGCTCCACCGTGGGGAAGCTGCGAGGGGTCGAGGGCAACGGCCCTGACGAGCAACTCAATCGCTTCTTCGAACCGCCTCGACGACTTGCGCAGGAGACCCAGCGCAAAGAGGGTCACGGCATTGTCCGGATCGCGGCGGAGCACGTCGGCCGCTGCGTCCTCGAACCTGGCATCGTGCAGGCTCGCGTAGTCCAGGCACCGGACGAGCAGCACTTCCAGATCGTCGGGAACTCGCTCCAGCGCACGCCCGCACCAGATCAACGATTCCGAATACTCGCCCTGCTCGCGGAGGGCGAGCGCCAGCAATCGTTGCGCCTCGAGACTGCCTTCGTTGGCCGACGCGGTGAACGCGACGATCGCCGCGCGGCCATCGCCCACGGCCAGCAAGAGCCGTCCGAGCATCGTGCGCGACATCGCCGACTGAGTGCGAGAGGTCGCGATCTCCGCAAGAACCGGCCTTGCCTCATGACAACGCCCCCACCTGATCAAGGTGGCGGCCAAAGCCATGTTTGCGTCCTGATCACCGGGGTATGCCGCCAGCCATTCGGTTGCGTAGCGATGTGCCTCGCCCAAACGTTCCTTCTCGACGAGATCGAAAACATGTGGCCCGCTATAGGATTGCGCGTCGCGCGATTTGCCTGCATGACGCGAATCTCCACCATCGGCATGCTTGCCGACAAGGCCTCGAAGGATCGACAGCACCACGTTGCCTATCGGAAGGGAGCACCGTGCGCCCACCCGACCAACGAGTAGCGGACGCCGGACGTCACCGGAACCACTTCGTGCAGCGCATAGGACGGAAAGAACGTGATCGAACCGATCTTCCTGCTGAAGGCGACGGACTTCTGAAGCGTTTCGTAGATCAGCACATCGCCGCCGGCATAGGAGTCGGAGGGCGACAATTGCACGGTGAAGGAGAGCTTTCGAATCGTGCCCAACTCCGTAGCCTTCAGGTCGACGTGGGAGGCGTAGTAGTCGGACTGTCGCTCCCTCGCGGAGTACTTGGTGAACTGCAACCCTTCGAAACCGATGAGCTCATAGCGGAACCAGTCTCCATTCACCGCGTTCAGGCAGTCCCTCAGGCGGTCGAACACCCACTTCAACTCGCCCTGTGGTCCGAACCAGCCGACTTCGGAGCTGCGAATCCCTTGCTGGATCTGCTGGCTGTCGACCCGGCCCGCCTCCAGCCGAAGGTCGCGCTCACCGACATGCACGATATCGTTGCACTCGGACTCGCTGAAGAGGTCACCTACCATCGTAGGCTCGCCTGTCAGATTGGACCTAAGATGAAATAGATACATGAAACCTCGACCGGTCGCAGGTGGGCACGTGGGACGTCATCGCTTTCTTCCTGTCTCTTCGAGCAAGCAGGACTTTACGGAGGCGAGAACGTCCCGCCAGTTTCCAGGTTCGGACTGTCTGAACTGGCGCAGGCTCGAATACCACGCCGATCGCTCGCCTGACCGACCCCAACGCCACTCGCTGCCGAACCGGTTCAACATCCACACGGGTCTGCCCAGCGCACCCGCAAGATGCGCGACCGCGGTGTCCACCGACACGACGAGGTCCAACCCAGCGACAAGGCCGGCCGTCGAACCGAAGTCATGACACTCGTCCATCCAATCGTTGACGCTCGGCAAGGCGCTCGGGAAAGGAACTCCGTCGCGCTTCTGCAGGCTTACCCATCGAATCCCAGGCAAGTCGACCAACGACCCCAGGACTTCCGGCGGTACGCTTCGCTGCAGATCATCCTTCAGAGTAGAACTGCCTGCCCAGGAAATACCAACCTTGAAGCCCTCCAAGTTCGCCAGGCGGTCGGCCCACCGTCGTATTTCGACGCTTGGTGCCGTGAGGTACCCACTCACGCACGGGACGGTTTCCAGCGTCGTGCCCAGGCAACCCGGCACGCTCAGGAGCGGGCAATGGAAGTCGAACTGCTGCGGCGCGAGAGCGACCGAAGCCACGACTTCGACATCCCCAATCTCCAGCGCCAGTCGATGCAGTGTCGGCGGGCAAGCAAGCACGATGCGTCTCGCGCCGAGAGCTTGCAGCATGCGGACATAGCGCAGCATCATGATCGTGTCGCCAAGACCCTGCTCGGACCACAGCATGAGGGTCCGCCCCGCCAGCCCCTCGCCGCGCCACCTTGCACTGTGGCGCGAGGCCATCAAGCTAGCGAGTGCCTCGGCGTACACCCGCGGAAAGGCGTCGAATCGGCTTTCAAAGAGCTCGAACCCAAGGCGGTAGTCGCCGAGCATCAAGTAGCAGGTCGCGAGGTTGTAGCGCACCGTGGGCGAATCACGGCCCGCGGCGCGCGCACGCTCGAAGCGGTCGCGTGCACCTTCGATGTCGTTCCTTGCACGACTCACCAGGCCCAGGATCTCGTACGCCCCGCCCGATCCGGGGCTAAGACGCAAACAGCGCTCACACTCGCGCGCTGCCGCAAAATCATCCCCTTGCGCGAGGTAGACCGTTGCCAGCGTGAGGATCGCAGATGTGGATTGCGGATCCTTTGCCAAAGCGCGCTGGCAAATCTCCTCCGCCGCCGTGAGTCTTCCGAGTTGACACAGCGAATGGCCTTGCAACACGAGTGCGTCGGCCAGTTCGCTGTCTAGCGAGAGCGCCGCCTCCGCCCGCGTCACTGCTGCATGAAAGTCCTGCTGCTGGACCGCCGCTTTCGCGTGTCCAAGCCACGTCCGCGCATCACCCGGGTCCAAGTCCAAAGCCCGGGCGTATGCCGCCTCCGCCCGACCGAACTCGCCGAGGTCGCTCAGCACATCGGCCAGTGCAACATGAAGCTGCGAATGCGGAGCATGGGCGATCGCGGCCATCAACGTGGCCTTGGCCAGATCGAACTGGCCTTCGGCGCGGAAAGCGGCGACGCGATCAAGCACCTGATCCGCACCGCCCCCGTGACCGGCGGGCACGCCAGACACCACGTGTCTGCTTGCTGTTTGCAAGCCGGCAATGGAACTCCGGCGCGCGTCATGGGGTTCGCTCACCGCGAATGGCCTGCGAATCGAGAAGCGGCTCGTCAACCGCTTGCGAAGTGAGGCCACCTTCCGCCGATGGTGGATTACTTGACAGCCAGCTTGGTTGCGATGGACCTGGCAACCCGCTCAACGAATGTCTTGCTGTATCCGAGCTCCGAGAGTCGCCAGCGGAAGGTATTGGCGAGTTTCGCTTTCCGGTATACGCCCAGCTTGTGCTCGGAGTGAAAGCGAACCGCTCGGGCGACAAGCCCCTCTACGATTACATTGAGCTGATTCTTGGCACCGGGATCGGTGCGCGACTCTCCCGAGGGAGGAAAGCGACGCGCCAAGTCGTCGGCCAGGGTAGTCGCGAACTCGTCGACTTCCCGCGTATCCACAAGTCCAAACAGCGCCATTTAGCCTATCTCCTTCAAGCCATGAGTGGCAGTCGCCGCTTCCTCCTCCGGCAGGCAAAGCAGGGAGCGAACTTCGGCGCGATCGGGCACGAGCGCACTGCCGGCGAAATTGTTGGAGCGACACACGGGCGAGTCTAGCAGCCACGTCCGGTACGAATACTGGCGGATCGCTTGTACCAGTTCGGTCGGCAACTCGCCATGCTCTTCACTGATCAGGAGCTTGGGTCTCGATCGCCATATCGTTTGATCGCACCCTCGGAGCACGGCGGGCAGATTGCGGGTTCGCAGCTTGAGCAGATCCAGGCGCGGCAGTGACAGCTGGTCGATCGTGTGGGTGGGACCGCCATTGTCCCACTCGTCGTCGGCCAGCAGCCGGCCCCGTGGCAGGCTGGCACGGTTCGCCACCTCGTTCGCCTCCAGGTTCTGCCGAAGGATCCGATTCACCATGGGCCGACTCTCGTAGAGGATGATGTTGGCTTGGTCGGAAAGCACCTTGGCAAGCCAAATGGCGTGGATTCCAACGCCGCTCCCGACCTCGACCACCCATGCATCCATGGGGATGAGGCGAAGGATGATGTCGAGCTGGTGAGGGACGTACTCTCCGAACCGCTGCAGTGCGCGTACTTCTTCATCCATGCCGGGGACCACCTGCAGAATCCCCGCGCTGGTCTCGACAACCTCCGGAACCGGCCGCACGACAGTAGCGCCGACGATCGGGATGTCGTGCTGCCACGGCGGGGGTGCCGGCGGGAGTGCCGGAGCGACCCCTCGTGTGACTAATTCCAGCATCCCCCGAACCCGACCGATCACCTCGACCCAATCGCCCGCGTGCTTCTGCCTGATAAGCCACATCGTCGGATACCAGGGACTGTCTTCGCGGCCCTCCAGCCACCTGAAGTCCGCGACGAGCGGAAGCAACAGCCACACGGGCTTGCCCAGGGCCCCCGCGAGATGTGCCAGCGCGGTATCCACCGTGATCAGCAGATCCATTGCCTCGATGGCGGCCGCCGCGTCGGTGAGGTCATCGAGTTCGGGACCGACCGGCTCGAGCAAACATGCGCTCGGCAGGTGTGGCATGTCCGCGTCGCGCACTTCCCTCTGCAGAGAGAAGAATCGAATGTCGGCCAGTTCCCATAGCGGAGCAAGAAGTTCCAGCGGGATCGATCGGCTGCGGTCACGAAGGTGCTTGGGATTGCCTGCCCACACCACGCCGACGCGCAGTTTCGACGCGCCGATCCGGGCGCGCCATTTTGCGGCTGCCCGCGCGTCTACGGCCAGGTACGGTACGGAGGCAGGGATGGTGTGAAGCTCCGTACCGAAGACGCGCGGCAGGCTCATCATGTTGATGTAGTAGTCAAACTCGATGGGCAGCCCGAGCAGCTCCTGCGCCGCATCGACGCCCGCAAATCCCGAAGCGAGCTTGCCCATGCCGGGATGCGCGTGCAGCAGGACCCTTGCGCCCTGCGCCTTCAATAGCGATGCGTATCGGGCAAACTGGATGACGTCGCCGATTCCTTGTTCTGAGCGAAGCATGATCGTCTTGCCCGCCAGCGGCTGTCCGTTCCAGATCGGGCAGTCATAGCGCACCCTCGTGGCCAGCATGGGCGCCTGGTACCAGCGATACTCGTACTCACGCCAGCCCTCACGCAGACGGCCCACCGTGAGCAAGGCTACCGCGTAGGTCGCGCTCATGTAGGGCGTAGGGGCTATCGGCAGTACCTGTTCGCAAAGGGCCAGCGCCGCTGACTGCTGCCCCGCCTCCACAAGCGCTACCGCCAGATGCCCGGTGGAGAGGACGTCCTCCCCAGTCTCCAGTTCCAGTTCCCTGGCGCGCTCGAAGGCCCGAAATGCTTCCGCTTCACGCCCTGTTGCCTTGAGGGTTCGCGCCAACAGGCACCAGGCGCCCGCGTTTGCCGGTGCAGATTCGATCGCCTTGCGCGCCGCGGCTTCGGCGGCGGCGCTGCCTTGCGCGAGTTCGACCTGTCCGAGGGTCAGCCAGGCATCGGGATACTCCGGCGCCAGTGATATCAATCGGCGCACGCTTGCCTGTGCCGCCTGATAGGCGTGTGACGCCGCGTAGATGCAGGATGCGCAGAACAGGGCGTGCTGATGGTCCGGCGACTGCGTCAGGACTCGCTCGATGCATCTGACCGCATCGGCCGACCGGCCGGTCGCATGAAAGCACCAGGCAGCCTCGATGAGCACCACTTCACTGACCTGGGGCGCCTGGACGACTTCCTCGTACAGGTGGCTCGCTTCGCGGAAGCGTCGCCAAGCTGTGAGGACCATGGCGCGGGCTTCGGGCAGTGTGTCGACTGCCGCAAATGACTTGTCACCGCCGGAGAGAAGAGCGTCACGGGCCTGCCCACTCAAACCCGCTCGCAGGGCCTGGAGAATCTCTTCGGTCCCCTGGTAACGGGACACCTCCGGCGTAGCAGCGGACTCGGTGGCGTTCCTGTCCTTGCCGAAACGGCGCCACATTCCCATCTGCAGTCCCAAAGCTCCGGCCACGATGTCCAAAGCCTGTCACATCGCGCTGGACGCACGGTCAGCGCCGCAACGAAAGGGCCGGCGGATTCCCCGCCGGCCCATGCAGAGCAACTTGCGGTTAGCGGAACGACGACGGCACGTACCTCGCCTCGCAGCTCGTGCTGCCGGTCCAGGTGGGGATCGAATTGGACGTCATGCCGCTCGGGGTCATGGTCAGTGTGCAGTTGGCGGGGGATGCACCCGTATTCGCCGTCGTCGCGGTAATGACACCGGTGGCAACCGTGAGAGTCGTCATGAACTGCGTGGCAATGGCCTGGCAACCCGCCGTGGCCGTGTCGGGCAACGTGCCCTTGGTCGAGTAGTACTCCGAGACCGACGTCTTGCACGCCGCAATCGCAGCGACCGGCTCCGACATCTTCGACCGCACCACATAGTCCTGATAAGCCGGCAGCGCGATGGCCGCCAGGATGCCGACGATGGCAACCACGATCATCAGTTCGATGAGCGTGAAGCCTTGTTGAATGCGCTTCATTTCCTGTCTCCTAAGAATTGGTTGACCACCCCGACTACGGCACCCAGCGATGCTCGTCTTCTTTGAGCAAGGCATATGCCAGCGTGCTGAACGGGGGTTTCCTAGGTCGATTTCACGCTCAATCTTTTGATTTTCAACGATAATCCATGGAATCGACGCCGACGAACGGCATTCCAGGGCCTTGCAGGCATTTGGAGCGTCCCGAACGCCCCGACGTCCGTTCGCCGCTAGGCGTAATCCAAAGTGACGCTACGCGGCACCCTCGGTTGTGTCACCCGTTCAGGAGCCGACCGACAGCTCCAAACGCACACCAGCCACCTCGAAGGTGTCGCCCGGATGCAGGGGCGAGCCGTCGGGTGCGACCGCCGCGCCATTGATGCGCGGAGCCTCCCGGCCTTCCAGCGGAATCAGCAGGTAGCGGCCGCCGTCGAGTTTGCGCACCACCGCGACCTGCACGCCCACGCGGCCCACGGTGAGATCGGTGCCGGGGAACGCTACTGTCCTGCCCTGACTGGCGCCGGATAGCACGCGCACCGACGGTCCCGGATGCGCAGGTGATTTCGACTGAGAGATCTCGGAAGTCGCATTCGCAGGCGTGGATGCGGTCTGGGCGAGCGCTTCCTGTCGCGAGGGCTCGACCGGCAATGCCGAACCCGGCGGGCGTGACACCGGCCGCTGCACGGCCGAGTCCCCCGCTGCAGCCTCGACCACGCTTCGCTCCACCGCTAAGCCGTTGCCGCCGTTCGACTCCACCGCTACCGTCCGCGCGGCGCTCGACTCTCCCGGTGCCGCCTTGCCCATACCCGGCGCCGTCGGAGTCCTCTTTGCAATGACCGCCGCCTCTGCCCCCTCCGCCAGCACCTGCTCCAAGTCTGCCGCTGCCGCCCCCGTCCGCGCCGGCGCCCTCCGCGGCCCCACGCTCACCGCCGGCCTCGGCACCGCCTTCACCCCCTCCACCCGTTCCGGCATCCCCCGCTGCTGCCGCAGCACCATGTCCGGCGGCAACGCATCCACCTTGGCGTCGTTGTCGTCGAGATACGTCAGCCGCTGCCGTCCGATATCGATCGCATCGCGATCGCGCAGGAAGTGCTTCGCCACCGGCTTGCCGTTGACGATCGTCCCGTTGGTGCTGCCCAAGTCCTCCAGGAACGAATCGGCCAGGATCGTCACCACCTGGGCGTGCTCGCCTGACACCGCCGGAAACGGCAGGCACACGTCGTTGTCCGGCCGGCGCCCGATGGTGATGCGCTCCTTGTCGAGCACGACGTCGACGGTGCCGCCATCGGCGAGGTAGATCACGAGCTTGCCCATGACGCGCTATGCCTTCTTCTTGGCGAGCCAGCGCTGCGCCCAGCCGCTCGCGGGAATGAACTCCGGCGGCACACGGATGAGGATAATCGAGATGTTGTCGCGGCCGCCGTTCTGGTTGGCGAGGTCGATGAGATCGCCGGCGGCCACCGCGAGGTCGGTGCGCTTGTCGTCGACGATCGTGTGGATCACCTCCGGGTCGACCATGTCGGTGAGGCCGTCGGAGCAAAGAAGGTAGATGTCGTTGGCCTCGATGCGGTACTCGGCGATATCGGTGGGCACGATGGCCTCGATGCCGAGCGCGCGCGTCACGAGATTCTTGTTGAGCGAGAAGCGCGCCTGCTCGGGGGTGAGCACGCCGCTGTCGATCTGCTCCTGCAGCAGCGAATGGTCGCGGGTGAGCTGCTCGAGCTTCTCGCCGCGGAGGCGATAGCAGCGCGAGTCGCCGATGTGGCCGATGGAGACGCGATTGCCGCAGAACACCGCGGCGACGATGGTGGTGCCCATGCCGGCGCATTCGGGGCGCGCCTGGGCGGCCTCGTAGATGCCCTTGTTGGCCGACGCGATCTGCTGCTGGAGGAGGAGCGCGGCGTGGGTGAGGCCGCTCTGGATGTCGATCTTGGACAGCTCCCGGCCGGACTTGAGCTCCGGCATCATGCCGTTGCTCACCACGTTCACGGCGATGCCGCTCGCCACCTCCCCCGCGTTGTAGCCGCCCATGCCGTCGGCGAGGATGGCGATGCCGGCGGCGCCGTCGACGAAGATGGCGTCCTCGTTGTGCGAGCGCACCATCCCTGGGTGGGAGAGGCTCGCGACGTCGAGGGTGACGGGTTCGGCCATGATTCGGTGCTCGGGAGAGGGCGCGGGGCGGGCGAAGCTGCGGAGTTTAACGGTAGCGCGCGTTGCCCGCGAGGGGATGCCGTCGTCCCTGGCATGGTTCGCGCGCCAGCCGACCGCCGCGCTATACACCACCACGGTCACTCAGGCGGAGGTCCTCCATGGGATCCATCGCCTGCCCGCCGGCAAGAAGCGCACGGCGCTCGCGAGCGCAGCCGAGGCCATGTTCGCGGAGGACTTTCGCGATCGCGTGCTGTCGTTCGACCCGGCGGCGGCGCGAGCCTACGCCGTGATCGCCACCGCTCGGGAGCGGGCGGGACTTCCGATCACGAGCTTCGACGCGCAGATCGCGGCGATCGCATGGGCCGCGCGGGCCGCTGTGGCCACCCGCCATGTCAGGGACTTCGACCGCTGTGGGGTGACGGTGGTGGATCCGTGGACGGCGTAGGGCAGGTCACGTCTTCGGTCCGCGGTCGCGCGTGCGCGTCGACTCGAGATCACAGACCCGGTCGAAGATGACGGTGGAAAGGTGAGCGCACGCGGCCTTGACCACCCGCCAATCGTGCCACCGCGGATCAAGGCCCTTGTACTCGCCCAGTTCGATGCCTTCCAGATCGAAGGGCATCGCGTTGGCGAGTTGGACCTGCAGTTGCTGCAAAGCAGATTCTCCGGTGGCCTGTCGATAGAGCCGGTCGAAACGATCGAGCGCAAGCGCAACCTTTTCGCCGCCCATGTGATCGGCCAAGGCGACGAAGTCCAGGTAATCGCGGGTAGCGTTGCGCCGCAGGATCAGCACGCCCTTGATGCGGAGGATCTCCGCCTCCGTTGGAACGCTGATGGCCGCCCCGTGATATTCCACGCGGGTGGTTTCAAGGGGCTCATCCCGGATGAGCTGACGTACCCCGGTTTCTATGCCATCGAGGCTGCCAAGGATTTGCACTGGGCGGTTCACGCGCGCCGTCTTCCACCCGGCCACGGACTCGAGCTCCGCAAGGACATCGTAGAAGCGATCGCGAAGGTCGGTCAGGACATGGTCGGCGTCGCGCGAAAAGCGATGTCTGGCGTGAATCGCCGACGCCGTGCCGCCGACCAACACCGCGTCCGGCAGGATACGTTGAAGGCGGGCGGCAGACGACAGGACGAGTTCCCAGTCAGGCAGGAGCGCGGTGTTCTCGGACATAGTGCAGCCAGAAGTGGCGCCGTTGCGCGTAGGGGTCGGAGGCGTAGGGCCGACACACGCGCTCGATCTTCTCCAGCAGCGTGCGATCGGCCAGGGCCGCGCGACGCAGTTCGGCCCAGTCCTCCCACCGGCCGCGCCCGATCACGTCGTCGATCGCGGCGAGCGTGAGGCGCTGATGATTGAGATGTCGGTGGAGCATGGAGGCAAGGACACTCGTCCCGAACAAATGCACCGCCCGCGATGGCGGGAGAGGCCACAACGGAAGCGCTCGATTATCTTACAGCCTGCGCGGAAGAACTTGCGGCCTCCGTGGCAGGCCGAGTCGAGTCGGATCATCGACCCGGGTCGTTGTGGGCCGATGTGACCCGGTGTGACTCTGGTCATACTACGCGGAATGAAGACAGCCATCTCCATCCCGGAAGCGGTCTTTCACTCCGCCGAGCAGTTGGCGCGGCGACTGGACGTGTCGCGCAGCGAGCTCTATTCGCGGGCCGTATCCGATCTCGTCGCCAAGCACTCGGACGAGGTAGTGAAGTCGCGATTGAACGAGGTGTACGACCCTGGACGTGACGAGGCTCTCGCCGACGTTCAGTACGAATCTCTCCACGACAATCGCTGAAGCGTGGCGAGATCTGGTGGGCCTCCCTACGAGTGCCCGCAGGCTCCGAGCCGGGGTATCGCCGGCCGGTGTTGATCGTTTCAGCCGACAGTTTCAACGAGAGCCGGATCAATACCGTCCTGGCAGCGATCATTACGACCAATCTCAGGCTGGGCGACGCGCGCCCGGCAATGTCCGATTGCCTTCGAGGACAGGTGGACTCCAGAAGCCATCGATCGTGAACGTCTCGCAGATTGTCATGATCGGCAGACCGTTTCTGAACGGGCGCATCGGGCGCGTCGGCCCGCAGGTACTCGGGCAGATCGATCAAGGTTGCGCCTTGTCCTCGCACTGGTGGTTGGTGGTTGGGTCCGTTCGGGCACGAACTTTACTTCGGCCACTCTTCCTTAGTACAATACGTACAAATGTTACAGAGGAGCCCAACCATGCGTACGGTGACAGCAAGCGAGGCAAGGCAAGGCTTGGCGGACATCATCGAGGCCGCCCGACGGGAGCCCGTAGTCATTCAGCGTCAAAAGCGAAATGTGGCGGTGGTGATGTCGATGGACGAATACGAGCGCCTCGTCAACCTGAACGTGGCCGAGTTCCAGCGCTTCAGCGACCGCGTCGGCGCCAAGGCACGGAAGGCAGGTATGACGGAAGAGGTACTGCAGGCACTGCTCGACAGTGGGGACTGATCGCAAGCTGGTGATCGACACCAATCTTTGGGTCAGCCGCTTGCTCATGCCTGGTGGCACCGTCGCCACGGCGGTTGATCAGGGGCTCGGCTGGGGCATTCCTCTGATGTCCGCGGTAACTCTGACCGAGTTGACCGACGTCCTCGCGCGGACCAAGTTCGACCGTTATGTCTCCCGCGTGGATCGGCAGCATTTCCTGCGCCTGCTCGGTGGCATCGTGCGGATCATTCCCATCACCCAACGCATCACCGCGTGCCGGGATCCGAGTGATGACAAGTTCCTCGATGTGGCATTGAACGGCGAAGCGCAGATGATCCTGACCGGAGACCAGGACCTCTTGGAACTGCATCCATTTCACGGGATCGAGATACTGAGCCCTGCCGATTTCCTGGGCAGACCTGCCGTTTGACGGGATACCACAGTCGCCTCGTGGTGGGACCCACGACCGCTTCCGACAGCAACCCTGGACTTCGACAGAGCGATCTCAACCGGGACAGCGCGCTTCCCGCTCGAAATTACCGAGCCGGTCATTCGATGCGCCCCACCCTTCGGGCAACGTCTGCAGCAATCTCGTCGCGATTGGCCTTGGGCACGTTGCGCGAACGCGCTACCGCGGCGAAGTCCTTCATGCTCGCCACCACGCTGTCGATCGAAGCCGGTGCTTCGCGGACGCCCCACTGGCGCGCCACCGCCAGCAGCTCTTCCCGCGTGGCGGCGAACCGTGAGTACTGGAAGGCGAGACAGTGCTCGCGGCGCTCGCCCACGTCTGGAAGGAGATCGAACGCCTCGCTCAGCCCGTAACCCTCGTCGTCGTGCACCATCCAGAAGTTCTTCAGGTGATCGTCGGTGTTGCCGAACGCGCAATTGAACACCATCAGGCGGAAGAGCCGGTCGACGTCGTCCTGAGGCCTGGCGGATGCGCGCCGCACCGCTTCGGCGAGCTCCGTGTACGAGAGCGCATGGATGCCGGGGCGCTCCTTGCAGAGTGTCCGCAGCGAGATCATGTGGCGACGCCCCCCCTGCGGGGTCACGTCGAAGCGGCGCACGAGCAGGGCGCGTCGCGAGCCCGATCCGAGCTTTGCCAGGCGGTGCTCGGGCACGGCGCTCCCCGCACGCGCGGCGAGATCGAGTCCGGTCGCCTCGAGGCCCACGATGTCGAAGCGCCCGTCGCGACGTGCGCTGGGGAACTTGGCGAGCCACTCACCCGTCGCATCCCTCACGAGCGCCTTGGGGCGTGCACCGCCCGGCGAGCTGCCGGCGGCGAAGAGCGCCTGCAACTGCGCATCGTCGAGATCGAGCCCGGCCTCGAAGCGTTCGGCGGCCTTGGCGAGCTCGGCGACGCCGGACGACAGGGCGGGTACCGGCGCGTGGTCCGGAGGGGAGAACCTGAGCGCACCAAGTCCCAGGCCGTGCCTTGCCATCAGCCGCAGCAGATGAGGAGCCCCTTGCTCCCGACGAGGAAGGGCCTGCGTCCGCACGATGAGCTCGCGGCCCCAGTCGTCCGGGAGCGCATCGTCGAAAACGGCCAGCGGAGGTTCGAGCCCGCGCGACCTGAAGCGGCCGTTGCCCAGAGGCAGGGAGATGGGATCGAGCGGGAACCGATTCGCGTGCTCGAGCCAGGTATCGGCATAGGCGAATTCACTCTCGTACGCACCGCTCTCGTCGGCATCCGTGCACGCGAGGGTGCCTGCCGACGCGGACGTGCCGTTGGGCAACGTGACCCAGACCGGAAGAACGATCATTGCGATCGCCCGGTGGCACGGCGACGCCGCGGCCGCTGCTCGAGCGCGGCGAGATCGAGCGGGGAAAGGGACGTGGCAAGCACGGAGGACAACTCGTGGAGCCGATCGAGCGCCCACAACGCATTGACCCAGTGCGTGATGGCCACCGTGCCGGCGCCCTGCTCCATCGCACGCAGGGTGGGGACCGAAACGCCGATGCGCTCCGCGAACACGCGCATGGGCTCGTCGCGAGCGAGGCGCGCTTCGCGCAGCCGGCGACCGAGCGCCGCAAGCGCGTCCGCGGAAGGTCTTATGGAAACCATGATTTCTCTTGATCGGCATCATACGCCATCAAGAGAAATCATGGTTTCACTTGTTCAACCAGATACTGACCGCCTACAGCACCGACTTCAAAAGCTTCCCCATCTCCGCCGGGTTCTTCGTGACCTTGATCCCCGACGCTTCCATCACCTCGAGCTTCTCCTGCGCCGTGCCCTTGCCGCCGGAGATGATGGCGCCGGCATGCCCCATGCGCTTGCCCGGCGGCGCGGTGACGCCGGCGATGAAGCCGACCACCGGCTTCTTCATGTGGTCCTTGGCCCACAGCGCCGCGGCCTCCTCGTCGCCGCCGCCGATCTCGCCGATCATGATCACCGCTTCGGTGCCGGGGTCGTCGTTGAAGAGCTTCAGGATGTCGATGTGCTTCAAGCCGTTGACGGGGTCGCCGCCGATGCCCACCGCGGTGGACTGGCCGAGGCCGAGTTCGGTCAACTGGCCCACGGCCTCGTAGGTCAGCGTGCCCGAGCGCGACACCACGCCAATGCGGCCCTTCTTGTGGATGTGGCCGGGCATGATGCCGATCTTGATCTCGTCGGGGGTGATCACGCCAGGGCAGTTGGGGCCGAGCAGCAGCGTCTTCCTGCCCTGCATGCGATGGCGCGTGTTGATCATGTCGCGCACCGGGATGCCTTCGGTGATGCACACCACGAGGTCGAGATCGGCGTCGACCGCCTCGTCGATGGCGGCGGCGGCGAACGGCGGCGGCACATAGATCACGCTCACCGTGGCGCCGGTGGCCTGCTTGGCTTCCTTGACCGTGGCGTAGATCGGGATGCCCTCGAAGTCCTCGCCTGCCTTCTTGGGGTTGACGCCGGCCACGAAGCAGTGCCTGCCGTTGGCGTAGTCGCGGCACATGCGCGTGTGGAACTGGCCGGTCTTGCCGGTGATCCCCTGCGTGATGACCTTGGTGTCCTTGT
>CAYTOT010000035.1:0-51439 GCA_964439475.1 uncultured Alcaligenaceae bacterium
GCCAAACATTTGTTACGTAGGCACAAACTCGCTCGGCGGCAGCAGGAAATTCAGGTTAATGGAACCGCACGCTGCTCCGCGAGAGTTCGCTCGGCGACGTGCACCCCATCAGTTCGAGCCCGCGTACCAGCTCGGCTTGCATGAGACCGAGCGCCCGTTCGACGCCAGCGCGTCCGGCGGCGGCCAGGGGAAACAGGTAGAAGCGTCCGATGCCGACCGCCTTGGCGCCCAGCGCGATCGCCTTCAGGACATGCGTTCCGCGCTGGATGCCGCCGTCCATCATGACGTCCAGCCGGTCGCCCACGGCATCGACCACCTCGGCGAGCTGATCGAACGCGGACCGCGATCCATCCAGTTGCCGGCCGCCGTGATTCGACAGGACGATGCCGGTGCAACCGATCGCAGCCGCCTGCCTCGCATCCTCCACCGACATGATCCCCTTGAGACAGAACTGGCCGTCCCAGTCCCGGACCATCTGCGCGACGTCGTCCCAGGTGATCGACGGATCGAGCATCTCGGTGAAGTAGCGGCCGATCGACATCGCGTCACCGCGAAAGTCGATGTGCTCCGCGAGCTGCGGCAGCGAGAAGCGCTCGTGGTGGAAGAGCCTTTGCAGCGCGGTCGGCGAGCAGTAGACCGGCATGGCGAGTCGCTGCCCCATGACCGTCACCGACAGATCGACCCCGTCGACCCCGCGCAAAACGTTGGGCACCAGATCGCATTGCTCGAAGCTTGCCGTATTGCGCCGATACGTCACTTCGTCGTCGGCGGCGCCGTCGATGTAGTTGAAGATCGGCGCGGGCAAGCGGCGCCGTGCAAGTTCGCGAAAGTCGTGGAAGTTGTGACAGTCCGTCACGCGCATGGAGACATGATATGCGGGCGCGTTGCGGTGATCGCAGCGACCGCGGCAATGCGACGATGGCATGGGTGCCACGAGATGGCGGTGATGCTTCCGACGAGACGGCGGCCGGATCGGTGCGGTGATCTGCTGGGAGAACTACATGCCGATGCTGCGCATGGCGATGTACTCGAAGAACGTCGCCATGCACTGCGCACCCACCGCCGACGATCGCGACACCTGGCTGCCGACCATGCAGCACATGGCGCTGGAGGGGCGCTGCTTCGTGCTGTCCGCCTGCCAGTTCCTGCGCCGGCGCGACCTGCCTTCGAGCGTGCGGGTATCGCTGGACGATTCACCCGACTCCGTGCTGATGCGCGGCGGCAGCGCGATCGTGAACCTTCATTTTGTATGCGCTGTTACGTATCGTATATGAACTGTAATACGACCTACAGACTCATATATGATCGTTTATACTGGGAGATTCGTCAATCGTCGATGTAATGAATGATAGAGTTCATATTTGAGCCACAAAGCGCTATCAACGCTCATATATGAACTCCAACAACATCAACACACCCCTCCCTGCCAACGTCGAGCGCGCCATCCGCCGCCTCGGTGACGGCATTTCGCTCGCCCGCCGACGGCGGCATTGGTCGCAAGCCATGCTCGCCGAGCGCATCGGCGCCTCGATGGCGACGGTCAAGCGCATGGAAGAGGGGTCGCCGGGGACCGCGATCAAGCACCTGGCGCGGGCCCTCCACGTCTTCGGCGACCTGGCGAAGCTCGAGGCGCTACTGGACAGTGCCAACGACTCCGTCGGCCTCGCCATGGCCGACCAGTCCCTCCCCAAGCGCGTTCGTAACCCGAAGCGAACTCCCGACAGCGGCGCCCTATGAGTCGCCGCTTCACCCCGACCAGCATTCAGGTCGACCTCGAGGTCTGCATCGGCAAGGCCGCTCACCGTGTCGGCGACTTGAGCTATCACAAGACCGGTCCGCGCGAGTACTCGACCTTCGCGTACACCGACGCCTGGCTCGAACGAACCGGCGTCTTCGAGATTTCGCCTGACTTGCCTCTCGTGCGCGACTATCAGACGCGTCGCGCAGCCGCTGGCAACTCCGTCTTCTTTCTTGCCTTGGCCGACACCGAGCCGGACACCTGGGGCAAGCGCGTCATCGCCCGCGCGCACGCCAAAGAGCGCAAGAAGAATCCAGAACTGAAGGCTCTCACCGAGCTCGACTACCTGTGCGCCGTCGATGACTTCAGCCGCGTCGGCGCGCTGCGGTTGCGCAAACCCAAAGGCCAGTTCCTGCGCACGGTCGAAGAAGGTCGACGCGCCACGCCGCCCCTGTTCGAGCTCGCGCACATGATGTCGGCCTCGCGTGCGTTCGAGATGAGCGAGGAGACCGCGAGCGACCTCGAGTACCTCTTGGGAAAGGGCACGTCCCTTGGCGGCATGCGCCCCAAGTGCACCGTTCTTGATGACGACGGCACGCTGGCGCTCGCCAAATTTCCAAGCGTCAACGACACGCGCAGCGTGACCCGCGGCGAAGTGCTTGCCCTGCGACTCGCTGCGCTGGCGGGCATCGAAGCTGCCGATGCTCGCATCGTGGTCGTCCAGAACACGCCCATCGCCCTCATTCGGCGCTTCGACCGGACGACCGACCAAAGTCGCATTCACTACCTCTCCGGTACGTCGATGCTGCAGGCGCAGCGGGAAGACGAGCGGGCGTATACGGAGATCGTCGACGTGATGCGCGCGCGCTGTGCCACGCCCGTCGAAGATGCTCGCCAACTGTGGCGCAGGCTCGCGTTCAACCACCTCATCGCCAACGTCGACGACCACCTGCAGAACATCGGCTTTCTCCATGTGGGCCGCGGCCAGTGGCGATTGGCTCCGGCGTTCGACCTCAATCCGTTCCCCGACAGGGACAACGAGTCGAAGACCTGGCTTACTGAAGCCACAGGCCCCATCACATCGGTGCGCGAGCTATCGTCTGAAGCGCGCTACTTCCACCTCGATGACACGCAGGCGCGCGCAATGCTGGGCGAGGTGGTAGGCGCCGTCAGTGCCTGGCGCAATGTTGCGCTGAGCCAGGAAGTCGGGATGACCACGAAGGAGCTCGACGACTTCGCTCCTGCCTTCGAAGGGCGAGCCCTCGACGAGGCCAGGCAGGTACTTGGCTGACGGCGTGATGGATGCCGATGCTCGGCATGCCCATCATCGACACCAGACGACGACTGTCGCCCCAATCACCCGCACGCCCCCATATGCCCGCACTGCGTGCAGAACTCGCACCCGTCCTTCCTGATCAGCGCCCGATTCCCGCACTCCGGGCACTTCTTGCCGGCCAGCACGCGATACTGCGTCCCCGCCGCGCGCTCCGCGGCAGGCACGCTCAGGATGCCGGCATGCGTCACCGGGTAACCCTCCTCGCTGAGAATGCCGAGCATCGCGTAGCGATGGATCATGAGCTGCGCGACGTACGCGATCGTGGACGGATACGTCGCGCTCTTGGCTGAGCCCGGCGTACGCGCCATGAACGCCCCGTTGGCCTCGCCGTAGTTCAGGAGCTTGCGCAGCTTCATCGCGATCCACGCCGGATCCGTGACGCGCATGTCGAGCGACAGCGCCTTGCACAGACCGTCGAAGACGCGCGGATACTCGCCCGAGAGCCACATCGAGTACGGCCGGCGCTGGCCGTCGGGCATCACGAGTTCCTTCAGGAACATCACGAAGTCGTCGCCGGTGGCGGGATTGCCCACGTCGACGGTCCACGACAACGTGCCGTCGGTGCCCGCCTTGGGCTCCTTGGGCGCCATCAGGGCATCCATCACCGGCGACGGGGCGTCGCGGTCGTCGAAGGCGCCGAGCTCGTTGCAGCGATAGCGCACCAGTGCTGCAAAGCCGGCCACGAGACTTGGGCACCGCACCTTGGTGCCATCCGGCGGCATGGCGAGATCGAAGCCGTCGTCCCCCGACGTGCGCGCGAGCGCTGTCAGCTTCTTGTCGAGCCAGCGCCGATCCTCGGCACGCATGTCCATCGACAGCGTCTTGGCGAGTGCACCCAGACCGCGCGGCTGCTCGGCGCCGTTCACCCACACCTCGAACGGTTCGCCGTGCCCGTTCTCGACGTGACCGATGAAGACGGCGAAGTCGCCGTGCGGATGGCGCACGACGTAGGTCCAGCAGGGATTGCCGTTGGGCAGTTCCGGGCGTCCGGGCCAGCGCAGGCTCGCCAGCGGCGGCTGCGCGGTGGCGTCAAGGCGCACGCGTCGATCGGGATCGGTCTGGTCGAGATCCTCGCGCGCGACGGCGGCGGTCGCGGGCGCGACTTCGAGCACGGCGCCGAGCACGGCATTGGGCCGATAGGTGGTGATGCCCTTCAGTCCCGCCTTCCACGCCTGCAGGTACAGGTCCTTGAAGTCGGCGAAGGGATAGTCCTCGGGCACGTTCACCGTCTTGCTGATCGCGCTGTCGACGAAGGGCTGCACCGCGGCGCTCATGCGCATGTGGTCGAGCGCGCTCATGTCTAGCGCCGTCACGAAGTGCGGCGGCAGCATCGCGTAGCGCTTGCCGTCGGCATCCGACCACAACTGACCGGGGGCGGACGAGGCGCCGGCGCCGTGCGCGTCCGGCGCGAAGAGCGGCAGGCTGCCTGCCCGCGCCGCGTCGTAGGCGACGAGCGTGACGTCGGCGTCGAGTCCCCGCACGTGCCGGTACAGGCGGTAGGCGTGATCCTCGACGCGATACTCCTTCATGCTGTCGTCGGGCATGCGCTTCTTGCGGGTGTACTGCCACGAGAACGGCGGCTCGATGCCGTTGCTCGCGTTGTCAGCGAAGGCGAGCGAGATGGTCCCGGTGGGCGCGATCGAGAGGAGATGGCTGTTGCGGATGCCGTGCCGGCGGATGTCGTCCTGCAGGTCCTGCGGCAGGCGCGAGGCGAAGCCGGGGGACGCAAGGTAGCGATCGGCGTCGAAGAGCGGGAAGGCGCCCTTCTCCCTGGCGAGGTCGATCGAGGCGCGATAGGCGGCAAGGCAGGTCTCGCGCGCGATCTCGGCGGCCTTGGCGCGGCCCTCGTCGCTGTCGTAGCGGAGGTTGAGCTCGAGCAGCGCGTCGCCCAGTCCGGTGAAGCCGACGCCGATGCGGCGCTTGGCCATCGCCTCGTCGCGCTGCTGCGGGAGCGGCCACACGGTGGCGTCGAGCACGTTGTCGAGCATGCGCACGGCGACCGCGACGACCTGGCGGTAGGCGTCGAGGTCGAAGCGGGCGGTGGGGCCGAAGGGATCGCGCACGAACGCGGTCAGGTCGAGGCTGCCCAGGTCGCAGCAGCCGTACGACGGCAGGAACTGCTCGCCGCAGGGATTGCTGGCGGCGATCGTCTCGACATATGCGAGGTTGTTGTCGCGATTCACCGTGTCGATGAAGATCACGCCCGGCTCGGCGTGATCGTAGGTCGACGCCATGATCTGGTCCCACAGGTCACGCGCGCGGACGGTGCGATACACCCAGAGGCCGTCGCTGCGCTGGTGGGCGCCCGACGCGCGCGCCGCGTCGCCCGGCGGCACGGCATGCACGAGGTCCCAGTCGCTGTCGGTGACGACGGCGTGCATGAAGGCGTCGGTGCAGCTCACCGACAGGTTGAAGTTGCGGAAGTCGCCCTTGTCCTTGGCGTGGATGAAATGCTCGACGTCGGGATGGTCGCAGCGCAGCACGCCCATCTGCGCGCCGCGGCGGGAGCCGGCGGATTCGACGGTCTTGCAGGACTCGTCGAACACGCGCATGTACGACAGCGGTCCCGATGCGCTGCTCTGCGTGCCCTTGACCCAGGCGCCCGACGGACGGATCGGCGAGAAGTCGTAGCCGACGCCGCCGCCGCGGCGCATCGTCTCCGCGGCTTGCTGAAGGGCGTCGTAGATGCCGACCGGGGTGACGGCGTCCGCCGAGATCGAGTCGCCGACCGGCTGCACGAAGCAGTTGATGAGCGTCGCCTTGAGATCGGTGCCGGCCGCCGACGAGATGCGGCCGCCCGGGATGAAGCCTGCCTCCTGCGCCTGCTCGAAGGCGCGCGCCCACGGCTCGCGCCGGTCGGGCGCCTCCACCGCGGCGAGTGCGTGAGCGACACGCCGGCGCACGTCGGCGATCGTCTGCTCGTTGCCCTTGGCGTACTTCTCGCGCAGCACGTCCACGGAGATGTCCTGCGCGGGCATCGCCGCGCGGCGATCGATGACGAGGTCGTTGAGTTTCATGGCGAGGCTGCTGGCGGGGCGAAAAAGGGAATCGTACCGCGTGTCGCGGCGGACGATGGCCAAGGGAGCGCAGCGTATTGACGCTCGTCATGGAAGCAGCGGATCGCGCTGCTCGCGCGCGATATAATCGCGCGTTCATCTGCATGCGCAATCAATTCTGGAAGATGGGAAGCACCATGCCAGTCGTACTGGAAGAGGGAATCGAGGCCATCTATCGCAAGGTGATCGCGAGGAATCCTGGAGAGAACGAATTCCATCAGGCCGTCAAGGAAGTGCTCGAGTCCCTCGGGCCGGTCCTCGTCAAGTATCCCGAGTTCGCGCAGCAGAAGATCATCGAACGCATCTGCGAGCCGGAACGGCAGATCATCTTCCGCGTGCCCTGGCAGGACGACGCCGGCGAGGTCCACATCAACCGCGGCTTCCGCGTCGAGTTCAACAGCGCGATCGGCCCGTACAAGGGCGGGCTGCGCTTCCACCCCTCGGTCTATCTCGGAATCATCAAGTTCCTGGGCTTCGAGCAGCTCTTCAAGAATGCGCTCACCGGGATGCCGATCGGGGGCGGCAAGGGCGGGTCCGACTTCGATCCGAAGGGCAAGTCGGACAACGAGATCATGCGCTTCTGCCAGAGCTTCATGACCGAGCTCTACCGTCACCTGGGCGAATACACCGACGTGCCGGCCGGCGACATCGGCGTGGGCGGCCGCGAGCTCGGCTACCTCTTCGGGCAGTACAAGCGGATCACCAACCGCTACGAATCGGGCGTGCTGACCGGCAAGGGCATCGCCTGGGGCGGATCGCTCGTCCGCAAGGAAGCAACGGGCTACGGGGCCGTGTTCTTCGTGCGCGAGATGCTCAAGGCCCGCGGAAAGTCGCTCGAGGGCAAGACCTGTGTGGTATCCGGGTCGGGCAACGTCGCGATCTACACCATGGAGAAGCTCGCGGAGCTGGGCGCCAGGGTGATCGCCTGCTCCGACTCGAACGGCATCGTCGTCGACGAGAAGGGGATCGACCTCGAGACCGTCAAGCGCCTGAAGGAGGTCGAGCGGCGCCGGATCGCCGACTACGTGTCGCACCGCAAGCATGCGCGTTACATCGCGGGGGGCAACATCTGGGACGTGCCCTGCCAGATCGCGATGCCTTCCGCGACGCAGAACGAGATCAACGGCAAGGATGCGAAGCAGCTCGTCGAGAACGGCTGTCTCGCCGTCGGCGAAGGCGCCAACATGCCCACCACGCCGGAGGGCATCCGGATCTTCCTCGATGCGAAGATCGCCTTCGGCCCGGGCAAGGCGGCCAATGCCGGCGGCGTGGCGACCTCCGCGCTCGAGATGCAGCAGAACGCAAGCCGCGATTCGTGGACGTTCGAGTTCACCGAGAAGAAGCTCGACACCATCATGACGCGCATCCACGCGTCCGCGTACGAGACTGCCGAGGAGTTCGGTGCTCCGGGCAACTACGTTGCCGGCGCCAACATCCTCGGCTTCGTGAAGGTGGCGAACGCGATGGTGTCGCTGGGCCTCATCTGACTCCCGATCCCCGGGAGGAGTCGCGCCACTCCGGTTCGCGAGTCTCCCGGGTTTCCCGCCCGGTTGCGATCGTGCTGTGGCGGGTCCTCGCGGTCCTCTGTGTCGTGCTGGCGGTGATCGGCATGGTGCTGCCGGTGCTGCCGACGGTCCCGTTCCTGATCGTGGCTGCCTGGGCGGGCAGCCGCGGGTGGCCGCAGCTCGAGACCTGGCTGCTCGAACACCCCCGCCACGGACCGGCGATCCGGCGCTGGCGCGATCACGGCGCGGTGCCGAGGCGCGCCAAGTGGTTCGCCACGACGATGATGGCGCTGAGCACGGTCGTGCTCGTGCTCTCGCCGGTGGCGCCATGGATCAAGCTCGCGGTGCCGGCGATGATGGCAGTGGTGGCGCTGTGGCTGTGGCGCCGTCCCGACGACTGAAGCGGTCACCGGCGGCCCACGAATCCTCCGAAGCGCATCCCGCCTTCCCGCCCGGCTCGCTACGGTCCACGCGGGACGCGGGCGGCTGCTCTCACGCCCGGGAGCCGTGCGCGAAGCGCGGGAGCTTCCTGCTCCCGAAAGCGACGGCCAGCGCAACGATGACCAATACCGTCGCGACCGCGAACGTGACGCCCATCGCACGGGCCACTGCCGCCGGATGCGCCGTCGTGACGTCGCTTGCACCCGATGCCCATGCGAACACCGCGCCCATGACGGCCGTGCCCGTGATGAGCCCCAGGTTCCTCGACAGGTTGAGCAGCCCGGAAACGGCGCCGCGCTGGCTCGCGGGAACATCGCGCATGACGACCGTGTTGTTGGCCGCCTGAAACAGCGCGTAGCTCGCGGTGAGCACGCCCATGGGGATCACGTAGCCGGCGATGCCCAGCGCCGGTGGCATCGCGGCCAGCGCCGAACACCCGACGGCCATCCCGGCCAGCCCGGCAACGGTCATGCGCTGTCCGCCGAAGCGATCGACGCTGCGGCCGGCGGGCACTCCGGCCAGCGCAGCCATCACCGGCCCCGCCGACATGACGATGCCGACGAGCGCGGTGTCGAGGCCGAGCGCGCGATCGAGATGGAAGGGCCCGACCACCAGCGTCGCCATCATCACGGTCGAGACGAGCGCACTGGTGACGAGGCTCGCGCCCAGCACGGGATCGCGAAACGTCGCCAGGTTGATCAGGGGGGACGCTGCCCTCGCCTCGATCCGCAGGAAGAACCCGGCGCCCAAGGCCGCGGCCCCCAGGAGTGCCGCGTTGAGCCAGGTGAAGGCACCGCGTCCCATCGTCACGGCGAGCGCATAGGCCGCAAGGGTCAGCGCGAGCAGCAGCGTTCCCGCATGGTCGAAGCGGACTCCGGGGATTCCCGATGCCGGCCGGCTGGCGGGGAGGCAGGATCGCACGAGCACCAGCGCCACGATGCCCAAGGGTAGGTTGACCAGGAAGATCGCCGGCCAGCCGAAGCTCGCGATCAGGACGCCACCGAGCGTGGGACCGAGCGCGGTACCCAGGGCGGACATCGTTCCGAGCAGCCCCATGGCCACGCCGGCCCTCTCCTTCGGAACCACCTCGCCCACCAGGGCCATGCTGAGGGCCATCAGGACGGCTGCCCCCACCCCCTGCACGGCCCGCGCAGCGATCAGCAGCCAGAGATCGGTCGCCAGGCCACCGAGTCCCGAGGCGGCGGTGAACAGCAGGATTCCGATCGCCAGCAGGCGGGTGCGGCCCATGACGTCGCCGAGCCGTCCGACGCTGACGATCGTCGTGGTGATGGCGAGAAGGTAGGCGAGCACGACCCACTGGACCTCCTGAAAGGAAGCGCCAAACGCCACGGCCAGCGTCGGCAGTGCGACATTGGCGATACTCGTCCCGAGAGAGGGCAGCAGCATGCAGGCCGCCAGGCTCGCCAGCACCCCTGCCCCGGCAGATGGCGCGCCCTGCGCAGGTACGGTCACCGCCTCGTCGTTGCCTGCCATGCCCATTCGAGTCTCCTTCGCACTGGTGTCCCCGGGAAATGGGGACAGCACGAAGATACGGATCTGTGTGATAGTGCGGAAGACGCTCCATGTGCAGTTAATTCGTGCATGAAACGCCATGTCGGTACCCACGACTGCGGAAACCATGGCCATGGCCAGACCCGACTTCAATCTGCTTGTCACCCTCGACGTGCTGCTCGAGGAGGGCAGCGTCGCGCGGGCCAGCCGCCGGCTGGGACTGAGCCCGTCTGCGATGAGCCGGTCGCTCGCGCGCCTTCGCAAGGCGACGGGTGATCCGCTGCTGGTGAGGGCAGGACGCGGTCTCGTCCCGTCGCCACGCGCGATCGAGCTTCGCGAGCGCGTCGGCCGGCTCGTCCACGACGCGGAGGCTGTCCTGCGTCCCGCCAGCAGGCTCGACCTCGCCAGGCTCGACCGCAGGTTCACGCTGCGGACCAGCGAAGGCTTCGCGGAGACCTTCGGGGCGAGGCTCGTCACGCGCGTACGGGCGGAGGCTCCCGGCGTTCGACTGCGCTTCCTGCCCAAGCCCGAGAAGGACAGCGGCCCGCTACGCGATGGGACCGTCGACCTGGAGACGGGTGTGGTGGGCAAGACGACCAGCCCGGAGATTCGCGCGCAGGCGCTGTTTCGGGATCGCTTCGTCGGTGTGGTGCGCGCGGGACATCCGCTGGGCAAGGGCAAGGTCACGCTTGCCCGCTATGCCGCCGCGGCGCATGTCCTGGTGTCGCGGCGAGGCATCGACAAGGGTCCCATCGACGATGCGATGGTGCCGTACGGGCTGGAGAGGACGATCGTGACGATCGTCGGCGGATTCTCGGCGGCATTGGCATTGGCGCGCGCCTCCGATCTGGTGGCGAGCGTTCCCGAGCGACACACCGGCGGCATGCGGTCGGGGATGCACAGCTTCGCGCTCCCACTGGCGATGCCGCAGATCACGGTGTCATTGCTCTGGCACCCGCGGCTGGATGGCGACCTCGCCCATCGCTGGCTTCGTGCCTGCGTCCGGGACGCTTGCGTGGCATAGCGAAGCGGGAAGGCCGCGGGCGCGCGGCGTCAGCAATGTCCCGCACCGGGATCGCTACTGGCCGGTTCGCGCAGGATCGGCCAGTACCCATGCAGCCAGACCGCGAACGCCGCCGTCCACGCGATGGCAGCGATGGCGTAACGGACGCCGTGCGGATCGCTCCAGCCGGCGATGTCGGGCAGGGCGCGGACCAGCGCCGCCGTCACGATCAGCAGGAGCGCGATCCTCGCCTGCCACGGGAGCACGAGCGCGTGTCCCGTGTGACGCAGGCCCGCGATGCTGAAGATCGCCACCACGGCGAGCCCCAGCGAGCCCACGGTCAGCAGGTGCACGCCGGCGTGCAGGGATAACGACGCGTCGAGGCCGCTCGCGCCGATCACCGCGAAGGCCACGCCCGCGAAGCCGTTGGCGGTGGCGAGCGCCAGCACTTCGGCGCGCAGCACAGCGCGCCCCACGAACCACTCGGCGAGGCGGTCGAAGAACGCCGCGGCTGCCGCAAGCGCGAGCCACGCGCCCACGGCCGATTCGGGCGCGAGCGTCACTGCCGCGAGGTGCAGCGCGACCATCGCCGCCGCCAGGTTCTGCCGGCCCGGATGCGGCCGGTAATGCGTGTTGGCGCCGCTGGGATCGAGCGCCAGGTTCACCACGACGGCATTGACGCGCCCCAGCGCCAGCGAGAACAGTACGGCGAACGCGCCGACCGCCACGTAGAGCGAGCGCGCCGACAGCGCCCAGTCCGCCATCAGCCAGCCGGCGCGGCAGGCGAGCGACGCGCCGGCGAGTACGACCGTCCACGCGACGAGCGAGAGGTGGCGCGTGTTGCGCCGCGCACGCATCGGCGCAGCGATGTACGCGACGAGCAGTCCGAGGAAGGCGAGGTCGGTGACGGCCGCCGGCACCACGAGGGCGTCGATGCCGAGCAGGCCGACCACGCGTCCGGGCACCCACAGCAGGGCGAGGCCCGCGAGCGCACGTCCGCGGCGAGGCGGCGTGTCGGTCCATTCGGGCACCGCCGACGTGAGGAATCCGGCGAGCGCCGCCGCGAAGACGCCGAACACCATCTCGTAGGCGTGCCACTGCGTGACCGGGATGGCGCGCGCGAACGGCAGCCGGAACCCGAATGCCGTCACCCAGACGAGCGGCACCAGGAGCGCGTAGCCCGCGGCGAGCGGAAAGAAGAGCCGCACGCCCTCCCTTGTCAGCGCATGCCAGCGACCCGGGGGTCGGGCCATGGGATCGCGCCCGTGCACGCCGCACCTCGTGGCCGATCCCGACGGCGCGTCCGCGGGCACGGGGAGCGCCGATTGAGTCGCGCGCCCGGCAGCGCCATCACCCGCGACCGGTCCCGATCGGGCGCCGGTGGGCGGACAATCGCGCGGAGCCATCACGCGGCCCTGCGCTCGGCGCGCTCCGTGGCGTCGAAGACGTGCGCGAACAGTGGATCGGCGGTGCGCCACTGCTCGGTCGTCTCCCACACCAGCCGGTCGTCCCGCGTGCCGGGCACCCCTGGTGGCGCGCGCTCGCCGGCGAGCGTCCCGCCACGGTCCGCCACGACGAGCACGCGGTGCGCGATCCGCACCGCCTCGAAGAGGTCGTGCGTGACGAACAGCGAGGCGAAGCCGCGAGTGCGCGCACTGGCGATGACGAGATCCTGCAACGCGCGGCGCAGGCCCACGTCGAGCGCGGTGAACGGCTCGTCGAAATACACCACTTCAGGATCGATGGCGAGGGCGCGGGCAAAGGCGACCCGCTGGCGCATGCCGCCGGAGAGCTCGACCGGATACTTGTCGAGGTCGTCGTGATCGAGCGCGACCGCGTCGGCAAGTCCCGCCGCCACCGCGTGGCGCGCCGTCCGCGCGACGCCGCGTGTCTCGAGGCCATAGGCGATGTTGTCGCGGGCCGTGCGCCACGGCAGCAGGCGAGGTTCCTGGAAGACGACGGCGTGGCGCACGTAGCTGCGGAGCACGCGGCCGCGGAGCGGATCGATGAGTCCCGCGGCGATCCCGAGCAGCGTCGACTTGCCGCAGCCCGACGGCCCCACGACGGCGACCGTCTCGGCTTCGTGCAGCGTCAGGCAGATGTCCTCGAGGACGGTGCGCCCGAGGAACGCGTGGCCCACCGCGCTCAATGCGAGTCTCATCGCGCGAGCCGCCACGCGCCGGCGAGGCGCTTCGCAGTCCCGCCGCCGGCGGCGTGCACGGGCACCGTCATCGCTTCACCCCCCACGGCACGCCGGCGTCTCGCCATCGCTCGAGCGCGGCGCGCACCGGATGCAGCACGCCGTACTCGATGGCGAGCAGCATCGCGACCACCAGCACGACCCACGCCATCGCCTCGGCAACGTCGAGGTTGGCGCGCGAGCGGGCGAGCGCACCGCCGACACCACCCGCGTTGGCGAGCAATTCCGCCATCACCGCAACCTTGAATGCGGTGCCGAGCGTGGTCGTCCACGCCGGAAAGAGATGCGCGACGAGATGCGGAACGACCACGGTGCGGAAGCGCCGCAGCGGTCCGGCGCCGAAGGCGGTGGCCATCGCTTCCAGGCTGCGGTCGCGGGTCGCGACCCCTTCGACGGCCCCGGCGAACGCGATGGGCACCGCCGCGATGACGATGGTGGCGACGACGGTCCCGCCGGAGGCGCCGAACCAGATCAGCGCGAGCACGATCCAGGCGATGGGCGGCACGCCGAGGATCACGGTGACCATGGGCTTCAGCACGCGAATCGCCGCGAACGAGTAGCCGGCCGCCACGCCGAGCAGGCTCCCCACGCTCGCGGCGAGCGCGAAGCCCGCCAGCGCACGCACGGCCGTATCGGCCGCCACCGCGTGTACCGCCGGTGACGTGAGGAGCGCGGCCAGCGATCCGAGGGTCGCGAGCGGCGCAGGCAGGATGAACGCGCCGTAGATCTCGTGCCCGGCCTGCCACGCCGCCGCGACGCAAAGGAGACCCGTCAGACCGGCCCAGCCGGACCACAGGTAACGGCCGAGCGTGCCCAGCGTTGCCGTGGAAGGACGCACGCGCCGCTTACGCCACGAAGAAGCCGTCGTCGGGCTGCCTGCCGCCCAGGATCGCGGCATCGCGCTCCAGCAGCACGGCAAAGAGTGCCGTGAGTGCGGGGCGCGCCGCCGCCGCCGAGCGAACCGTCAGGTGGCTGTACGGGATCGAGCGCTCGATCACGGGCGGGGGCAATTCGAGATAGGCCGCCGCCAGCTTTCCGGCGCTCGCCGGATTGGCGGTGACCCAGGCGCTGGTCTCGACGAGTGCAGCGTTCAGCGCTGCGATGCGCTCGGCACCGGCGTCGCGAGCGAAGGCGGCCGAGACCGCGAGCCCGGCCTGCGGGACGATGTCCGACCCCCCTGTCGCCTTCGCCCAGGCCTTCTGCATGTCGATCGCGCGGATCACGCGCTTGCCGGCGCGCGTTCCGCGCACGATCGCCGCGGTCGCACCAGGCTCCTGCAGCAGTGCGGCCTCGACGCGTCCGGCGAGCAGCAGCTGCATCGCCTCGGGGGGCGTGCCGGCATACTCGATGGTGAAGTCGCGGCCGGGCTCGAGGCCAGCCGCGCGCGTCACGGCCACGAGCAGGTGATCCGGCATGTCGTTGCGGAAGGGCACCGCCAGCGTGCGGCCCTTCAAGGCCGCGATCGAGTCGAGCGTCGGGTCGGTGCCGCACACGTAGAGCAGGCCGTCGGTCATCGTGTTCACGAGACGCACCCCGGCACCGCGGTTGTAGAGGTTGCCCGCCACATAGGTCGGCACGATCGAGGCCGCCGTCTTGCCGGAGGCGAAACCGGCGCGGATCTCGTCCGGCGTGCGCCACACGCGGAACGACACGCGCTCGGCAATCGCGCGCAGCGCGCCGAACTCGACCGCGGCCGCGGCGACGATCGACGGGCCGGCCGGCGGACCGTGCAGCACGAGCTCCGGCAGCGGCGGGGGTGCCGCCATGGCACGGCTCACGGGCATGGTGGCAAGTGCCGCGGCAGGAAGCGCGGCGAGAAAGCGTCTGCGATCAGGCACGATGGTGGCTCCTCGATCCGGTGTCCGGGGACTCGTCGGGGACACTAGAAACTGACGACGACGCGCAACCAGGCGAAGCGTCCGGGCGCGTTGACGAATCCGAAGTTGGTGTCGTCGGTGGTGCGGAAGGGCACGTGCTCGGCGTAGTTGCGGTCGAGCACGTTGTCGATGCCGAGCTGCAGGCCGACGCGGTCGGAGAACTGCAGGCCGGCGAAGAGGTCGAGCACGCCGAAGCCGGCGGTCGTCTCCGGGTCATAGCCGCTGCCGGTAGCAGGATCGGCGTCGGCGCGGTCCTGGCGCGCGACCATGCGCAGGAGCGCAGCCGCGTTCCAGCTTCCGGCATTGCCGAGCCGGTCGTGCCAGTCCGCCACCAGCGTCGCCTCGAGCGGGCTGATCCCGTACAGGGGCCGGTGGTCACTCGTGTTGCGGCCGTAGTTCCACCAGACGTTCGCCCGCGCCGAGAAGTTGCGCGTGAGGTTCCACTGGAAGTCGGCGCTGGCAACCGTGAGCTCGGCATCCACGTTGCGCCAGATGGCAGCGTTGTCGGCGCGCAGCACGCCTGCCTGCGCGCGTGCCCGGTCGCGCGAAACGAAGTCGTCGATGCGATCGAACGACGCCGACAGCACGAGCCGCCACGACTGCACCGTGAAGCGTTCGCCGCTCCCGCCTCGTACCCGGCGCCAGTCCACCCAGTCGGCACCGTCGAAGGTCAGGCCGGCCTCGATGCGATGGTGGATCTCCTCCGCGAGTCCCGGGTTACCCACCTGCCGACTCACCGTGCCGGCGGGAACCTGCGTCGACGGCGACGACGGCAGCGCGACGGAGAGCTCGAAGAGGTCGGGAAAGCGCGCGATACGCGCCGCCGACAGGCGCGCCTCGGCGGCGCCCGCCGCGAAGCGCTGCTTCAGCTCGACGAGAGCGCTCGGCGCATTGCGATCGGGCGACGTATCCTGCCCCGCGCCGTAGTACTGCGCGTAGAGCGTGCGCGGCGTGCCGCTGAAGCCGGGCATGGTGAATGCATCGTCGGCGCCGGCGATGCGCGCGTCCCACCACTGCCAGCGCAGGGCAGCCGCGAGCGTGCCGTCCTGCCACGGCTGCGCGGCCGCCTCGACGAACACGCCCGAGGTCGTCGCCTCGGGACGCGGCTGCTGGTAGCCGGTGACCTGGTCGAGGTTGTTGACCGCCGGGCCGCCCCGGCGCGTGCCGTTGCGCGAATCGTCGCGAAAGTCGGCGCCGACGCGCAGTTGCGTCGTGCCGGCGGTGAACTCGCCCCACAGGCTCGCGTCGCCGACGGTGGCCTCGAGCGCGCTGCGCACGCGGTTGGCGGCGGGCGCGGCACGCAGCGTGTAGTTGTCTGCCGCCCGCTCGAGCTCCACCCAGCCGCCGGTGAAGCGAATGCGGTCGAGGGCGCCGTAGCCGTGCGCATCCTCGTAGACGACACGCACTCCGGTACGCTCGGTCTTCAGCGGATCGGCGCCCGCACCCCGGACGAGCGCGATGCCGCTCTCCACCACCGGAACGGCCAGCGGCATCGCGAGGTCGTCGATGCGGTCGTAGACGACATTGGCCCGCAGCGTGCGCTGTGCATCGGGGAACCACGCGCCGCCGACCTGCGCGGTGGTCCGGTCGTAGCCGAAGCGCACGCTTGCGCCGGCGCCGTCGTCGTAGTCGCCGATCGAGCGTCCGGCCAGCGCGGCGTTGAGCGCGCCGCCGGCGAAGGTGGTCCCGGCCTGCGCAAAGGCTTCCCACGCGTCGCCGGCGCCGGCGTAGCCGCCGCCTACCTTCACCGTCCGCTGCGCGTCGAACACGCTCGCCGCCACGCCTCCGTCGAGCGCCACGTGATTGCGGACGTAGGGATTGAAGATGGGTGCAGTGCCATCGCCGAACGGCCGCGGGATCGGGTAAGGCGCGGGGCGTGCGTGAGGGTTCAGTTCTTCGATCAGCAGCGTGTCGGCGGGAAGCAGCGTTCCGGCCGCCGACGCCACCGGGGGGGCGCCGGCGAGCGCGGCAGCGAGTGCGAGGAGGCCGGATGTTCCGGCAGGAATGCGCAGCACGAGATTTCCTGAACGATAATGCGAATCGTTCGCATTAAATAGCGCATTCGGCCTCACCCGCCTTGATGCACGTCAAGGGAAGGAAGATCGCCACGTGCAGCGGGCCCGCGCACCGTCATGCATGTGCTGCGGGTATCGATGCCCGGCACCGAGTTCCGCCGCGGGCATCCGCCCGCGTCAACCGTGGTGGTTGCGAAGCCGGTCGGGATCGAGGATCGTGATCTGGCGGCCGTCGACCGCGATGAGCCGGCCCTCCACGAGATCGTGCAGGATGCGCGAGAAATGCTCGGGCGTGACGTTGAGACGCGAGGCGACCACCGCCTTCGACGCCGGGAGGGTGACGACGTAGCGCTCGGTCTCGTGGCCCTCGTGCGCATCCTGGCGCAGGAGGTAGCCGATGACGCGCTCGGTTCCGGACTGAAGCGAATACGCCTCCACGTCGCTGATCAGCCCATGCAGCCGTCGCGACAGCCCCCCGAGCATCTTCCGCGAGAACTTCGGGTCGCGCTCGATCTCGGCGAACACCACGCCCTTCGAGACGTGGAGGAGCAGGGAGTCGGCCAGCGCCTGCGCCATCAGGATGTAGGACTTCTCCATGAACATCAGGGCTTCGCCGAACGAGTACCCGGGCGCCACGATCTCGACGACCTTCTCCCCTCCATCGGCCGTGATGAAGGCGAGCTTGACCTGGCCGTAGACCACGAGGTGGAAGCCCTCGCAGGGATCGCCGCGATTGAAGATGACCTCGCCACGCGGAACGTTGAGCACGGCGGTGCCCGCAGCGATGCGATCGAGTTCGGCCGGAGCGAGCTCCTTGAACAGCGGCAGGCTCGCGAGAAAGGCCTGCGTCTGGATCCTGGGCTTGGACACGGGCAGGTCCGTGTTGGACGTGACCAACGAGGGTAGCACGGGACCCGGAAATCACGACCCCCGCCCGAACGGTGCGGCGCAGGCGCCCGCGGCGGACCCGTCCTGCGACGAGGCCGGGAATGAATCGGTGCAGGCGCCCTCACCGACCCTTCAGGGCCTCACGAGCACGTACCCGTCCTCGCACAAGGCGAGGATGCGCGCCACGCCCGCCTGCACCTTGTGTGCGTTGGGATTGAGATCGACGGCCTGTCCGGTGTTCCGCTCGATGGTCTCCACCGTGTTCATGCAGACATCGAAACGCACCGACTGCGCGACCAGGCTGTCGACCTTGACGCGGTGCACGGACCCGGCGCGAAGCAGGTCGATGCCGGGCCCGAATGCGACCACCTCGATGTCGATCAGGTCGGGTCCGTAGGCCTTCAGCATGTTGTATGTCACGCTCAGGATCATCGCCTGCTTGTCCTCGTCGCGGTCGGAAAGCTGCAGGGCGAGCCGATGCTCGACGAACGGCCGCTCGCGGGCGATCCCGGACCGGCCGCGAGTCCGGGGTTCGTCCCCTGCGCCCGCGTGTTGCGCGCTGACGGGCGAAGCGGCCATGGCGGCTGTCCCCAGCGCACCGGTGAGCGCGAGCATTCGCCGTCGAGACGCGGATCGGAGCCAGCGGATACCGTGCATGCGACGAGCGCTCTATGCCTGCGGCAGGTAGCCGGGATTGCCGGCCACCCCCTTCAATTTGACCTGGTTGAGCCTGGCCACGCGCGCGTGGCCGCGCGCACGCAGGTGGCGGGCCACGATGTCCCAGACCGGCGTGCCGTGTTGTGCGAGATTGACCGAGGCCCATCCGGCAACCCGATAGCTCCTTGCCGGATCGATCGGCGTCCCGTCGTCCTGCATCATGCCGCCGATGCGCGAGCCGATGTCCGCCGCCGGGTCACAAACGTAGTCCATGCCGCCGACACGTACCATGTCGCCACCCTGTTGCAGATACGGATCCGGGTTGAACAGGTTGTCGCAGACGTCCTCCATCACCGTCTTCAGCATTGCCCCGGTCATGTCCTGCACGTACACGTCGGGGTAGGAGATCGCGGTTTCGGCCAGGATGTCGCGCATCGTGAGCCGCCGGCCGGGCAGCACCGACGGTCCCCAGCGGAATCCCGGTGAAAGCGCGAGCTGCGCGCCGAGTTCGGCGCGCAACGCATCGCAGATGAGCTGGTCGACCGTCCCGTTGAAGTTCCCGCGCCGGTACAGGAGATCCTCGACCTCCGCCAGCGGCGCGTCGAGCATGTCGCGATGCGGCGCCTCCTGCGCCTCGATGCGCGCGGCCACCTGGGCATCCGCGGCGATGAGATTGCTGAACACCGGCAGCAGCGTATAGCGCGCATCGGCGACGCGGCCTTCGCGCAGGTCGAGATCGAGCACGGCGAGGAACTTGCCATTGGATCCCGCGTTGGTCACGAGCGTCGTGCCGCCCGGGTTGCGCACGCGGCTCGGTTGCGGCACGGCATCGTGGGTGTGTCCGCCAAGGATGACGTCGATGCCCTGCACCCGGCTCGCGAGCTTGAGGTCGACGTCCATGCCGTTGTGCGACAGGAGAAGCACCGCATCGGGACGCTCGCGCGTGCGGATGCCGTCCACCAGCGTCTGCAACTCGGTATCGCGAATGCCGAAGGTCCAGTCGGGAACGAAGCGTTGCGGGTGGGCGATCGGCTGATATGGAAACGCCTGGCCGACGAGCGCGATGCGCCGGCCTCCGAGCAGCTTCATCACGTACGGACGGAAGACGCGGCCGGTAGCGGGATCGAATGCCTCGGCGCCGTTGAAGGCCGCGACGTCGGTAAGGAACACGTTCTGCGCGATGAAATCGCCCTTGAACGAGGCGATGTTCGCGCGCACCTGCTTCTCGCCGTAGGTGAGCTCCCAATGCGGCGCCATCGCCTCGACGCCGAGCAGGTTGGAGAGCTCCACCATGTCGACGCCGTGCGTGAGGTTGGCCATCCCGGAGCCCTGCCACATGTCACCGCCGTCGACGTGGAGGGTGTTCGTGGGACCCGCTTCCGACCGCAGCCTGTCGGCCAGCGACTTGATATGGGCGAATCCGCCGAGCGCACCGTAGCGATGCGCCGCTTCGGCGAAGTCGAGGCAGGTGAAGGCATAGGCGCGGGCGCTGGCGGGCGCCACGTGGAAGTGCTCCAGGAACGCGCGTCCGACGAGGTGCGGCGGCCGGCCTTTCGCAACGCCCACGCCGATGTTCGCCGCCGGTTCGCGGTAGTACACGGGTCGCGTCTGTGCGTGCGTGTCGGTCTGGTGGATGATCCGGACGTTGCCGAAGCGGCCGATGTCGTACGGATCCTCGCGCGCCTGCGCGAGTCCGATCGGCGGCACCACGCCGTACAGCGCACAGGCCGTCAGCAGACGCAACGTGTCGCGGCGCGACGGATTCATCGCCATCGGCGCCAAACGCACTGCAGATGCGCGTCGGCGGTGCTCATCGCACTACCGCAGCGTGCCAGGCGGTCTCCTGCTTCTCGGACTGGCGGATCGAAAGCTGCGCCAGCGCGGCGGCACGATCGGCGAGCTTCTCCGCTTCGCCGAAGCGTCCGGCTTTGGCCGCCTGCTCGGCCTCGTGGAGAACCTCGCCGGAGGTGGTCCACCCGGCATGCAGGTCGAGCGCCCTGGCGACGATCTGCGATGCTCGCGCATGCGCGGTGGCGTAGGCGCCTCCGCGGTCGGCGGTGGGCGAAGCCAGGGTCCCGTTCCCCTGCGTCGTGGCAACCCGCGACACCGTGGCGTCGGCGGCTCCCGCTCCGGCGGGCGCAGGTCCAGCGGCCCATGCATGGCCGCCTGCCAGCGCTGCTGCCACGAGCAGACTCGCCGCCATCACGCCGCCATGCAGGGATGCGTTGGCGGGAGTGCCCTTTGCAACGCTGCGTTCCCCGGTTGCTGCAGGCGCCGGTATCGAAGGTCTCATGGTCGCGCTCCCGGGCCGGCGACGGGCAGGCCGTTGCCCATGTAGCTGACGAAGTATTCGAGATTGCGATACATGGGATCGTCCGGTGCGAGCGGCACCGCGCGCACCTGCGAATCGCAGCTCTTGAACCGGCGCAGGATGGTTCCCATGTTGCCCCATTTCGATCGATAGATCGGAAACGAGGCGAGAATGCCCATCGCCGGCGCGAGGACGTCGGCACGCAGGCGCTTGCCGGCCGACTGCACATGACAACTCGAACACGCGAAGCCGAGCTGGCCGCGTCTGCTGTAGAAATACTCCTTGCCCGCCTCGTACGCCGCCAGTGCGCGCGGATCGTCGGGGATGCGAATGTCGAAGCGCTTGCCGCGCGAGGTGTCGGCCATGTAGGCGGTGATCGCCGCCATCGGCCCTTTCTCGACGTTGAGTGGCTTCTCGCCGTTGGCCTCGCGGCACAGGTTGACGGCCATCACGAGATCGACCACCTCCCCGCGCCCGGCGTCGAAGTAGGGGTAGTTCTGGCGGATGCCGATGCCGCGGTTGGGGAAGCAGTCGCCGTAGGTCTTGCCGTTGGCGAATGGCGTCTCGAACAGCTTCTTGCCGTCCGCGAGGGCGAAGGAGTACGGCGGGAACTCCATGATCTCCTCCCACTGTTCGCGCATGCCCGCATTCATCGCATAGGGCCCGTTGACGAAATCGTCGCGCCGAACGTCGGGGAAGGCTTGCCTGAAGTGCTGCTGGAATGCCTCGAGGTCGGCCTCCGGCCGCGCCTTCGAGGCTGTCGCGGCGGCCATGACGGGGACCATCGCCGCGCAGGCCAGCGCGGCCATCGACCCGACGGCGCAGCGAAGTGCGTTTCGTGCAGTGCGTCGTTGCATGGTGGCTCTCCTGACATTCATGCGATCAGCGCAGCCTCTTGCCGGAAGGCAGGGCCCTTGACCCGCCTTGCGGGCAGGCGGCGCGTCATCCGATGGTGGCCACGGTCGAGTCACCCTTGCCCTCGTTGTCCGTCCATTTCACGGTGAGCTTGTCGCCCTTCTTCGCGCCCTTGAACGTGAACTTGAGATAGGGATCCTTCGCGACCGCCGGCCCCCAATCGGCGGTGAAGACGTTCCTACCATCGTGATTGAACGTGAGCACCTCGATGTAGTGCGCCGGGATGATCTGGTTCTTGCTGTCCTTCACGAACCCGGAATCCATCGGATGCTGGATCAGCGACTGCACCACCACGGTTTCGCCGTTGGCGATGGCCCTGACGCGGATGGTCGATGCCATGTCTGTGTCTCCTTCTGTTGACGGGCTGCGTGCGACGCGTGCGCGCGTCAGCCGCCGCAGCCTCCGAGCGTGACCTTGACGTTCTTCGTAGTGCTGTAGAGCTTGCCGCCTGATTCGACGACCGCGATGACGTCGCTCGTCTTCGCCATCTTCACCCGGCAGGACACCGCGGGCTCCGTGCCCTCGGGAATCCGGTACACGCAGGCGAGGGTGAACGGATTCTCGGCGATCAGCAGTGCCATCGACGTCACGCCGGGCAGTGCGGTGGAGAACGAGATCGGCACGACAGCGCCGTTCTCCGCGATCTCTGGCACGTCGAGCTTGACCTGGTCCGACTTCTGCGCCTGCTCCTCGTAGAGGGCTTCGAGCGCATCCGCCTTCTTCTTCTGCTTGAACGCTTCGGCCGGCCAGCCGGGCACATTGGCTGCGCGCGCCCTCGGGGCGAAGCCGAGCGAAAGCCCTGCACCGGCAACGCCGGCGACTCCGAAGCACCTGAGCACGAACCGCCTTGCAGCGTCGTCGGGTTCGCTCGCGCACGTTCTCATCTTCATGTTCGCCTCCAGGAGTGCTGCTTCATTCGGTGTAGAGAAAGGCCACGACATCGCTGATCTGTTGCGGGCCGAGGATGAGATTCCGGCCGAAGGGCGGCATCACCGTCTGCGGGTTGCGCCGCTGCTCGTCGTAGATGATCGCGTACAGGTCGTGCGGATCCGGATACCGCGCAGCGAGATTGGCGAGCTCGGGACCCACGTCGCTCGGCACATCGCCGCCCTTCATCGTGTGGCAGGCGAGGCAGTTGCCGAGGCTGCGGGAGAACGCGATCTTGCGTCCGCGTGCGACTGCCTTGTCATCCGCCCGCGCGGCCGCGGCCGTCGCCGGCAGTGCCGGGGCGGCGACCGCAGGCGCCGCGGCGTCCACGGGCATGGCGCCGCCGGTCGAGGCTGCGGCGTGACTTTCCATTCGCGACGGCATTGCGCAGGCGGCCACCATCGTCAACACGGCAGCGGCGACCACCGCGAGCGCACGAACGGCAACAGGTACGGCGGGCTTCGGTTCGGCTGTCGGCATGGCGACTCCCATTTCGATCGTCATTGGGATTCCATCAGGTCCAATGGCCCGGTGGTGTGCGGCGTCAGTTCCTTGCCCTCGGCGGTCGATGCGATCGCCACACGCGATGGATCCTTGCACCGGCTCATGCACCGACGGTCGTCGGTGTCGGGCCGCGGATCCTTCCAGGTGAAGCCGTCCTCGTTGGGCATGGTCACGCCGGGCAGGCTCTTCGCATCGGCCACGAAGCCGCTCGGCACGATGTTGTTCAGGTTGAGCATGTAGGCGGTGATGGCGTAGACGTCGCCTGCAGGCAGCGTGTGCGGGGCGTAGAACGGCATCGCGCGATTGACGTAGTCCCACACGGTGGTCGCGTAGGGCCAGTAGTTGCCGACGGTCTTCTCCGGACGATCGACGGTGAGCTTGCCGCCGCCCGTGAGCTTCGGATAGCGACCCACTCCCTCGCCGAATGTGCCGTGGCACATCGCACAGTGCTGCTGGAAGAGGTCGGCGCCGTGCGCCACGCTGCCCTGTCCCGGCGGCAGGCCCTGGCCGTCGGGGCGCACTGCAATCGCCCATCCCGCGATCTGTTGCGCGGACGGTTCGCGGCCGTATCCGAAGTAGCCGGGAGGATGTGCCGCCGACGCTCGTGTCGCGCGCGGTGCGATCGCCGCGTCTTCGGCCGGCGAACGCGCACGCGCACCGTTCGCGGCCGAGGAGGCGACGGCCGCATTCTGGACCCCGGCAGTGTCCGCAACGCCAGGGCCGGCGGAGAGTGCCATCACGGCGCCGCTGAAGCCGAGCGCCACGACGACGGCTGCGACGTGGACGCCGCGTCCCCGACGACATCCGCGTTCAGGCGAGCTGCACATCGAAAACACTCCCGTCCGCCTTCACCTGCCAGGTCTGGATGGAATTGTTGTTGTAGATGGCGTTCACGCCGCGAACCGCGCGCAGTTCGCCAATGGTCGGCTGCACGAAGCCTGTCTCGTCGGTCGCCCGGGACTGCACGAGCGCGGGCTTGCCGTCCCATCGCCAGGGACAAGTGAAACGCGTCAAGGCGCGCGGCAGTACGGGGTCCTGCAACGTCGCCTGCCGCCACTTCACGCCGCCATCGAACGATACGTCGACGTACCGGATGCGTCCCTTGCCCGACCACGCGAAGCCATGCACCTCGTGGCGCCCGGGTCCGCCGCGCAACGGCATCTCGGGACACGGATACGTGATCACGGACTTGGCATAGATGAGCCAGGTGAACCCGCGCGCATGGCCGTCCGGCATGAGCTCGGTGTACTTCGACGTTTCCTCGCGGGAGAACCATGGCTTGTCACCCACCTGGATGCGTCGGAGCCACTTGATGTTCACGTTCCCCTGCCAGCCCGGCACGATCAGCCGCACGGGATAGCCTTGTTCCGGCCGCAGCGCTTCGCCGTTCTGCCCCCAGACCACGAGGCAGTCGTCCATGCACTTCCCGATCGGAAGACTGCGATCCATGTGCGCAGCGTCGGCGCCCTCGACGAGCACCCACCTGGCATCGCGCTTGAGGCCGACCTCGTTGAGCAGCGTCGACAGTTTCACGCCCGTCCATTCGGCGCAGCTCACCATGCCGTGGGTGAACTGCAGCGAGTTGAGCTGCGCGGCACGCCACTCCATTCCCCCGTTGGCCGGGCACTCGATGAAGTGGATGCGCGACACCGAAGGGAAGCGCTGCAGGTCGTCCATGGTGAGGATGAGCGGACGCTCGACCAGGCCATGGATCAGAAGGCGATGCCGCGCCGGATCGACCTGCGGACGCCCGCCGTGATAGCGCTCGAAGAAGAGGCCGTTCGGCGTGATGATCCCTGTCTGGTGCTGCAGCGGCGTGAAGCTCACCGACGACAGCGTCGTTGCCGTAAGCCAGGGAACGTTGCGCCGGATGACGTACTTCTCGAACGATGACGGAATGCCATAGGGGCGATCCACGACACCACTGCCGAGCGCGGTTGACCATGGCGGATCGGCGGGCGGTGATGCAAGCTGCTTCGCTGCAGCGGGCGCACCGGAGGCAACTGTTCCGCCGGCGCTCGCCGCCCGCGCCACTGCAGGCAGCAGTACCGCGCTTCCCGCAGCGGCCAGCGCCCCCTTCAGCGCTCGGCGGCGTCCGGGCTCGCCGCGAAGGTCCCGACTCGCGCCTTCGACGTTGCCGGCAATGCCCTCGCTTCGAATCGCCCGCACGAACGCCTCCTTGCTTCGACCATCGCAGCACCTCCTTCCGCACCCGGTACTGCATCTGCTTCGTTGTGCGCTGTCCCGAACCGCACATGAGACCGCTGGACCAATACGAACATGCCGCAGCGGATCGAGTTCAGGCGAGTTCATCCGGATGTTCTGTCCGAGGATGACAGTGGTGAATGTCGGAGAGCACCTACGTGCGTGCGCGATGACTTCCGACTGCCCGCGATGGGATCGCGCGGGCACGATCCGATCCAGGCGTTGGCCGCAGCAACGCCCTGCGCCATGACTGCCTACACCAACGCGGATCCCGCGACCTACCCGCCGCTCGCCGAACCGCTGCAGATCCGGCAGGTACCCGATGCACCGATCTGGTACTCGATCGGGCACCCGGCGGTTCCGGATCATGCGAACGAGGGCAACACGTCGAATGCGGGCTTCGTGATCACGCCCGTCGGCGTCCTCGTCTTCGACGCGCTCGGCACCCCGAGTCTCGGCCTCGCGCTGCTGCGCGCCATCCGGCAACGCTCGAATGCGCCGGTCCGCTACGTCGTGCTCAGCCACTACCACGCCGACCACATCTACGGCCTGCAGGCGTTCCGCGACTTCACCGGCTCCGTGATCTTCGCGCAGGAGAAGAGCGCCGACTATCTGAGCGCCAACAATGTCGAGGATGAATCGGCAGGACCGCGCCTCGCCCAGAGGCGCGCGGCGCTCGCGCCATGGGTCAATGCGCGCACCCGGATCGTGCAGCCGGACATCTACTTCGCCGAGAAGATCACCATTGCGCTCGGCGAGCGTCGTTTCGTAGTGCGCTATGCGGGGCCCGCACACTCCCAGAGCGACAGCATGATGCTGGTGGTGCCCGACGGCGTGCTCTTCGCCGGCGACATCGTCCAGAACGGCCGCATCCCGTTCATCAGCAGCGCCACGGTGAGCACCACGCACTGGCTCGGGCAACTCGCTGCCGTCATGAAGATGAAGCCGCGGTTCATCATCCCCGGACATGGGCAGCCATCGACCGATCCGCAGGCGGCCATCACCTTCACCCGCGGCTATCTGCAATACCTGCGTCAGGCCATGGGCAAGGCGGTGGCGCAATGGCAGGACTTCGACACGGCCTACGCCAGTACCGATTGGTCGAGGTACAGCGGACTGCCTGCCTTCGATGCAATCAACCGGGGGAACGCCTACCGCGTCTTTCTCGAGATGGAAGCGGAGACGTTCGCCCCCAGCACCCGTTCCGGCGCCTCGCCCGGCGCCGGAGAGGGAGCGGCGAGATGACGCCGGTCCGGGCGGCTCGCCCTTCCGGCGTGCCGCCGTGCCTTTCCATTCCTTTCACGCAAGGAGATCGCCATGCGCAAACCAGTCGTCAACCTCCTGCTCGCACTCACCACGATGGCGGCCGCTTCGGTCGGTCACGCCGCTGCTGCCGACACGCCGCATCGGCTTGCCATCCAGGTCGACCAGAACGATCCCAAGGTGATGAACCTCGCGCTCAACAATGCCCAGAACGCGATCAGCTACTACAACGATCACGGCGAGAAGGTGCAGGTGGAGATCGTGGCCTACGGGCCCGGACTCGTGATGCTGCGAGCCGACACGTCGCCGGTCAAGGAGCGGATCCGGCACCTCGCCGAGGACAGCATGCCCGCGGTGCACTTCTCGGCCTGCGGCAACACCAGGGCTGCCATGGAGCGTCGCGAAGGCAAGCCCGTCCCCATCGTCAACGACGCGAAGGTGGTCCCGTCGGGCGTGATCCGCCTGATGGAACTTCAGGAAGCGGGCTGGAGCTATCTGCGGCCGTGACGTGACGAAGGGGCCGCGCGTAGATGCCGTGGTCGAAGAGCAGGGCATCGGCGATCGCAATCGCGATGCGGATGCGCATGATGTGAACCCGCTTGCCGCGGCACGCCGCCTACACGGCAAAGTCGAGTACGGCGAGGAAGTGGAAGAGGCTGCCCGTCACCACGAACAGGTGCCAGACGAAGTGCGCATAGCGCCAGCGCGAGTCGGCGGCGAAGAACACGACGCCGGCGGTGTAGGCGACCCCGCCCGCGAACAGCAGTGCCAGTCCCGTCACCTGCATGCGCTCGGTCAGGGGCACGATCGCCACGAGCGCGAGCCACCCCATCACGAGGTACAGCGCCGTCGAGAGCATCGGATGGGCGAGCCGGTCGAACGTCTTGAGCGTGACGCCCACCACCGCGATGCCCCAGACGATCCCGAACAGCGTCCAGCCCCAGGGTCCGTGCAGCGTGCCCAGCGCGAACGGCGTGTAGCTGCCTGCGATGAACAGGTAGATGGCGCCGTGATCGAGCCTGCAGAACACGCGCTTGGCACGGCCGGGCGGCAATGCGTGGTAGAGCGCCGACGTGAGGTAGAGGAGGAGCATCGTCGCGCCGAAGATCGCGGCGCCGACGACGTTGATCGCGGCGCCGCGCTCGGCCGTTGCGACCATGAGGAATGGCACCGCGATCGCCGCGGCCACGAAGCCGGCACCGTGGCTGACGCTGTTGGCGATCTCCTCGCCGAGCGTCTGCATCCGTTCGGTCATCCCGGGGGTGCGCAGGCGCCTGCCGCCTCCCCGACCTGGGTCCGACGGTTGCGGCAAGTCGTCTCGTCTCGTCTGGATCATCGTGTGCGTGTCATGCCCCGGCCGATCCGGCCCCGTTCTCGGGAGCCAATCCTGGCTTTCCTTCTCGTACGAGGCCTTAACCCCGGTCAAGCCGGCGCGCGTCCGCAGGAAACACGCGGCAACCGCGACGGCATGACCGCGTCCTTCCTGTCCGCGCGTGACACCGCAGGTGGCGTCGCTGCGCGCACGCCGCCTCGCCCTACGCAGCGAGCGGCAGCTCCAATCGCCGCCACACCTCACACAGGGCGGCGACGAGGCTCTCCATCAGATCGTCGTCGTGGAGGGGAGAAGGCGTGAAGCGCAGCCGTTCGGTGCCGATCGGCACCGTAGGATAGTTGATGGGCTGGACGTAGATGCCGTGGTCGAAGAGCAGGGCATCGGCGATCGTCTTGCACAGCACCGGATCGCCCACGTGGACCGGAACGATGTGGGTGACCGACGGCATGACCGGCAAGCCGGCTGCCGCGAGGGACGCCTTGAGGCGTGCCGCGCGGTCGGCGAGGCGCTCGCGCAACTGCGGCGACGCCCGGACGATCCGCACGCTCGCCAGCGCCGCGGCGGCGAGCGGCGGCGCGATCGACGTCGTGAAGATGAATCCCGCCGCCGACAGGCGGATCGCATCCATCGCCACGGCGGGCCCCGTGACGTATCCGCCCATGACGCCGAACGCCTTGGCGAGCGTGCCTTCGATGAAATCCACGCGATGCATCACGCCGTCACGCTCCGCCACGCCGCCGCCACGGGCGCCGTACAGGCCGACACCGTGGACCTCGTCCAAGTAGGTCATCGCCCGATGCGCCTGCGCCACGTCGCAGATGGCGCCGATGGGGCCGACGTCGCCGTCCATCGAGTACACGCTCTCGAAGGCGATCAGCCGCGGCGTGCCGGGCGGCGTCTCGCGCAGCAGCGAATCGAGGTGGGCGAGGTCGTTGTGGCGAAAGATCCGCACGTCGCAGCGCGAGCGGCGAATGCCCTCGATCATCGATGCGTGATTGCGGGTGTCGGAGAAGATGCGCAGGCCGGGGAACAGGCGCGGCAGCGTGGCGAGCGTCGCGTCGTTGGAGATGTAGCCCGACGTGAAGAGCAGCGCCGCCTCCTTGCCGTGGAGGTCGGCGAGCTCGCGTTCGAGATCCACGTGATACGACGTGGTGCCGGAGATGTTGCGCGTGCCGCCGGAGCCCACGCCGACCCGGTCGATCGCGGCGTGGGCGGCGGCCAGGACTTCGGGATGCTGCCCCTGTCCCAGGTAATCGTTCGAGCACCAGACGACGATGTCTCGATGCGATCCATCGGCGAGGCGGAGCCGCGCATGCGGAAAACGGCCCCGGTCGCGCTCGATGTCGGCAAAGACCCGATAGCGCCCCTCGCTGCGGATGGCGGCAACGGCCTGCTCGAACACTCGGAGATCCTGGGGGGTCATGCGCGGTGCGTCGCGAGGTGAGCGCCGGAGCCGCAAGGAGGCGGCGGCGCGAGTCCTTCAGGATGCAAAGGATAGTCCAAATCGCGGGCCGATGCGACAACCATGATACCTTTCACCGTACGGTGCGCGTCTCTGGCAAGGACGTGCCTCGCGGAATATTAGATACAATGCAGGCAATTGCTGCCACGCCGTGGCCAGCCGCTGGTTTGCGCGCGGAAATCCCCACACGATGATCACCAATCCCACCGGCAGCTATCCCGCCGTTCGCCCGCGGCGCCTGCGGGCCCACGCCTGGACGCGCGCCATGGTGCGCGAGCACGCGCTGCAGCCGCACGATCTCCTCTGGGCCATCATCGTGCACGACGGCAAGGAGCCGGGCGTGCCAGTGCCGTCGATGCCCGGTGTCGTGCGCATGAACGTCTCCGAGGCCGCGCGCGCCGCGGTGCGCGCACGGGCGTTGGGACTGCCTGCCGTCGCGGTCTTTCCGCACGTGGCGTCGCACCTCAAGGATCGCGCGGGAACCGAGGCCACCAATCCGCACGGCATCGTCTGCACCGCGGTGCGGGCCATGAAGGATGCCGCGCCGGAGGTCGGCATCATGGTCGACGTCGCGCTCGATCCCTTCACCGACCACGGCCACGATGGCGTGCTCGAAGGCGACCGGATCCTCAACGACGTCACCGTGTCTCGCCTCGTGGAGCAGGCGCTCGTGCAGGCCGAGGCCGGTGCCGACATCGTGGCACCCTCGGACATGATGGACGGGCGCGTAGGCGCCATCCGCAAGGCGCTGGAAGCCGCGGGCAAGACCGACACGCTGATCCTCTCGTACGCAGCCAAGTACGCTTCGGCCTTCTACGGTCCCTACCGGGACGCCATCGGCTCCGCGGCCGCGCTGCGCGGAGACAAGAAGACCTACCAGATGGACCCCGGCAACGGGGACGAGGCGCTGCACGAGGTCGCGCTCGATCTCGCCGAAGGCGCCGACATGGTCATGGTCAAGCCCGGGCTCGCGTATCTCGACATCGTCCACCGGGTGAAGGAGGCGTTTCGCCGTCCCACCTTCGTCTACCAGGTGTCCGGCGAGTACGCGATGATCAAGGCCGCTGCGGCGCAAGGGTGGCTCGACGAGGATCGCGCGATCCTCGAAACGCTTACCGCCTTCAAGCGGGCTGGTGCCGATGGCGTCGTGACCTATTTCGCGCCGAAGGCGGTGGAGCTGTTGCAGAAGGCGTGAGCGCCGCTTTCCTGAGCGGCGCGCCGCGCGAGAACGAAGCCCAGCGTCGCGACGCATGCCGCCGCGGCGGCGTTGTGCAGCACCGTCGCGGCCAGCGATGGCATGCGCAGGATCGCGGTGGCACCGAGCAGCACCGCCGCCAGCGCCAGCACTGCCAGCAGCACGGCGGCACGGCGCTGCGACGTGCGCAGCGCGAACGCGAGGATCCACGCCGCGAGCGTGACGGCGATGCCCAGAGCGCGATGGAGGGTGTGCAGGCCGCCGGCTCCCGGCGGCGGCACGACCTGTCCGGCGACGACTGCCGGCCGGCGGAACGGATCGAGCGCAGCGCCGGCCGCGAGCGCATCGCCCACGGCCCCTTCGCAACGATCGAGCGTGGCACAGGCTCGCAAGGCGGACTGGGTGCCGATGAGACCGCCCACGGCGGCCTGCACGAGAACGAGACCAAGCAGCGCGCAGGCGAGCCACTGCACTCGCGCTGGCGTGGCCCGCTGCGATTCCGAGGCGGGGCCCGCCACGCTGCCGGCCAGCGCCGCCAGCACCGCGAGCAGCAGGTAGCCGCCCACGAGGTTGCCGAGCGGAACCGCCGGAAGCGTCGCGCCGCGCGTGGCCACGCCGAGCACGGCGAGGCCCAGCGCCAGCACGAGTGCCGCGACCGCCAGGCGCCGGGTCCGCGAATCCGACGGCCCGCCCCGATGTTGGACGACGGAGTCCGCAGAACGAAGTCCCTTCGGTGACCCGTCGCCGGCAATGCGCGCGAGCAGCACGGTCCCGAAGATCGCCAGCAGCGCGATCGATGCTCCGAGCCGATGCAGTGCACGCGCCACGCGAACGCCCGTCGACGGCGTCTGCGCGTCGGGCTCTGCGAGGGCAGTCGCGTAGCATGCCGGCCAGTCGGCGCAATCGAGGCCCGCCTGCGTGTGGCGGATGAAGGCGCTGGCGACGACCACGACGAACGTGAGGAGCAGGGCGGTCCACGCCAGCGGCGGCAGCAGGCGCCGCGCCCGGGCGGACGACTCGGCAGGCAGCGCCCTGCTCATCGCATCTGTTCCGGTGCGGGACCGCTACGCCGGGGCACGCGCTGCGCGCGGACGCCTGGCGACGGCGACGATGACGGCGACCACGAACAGCATGCCGCCCACGATCGCGATCAGGCCGCCGAGGCCCATGAGCCCCATGCCGATCGTCTGCTCGAGCGGACGCATGACCGCAGCGCCATCGGCAACCTTGCGCTGCGCACCGTAGCCACCGGACCAGACGAGCCCCAGGATGTGCAGCAACTGGCCGCCGCCGTAGAGCCGGATCTGCCAGGTGGCGAGGCGCGGCGGCGCCGTCGCGAAGCCGAAGCGCGGCAACAGCCAGTAGGCGAGACCCATCAGCGCGATCGTCACGCCGACGATCGCGCCGTGGTAGTGCGCCGGAATGCGCACGTTGTTGCCGCTGATCGCGTAACCGATGAGACCCCCCGCGCCGAACAGCACGATCGACGTGACGAGCGCGGCACGCAGCGGAGCGCGATCCGGATCCGATCGCGGCGCGTGCCGGGTGCCCCGCAGCAGGCCCCAGGCAACCGCGGCCGCGACCGGCACGATCGCGAGGCCGCCGCCGAACCGCATCAACCACGTCTGCAGGCGGTGATGCTCGACCGCGGCGATGTCGTAGGCGTAGTAGATGAGCGGCGTCACGAACACGCAGGCCAGGGCGATCGCGAAGAGCAGGACCACGACCCGCGGAGATAGCGGGATGCGGATCGCCACTGCGTCGGCGAGAACCAGCCACGCGACCAGCAGCAGCAGCGTCCACACGAACTGGAGCACGTGACCTCCCCCCCAGAAGAGGAGCTCGAAGTAGGTCCTGGCGTCGAGTTCCTGCGAGAGCGCCGCCCACGACCAGGCGAATGCGAGCAGGGCAACGGCGGCGGCGGCGATGGCAGCGTTGAGGCCAAAGCGAAGTGCGCCGTCGCCGTCGAGTCCGATGCCGACCAGCGGCGAGGCGAAGAGGCCCCGCGCGACGAGGGCCGTTGCGCCGAGCGCGAGCAGCGCCAGTCCCGCGAGGAACGGCGTCGATTCGATGACCGGCACGTAGTTCGACATGATCGGCGTGCCGCCGGCGAACGGCGACACGGCCATCAGCAGGCTTCCCGTCACCGACAGCGCGAGCGCGAGCCATCCCAGGGGCAGCATGCGCGGTGTGCTGTTGAGGCTCCACAGCGTGCCGGCGAAGGCGATGAACCAGACCAGCACCGACAGGTCCACGTGCGCGACCAGCGCCGCGTGAAAGAAATCGGCGACCGGAAAGAGGCTGGCGAGCACCGGCGTGCGCGAGAGCACGAGGAGCACGGCGAGGATCCCCGATGCGGCGAGCGCGGCCACGCCCAGCGCGAGCCAGGCAAGGGCGAGCCGCGCCCGTCCGTCGCGCGGCACGTCGAGCGTGAACCGGGACGCGGCGGGCTCCGCCGCACGCAAGGCGGGGGTCGTCGGGAAGGTGCGGCGCAGGTGGACGTTCATCGGACAATGCTCCGGTGGGAAGCTCGATCGAGGCGCTTCGGAAGCAGCGTCGGCGCGACGCCGCGGACGGGTGCGGCCCGCACGGCGTCGCGCAGTGCCTGCAGCGCGGCCATGAGCTCATGCGCGCCGCCGCGTCCGACCCAGGCAACGCGAACGCGGTCGCGCGGCGCGCTGGCGCGCAGGTGCGGCGCCCGAGTGCCGGCGAGGCGCTCGTCGAACCAGCGGTCACCGAGCCGGAACCCGCAATCGCCGATGCGGCAACCGGCGACGAGCACCCCATCGGCGCCGGCCCGCAACGCATACTCGATGAACGACGGCGGCAACTGCGCGGCGCAGGCGAGGGACACCGTAGCGATGCGCGCGCCGCCAAGCGTGGTCAGGTCGGCTCCGCCGTGGGCCGGGTCGCAGCCGAAGACGACGATGCGCGGCTCGTCTTCGGCCGGGGCCGCATCATGACCGAGGCGCAGCAGCGCCGCCTCCAGCGTCGAGCGCAACGCATCGAGTGGGGCCTGCGGCATGTCGATGCCGGTCGCGAGACGCTCCGACGAGGCAAAGGGCGTGGACGACGGACAGGCCCCGGCGCAGATGCCGCAGCTCGCGCACAGGGCGGCGTCGACCACTGCCTGTCGCGCATGCGCCCTGCCGTCGCTGCGCGGCTGCATGGTGACGGCCGCGTACGGGCAATCGTCGAAGCAGCGCGCGCAGCCGTTGCAGTGGTCGGGATCGACAACGGCGGCGGCGGGACGCCGGGTACGCGCGGCGCGTCCGGCATAGGGCAATCCCAGCAGCACGAGCGTGACGCCGCCGGCCGCGATCCACAGCGCGAACGGAGAGAACGCGTCGGCGAAGGGATGGATGGCGAGATAGAACCAGTCGACCTGCACGACGCCCGGCACCCGATCGAGCCCGGCAGGCGCGCCGCTCGTCACCGGTCGCACCACACAGAGCAGCAGCAGCGCCGCGAGCGTGCCGAAGCCGAGCGCGCGCGGCGGGCGCGTGGCCGGGTGCGACAGGCGCTGCACGTGCACCCACAGCGCGGCGAGCAGGGCGAGCGGAAAGCCGATGTGCAGGAAGATCAGGAGCGAGAAGAGGCGGTCGCTCACCGCGTCGGGCGCAATGAAGTTGCGCATCAGCGTGCCGCCGAACACCGGCAGCGCATCGAGCCATTCGGTGGTGGCGACGAGGCTGTACTGTGCGAGCTCGTCCCACACGAGCCAGAAGCCGCCGATGCCGGAGGCGAGCAGGAGGCCGAGCGCGAGCACGCCGGTCAGCCACGAGAAGCGCCGGAAATGCGCGTAGCGGCCGTGTGCCCATTCGCGCGCGAGGTGGGCGAGCGTGACCACGATGAGCGCGTCGGACGCATAGCGGTGGAGGCTGCGGGCAAGCGCTCCCAGCGGAAAGGCATTCGACGACAGGCGCTCGACCGATTCCCAGGCGCCGTCGCTGCGGGTATCGAAGCCGATGTAGACGTAGATCCCGGTCGCCGCCGTGATCCAGAAGAGGAAGTAGGCGAGACCGCCGAGATGCCGCCACGGATTGCCGGCCTGACCGAAAGCGCGGTCGAACGGGCGCTCGATCCGGTCGAGCAGCACGACGGACCGCGACGGACGCCACGCTGGCAGCGCGTCGGCAATGGGAAAGGGCCCCATGCGCCGATGCTACGGCCCGGTCCGCCCGCGGTACTTGATGTGGATTAATGCCCCCGGCGATCCCTCACACACGGAACAGCCAGCCCCCCTCCTTGGGGTCGAAATCAATCACCAGGATGCGCCCCGGCTTCAGGTTCACGGTGCGGTCCTGGACGAACCCGTAGCTGCCGTCCGCCGTGTCCGAGAGCTTCACGACGAACCGGTGCTCGCCGGCGGGTACCGCCAGCCGCCGGTACACCGTGGCCGCGCCGTCGCGCGACAGCCCGGTGGGAGGCGCACGCAGGGAGAACAGCGGCGCCCCGTCCATCTCCACGGTGACGGCGATCGGCGCGCGCTCGCGCTCGCACACCTGCGCGGCGCGCATGTTGGGCGCGAGCTTGGCGAGCTCCTCGGCGGTGCGCTCGCGGCAGGGCACCTTGCGTTGCGCGGCGTGCTGGAACGAGAGCTTGACGAGCGCCTCGCCCGGCGCGAGATGCTCGTAGGCAGGCGACGTCGAGAAGTAGCCGACGAAGGCCACGAACGCGGCGTAGCAGACCGCCTGCAGCGGATAGCTCAACCACTTCCTGGCCGGGGCAGCGCTCATCGCCGATCCCTTCAGCTTCCGCCCAGCCTGACCATGTCCGCGTCGGCCGCCTTGCGCGCGAGATGGGGGGTGAGCTTGAAGGCGTCGGAGAAGCAGTCGTCCTGCGTCATGCCATGTGCCATGAAGGCGGGGTGCGCAGCCTCGACCATCTTCTCTGATCCGCAGGCGTAGATCTGGTGACCGCGCAGATCGGGAAAATCGGCGAGGATCGCCTCGTGGACCAGTCCGACGCGACCCGTCCAGTGATCCCCGGGTGCGGGTGCCGACAGCACCGGCACGAAAGTGAAGTTCGGGTGCTCGGCCGCCCATTGCTTCGGCAGGTCGGGCAGGTACAGGTCGCGCAGCGACCGCACGCCCCAGTACAGCATCATCCTGCGCTTCATGCCCACGTGGAAGGCGTGCTCGACCATGCTCTTGACCGGGGCGAAACCGGTCGCGCCGGCCACGAAGATGATCGGCTTGTCGGAATCGTCGCGCAGGAAGAACGAGCCGAGCGGCCCCTCGAAGCTGACCGGGTCGCCCACCTTCATCGTCTCGAACACGTGCGTCGTGAACAGCCCGCCCGCAATCCTGCGGATCTGCAGCTCGATCTCGTCCGCGAGGTGCGGCGCGGTGGCGAAGGAGAAGCTGCGCCGCTGTCCGTCGGGCAGGCGGATGTTGATGTACTGCCCGGGGTAGAACCGGATCGGATCGCCGTCGACCTTGAGCCTGACGATCATCACGTCGTCGGTAGCCTTGCGCATCGACACGACCTTGGCGCGATACTCACGCGCGGCGATGCCCCCCGGCGGCGACTTCGGCACGTACTCGAGTTCGACAGCCGACAGCGGAATCGCGCTGCACGCGAGGACCGCGCCCTGCGCGCGCTCGGCGGCGGACAACGCGGATTCCTGGTACGGGCCCTGCTCGACCGTTCCGTAGGTCACCGTGCACTTGCACTGGCCGCAGCCGCCATTGCGGCACTCGTAGGGAAACGCGATGCCCTCGCGCAGCACGGCTTCGAGGATCGTCTCGCCCTGGCGCGCCGGGACGATCCGGTTGTCCGGACGCACCATCAGGTGGAGATCTTCCTTGGACTGGCGCTTGGGCGGCAGCCACGGCAGGACGAGCAGCAGCAGCGTGAGCACGCCGACCACCGCCGACAGCGTGCCGGGCGACCACCGGTAGAGCAGTGGGTAGACGGTGAGGTAGAACCAGTCGAGCGGGATGGTCGTCGGCGCCGAGGCGAGGTCGGCGGGCTCACCGGAGACCGCCGGCTTGACCAGAGACAGCACCAGCAGCGCGATGCCGAGGCCGATCCAGATCGGCCGCGGCGGATGCGTCTGCGCACCGGGCACACGCTGCGTGTGCACCCACAAGAGAGCGAGCACGCCGAGCGGCAAGCCGATGTGCAGGAACGACAGCAGCGAGAAGAGCCGGTCGCTCACCGCCTCCGGCGTGATGAAGTTGCGGATCAGTGCGCCGTTGAGTACCGGCAGCCAGTCGAGCCACTCGGCGGTGGCAACGGTCACGAACTGCGCCGTGCGGTCCCACGGCAGCATGTAGCCGTTGATGCCGGAGATGTAGACGAGCCACAACAGGATCACACCCGAGATCCACGAGAACCAGCGGAAGCTCCGGTAGTGGTCGAAGACGAAGTGGCGGACGAGGTGCAGGATCATCGCCAGCACCATGGCATCCGACGCGTAGCGATGGAGACTGCGCATGATGCCGCCGATGAACCACGGATCGTGCGTAAGCGCCTCGACCGAGTCGTAGGCCTCGTGCACGCCGGTCTTGAAGAAGATGTAGAGGTACAGGCCGCTGCCGACCGCGATCCACAAGAGGTAGTAGGCGATGGCACCGAGGTAGTAGAACGGGTTCAGCCGGTCGCCGAACACGCTGTTGAAGAGGCGCTCGGCCGTCAGGAATGCGGCCTGCCCCGCGCGTTGGACGAGTCTCAGCATGAGCGTCGCAAGGGCGTTCGCATCGTGTCGGTTCGCAGCGGTACCGCGGCGTCAGGCACGGCCGGGACGCTGCCGGCGCCATTCGCCGACCACGTACCACGCCGTACCGCCGAGTATGGTGAGGCCGGCGAGGATCTCGATGAACAATCCGTAGTCGAGGCGATACCTGCCGGCGCGCGGATCGTAGACGGTGCACAAGATGCGAACGCGCTCGACCAGATCGGCGAGGCTCTGCGTCGGCGCCGGCGCACCGGTGACGAGCTCCTGCAGCGGTGCGACGAGCATCGGCAGCGCGAAGTCCTCGCCGTAGACCTGGCGGAAGACGCGGCCGCGGCCGTCGAGGATCGTGACCTGCGTCACGTGATCGAAGCCGCCCGCCGTCGGCGCCCAGACGAAGCCCAGATCGCGTGCAAGGCCTTCGATCGTGGCGGCATCGGCGGCAAGGAACTCCCAGTTCGGACGCTCGATGCCCTGCCGCATCTGGAAGTCGCGCATCGCTTCCGGGGTGTCGAACGGCAGGTTGAATCCCACGGTGACCACGGCGAAGGCATCGGCGGACAGCGCCCGCTGCGCCTCCGCGACGGCACGCTCGAGCAGCTTCGTCGTCGCCGGACAGACCTGGAAGCAGCCGGTGTACGCGAACGAGACCAGCAGCGGCTTGCCACGGTAGGCGGCGAGCCGCACCTGGCGTCCGCCGCGGTCCTGCAGCGTGTAGTCGCCGATCGTCGTCCCGATCGCTGCCTGCGAGCGGGCGAGTGCGTCGCGCGGGTCGAGCTTCGTTCCCTCGGGCAGGCCCTGTGCGAACAGGAAGCCCGCGACGAGGAACAGCACGAGGCCGATCGCGGCCGCCAGCAGCAGGCGATTCGGATCGTGGTCGGGGGGAACTCTAGCCACCGAGCGCGCGGTCGGCGATCGCCGCGACGAGCAGCACCGTCAACTGGATCAGCGAGGCGTGAAAGTTGACCATCGCACGGCGGCGCGTGGGCTCCAGCGCCAGTTGCGTGCTGGTCAGCAGGAAGTAACCGCCGCCACCGGCCGCCGCGGCGAGATAGAGCCAGCCCATGCCGAGGAACGCCGGGACGAGCGACGAGGCGACGAGCAGGGCAGCGCTGACCTGCACCGCGCGCGCCGCGCGCGCATCGCCGACGACGACGGGCAGCATCGGCACACGCGCCGCTTCGTAGTCGTGGCGGAAGGCGATCGCCAGGCTCCAGAAATGCGGCGGCGTCCACAGGAACAGCACCACCGCGAAGGCGAGCGGCAACGGGGCGAGTGCAGCGTCGGGCGCCACCGCCGCGGCGCCGGCCATCACGGCGAAGCTGCCGGCGAGCCCGCCGACGACGATGTTCCACCACGTGCGCCGCTTGAGCCACACCGTGTAGACGACGCCGTAGGTGAAGGCGCCGAGAAACGTGTACACCGCGGTGGGCGCGTTGAACGCCACCCCCGCGAGCGCGACCCCGAGCACGCCGATGCCGATGATCGCCGCGAGCCACCCCGGCCCGGCGACCAGCGCCCCGGTCACGAACGCGCGCCGGCGGGTGCGCCCCATGTGCACGTCGAGGTCGCGCTCCACGTACTGGTTGAACGCCCCGGCGGCGGCGGAAGCGAGGGTCACCGCGAGCGCGAGCAGCAGGAAGCCGGAGCCCGATAGCGCAGGGCCGGGCGTGACCGCGGCGGCCGTCACGGCGGTGAAGCCGATGACGAGTCCGATCCGGAGCTTGAAGAGGTCGAAGAAGAGCCTCGTCCGTGACCGCAGGGAGCCGTGCGCTGCGGACAGCAGGGCAATGTCGAAACGCGGTGTCATGTCCGCCTCGCTGCGTGAGCGTTGCACCCGGAAGGGACGTGGCGTCCCGGGAATCCCGCGTGATGAACGAGCACCCGGCCCGTGTTCATGACAGTGGCCACACCGTGGACAGGTACTTCCAGTTCACGAAGTAGTAGAGGATGAACGAGACGAGGAACACGATCGCGAGCACGAAGGTTCCCGGCGCCGCGAAGCCCGCCACTCCGACGTTGGTCCCGTGCGCCTCGAAGGCGACCTCCACCGGCCGCAGGGTGGGTGCCACGCCGTCCTTGGCCTTCACGTAGGCGAATCCCGGCGTTGCGATCCGCCTGCCGGCGAACACGCTGCCGACCGTCACGAGCAGGTACATGATGCCGCCGACGATCGCCAGGAGGCCGAAGATGCCGAACAACGCGATCATCAGGAAGGCGGTGCCCGGGAACTCGTAGCCGAGGGGGTTGCCAGCGAACGTCACGTCCCAGTGGCGGCGCGGCACGCCGAGCGTTCCGGCGCCCATCATGAACAGCGAGAAGCCGATCATGCCGATGCCGAAGACGTATGGCTGCCACTTGGCCATGCCGGGGAACATGACTTCCCGCCGGAACAGCGTCGGGATCAGGAAGTAGGTGAGTCCCATGAACGCCATCGTGGTGCCGATGACGACCGTGGCGTGGAAGTGGCCCGGCACGTAGATCGTGTTGTGGATGATGAGATTGAGCTGCTCGGTGCCCATCATCACGCCGGAGATGCCGCCCAGGAAGCCGAAGCCGATCAGCGAGATGAACATCGACGAGAAGGACGGGTTGCTCCATGGAGCCTTGCGCAGCCACCCGAAGAGTCCGGCGTTGAAGCCCTTCGCACGCTGCGCGACCTCGATGGCGCCCGGAACGGTGAGCCCGTGCACCATCGACGCCAGGACCGCGAGGTACATCGCATAGCTGGTGTTGAAGATCTTCCAGTTCGAGGTGAGCCCCGGATCGGCGAGGAGGTGGTGCGCGGACGCGAGTTGCAGGAAGAAGATGTAGAGCAGGAAGGCGCCGCGCGACACCCGCTCGGACATGGGCTTGGCGCCGAACACGATCGCCGCGATCGCGTACCAGACGGACACGTGCGCGGCGACGTTGATCTGTTGCGAGCTGTGTCCGAAAGCCCACCAGACCGTCTTGTACATCAGCGAGTCGATGTGGCTGATGAGGCCGAGCGACCACAGGAACGTGGGGATCAGGATGATCGCGCCCGACGCGATCGTGAACACCGCGATGATCGCCGCGGTGATGGCGCCGAAGGTGACGAGCGGCACCGAGCCGCGGTAGGTCTTCTCGCTCCTCGCGATCACCAGCGTCCCGAAGAACACGAAGCACGCGATGAGCGCACCGACCGCGAACATGATCAGTCCGAGGTAGAAGGTGGGGTGCGCGCCCATCGGCATGTAGGACGTGTACATCACGCTCGAATCGCCGCGGGTGACCGAGTAGTTGTTGAGGATCGCCCCGGAGACCATCAGCACGAACGCCGTCCACGCCCATCGCGGCGCGGCGAGCCGGCAGCGGAGCAGCGTGGATGCGCAGAAGTAGAGCACCGCGATCTCGAAGAAGATGATCCAGAAGATCAGCATGTCGATCCCGTGCGCGGTCAGCACGAGATAGAACCAGTCCGCGGGCAGCAGGTGGACCGCCTGCCAGCGCGTGAGTACCACGAGCAGCGCCAGGATCCCGCCGACGAGCAGCGAGACGACTGCGGCCACGGCATTCCAGCGGATCAGCTTCTCCGCCGGCTCGTGATAGGAAAGACCCGTGGTCGGGCAGACACGGAACATCCGGTTGACGGCCATCGCTGCGTCCCCTTACTTCGGCTTCACGACGTACAGGCGGCTCACCATCGTCTGGTGGTTGATGCCGCAGTACTCGTTGCAGATGATCGAATACGTCCCCGCCTTGGTCGGCGTCATCGTCACGACGTGCTCGTAGTTCGGGTGCACCTGGATGTTGATGTTCTCCGGCTGCAGCGAGAAGCCGTGCAGCCAGTCCATCGACATCAGGTGGATCCGGTACGTCTTGCCCTCCTCGAGCTCGAGCATCGGCCACCACTGCCACAGGCGCGCGATCAGGTAGACGTCGCTGCCGGCGGGCGGGGCCACGACCGGCATCTTGAGGTCGGTCTCCTCGCGCACCTTGTACTTGTCGACCATCGCCTGCGTCTTGGCCTGGTAGGCCTCCGGCGTCGTGCGATAGGCCTCGTTGGAGAGGTTCTGCTTACCGAACACGTGCCAGTACGGCATCATGAAGAACATCACCAGGCACCACGCGAACGCGATGGCGATCCACGAACCTTCGACGCGGTCCAGTGGCTGCTTCCACCAGACGCGGCTTGTCGGAGACTGAATGGCGCTCATGAACGAAGCCTTTGCAGGAATGGAACGGGCACGCCTTGGGTCCTCCTACTTCGCGATCGGAATGCCGACGATCTCCATCACGCCCCAGACGATGTACAGGACCGTGGGCATCGCGACGCCGATGAAGAGCAGGAGGAACGGGTTGTCGAGCAGCTGCTGCATCATGGGGATGGGCTCGTCGGGGATGTCGTCGCCGCCCGCCGCGTCGGTCGCTTTCGCATTGGCCATGCTGCTTGCTCCTCCTGTTGCGGATGGCGCCGTCACGCGATGCCACCCGGCGTGTTCCACGAAGATCACCGAAGTGCCGACGGCACACCGCGCGCAAGCGATGCCGGAGTCGATGGCATGCATGGGCGATCGCGCCGTTCGTGCGGCAGACTCTACGACTGCGCCCTCTGCGCCAACTTGATGCGTATCAAGAGAAGCAAGCCCGGCACGAGAGCGATGCATCGGCGGTCGCTTGATGCGCATCAAGGAGCGCACGCGCCGCGCTTCGAACAATGCATCATGATCGTCAACCCACGCGGACCGCACGCGCGTCCCGCACGCTGATGGCGAGCGAACTCGTACTCGACGTGCGCAACATGGAGCCGCCCGAGCCATTCGTGCGCGTGATGGATGCGCTCGATGGCCTGGGACCCGGCGATCGCCTGATCGTCCTCATCGATCGCCGGCCAGCACCGCTCTTCCGTGCCCTCGACCACAACGGCTTCGCGTTCAGCGAAGCGCCGGGAAAGGACGCGCTGCTCGAGATCACCATCTGGCGAAAGAGCTGACGTGGCCGCAGGCTCCGCGAGGCCACGGTGAGTTCGTCGTCGCGGGAGATGGCCGAGGCAGTGGAGGCCCTGCGCGCGCTGGATGCGGCCGTCGTGCGCTTCGAGGCTGCGGCAGATGGCCCGCGTCCGGTCGTCCTCGCGTGCTATGGGGGCATGCGGCACCGGCCGGACCCGACGCTGCTTCTCGCGTTGCTGCTCAGGCGCTACGGCGTGCCGGTGCTCATCCACGGGCCGGGCGATGTCATTGCCGGGGCCGGCGACAACGCAGACGACGCTTCCCGCACGCAAGCGCGCTCCACACCGGGCACGGCTGCCCTCCCGCGCAGCCGCATGCAGGAGGTCTTGCTCGAACTCGGCATCGAGCCCGCGCGCGGTCTCGCCGACGCTCGAAGGCTGTTCGCGCAGCATCGGATCGCCTGCGTGCCCATCGCCGTCCTCGCCCCGGGCCTCACGGCGCTCCCCGGCCATCGCGCACGCCTCGGCGGCCCGTCGTTCGCGGATGCGCTCGTCGCGCTGATCGACCCCTTTCATGGCGATGGCTATCGCGTCGTCGGGGTGATGACGCCGGAGCGCGCTTCGCGGATGCGCACGCTGCTGACCGCCACTCGGGCACGCGCGATGCTGCTCTCGGCGAGGGACGAGCCCGGTGCGGGCCCCCACGACTGCGTGCGCATCGAGATCTTCGTCGACGGCGTGGGCACGGTATGGGGGGAGAAAGGAGCCCCGGAGACCGAGCCCTGCGATCCGGACGACGGCACGGCGCTTGCCAGCGTCGGCGACGCGACCGCCGCGGCCGCCTGGATCGCCCAGGTGCTGGCGGGATCGAAGCCGGTGCCGGCGCCTGTCATCGCGCAACTCGCGTGCTGCCTGCAGGAGACGCGGCGGCCATTCCCGTAGCTCATGCATGAGCTTCGGAAAGATCAATCGAGTCCGGGCCGGGGTGGAGGGCAAAGCCCGTCATAATCGCAGGACGAGCGACTTCCCTCGCTGCGACCGGACCGAAGCACATGACGAATCCAGAGCCTCGCCGCGCGATGCTCGTGCTGCTCGTCCTGAGCGGCACCATCATCGCGATCTGCATGGGGCTGCGCCAGAGCCTCGGCCTGTTCATGCAGCCGATGACGCTCGACCTCGGCATCCCGGCGGCGACCTTCGGTTTCGCCATCGCGATGCAGAACATCGTGTGGGGTCTGGCGCAGCCCGTCGTCGGCGCCATCGCCGATCGCCACGGCCCGCGTCGCGTGCTGGTGGGCACCGCGCTGACCTATGGGGTCGGGCTGCTGCTCATGGCGTTCTCCAAGGGCCTTCCCGGAGGCCTGGAGGTCGCCGGCGTGCTCGTGGGCATCGGCACCGCAGGCACGGGCTTCGGCGTGCTCATCGGCGTGGTGTCCCGGGCGACGCCGCCGGAGCGCCGCTCGCAGACGGTCGGCATCGTTGCGGCCGTCGGATCGCTCGGCACGATGGCACTCGCGCCCATCGGGCAGGGGCTCATCGACGGCTTCGGCTGGCAGGTGGCGATGATCGCGTTCGCCGCGATCGCCGCTTCCACGGCGCTGCTCTCGCTGCTGATCCGCGACCGCCCTCCGGCGGGACCGAAGGTGCCCACCGCGCGCCCGCGTTGGCGGGAAGCGCTGCGCGAATCCCTGGCGCACCGCGGCTACCTGTTCATGACGCTGGCGTTCTTCGCCTGCGGCTTCCAGCTCGTGTTCATCGCCACCTACCTGCCGCCGTACCTGCAGCTCTGCGGCGTTGCGCCCGGCGTCGGGGCAACCGCGCTCGCGCTCATCGGGGGCTTCAATGCGCTCGGCACCTACGCATTCGGCGTGCTCGGCACACGCTACAGCCAGAAGCGCCTGCTTGCCCTGATCTACCTCCTGCGCACCGTCTTCATCGCGGCGTTCCTGCTGGTGCCGGTCGATGCGACGTCAACCCTGGTGTTCGCATCGGCGATGGGCTTGCTCTGGCTCGGCGTCGTCCCGCTGGTCACGGGCATCATCGGGCGCATCTTCGGCATGCCGAACTTCAACATGCTCTACGGCATCGTGTTCCTGAGCCATCAGGTCGGCTCGTTCTTCGGCGCCTGGATGGGCGGCCTGGTGTTCGACCGCATGGGCAACTACGACATCGCCTGGGCCGCGCTGATCGTCATCGGCATCACGGCGTTCCTGCTGCAATGGTTCATGGACGAACGCCCACCCAGGCGCGACGTGGCGGCACGACGCGAGCACGCAGCGGTTGCCGGTTGACTTTCGCGCCCGGGCGTACCATCGCGCAGGCTGCATCACCGATCCTTCCTCGCTGCACGGGTGATGGGCAACCACGCCCGTCACGATGAAACCCCGCCTGCTCCCTCCCGACCTCGTGGTCATCGTCGCCGGCATCACCGCAGCGATGCACGTGGGCAAGCTGCCGCCCGCGCTGCCCGTCCTGCGCGACGCGCTCGGCATCACGCTGCTGCAGGCGGGCTTCCTGCTGTCGCTCGTGCAGGTCGCCGGCATGGCTACCGGCATCCTGATCGGTGTCGTCGCCGACGGCATCGGCGCCAGGCGCAGCATGATCGGCGGGCTCGTGGCGCTCACGGTCGCGAGCGTGCTGGGCGGCTTCGCGCACGACGCATCGCAGCTCATGGTGCTGCGCACGGTCGAAGGTTTCGGTTTCATGCTCGCGGCGCTGCCGGTTCCGGGCATGCTGCGCGACCTCGTCCCGCCGCAACGGTTGAACCTGCGGCTGGGCTTGTGGGGCGCGTTCATGCCGACCGGCACCGCGCTCGCCTTGTTGTGCGGCCCATGGGTGATGCGCACCATCGGCTGGCCGGGATGGTGGTGGACGCTGGCCGCGCTGACCGCCGCGATGGCGCTCTGGATCGCGCTCGCCGTGCCCCCGGATCGCGCTCACCGGGCCATCGATGCCGGCGACACGCACGCCGACACCCTCGGGAGGAACGCAGGCTGGGTGCACCGGTTGCGCGTGACCCTGTCGTCGGCCGGGCCGTGGCTGGTCGCGCTGGCGTTCGCGATGTACGGCAGCCAATGGCTCGCGGTCATCGGCTTCCTGCCCACGATCTACGCGCAATCGGGCATGTCGCTGGCGGAAGCCAGCGCGCTGACCGCGCTGATCGCCGCAGTCAACGCCTTCGGCAACATCGGTTCCGGCCGCCTGCTGCACGCCGGCATGCGTCCCGAGCGCATCCTGCACGTGGGCTTCGCGGTGATGCTCGTGTCCGCCGTCGCCGCGTTCGGACTGCCGCCTTCGTCGCCGTTCCTTGCGCGTTACGTCGCAGTGCTGATGTTCTCCGCCGTGGGCGGCCTCGTCCCCGGCGCGCTCTTCGCGCTGGCAGTCCGCTTCGCGCCGGGCCCGCGGATGGTGTCGACATCCGTCGGATGGATGCTGCAGTTCTCCGCACTCGGCCAGTTCGTGGGTCCGCCGATCGTCGCGTGGGTGGCTGCCGCGACCGGAGGGTGGGGCTGGACGTGGACCGTCACCGGCGCGGCATCGCTCGCGGGGATCGGCATTGCGGGGCTGATCGGGCGGGTGCTTCGGCGTTGACGACCCATCGGTCGCTCGCATCCGGCGACGAGCCGCGACACCCGGGCCAGAACCTGTAGCATGCTCGACGACCCTTGGAACCAACTCCGGCAATGCCATGACCCGTCCGACCTCCGCCTCCTTGTTCGACGACGACTCCGATCAGGACTTTCCGCTGGCCATGGCGCTCGCGCAGCGCAAGCCAACGACGAAAGCGGAACGGAGCTTCCAGCAACTGGTGGCCAGGATCGAGCGCAAGCGCGAGGAGTTGAAGCAATGGCAGGCCTACGAGCTGCGCTACAACCAGCGGGTGGCCGACGAGGTGGAACCCTTGCGGACGCAGTTGCGCACCGACCAGCGCGCGATGGCCGGGCTCGTCGACGAACTGCTGAGCCAACCGGCACGCGGCCGGACCCTGGGACGCGTGCAGCGGGCCAAGCTCGTGCAATTGCTGATGGAGCTCGTGACGGAGTTGCTGGCTGACGACGACGGCGACGAGGCGCTGAAGGCGTTGTACGACAAGTACGGCGAGATGTCCCACGACGAGCGACGGCGGGCGGAGCTGGAGATCACCGAGGCGTTGCTGTCGGACGTCCTCGGCATCGACGTCGGCGACGATCATGGCGCGTCCAGTCCCGACGAATTGCTGCAGCACGCCCAGCGCAAGATGCAGGAAAGCGTCGATGACCACCAGCGCGAGGCGAAGGTGCGGCATCGCGCCCGTGGGGCGAAGCGCGCCGGCGCCAATGCCGCGAGGCAGAGCGCGGCAGAGGTCAGGCGCGAAGAAGCGGCCAGGGAAGTGAGCCAGTCGTTGCGCGACGTCTATCGCAAGCTCGCCAGCGCACTGCACCCGGATCGCGAACAGAACGCCGATGCCCGGCAGCGGAAGACGCTGCTGATGCAGCGGGTCAATCAGGCCTACGACGCCAGCGATCTGCTGACGCTGCTCGGCCTGCAGCTGGAGATCGAGCAGATCGATGCCGCGCACCTGTCGTCGGTGACGCCGCAGCGCCTCGCGCACTACAACAAAATCCTGCGCGAGCAACTCGGCGAGCTCGAATCCGAGGTGGCGCGCCATGCCGAGTCCTTTCGACCGGGCACGGGCATGTCCTATGGCCCCATGCTGACTCCGGCCACCGTCGACCGGGACTTGAGCGCAAGCATCGCGCAGTTGCGGATCATCCTGCAGGAACTGCGTCAGGACCTGGTGGCGTTTCGCGATCCGGTCCTGTTGCGCGACAAGCTGAAGCGCTACGAACTGCATCGGGAGGTCGACGCGCAGACCGCCATCGACGCCCTGGCGCAGGGTCTCGCCGACGACTTCGGGCCGGCGCGTCACGGCGGGAAGCGCCGACGGCGCTGACGGCGACGCGATCGCGCATCATTGGCCGCGTTGCGACGCGCTCGTGGTCGATGCGCATAGATTCCGACAGCCCGATGGTTCGTCAGATCCGCCGGAACGGGCTCGCTCTCTTGCGTCTGGTCGGCGATGCCCGAAATCGGGCCGGGTCGAAGCCGGCGCGCTGGCTCAGGAGCGCCTCGCCGTCGATCCGTTCGGCCAGACTCGCGATATCGCGCGCGGTCACACCCGCCTGCGCGAAGTGCGTCTTCCATGCATTCACGGCGCCGATGACGATCGCCACATCGGCAGCGGCTTCCGCGGGTGGCAACCCGAACGCGTCGCACTGCGACATTGCATTGTCGAGCGACGAGTCCCTGCCATGAGCGCCGCAGATGAGCTCCTGGTATCCCTGCCCGGAGTTCGTCGGCAGGATGTCATACGCCGGCGCCAGTCTCAGGCGACCATGAGCGAGCGGGTTGACGATGAGCAACGAGTGATTCTTCTCGTGATCATCGGTGTTATCGACGAGAATGTTGAAGACCATGCGGCGGAACAACTCGCGCGCGTCCCCTGGTCACGGTCGAAGCGGCGGACAGCAACCGCGTTGGACCCGACGAGGTGGATGACATGGGTCTCGGCGACGGTGATGCCTGCACGCCTGGCAAGCGTCATCGTCGCGTGCTCGATGAGCGGCGTATCGACGGGATCGTCATTGAAGAACTTGATGATCCACTGCTCGCCGTCGATGTCGACCAGCGCCTTGGGCTTGGCGCCCCCGAGCGGACTGCCGCCACCCGCGAGAATGCTCGCTTCCAGCTTGGTGACGGGTTCCGATGCTTCTATCCTGGCCACCACCTCGCTGAGTCGCTGCACGTTCTCGAGACGTGGCAACGGGCCTGCGGCGCGCGGGCTGTAGATGCTTGCCGAGGTGGAAACGCCGAGCGCGCCAAACCGGTCGTCGCCGGCGTAGTACAGATACTCCATCAGGGAATGGCGCTTGGGCCTGTCCACGAATCGGATGACCTTCTCGCCCCAGCGATCCGGTCGAGCGTCGTCGACCGCACCGACTGCGCGCTGCGCATCGCTCGCCAGGCGGCCCTGCGGCAAGAACTCGCTGTCGATCAGTGGAAGGTCTTCGCTCAGCGCGAAGCCGGTGGCGAGCCAGTCCTTGCCATACTGCAGCGAAACCCCTTTTCCGGCGGCGACGAGCCGTAGCGCGCCGACGTAACGCGGGGTCGCCGGATCGGCCAGATACCAAAGGTACAAGGCGTCCAAGCGCACATTCAGCCCTTCGACTTGACGATCGAACCCGCATTGCGCAAACGCGCTTCCGCGGAAGCCTCCGCACGCGTGCGGCCGAGCTCGACGGCCTCCCGCACATCCATTTCGAGGGCGCCCTGGTCGTGTTCAGGCGCCGCGAGAGATCCGAGCGCTCCGTCGCGATTGATGAGCCAGAGTGCCGTCGCGACGATGCCGATACCGACCGACGGGTCGCCCGCTTCGAGGCGTTGGAGGGTGGGCACCGAAACGCCCAAGCGCTGCGCCCACGACCGCAAGGATTCCTTGCGACGCAGGCGAGCCACCGCAAGGTCGGCGCCCAACCTTTCGATGGCGCCGGCAGTCGCTGGTGGCAGGCGCAAGAGGGCGCGGGCAGTCTTCGGCATACGCATAGAATATGACAACATAGCCTGTATTGTCAATATCTATGTTGACATCTTCATGCTCACACGTGCCTGCCTGCGCTCGCTCGCACAGCCGCGCGCAACGGCGGCTGCCGACGGTGTCTGCCTCGAGACCAAGCGCCCCGATCGGCGAATCTACTCCCGGTGATCCGCGGAATTCTGCGGCTCGGAGTCCTTGCCGCGACCCCGCGGCTCGACGCGGGAGAGGAGCCCGAGCACCACCAGCACGATCAGAGTGGCCACGATGGCGGTGGCGAGTTGCCCGAGCCCGGCGGTCATGCCGATCGCGGCGGTGACCCAGATCGTCGCGACAGTGGTGAGTCCGCGAATCTCGCCGCGATCGTCCATCTTGAGGATGGCGCCGGCGCCGAGGAAGCCGATGCCGGCGACGAGGCCCTGCACAACGCGACTCAGGTCTGCGGAATCGAACCCGGCGTGCTGGGCACGATCACGAACCGGGCCGCACCGAGCGCGACCAGGCAACGTAGGATGGACGATGCCGTACATGCCAAGCCCACTGGCAGGGTCATTCGGCTAATGGCGGAGTAGGCGCAAGCTACGCCGATTCGAGGACCTTGAACCGTGGCGCACGATGGAGCTCTCGCCATGACCGATCGGATCACACCTCCCGCCACGCACGCCCGTCACGACGACCGGACCTCGCATACGGACGACGAGCACGTCCTCGACATGGTGCTCCTGCCTCCGCCCGAGCACCTGATTCGCTTCTTTCCCATCGAGGGCTCGCCGGTCGAGAAGCTCGTCGCCGAAGCGCGATCGCGCATCCGGGCCATCGTCAACGGCGCCGACGATCGCCTGCTGGTGATCGTCGGTCCGTGCTCGATCCACGACCCCGTCTCCGCCCTCGAATACGCGGGGCGGCTCGCGCAGGCTCGCAAGCGCATGGCCACAACGCTCGAGATCGTGATGCGCGTCTACTTCGAGAAGCCTCGGACGACCGTGGGGTGGAAGGGCCTCATCAACGATCCTTACCTCGACGAAAGCTGCCGGATCAGCGAGGGGCTGCGGATCGCCCGGCAACTCCTCATCGACATCGCGAGGCTCGGCGTCCCGTCGGGAAGCGAACTCCTGGACACGATCTCGCCGCAGTACATCGGGGACCTGATCGCATGGGGGGCGGTCGGCGCGCGCACCACCGAGAGCCAGGTGCATCGCGAGCTCGTGTCGGGCGTGTCCGCGCCCATCGGCTTCAAGAACGGCACCGACGGCAGCGTGAAGATCGCCATCGACGCCATTCAGGCGGCGACCCGGTCGCACCACTTTCTCGGCGTGCACAAGTCGGGGCACGTCGCTATGGTCCGCACGCGAGGCAATCCCGATTGCCACATCATCCTTCGTGGCGGAGCCACTCCGAACTACGACGAGGAGAGCGTGGCCGCCGCCTCCGCTGCGCTGGAACGCGCGGGCCTCCGCCCGGCCCTGATGATCGACTGTTCGCACGCCAACTGCATGAAGCAGCACGAGCGCCAGGCCGACGTCGCCCGCGAGATCGCGCGGCAGGTCGGCTCCGGATCGCGCCGGGTCTTCGGAAGCATGCTGGAGAGCCACATCCATCCTGGTGCCCAGCAGTTCACGCCCGGACGCGACCGCCCGGAGATGCTGCGTTACGGCGTGAGCATCACCGATCCGTGCCTGGGATGGGAGGGCACGGTCGAAGCGCTGGAGTGTCTTTCGGAAGGGGTGGCGAAGCGCAGGGGCACGCAGGCGAGCGGATGACGGCCTACCGTCCGGGAGCGCTGCTCGCCGGGCGACAAAGCGCCGCGGCCGCATCCGGGAACGCACAGCCCGAACGGCAGCCGACGCGCTAGACTCAGCGTCATGAGCACGGTGTTCACACCAACGAGGGCGCATCTCTCTGTCGCTCAATTCCACAAGATGGCGGAGACCGGGATTTTCTCGCCGGAGTCTCGTCTCGAGCTGATCGTCGGGGAGTTGATTCAACCCGCTCCAAACTCGCGAAAACACAGGGGTCGAAGATGCACGGGTAAATGCCGATCTGTGCAAGCATGCTCTGAACGCCATCTTCGACAAAGCAATAGTAGTTCTCGTCGGAAAGCGCTATCGGGCTCAACGGTACCGGGAACTGCAGGCCGCGCAATACCTTCACCATTCGGCTGTCGAGCGGAACTTCAAATCGCGACAATCCAAGCCACTGGATCAGGTTGCGCGACTGCTTCGGCCCAATTCCCTTGAAAGTGCTTCGCAGAAAGCCCGCGACCTCCCGCTCGCGGTCCCTGCTAGTCCGCGCTGCAATCCCTTGTAGCCGCGTACTGACCTCACCCCAATCACGCCTCAGATAAGTTGCGGCCTCCGACAATTCCTCGCCGATCATCTTGCCCCGGCGCATACCATTGGCAGCAAGGGTCCTCTCCGCTTGGATCGCGAGACGCCTTGCGTTTCTGCAATGGTTCCAATCAAGCAACGGATCGGAACCCAGCAGGAACTTGGCGACCTTGGAAGTTTCACCTGACGGCTGCTGCGTTGTCAGCAGGCACCCTACCAACGTGTGCCAGAAGTTGCCGACCGTCAGGTCGATGCCGATGCGCTTGAGGTTTCTGCTCCTGCGCTCTCGGACAAACTCGTGGTCAAGCCACCGTGCGACAAAGGCTCGATATGCCCGTTCGTCAGCGGCTTGGATGATCCATTTGAGCTTCACTGCAGCCCCCCTTCAATGCGTTGCGAGGCAATCGTCAGAGAGCAGCCGCAATGGCGCCGTGTAATTTCTCCAGCAAGTGGGGTCAAAGCAAACTCAGCCAGCGCTTTGACTACCGGAGGTCAAGTTCGAACGTGACTAAGTTTGCTTGGTGTCGGTGTGCTAACGCAACGGATGCCCTCTAAGAAGTTATCCGTAAATTAGATATACTGTCGACCCGAGCCGCATGCCGCG
>CAYTOT010000036.1:0-50435 GCA_964439475.1 uncultured Alcaligenaceae bacterium
CACCGGCCACGGCCTGTGCATCTACGAAGGCTGGAAGCTCAAGGGCTGGCCGGTGCTGACGATATCGCGCGGCGACGTCGTCCTCGACAATGGACAGGTCGTCGAACGCTACGGCAAGGGCCAGTGCGTCACGCGGCCGACATGAGCACCGCAGGGCCGCCCCAAGGTGCTCGCCCCCCGGGGGGAGCGGCGCGTAGCGCCGTTCGGGGGGGGCCTTCCCGCACCGCAGGGCCGCCCCAAGGTGCCCGCCCCCTGGGGGAAGGTCTGCGTGCCGCCTATCGCAGCGCGGGATGGTGTGCGACGGTCGACGCCATCCCGGAGCCGGTCATGGAGCCGGCACGAGTACTGGCGCGCGACCTCCTGCAACGCGGCCTGCGCCCGGACCGGCTCTCCGGCGTGCACAATCCCTTCGGCCTCCACGCCTGTCCGCACGACGCGTGGCGCTTTCTCGACCTCGCCGAGAATCCCGCGCTCCTCGATCTGGTCGAAGCCGTGCTCGGCCCGGACATCGTGCTGTGGGACAGCGAGCTCTACGCCGATCCGTCGGCATGGTCGCGCGACGAGGCGCGCTGCTGGCCCGTCGATCCGCTGGCGGGCACCGTGGTGGCGATCGATATCGAGTCCCGCCGCAGCGTGCTGGTCGACATCGTTCGTCTCGCCGGCGTGTTCGACGACATCGAACTGCCGCCGGGGCCGTGCTACACGCTGCGCTACATGCCGGCGACCTCGCACTACGATCGTGATCCGAGGTTTCCCGCGAACCGCCTCGCCACCGAGCGACGCCCCCTGGTGAACCACTGCATCCGGCCGATCTGGCTCCTGCGCGGCACGGACCACGCCGGCAGCGATTTCGCCAGCGGCTTCGCGCCGCCCGCGGCCCGCTGGGCCGACGCGATGCGCCTCCCGCCCGCGCCATAGAGAAGGAGATACGAGCATGCCCGTCGTCAACGTGTACTTCTGGACCGGCCGCACCACCGAGCAGAAGCGCAATCTGGTCGCGGCGATCACCGAAGCGATGGTGGTGCACGGAGGCTGCAAGCCGGAGCACCTGCACGTGATCATCCAGGACATCCCCAAGGACAGCTGGGGCCGCAACGGACGTCTCGGCATCGACAACGAGCCGGAGGACAAGTGATGGACCTCGACCCACTCGACATTTCCCGGAGCGCGCTGCTGGTCATCGACCTGCAGAACGCCTTCGTCCACGACAAGGGCACGCTCGGCATCTCGGGCGTGGACACGAAGCGCCTGTCGTCGATCGTGGCGCCACTGGCGACGCTGGTCCGGCGCTGCCAGCAGGCGAAGCTGCCGGTGATATGGACGATGCAGGAGCACTACGCGGTCGACGCGCTGCGCAAGCGCAAGAAGCTCGCCGGGCACACCAGCCGTCGCAAGCAGGTGTCGGCACTGGCCGGCACCTGGGACGAGGAGATCGTCGACGAGCTGAAGGAGCTGGCAGCGTTCGATCCGTCGCTCGTGATCCGCAAGCATCGTTTCGGCGCGTTCCACGAGACGCGACTGGAGCAGGTCCTGCGCATGCTCGGTACGCAGCACCTGTTCATCGCCGGCACCACCACCAACGCCTGCGTCGAAACATCGATCCGCGAGGCGTACCTGCGCGACTACGACGTGGTGGCCCTCGATGACTGCATCTCCGGCGTCAACGGCGACTGGGAAGCGACCGCGAAGAAGGTCTGGAAGCAGTACTTCTGCGAGATTTCCGACTCGGGCGAGATGCAGCGGTGGATCGACGCCCAGTGTGCGCCGCGCACGCTGGGCTTCGGCCACATGCTGCTGATGGTCGAGGACGTCGTGCGCTCGACCGCGTTCTATGTCGACCAGCTCGGCTTCACCCTCCGCCCCGCCAAGCCACTGGCCGATGGCCGGCCCCTGACGGCATTCCGCCAAGGCATCGCGCTCGTCGCCGGCCGGGTCGCGGGGCACCGTCAGATCGATCACGTCGCCTTCGAGGTGAACGACGTCCGTGCACTGCGCGACAAGGCGAAGGCGGCAGGATTGCCGTTCCAGCAGGACCTGCACGACGGCCCCTATGGATTGACGATCTACGTCACCGATCCGGACGGGATCCGGGTGGAGCTGTATCAGGTCGATGCCGCGATGTGAGCGACAACGTCTTCGACACTGGCGGCGGCAAGGCACCAACGGATACCGTACCGCGCGCCCGGGCGATTCATGCCCTCGATGAGGCGGCATGTGCCCCGCCGGGTCCAAAGGAACGACTGACGTGACGGTGCCGTTCTTCGCGATGCCTTCGGGGTCGCGCTACGCGCTGCGCAACGTGACCGTGCCGCGCTGTCTCACCGATCGGCCCGAGGCAGCGGACGCCGAGTTGATCGCCGTCGACCTGCTGGTCGAGGAGGGTCGCATTGCCGCGGTCGAGGTATCGGGAACGCTGCCTTCGGATCACGGCCCGGATCTCGATCGCTCGCTGGTGCTGCCGGGCCTCGTCGATTGCCACACGCATCTCGACAAGGGACACATCTGGCGGCGTGCGCCGAATCCCACGGGCGACCTTGCCGGCGCGATACGCGCGGCCGGCGAAGACCGCGTGACGCGCTGGAGCGCCGACGACCTCCGCCGGCGCATCGAGTTCGGCCTGCTCGCGGCATACGCCCACGGCGTGGTCGCGATCCGCACGCACCTCGACTCGCTGGCCCCGCAGGCGCAGCTCTCGTTCCCGTTGTTCCGCGAGGTCCGCGCGCGCTGGGCCGGGCGGATCGACCTGCAGGCGTCGTCGATCGCGCCGCTCGACGTCTTCCTGACCGACGAGGGTCGCCAGCTCGCGGACATCGTGGCCGAGACCGGCGGCCAGCTCGGCTGCATCACCCGGTTCCGCGGACAGCCGGATGCAGCGCCGCCGCCGGAGTTCGACCGCGCGATGACGCGGGTGTTCGAGCTCGCGGCGGAGCGCAGCCTCGATCTCGACCTGCACGTGGACGAGTCCGATGACCCCGAGGCGCGCACGCTGCTCAGCGTCGCCCGGCTGGCGGCGCGGCGCGGCTTCCGCGGCAACATCCTGTGCGGGCATTGCTCGTCGCTCGCGCTGCAGTCCGACGACGACATCGACATCACGCTGCGGGCGTGCGCCGACGCCGGCATCGACGTCGTGAGCCTGCCCACGGTCAACCTGTACCTGCAGGCGCGCACGCTTCCCGCAGCGCCGCGCCGGACGCCACGCTGGCGCGGCGTCACGGTGCTGCACGAGATGAGGGCGCGCGGACTGCGCGTGGCCGTGGCCGGCGACAACTGCCGCGACCCCTTCCATGCGTACGGTGATCACGACATGCTGGACACGTTCGCGCAGGCCGTGCGCATCCTCCATCTCGACCAGCCGATCGGCGACTGGATCATGGCCGCCACCGCGACACCTGCCGAGATCATGAAGCTGCCCAATCGCGGCAGGCTGCGCGCCGGCGATCCCGCCGACCTCGTCGTGCTGAAGGCGCGCGACTATTCCGAGATGCTCTCGCGCGCGCAGTCCGATCGCGTGGTGCTGCGCGGCGGGCGGGCGATCGATACCACGTTGCCGGACTACCGGATGCTGGATGGCTGACGTTCAGGTGACGCGCAGGAAGGGTCGTGCAGCTTCCAGTGCCCTGGCCACCCGCAACACCGTCCCCTCCGCGTAGCGCGCGCCCACGACCTGCAGCGCCACCGGCAGCCCGTCGCTTGCGATCCCGCACGGAACCGACGCCGCCGGCTGCTGCGTCCAGTTGAACGGATACGTGTACGGACTCCAGTCGAGCCACGACGTCATGCCCGCATCGGGGGGAACGTCCGCCCCCGCGGCGATCGCGGTCGTCGGCATCTGCGGCGTCACCAGAACGTCGTAGCGCCGATGGAAGGCGTTCATCGTCGCACCGTCCTCGTGACGCACGCCGGTCGCGTCGAGGAACGCGTTGGCCGAAACCCCGAGGCCACGCTGCGCCACCGCCACGAAGCCGGGATCGCACAGCGCGCGCTTCTGCGCCGGGATCCTGCGCAGGATCTGCGCCATGCTCGCCGCCCACAGCGTGTCGAAGGGCTCGCGAGGCGAGGCGATCGGCGAGGCGACCTCCTCCACCTGCGCGCCGAGTGCGGCGAGGACGTCGACCGCCTCGCGCGTGAGGCGCAGGACCTCCGCATCGGCCCTCGCGCCGCACAGCGTCGGGCACCAGGCGATGCGCAGGCCGCGCACGCCGGCGTCGATGCCGTGGCGCCAATCCGTTCCCTCGACGCAAGGCAGAGCGGTCCAGTCGCGCGCATCGGGACGCGCGATCACGGTGAGCGCGAGCGCCGCATCCTCCACGGTGCGCGTGAGCGGTCCGTAGTGGCCCACCGCCACGCGCCCCGGCGGCCACATCGGGACACGGCCGAAGGTGGCCTTGAGTCCAACCACGCCGCAGAACGCGGCCGGAATGCGGATCGAGCCCGCGCCATCGGATCCGACGTGCAGCGCGCCCATCCCCGTGGCCGCTGCGATCGCAGCACCTCCGCTGCTGCCGCCGCAGGTGCGCTCCCGATCCCACGGGTTGCGGCTTACGCCCAGCAGCACACTGTCGGTAACGCCCTTCCACCCGAACTCGCACATCGCAGTCTTGCCGAGGAGCACCGCGCCCGCCTCACGCAGGCGGGCCACACAGGGTGCATCGACGGTGCCCGGTGCGTCGCTCGTGGTGAGCGAGCCGTTGCGCGCCGGGGCACCTGCCGTCTGGCACAGGTCCTTGACGGTGACGGGGACGCCGTCGAGCAGTCCCTTCGGCGTGCCCGCATGCCAGCGCGCCTCCGAGGCGCGAGCCTGCGCGAGCGCGCTCTCCTCCAGCACGACGAGGAAGGCGTTGAGATCGGCGTTGCGCGCGGCGATGACGGCGAGGCAGGCGCGTGTGGCCTCCACCGGCGAGAAATGGCGCGCACGATAGCCCGCGATGAGCTCCGTCGCGGAGAGGAGGTGCAGTGGAAGCGCGTGCGCCACGTCAGTTCATCTGCACGTTCGCTTCCTTGATGATCTTGCCGAGGCGCACGACTTCGGCGGGGTGGTATTTCGCCATCTCGCTCGCGGGCTTGTACCAGACGTCGAAGCCGGTCGTCTCGAGCGTCTTCTCGGTGGCGGGATCCTTCGCGAGGACGCCGATGGCCTCGCTCCACTTCGCCACGACCGCCGGTGGCAGCTGCGCCGGACCGTACACGCCGATCGTGGTGTCGAGGCCGAGCGACGGCAGGCCGACTTCCTTGAAGGTGGGAATGCCGGGCAGGCGCGGATCGCGCACCTCGTCGGACACCGCGAGGATGCGCACGCGGCCGTCCTTGTAGAAGTTGGCGACGCTGCCGTAGGTCGGCACCATGAAGTCGACCTGACCGCCGACGAGGTCGGTGATCGCCGGCGTGCCGCCCTTGTACGGCGCGTGCACCGCATTGAGCTTGAACTGGCGATTGATGTACTCGCCGATGATGTGCGACGACGAACCGTTGCCCACCGAAGCGAAGGAGAGCGGCTTCGTCCTGGCGGCATCGAGCAGGTCCTGCGCCGTCTTGTAGGGCGAGGTGGCCGCCACCGCGAGCACGTTCTTGGTGCGCGCCAGCATCGCGATGGGCGTCACGTCCTTGACGAGGTCGTACTTGAGATTCGGATAGAGCGTCTGGTTGGTGGCGTGCGTCTGGCTGTTGCCGATGGTGAGCGTGTAGCCGTCGGGCGCGGCGGCGATGCTCTCGCCGGTGCCGATGGTGCCGGAGGCGCCCGGCTTGTTCTCCACCACGATCGTCTTGCCACCCCACATCGCTCCCACCTTCGCTGCCACGAGGCGCGCGATGATGTCGGTACTGCCACCGGGGGGGAACGACACGATGAGGCGAATCGGCTTGTCGGGATAGGCATCCTGCGCGAAGGCGGCCGGCGCGGCGAGGACTGCCGCAACAAGCGATGCGGCGACCGCGAGCGCGGCACGTCGCAGGCGCGAGGTCGAAACGGGCAACGAGGACATCACTGCAATTCCTTTCAGGACGAGACAGACGATGGGGCAAGGTCGAGACGCCGCCGCGCTTCTTCCATGAGCGCGGCCGGTGCGTGCTGGGCGATGATGACGACGACGCCGTGACCGAGCTCGCGCGGCAACGCGGACAACGGGACGGGCGCGTTGAAGAGGCGCATGACGGCGTGCAGGGCCTGGACAGAGCCGTCGTCCATCGCCACCGCTCCCTTCATGCGGAGCAGCCGCTCGCCGAACGCCTGCTGCATCCAATGCACCCAGGCGGCGTAGCGCGGCCAGGAGAGCGGCCCCGCGAGGCGAATGGCCATGGAGCCGATCTCGCCCTGCTCGAGATGCCCGTGGCCACCCGCCGCGTCGTGATCGTGCCCATGAGCCGCATCACGATCGTGCTGCTGGGCGCCGAGCGCATCGAATGCGGCCGGACGCAGAACGTCGACGAAGACCTCGCCCGAGGCGATGTCGCCCTGCACGGCGATGCGGCGCAGTGCGTGCGGCGCGAGCCGGTCGAGCGTCGCCTGCAGGACGCGGACGGCGTCGGCGCTCGCCGCATCGGTCTTGGTCACCACGATGCGGTCGGCCATCGCGACCTGGCGGCGCGCCTCGGCGAAGCGGCCGAGCTCGGCGCCGCCGTGGAGCGCGTCCACCACGGTCACGATGCTGCCGAGCCGATAGTGGCGCGCGATCGCGCTGTCGAGCGCGAGCGTGGCGGCGATGGGCCCGGGATCGGCGACACCGGTCGTCTCGATCACCACGCGGGCGAAGGCCGGCAGCTCGCCGCGCTCGCGTCGGTAGTGCAGCGACTCGAGCGTCTCCTGCAGTGAACTGCCGAGCGCGCAGCACAGGCAACCCGAGTCCAGCAGGACGACGTCGTCCTCGCTGCCGCGGTCGACGAGCACATGGTCGAGGCCTACCTCGCCCAGCTCGTTGATGACGACCGCGGTGTCCGCGAGCGCAGGATCGCGCAGGAGGCGCGCGAGCAGCGTCGTCTTGCCGCTGCCGAGGTAGCCGGTCAGGATGTGGACGGGACGCGGTGATCTGGAAGCGGGCATCGTCACGGGTGCCGACCCGATCTCATCGTGGCGCGGATGCGGAAGCGGACTAGCCTGCCGGCGGCGCAAAGGGCGCCCGCACCGGGAGCGACCGCATGTACTCCTGCACCTCGGCGGTCGGAATCACGTCGGCGTACTTGCAGTTGAGGTCGAAGAGATTGATCGCGTGACTCGCCTCGAAGCGGTCGAACGCGCACTCCTCGGGAATGATCACCTTGAAGTTGTACGAGTACGCGTCGACCGTGGTGGCCCGCAGGCAGCCCGACGTGGTGCATCCGGTCATGATCAGCGTGTCGATGTCGAGGAAGTTGAGGTGGCTCATGAAGATCGTGCCGAAGAAGCACGACGGCTTGCGCTTGCCGATGCGGATGTCGGCGTCGCGCGGGGCGAGCGGCTCGACGGTCTGCGTGGCGTGCGTGCCCTCGAGCACCGTCTTCTCGGTGCCGCGGTGGCTCTTGCCCACCTGCACGCCGCTGTCGAGCATGTCGGCGCGGCGCGCGCTCTCGGTGTAGAAGACCGGGAAGTTCTTCTCGCGCGCGAGATGCAGGAGCGGCTCGATGTGCGCCACCGCGTCCCACGCCTCGCGGCCGCAGTGCGTGCGGTATTGCTTCAGGCCTTCGAGGATGTCCTCCGGCCGGTCGCCACAGAAGTTGTATTGCACGTCGATGATGAAGAGCGCCGGCCGGGTGCCGAAGCCGCCGCGCTTGCCGTAGCCGGATTTGGCGTAGACCTGCCGGTCACGCTCGGTGAGGAAGCGGTCCCAGATGCGGGGTGTGGTCACGTCGAGGTCCTTGTCGGTGATCGGGAATCGGGGGTCGGGAATCAGATGGCTGCAGCGAACGCAGGCCCGTCGGCGCGGCGCATCACTGGCGAAAGAGGTATCGGCCGCCGGGAGCTTCACGGACGGCAGGCAGCACGGCGCCGTCGCGCATCACGCACCGGCCGCGCACGAAGGTCGCAACCGGCCAGCCGGTGAACGACATTCCCTCGTACGGCGAATAGTCGGCGAAGGACTCGAGCGCCGTGGGATCCACGGTGCGCGAGAGCGTCGGGTCGACGACGGTGATGTCGGCGTCGTAGCCCACCGCGAGCGCGCCCTTGCCCATCATGCGGTAGATGCGCGCGGCGTTGCTCGATGCCACCTGCACGATCCGCTCCGGAGCGATGCCGCGCTTGCGCACGCCCTCGTCGAGCAGGATGGGCAGCATGGTGGCGACGCCCGGAAAGCCGTTGGAGGACGCCCAGATGCCCTTGCCTTCCTTGGTGCTGCGCTTTCGAGGTACGTGATCGGTGCCCACCGTGTCGATCGAGCCGTCGGCGATGCCTTCCCACATCGCCTCCACGTCGGCGCGCGGACGGACCGGCGGATTGACCTTGGCGAGCACGCCGGCGGGCGCGTGATCGTCGAGGAGGAGATAATGGGGACAGGTCTCGACGTGGATCGGCGCCTTGCTCGTGCGGCGATGGCGGCGGACCTCGTCGAGTGCCTCCTTCGACGACAGGTGCACGATGTTGATGGCGGCGCCGACCTTGCTCGCGAAGTAGCACGCGCGGTGCACGTTCTCGGCCTCGAGGAAGTCGGGGCTCTGTTCGTTCCACGCCGCGAGGTCGTCGCGACCCGCGGCGCGCAGGGGCTCGCGCAGCCAGGGAATCACCTCCACGTTCTCGCAGTGGATGCCGAGCACCGCGCCGGGAATGGCCGCCGTGGCCTTCAGCGCCGCGAAGAGCAGCGCGTCGTCGATCTCGGTGAAGCCCTGCGCGAGCCCCGCCGCACCCTTGTACATGAGGTAGAGCTTGTACGAGGTGACGCCGAAGCGGCGCGAGCACTCGGCGAGGGTCTCCACGTGGAGGTGACTCGTGATGCCGAAGTGGAGGCCGACGTCGATGCAGCTCTGCGCCGCGCGCCGCTCGCGATAGTCGTCGAAGGCGGTCCGGAAATCGGCAGTGCGATAGAACGAGAGCGCCGAGGTGATGCCGCCAAGTGCCGCCGAGCGAGCCTCGGTGGCGAAGTCGGTGTCGGGCGAGCCGAAGCCGAAGTGCACGTGCGGATCGATGATGCCGGGCATGATCCACTTGCCGGCGCAGTCGATGGTTTCGGTGGCCACCACGTCGGTATCGGCGGGCAGCAAGGCGGCGATGCGGCCGCCGGCCACGCCGATCGAGCCGGGCACGTTGCCGAGACCGGGATGCACGAGCGTGCCGTTGCGGAGGAGGAGATCGAGTTTCATGGCGTGGCCGGAGCGGCGTGCGCGGCGCGAGCCGCGGGGTCGGTGAGATGGTCGAGCACGGCCGGCAACATGCCGCCGGCCTCCAGCAAGCGGCGCTCAAAGGCCGTCTGCACGTCGGCCGTGACCTCGAAGGTGACGCTGCGCGACGACGCCTGCGCCGTCACGCGAACCGATGCGCCGTGCAGCACACCGTCACGCAGGCCTTCGAGCGTGAACGCTTCCTCGCCGGTGAGGTCGAGGCTGCGCCAGCCCTCGCCGCGGGCGAAGCACAGCGGGATGACGCCCATGCTCACGAGATTGGCGCGATGGATGCGCTCGAAGGACCCGGCCAGCACCGCGCGCACGCCGAGAAGCGCAGTGCCCTTCGCCGCCCAGTCGCGGCTGCTGCCCTGGCCATAGTCGCGGCCCGCCAGCACCACCAGCGGTGTTCCTCGCGCGCGATACGCGTCCGCCGCCTCGTGTACCGGCATCGCCTCGCCACCGGGTAGCAGCCTCGTCATGCCGCCCTCGACGCCGGGGACGAGCAGGTTGCGGATGCGCACGTTGGCGAACGTGCCGCGCAGCATCACCTCGTGATTGCCGCGTCGCCCGACGTAGGTGTTGAAGTCGCGCGGGGCGATGCCGAGGCTCGCGAGATAGCGTCCCGCCGCGCTATCCACCGGAATCTCACCCGACGGTGAGATGTGGTCGGTGGTGAGCGAATCGCCGAAGAGCGCGAGCGCGCGGGCGGCATCGAGGCGGTCGGGCAGCGCGTCACCCGTTGCCGTGCGTGCCACGAACGGCGGCGGCACGAGATAGCTCGACGCCGCATCCCATGTGAAGCGCGCGCTGTCCGGCGCGTCGAGCGCGCCCCACAGGCCGGGGCCACGCTCGGCATCGGCGTAGACCTCGCGATAGAGTGAACGATCGGCAGCCACGGCCATGTGGCGGGCGATCTCGTCGGCGGTGGGCCACAGGTCGACGAGCAGCACCGGCCTGCCCTGCGGGTCGTGACCGAGCGGCTCGCGCGTGAGGTCGATGTCGATGCGCCCCGCGATCGCGTACGCCACCACGAGCGGAGGCGAGGCGAGGTAGTTGGCGCGGGCGAGACGGTGGATCCGCCCCTCGAAGTTGCGATTGCCCGACAGCACGGAGACGGCGACGACGCCGTCGCGCTCGATCGCCGCCGCGACGTCGGGCGCGAGCGGCCCCGACTTGCCCGCGCAGGTCGTGCATCCGTAGCCGATCACGTCGAAGCCCAGCGCCGCCAGGGGCGCCATGAGACCCGTCTTCTCCAGATAGCGCGTGACGACCTGCGAGCCCGGCGCGAGCGATGTCTTGACCCAGGGCGCGGCCCGCAATCCGCGTGCAGTCGCATTGCGGGCGAGCAAGCCAGCCGCCAGCATCACGGACGGATTCGAGGTGTTGGTGCAGGACGTGATCGCCGCGATCACGACGGCGCCGTCGCGCAGCGGCTGCCTGGACGTCGTCCCGGCGCCGGAAACGCTAGTGCCGGTGACGCTCGTGCCGGTGACTCCTGCATTCGAACCGGAGGCGCCGGTGCCCGTGCCGGTGCCCGCGCCGGTGAGGCTCGCGGTGGTGTCGGAGACGGCCGTGATCGGCGCCTTCGCTTCCCGGCCGCTGCGGCCGAAGCCTTCCTCCTGCACAGCGCGCGCGAGGCGCGCGCCAAAGTCCGCCGCAACTTCGGACAGCGGCAGTCGATCCTGCGGCCGGCGCGGACCGGCGAGCGTGGGCACCACGTCGCCGAGGTCGATGGTCACCTCCGCGCTGTACGCCGGCAGCGGTGAATCCTCGTCGCGCCACAGGGAGTTGGCCTTGCAGTAGGCCTCGACCAGCGCGACCTGCGCGTCGCTGCGTCCACTGGTGCGCAGGTACTCCGTCGTCCGGGCATCGACGGGAAAGAAACCGACGGTGGCGCCATACTCCGGCGCCATGTTGGCAAGCGTGGCGCGATCGGGGACCGCGAGCGCGGTCACTGCCGGACCGAAGAACTCGACGAACTTGCCCGTCACGCCATGCGAACGCAGGACCTGCGTGACGAGCAGCACGAGGTCCGTGGTCGTGGCGCCGGCAGGCAAGCTTCCCACGAGCTTCACACCGACCACGTCGGGCAGCGCGATGTCGGCGGGATAGCCGAGCAGGAGCGCCTCGGCGTCGATGCCGCCCACGCCCCATCCAAGCACGCCGATACCGTTGATCATCGGCGTGTGCGAATCGGCGCCGATCACGAAATCGGGAAGCGCCATGCGGCTGCCGCCGATCTCGCGCACCGTCACCACGGTGGCGACATGCTCCAGGTTGACCTGGTGGATGATGCCCGTGCCGGGCGGAAACACGCGCAGGTTGCCGAGCGAGGACTGCGCCCATTTCACGAAGCGGTAGCGCTCGCGGTTGCGGTCGAACTCGCGCGCGAGGTTGTGCGCGATGGCCTTCGGGGAGCCCGCGAGGTCGACCTGCAGCGAATGGTCGATCACGAGGTCGACGCTCACCCGCGGCCGCACGCGCGACGGATCGCCGCCGCGCGCGGCAACCTCGTCGCGCAGCGCGGCGAGATCGAGGAGCACGGGCAATCCACTCGAATCGGGCAGGATGACGCGGCTCGGGAAGAGCGGCAGCGACGACCGCTTCGCGGGCCAGGCGGCGAGCGCACCCAACGCGGCTTCGCCGTCGGCTCCCGTCTGCGTCAGGTGACGCGTAACGTTCTCGGCCGCCACGCGCAGGCAATACGGCAGCCGCGCCACGTCACCGCCGTGCGCTGCAAGCGCCACGGCGATGTCGCAGTACAGGACGCCGTCGCCTGCCGGCGGCAACGGGCGCAGCGCGCCGTTGCCGGTCGTCGCTGGGGCTGCCTCGCTCAGCACGGGAGCGGGACGGCAAGCGGCGCGGTCACTCTGGACGACGTCCGATGCATGATGCGTCACCTTCGCACCCGGTCCGTCGCGTCGACCGCCTAGACCGCGACGGCGTTGGCGGTGGCGGTGGCGAGATCTTGCAACCGCGCCGTCACGGTGACCGACGCGCGCGCCACGTGGGCACGCATCAGCGACTCCGCGAGTTCGCCGTCGCGCGCCCGAAGCGCACGCAGGATCTGCCAGTGCTCCGCGTGCGCCTCTTCGCTGCGCTCGCGCACGGCCCCCGACCGGCGGCGATACACCCGCAGCAGGTGATACATGTCGCCGCACAGCGTGCTCGTGATGCGCGCGTTCCCGCTCCCGCGAATGATGCGCTCGTGGAAGTCGAAGTCGGGAACGCCTGAGCGCGAACGGGACCCGGCGAGCCGCGCCGCGCGCGCCGCATCGAGGTCGGCCGCGAAGCGGTCGAGATCGGCGTCGCTCATGCGGCGAGCAGCGAGGCGACACGCCATCCCCTCGAGCGCCTCGCGCATCTCGAAGAGCTCGCGCACTTGCACCGGCGTGAGGCTCACCACGGTCGCGCGCATGTAGGGCTCGCGGGAGACGAGGCCGATGCCCTGCAGGCGCCGCACTGCCTCGCGGACCGGCCCGCGTGACACGCCGAAGCGCTCGGCGAGGCCCGCCTCGTTGACCTCGTCGCCGGGTGCGAACTCGCCCGAGTAGATCGCATTGAGCGTACTCGTGAACAGCCTGTCGCTCAGGGTGGTCATGCGTCGCACGATAGCAGCGGCCCCATGATGTGTCAACACTTCTGAGTGAACGCGCACCATCGAACGGGCTCGATGCACGAGTGCGCCATCATTCTCCCGCCCGCTATGCCACTTTCCATGGTGTTGACACTTTCGTCGATTCGCCGCATGATGGACACCGACCTCGAACACTTGGCGATCCCTGCCGGTGTTCGGATCGTCCTCGCCTCGAGCCTCGCCTTGCCGCCATGCCCGACCCCATCGCGCCCCGTCCCGAGCAGACTTTCTTCACGGATCCCGCCATCGATCGGCTCATGGGCGTGACGATGGCGCTGGCCGCGGAGGTCTACGTGCTCCACAGCCGCCTGCTGGCGCTCGAATCGCGAACGGCGAACGGCGAGCCCGCCGCGGAAAGCGGCGAGGAGGATGCTGCGGCTTTCGTGCGCCGGCTGTGCGAGCCGCTCCTCGGCGCGCAACAGGCGCGCGGACCCCTGTGATGCGATACGACGCCGACGGCGCGGCCCACCAGCGCTTCGTCGCCGCGGCGCGCAGCTTCTGGCGTGGTCCCCTGTTCCGCGAGCTCTACCGCGAGGCGCAGTCGGCGCCCGAGGCCATGCCTTCGCTCGTGACCTACCAGTACTTCGCCTGGCTCGAGCGCCATCTCCAGCGCATGAAGTACAGCGGACCGCGCGGCCTCGTGGCGAGCGCGCAACGCCAGCGCGACGCGCTGCTCGCGCAGGTCGCGGAACCGCTGCCGCCGCATCTGCTGAGCCTCGACCCATCGCTGGAGGCACCCGGCTACTGGGCCGACCACGACATCCACCAGCAGCCCGGTGGACTCGTCGATGACCTCGGCGCCTTCGTGTATCGGGAGGCGGTCGGCGGCGGCGTCGTGGGCACGCCGGGGCTGCACGAGCGCTTCGCCACGCGCGTGGTGGCCGACCGGCGCGTGGAGCGCGTGCTCGATCTCGGCTGCGGCTTCGGGCGCAGCACCGTGGCCTTCGCGCATGCCGCGGGCAACGCGCGTGTCGAAGGCGTCGATCTGTCCGCCAGTTGCGTCACCCTGGCAGCGCACGAGGCGCCGGAAGCGATGCGCGAGCGTCTCGCCTTCCGCCAGGCCGATGCGGTCGCGAGTGGCGCGCCCGACGCCGCCTACGACGTGGTCACGTCGACGATGCTGCTGCACGAAATGCCCGAACCGGCCGTGCGCGCGCTCATCGCCGAGTCCGCGCGCGTCCTCCGTCCGGGCGGCATCGTGGCGCACCTCGACTTCGTCCCTCCTTCCGATCCCGTGCTGCGCGTCCTGTTCGAAGGGCATGCGCGACGCAACAACGAACCCTTCCTCCTCGAGCACAGCCGCATCGACCTCGCCCGCGCCTATGCCGACGCGGGCTTCCGCCGCGTGGACGTCGTCCCCTTCGACGAGGAGGATGACGCGCTCGCTGCGCCACCTCGCGCCTGGCGCCTGCCGTGGCACATGATCGTGGCGGAGAAGGGCACGAGCGCGCCGGACCGTCCGAGGCGCGAGCCGGTCCCGCAGCGCGCGGCGCGGAGAGTCGTCCGATGACCGCGCCGGAAGAACGCGAGGCGGCAGTTCGCATCGTGCGCGATTTCCTTGGCGCGCTCGAGGCGCGCGACGTCGAACGCGCGCAGGCTCATCTGGCGGCGGACGCGCGCATCGTGGTGCCGGGCGGGCGCGAGGTGCGCGCGGTCGCGGACATCGTCGCCAACTCGTCGCGCCGGTACCGGCGCATCGGCAAGCACATCGAGCGCACCGAAGCGTTCGATGCGCCGGCCGGCGGCATCGTCGTCTACTGCCTCGGCACGCTGCACGGCACGTGGCCGGACGGTACCGGATTCGACGGCATCCGCTTCATCGATCGCTTCGACCTGCGCGGCGGCCGCATCGTGCTGCAGGAAGTCTGGAACGACGCCGCCGAGCGTCGCGCAGCACTGGCTCAAGACTGACCTCTCGACAAGGGCTCCCATGAAACTGCGTCACATCCTCTTCCTCGCCAGCGCGATCGCGAGCATCGCCCCCACGCAGGCGCAAACGTTCCCGACCCGGCCGATCACGATCGTCGTGCCCTACGCTGCGGGCGCCACCGATCGCGAGGCACGCAAGATCGCCGACATCGCAGCGCAGGCATTGGGCCAGCCCGTCGTGGTGGAGAATCGCGACGGCGCGGGCGGCACGATCGGCGCCGCCTATGTGGCGCAATCGAAGCCCGACGGCTACACCCTGCTGTACGGTGCGCCCGCCGTGGTCACCGTCGCCCCGCTCGTCTCCAAACCGCCGTACAAGTACGACGACCTTGCCGCTCTCGCCCGCGCGTCCATCACGCCGCATCTGCTTGCAGCGCGCATCGATGCGCCATTCAAGACGCTGCCCGAACTCATCGCCTACGCCAAGGCGAATCCCGGCAAGGTCACGTTCGGCAGTCCGGGCAACGGGACGGCAGTGCACCTCGCGGGCGAGGCGTTCGCCGATGCCGCGGGTATCAAGCTCAACCACATCCCGTATCGGGGCCTCGCTCCCGCGGTGACCGCCGCGATGGGCGGCGTCGTCGACATCGTGATCGGCGCGCCGGGCGCCATCAATGCGCAGGTGGAGGGCGGCAAGCTGCGTGCGCTCGCGCAGTTCGGGCCAACGCGCGTGGCCACGCTGCCCAACGTCCCGACCCTGAAGGAGAACGGCGTGGACCTCGCGCTGCGCGCCGACTTCGGCTTCTTCGTGCCCAAGGGCACGCCGCCCGACGTCGTGGCCAGGCTCGACGACGCTCTCGGCAAGGCCATCGAGTCCGACGATTTCAAGCAGTTCGTCACCAAAGCGCTCGTGGTGCCCGCGTTCCTCCCGGCCGCCGAATACCAGAAGGTCGTCGATGCCGAGCGCGCGGTGTTCGTGCGCGTGGTGCCCAAGCTCTCGCTCGGCAACAACTGACGTGACGTACGCCTGCCGCGCCGCCCCGCCCCGCAGGGCGGCGCAGGGGCGGCGGGCGGCAAGTTCCCCCAGTGGGCCGGCGACCCCAGTGCATGCGGCGTCGGCCGATTGGTATCGTCTATCATACCTATTGGATCTGGCCGGCCGCCGCGACGAGGGCTCCGGCCAGACGAGGAGACACTCCGTGACCACCCCGCGCACCAAGGCATCCCGCTACCGCGACCTCCTGCGCTCCGGTGAGTTCATCGTGTCGCCGGGCGTGTACGACGGCTACAGCCTGCGTCTCGTCGAGCGTGCCGGCTTCCGCACCGCCGCCACGAGCGGCGCCGCCATCTCGAACTCGCTGCTCGGCATCGACGACATCGGCGTGATGACGCTCACGCAGAACGTGGACCATTGCCGCAACCTCGTGCGCTGCGTGGACATTCCCGTCACCGCCGACGCCGATAACGGCTACGGCAACCCGGTGAACGTGCACCACGCCGTGCAGCTCTTCGAGGAGGCGGGTGTGGCCGGGGTCAACATCGAGGATCAGGTCGCCCCGAAGCGCTGCGGCCACATGCCGGGCAAGGAAGTCGTCCCGGCGGACGAGATGGTCCGCAAGATCGAGGCGGCGTGCCTCGCGCGCCGCGACGACGACTTCGTGATCGTCGCGCGCACCGATGCGCTGGCCCTCGAAGGCATCGACGGCACGGTCGCGCGCGTGCGCGCCTACGCGAAGGCAGGCGCCGACATGATCTTTCCGGATGCGGTGAAGCGCGAGGACGACATCGCGCGCATCGTCGAGGCCGCGGGCGTCCCGGTGAGCGTCAACATGGGTTTCGGCATCCGCTCGCGGCCCACCACACCCATCATTGCCATCCCGCGCCTGAAGGCGCTCGGCGTCCGCCGCATCAGCCTGCCGCGCATGCTGCCCGCCGCCGCCATCCAGGCGATGACGACCGCGCTCGCGCTCATGCGCGGCGTCATGGAGAGCGGTGAGCCGATCGACCGCCCGGACCTCCTGGCAGGCATCGAGGACATCATGCAACTCATGGACTACGACAACATGCGCGCGCTGGAAGCGAGGCTGCTCGGACACGACGCCATCGAGCGCAAGTACGGGAGCACGCAATGAAGAGAGGCACGGAGGTGATCGTCGCCGGCGCCGGTCCGGTCGGCCTCACCGCGGCGCTCGCGCTCGCCGAAGCGGGGGTGAACGTGACGATCGCGGAGAAGCGGCCGGCGCTCAGCACGGCGTCGAAGGCCTCCACCTTCCACCCGCCCACGCTCGCCATCCTCGAACGCCTGCAGGTGCTGGAAGCGGTCAGGCACCTGGGCCATGTGGTCGATCGCGTGCAGTACCGCACCGTCACCGAAGGCGTGTTCGCCGAGTTTCGCCTCGAAGCGCTCGCGCCCGACACACCGTTCCCCTTCCGCCTCCACCTCGAGCAGGCGCAGCTCACCCCGGTGATGCTCGAGCGCCTGCGCCGCCATCCGCACGCGCGTGTCCTCTTCGACGCCGGGGTCGAGGAGGTGGTGCAGGAGGGACCTCGCGTCACCGTACGCGTGAAGCACGGCACGGGACACGAAACGCTCGAAGCCGACTGGCTCGTCGCCGCCGACGGCAGCCGAAGCGACGTCCGTGCGCTGCTCGGAATTCCTTTCGAGGGTGTGGAGTACCCCGACAAGATCCTGCGCATCATGACCGACGACGATCTCTCGGTGCTGCTGCCCGGCATCGCGCCGGTCACCTACCTGTGGAACGAGGCGCGGTCGGTGAGCTTCCTGCGCATGCCGGACTGCTGGCGCATCATCCTGCGCGTGCCGAAGGACGTCGACGAGGCCGACGCGCTGCGCAGCGACTGGATCCTCGCGCGCCTCGCCGAGGTGATGCCGCACTGCGAGCGGGTGCCCCACGTCGTGATGCAGGACATCTACGGTGTGGCGCGCCGGGTGGCGGCGCGCAACGCCCAGGGCCGCGTCCTGCTCGCGGGCGACGCCCTGCACATCACCAATACGCGCGGCGGGATGAACATGAACTGTGGGATCCACGATGCGTGGGCGCTCGCCCGCGCGATCGCCGATGCACCCGCCGGCGAGCAGGAGACCGCCGTCGGAGCCGCCGCGAACGAACGCCTGCGCGTGTCGCGCGAGATGCTCATTCCGCGCACCGACCGCAACGTCGCGGGCGGGTCGGCGTGGCTCGACAGGGTTCGCGCGATGGCTGCGAACCCGAGCGAGACTGCGGCATACCTGCGCACCGCGGCGATGCTCGACATGACGCCGGCACTCGCATGAAGCGCGGCAGGCGCGAAACCTTGATGGAACCGATCGCATGAACGCCGAACCCGTCGCCCGCGTGCGCCCCGCTGCCTGGGCCGGCGTGGTGGTGCCGCCCGCCAATCCCACCGTGGAGCCCGAGCTCGCCCGCTGCGTGGATGGCGCGCTCACGCTCTACACCGCGCGCTTTCCGGTGATGCCGGACACCACGCTGGAGGAGCGCAACCGCCGCTACCTCGACCACTATCGCGAGGCGACCGGCGCCTTCGGAAGCCTTGCGCTTCGTGCGCTCGTGATGGCGCTCACCGGTCCGTCGTACCGGCTCCTGCCCGATGGCGATCGCGCGCTCGCCCGCAACCTCACGGAACGGGCCGGCATCCCGGTCACCACCGCGAGCGCGGCCATCGCCGACGCCATCACCGCCGTGGGCGCGCGACGCCTGTGCCTGCTCTCGCCGTATCCGCAGTGGCTCACCGACGAGGCCGCCGCCTACTGGCGCGCCGCCGGCCACGACGTGGTGCAGGTCGTGAAGATCTCCGAGACGTTTCGCGCCTACGAGCTGTCCGAGGGCGAGGTATCGACGGCGCTGCGCCAGGTCGACACCGGCGCCGTCGATGCCGTGGTGATGAGCGGTACCGGCATGCTCACGCTGCCATCCATCGTCGCGGCGCGCGCCGCGATCCACATCCCCCTGCTGTCGTCGAACCTGTGCTGCGCGTGGTGGCTGCTCGCGCAGTCGGGGCAGCGCGGCGGTTCGGCGCTCTTTGCCGCGGCCGCGCCCGAACTCCAGTCCGACCTCGCGCGGACGACAGCCGCATGAGGCGAGATCCCTTGACCGAGCCCGCACGAACCACCTCCTCCCGCTTCACCCAGTCGCTCGCGTATCACGAGCGTGCGCGCAAGGTACTGCCACGCGGCGTATCGTCGTCGCCGCGCGCGACACAGAGGCCGGCGCCGCTTGCAATCGCCCGCGCCGTGGATGCGCATATCGTCGACATCGACGGCAACGAGTACATCGACTATTCGCTGGGCTACGGCCCGCTGCTCCTCGGTCACAGTCCCGCGCCGGTGCTCGCCGCCGTCGAGCGCGAACTGCGCAACGGCTTGCGCACCGGGGGCATCACGCCGCTCGAAGCCGAGCTCGGCGAGCGCATCGCGCGCGCGATGCCGGCCTGCGAGACGAGCGCGCTGGTATCGAGCGGCACCGAGGCGGCGCAGCTCGCGCTGCGCCTCGCCCGTGCGGCGACGGGCCGTCTCGTGGTGGTGAAGTTCCGCGGCCACTACCACGGCTGGTCCGACGCGATCCACGTCGCGACCGACCCTGCCAACGACGGTCCCTCGACCGGGGGCCAGGATCCCGATGCATTGCGTCACGTCGTCGTCCTCGACTGGGGCGACGCGGCTGCGCTCGACGCCCTCGATGCGCGCGGAGTCGCCGCCGTGATCATGGAGCCCGCGGCGGTCAACGCCGGCTGCTTCGCGCCGGCGCCGGGCTTCCTCGAGCGCGTGCGGGCGTGGACGTCGCAGCACGGGATCGTGCTCGTCTTCGACGAGGTCATCACCGGCTTCCGCCTGGCGCTGGGCGGCGCGCAGGGCCGTTATGCCGTGGCCCCGGACCTCACCATCCTCGGCAAGGCGCTGGGCGCCGGCATGCCGGTGAGCGCGGTCGCAGGACGACGCGCGATGTTCGACGCCATCGTTCGCGGTACGGTATCGCAGCGCGGCACCTACAACGGCTTTCCGCCGGCGGTCGCCGGCGCCATCGCCTGCCTCGACTACCTGACGGCGGAGGCCGCCACGCTGTACCCGCGCATCGAGGGCTACGCGGCGGCGATCGCCGCCCACGTGCGCGCCGTCGCCGCTCGCACGGGCGCCGCGGTCACGGCCAACCAGCTCGGGCCGTGCGTGCAGCTCTTCGCCGGCGCGACCTCGATTGCGACGCTGCGCGATCTGCCCCGAGTCGACAAGGATCGCACGCTGCAGCTCACCGGGGCGCTCGTCGAGCTCGGCGTGACGCCGCTGCCGCGCGGCATGATGTACGTAAGCACCGCGCACACCGACGCCGACGTGGAGCGCACGCTGTCGGCGCTGACCGAGGCGATCACGGGAATCGCCTGACCGGAGCGCTTGCGTCGCGCGCGCCACCGGCGCATGCTTCGCCGCCGTGGCCACGCCGCTACCGCCCGTACTGCCCCCGTCCGGCCCGGCGCGCCCACGACCGTCACCGCTCGACATCGCGAACGTCGTCGTTCGCAACCTCGTGCCGGTGGGCGGCGTGCTGTTCCTCGGCTGGTCCGCCCCGAGCATCCTCGTCCTCTATTTCGTGGATACGATGCTCGCCATGGCGGTGATGTTCGCGGGTCTCGCGCGCCACTTCGCGCCGGCGCCGTCGGGCGAGGGCATCGCGAGCCGCGTGAATGCGGAGGCCGGCATCGTGGCAGCCGCGCTGTTCGTGACCGCGTTCATCGCCATCCCGCTCGGCCTTCCGTTGCTGTTCGTGGGCGCCGCCGCGCAGACGAGCTGGCGGGAAGTCTTCGCCGAGCCGTCGTTCCGCGTGGGTCTCGTGCTGCAGGCGATCGCCGCCTTCTGGTCCGGCGTCGGGCTCTATCGCGCGCTCGCCACGCACACGCCGGAGGAACTCAGGATCAAGAAGCGCTTCGCGCTGGTCTTCCTGCGCTGGGTCGCCGTGCTCATGGCGATGTATTCGGGACTGCTGTTCCTCTTCGGCCGCTTCGCCCCGCTCATCCTCGTTGCCGTGTACGCAGGCACCAGCATCATGATCGACATCGCGCCCGACCGGTTCCTCCGGATGATGCCGGGCGGTGCGGAGGATGCGGAAGACGCCGATCCGGCCGAGCGATCCGATGCGGTCCGTGCCCGTGCCCGGCTGCGGCGGAAGGAACGTCAGCGGCGCAAGCGCTAGACCCGCCGCGAGCGGTGCTGCTCCGCGTCGTGTCCGGCCGCCGCACACGCGTGCACCGCCTACGGGGGGCCGGCGGGCACGCCGCCCACGCGCTGCGCCTGATCGTCCCACGTCAGGCGATGCGGATCGAAGCCCGGCCGCAGCAGCGGCTTCACGACCTCGAAGTACGGCGACATGTCGAAATCGCACGGGGCGAACAGGTTGTGATTGCGGATGTGGAGCAACGCCCGATGACAGCGCCGGCCGGCGGCGTCGATGGCGTCGCGGTACGTCACCTCAGGCAGGATCGGATAACGGACTTCCTGGAAGGCCTGGGCGATCAGCGTCGAGCAGATCGCACGTGATGGGTCGCCGCTGCCGAGAGCGATCAGGCGGCGCCGCAGATGGATCGGCACTGGTGGCGCCGGCAACAGGTAGCGCACGAGGTCGAGCAGATTCTTGAGATCGTAACGGTGCCCGATCTGGGCGATCGCGAACTCGACGACGCGGGCGATCTCCGGCGCCGCCAGGCCCACCGGCCGGCAGATTCGCGTGTGCATGTGGCTGTAGGCGCGCAACGGCACCGCGCGAACGCCGGCGCGCAGATCGGCCTCGATCAGGATCGGCACATCGGGCCCCACGTCGCCCAGCCGGCCGGCGGAGCCCACGTACAGCGTCGCGTGCGACCAGTTCGACTGCGTCAGGAGCTTGATCGGCACGCTGATGCGCGACTCGCCCTCGACCAGCAGCACGTCGCCCGGCCGCAGCGTGGCCTCCAGCAGGCCGGGCGGCACGATCGCCACCATCGCGCCATGGGGCCTGGGCGCCGCGAGGTACGCGGCGAGGCGGTCGCCGAGGTATCCGAGCAGCCGGTTCACGGCGATCCTCGATCGGTCCCGAGTGTCATGTCGTCCGATCCGCGGCGATGCCGAATCGATACGGATCGCGCGCGTCGAGCAGGAGCGATGTCTCTGCGGTCACGAACGCACGACCGGTGATCGACGGAACGATGCTGCCACGCGCCCGATCGAGCCAGCGATACGATGCGGTGAACGTGCTGCCGATCACGCTCTCCTGCACCCACGGCGCGCCTTCGGCGAGCATGCCGTCCGCCGCGAGACAGGCGAGCTTCGCGCTCGTGCCGGTACCGCAGGGCGACCGGTCGTAGGCCCTGCCGGGACAGAGCACGAAGTTGCGCGCGCTCGCGCGGGGATCCGCGGCGGGGCCGAAGAACTCGACGTGATCGACGTCGCGATGGCCCTGCGCATTGACGGCGGCCCGGATGCGCCACGCGCGATCGGTGAGCGATTCGACGTTCGCGAGGTCGAGCGCCTCGCCGCCGCCGTCGGTGAGGAAGAACCAGTTGCCTCCCCACGCGACGTCGCCCGACACCGTGCCGAGGCCGGGAACCTCCACGCGGACCTTCGCGGCGACGCGATGGCTCGCGACGTTCTCCACGGTGACGCTGCCGTCGTCGGCAAGACGCGCGCTCACGACGCCTACCGGCGTCTCGATGCGGTGCTGTCCGGCTGCGATGCGCCCGAGGTGCGCGAGGGTGATCACGACCCCGATCGTCCCGTGCCCGCACATGCCGATGCCACCGACGTTGTTGAAGAAGATCACGCCCGCTGCGCACGACGCGTCCGTGGGCGCGACGAGCCAGGCGCCGACGATCACGTCGGACCCGCGCGGTTCGCTCACGATGGCGGCGCGGTAGCGGTCGAAGGCGCCGGTGAGGCGCGCGCGCCGTTGCGCAAGACTGCCGCCGCCCAGGTCCGGGCCGCCGGAGACCACGACGCGCGTCGGCTCACCGGCCGTGTGCGAGTCGATGACCTCGATCCTCTCCGTCTTCATCGCTGCTCCCCGTCTCGCCACCCTGCGCCCACCCGTGCATGGCATCATGCAGGAGTTGCTTCCGCATCGCACGGCCTCCGGCCCGCGCCGGGAACACCGGGGAATGCCCCAGGATCACGCGGCGCCGAACCCTTCCCACGACCCGTCACGGCTTGCGGCCCAGAGTAATGCCGGGGTCCGGCCCGCCTGCCGCGCATCCTGCTGCCTTGACAATTACTGTCTAGACAATATACTCTGTCGATGACAGTCAATGCCGCCAGCAGGAACGCCGGCAAGGCCACCCCGCGCGGCCGCGCCGCCAAGGAACGCTCCGTGCGCCCCGGCGACCCCGACTTCTATCGCGGGGATGCCTATCCGATCGGCGACAGCGTGGGCTACCTCCTGAAGCAGATCCGCAGCCAGCTCGACCGCGCCATCGACAACGAGATGACCGGGCACGATCTCACCGGGGTCCAGTGGGGCCCGCTGCTGATCATCCACTACGGCATCGGCAACACCGCGGCGGAGATCGCGCGCTATGCCTGCGTGGACACCGGCGCCGTCACGCGGATGCTCGACCGCCTCGAGGCCAAGGGCGTGGTCCGGCGCCGCCCGTCGTCCACCGACCGTCGCGTGATGGAGCTCGAGCTTACGCGCGAAGGCGAGCGGCTGTGCCGCGACGCCATCCCCTTCGCCCTGGCACGCGTGTCCAACGGCCTGCTGCGCGGTTTCACTCCCGGCGAGTTCGGGCAGCTGAAGGATTTCCTCGCCCGCATGCTCGCCAACCTGCAGGCACAGCGCTGAGCCCATGCAACGGCTCCCGTGGACCCGTCCGCTCGCGGTGGCGATCGCCACCTTCCTCGCCGCCTGCGCGAGCTTCGACACCCTGCCTCCGCCGCAGGCAAGGCTCGACGCGGCGGCGCTGGGTGCCCGCGACACGACGGTGCTCTGGCCCACCGACGACTGGTGGATGCGTTACCGCGACGAACAGCTCGACGCACTGATCCGCGAAGGTCTTGCCGGCAGCCCGACACTCGCCGCGGCGCGGGCGCGCATCGCGCGCGCGGACGCCGCTGCCGGCGCGGCGCGCTCGGCGCTGCTGCCGCGCATCGACGGCAACGGCGTCGTCAACGAGCAGAAGTACTCCGAGAACTACATCTATCCGCCCCCGATCGCGGGGGCGTGGAAGGCCGATGCGCGCGCCACCATCGACCTGTCCTTCGAGATCGATTTCTGGGACAGGAACGGCGCGGCGCTGCGTGCCGCACTCTCGCAGGCACAGGCCGCCACGGCCGAAGCGCAGTCGGCGCGCCTCGCGCTGTCCACGGGCATCGCGCGCGCCTACTTCGACCTGCAGCGGCTCTTCGCGCAGGGCGACGTCTCGCGCGCGGCCATCGTGCAGCGCGAAGACATCGTGCGCATCACGGGGGAGAGGTTCAGGGCCGGGCTCGACACCAAGGTCGAGGTGCGTCAGGCCGAGGCCGCCCTCGGCGCGGTGCGCACCGAGCTCGCGCAGTACGACGAGGCGATCGCCGTTGCGCGCAATCGCATCGCGGCGCTCGTCGGTGCCGGACCCGAGCGCGGCGGGCGCATCGTCCCGAAAGCGCTCACGGAGGCGCCAGCGGCGATGCTGCCCGCCTCGATCCCGCTCGATCTCGTCGGCCGCCGGCCCGAGATCACCGCGGCGCGCTGGCGCGTGGAAGCCGCGCGCGAGAACGTGAACGTCGCCAAGGCGGAGTTCTATCCGAACGTGAACATCGTCGCCTTCGCCGGACTCACCTCGCTCGGCCTGTCGAACTTCCTGCTCGGGTCGAGCTCGATCGCCGGCATCGGCCCCGCGGTGCACCTGCCGATCTTCGAGGGCGGCCGCCTCAACGCCAACCTCGCCGGCCGCAGCGCCGACGCTGACCTCGCCATCACGAGCTACAACGAGACGCTGATCGACGCCGTGCACGAACTCGCCGACGCCATCAGTTCGATCCATGGCCTTGCACGGACCCGCACCGAGCAGGCGCGGGCCCGGGCGGCCACCGACGAGGCCTACAACCTCGCCGTGATCCGCTATCGCGCGGGACTCGGCAACTATCTCACGGTGCTCGCCGCGCAGACGCAGCAGCTCGTGCAGGACCGCCTCGACGCCGATCTCGAGGCGCGCACCTACGAGCTCGACGTGAGTCTCGCCCGGGCGCTGGGCGGCGGCTACGCCGACACCTCAGCCGGGAAGGTCGCCGCGGCGCGCTAGGCGCGGCAAGCGCCGCCGGTCCAGGAACGACGTCATGAATGCAGAAGCCAATTCCGCCCCCAGGAAGAATCCGCGCATGAAGCTCCTCGGCATCGCCGCCGGGATCTTCGTCACGCTCGGGCTCGCCTGGTTCGCCTACTGGTACGTCGAGCTGCGCCACTACGAGCGCACCGACAATGCCTACGTGCAAGGCAACCTCGTGCAGGTCACGCCGCAGGTCGCCGGCACCGTGATCGCCGTAAACGCGGATGACACGGACTTCGTGAAGGCCGGCACGCCGATCGTGCAGCTCGACCGGGCGGACGCCGAAGTTGCCCTCGCCGAAGCGCGGGCTGCGCTGGCGCAGGCCGTGCGCGAAGTACGCTCGCTCTACACCGCCAACGCCACGGGGGTCGCGAACGTCACCCTGCGCGAGGCGGAGATCGTGCGGGCGCGCGCCGACCTCGCCAAGGCGAAGGACGACCTCGCGCGGCGGCAGACGCTCGAGGCCTCCGGCGCGGTCAGCGGCGAGGAGCTCGACCACGCGCGCTCCGCCGTGTCCAACGCGAACGCTGCCCTGGAGGCGTCACAGGCCGCGCTCGCTGCGGCGCGGGAGCAGCTCGCCACGAGCCGCGCGCTCACCGATGGGGTGACCATCGAGAATCACCCGAGCGTCGCCCGTGCCGCGGCCAAGGTGCGCGAGGCCTACCTCGGCCTCGTGCGGACCACGATCCCGGCGCCCGTGTCGGGTTACGTCGCCAGGCGCTCCGTCCAGGTGGGCCAGCGCACGGCCCCCGGCACGCCGCTCATGGCAATCGTGCCGCTCGACCAGGTATGGGTCGACGCCAACTTCAAGGAAGGGCAGTTGCGCAACATGCGCATCGGCCAGCCCGTGGAGCTCACCGCCGACGCCTACGGCAACGCGGTGACGTATCACGGGACGGTGACCGGCCTCGGGGTAGGCACCGGCAGTGCGTTTGCGCTCCTGCCGGCGCAGAACGCGACCGGCAACTGGGTCAAGGTCGTGCAGCGCGTCCCCGTGCGCATCGCGATCGCTCCCGAGGAGCTCGCCGCGCATCCTCTGCGCGTGGGCCTGTCGATGGAGGCGAGCGTCGACGTCGCCGACACGTCGGGCAAATCGCTCGCCACGACTTCGCATGACAACACCACGTACGCGACGGAGGCCTTCGACCATTCGACGCAGGAGGCCGATGCCCTGGTACGCGAGACGATCGCCGCCAATCTCGGCAAGGCGGGCGCCGCGACGGCCACGCCCCCGTCGGTGGCGAAGCCGCGCAGCTCCACCGGCGCCGCCAGCGTGCGTCAGGCCGCGCCTGCCGGGTCTTCGCACATGACGCAGAAGACCGCGCCGCACCCGTCGTGACGTCGTGAGCAGTACATCGGCACCGCGTGCGCCGGAGGCGGATCGGGTACGGCCGGAGGATCGCGCCGCCGCCATGCCTGCGGCACCGGCTCGACCCTACCCACCGCCGCCGCTCACGGGTGGCGCGCTCATTGCCGGCACCCTCTCGCTGGCCGCTGCGACCTTCATGATCGTGCTCGACACCTCGATCGCGAACGTGTCGATTCCCGCGATCTCCGGCGAGATGGGCGTGAGCCCGAATCAGGGTACCTGGGTCATCACCTCGTTCGCCGTGGCCAACGCCATCGCCGTACCGCTGACCGGCTGGCTCACGCTGCGCTTCGGCCAGGTGCGGCTTTTCTGCCTCTCGACGACGCTCTTCGTCCTCGCCTCCTGGCTGTGCGGCATGGCGCCCACCATCGAGTCGCTCATCGCCTTCCGCGTGGCGCAGGGACTGGTCGCCGGTCCCCTGATCCCGCTGTCGCAGGCGCTCCTGCTGTCGAGCTATCCGAGGGCCAAGGCGGGAACCGCGCTCGCGATGTGGTCGATGACCACCCTCATCGCCCCCGTGGCGGGCCCGCTGCTCGGCGGCTGGATCACCGACAACTACGCGTGGTCGTGGATCTTCTTCATCAACATACCGGTGGGCATCGCCGCCACCTGGGCCACGTGGACCATTTACCGCGACCGCGACTCGCCCACGCGCAAGCTACCGATCGACCGCGTCGGCCTCGCGCTTCTCGTGCTCTGGATCGGCGCGCTGCAGGTCATGCTCGACAAGGGCAAGGAGCTCGACTGGTTCGCAAGCGACCAGATCGTGACGCTCGCGATCGTCGTCGTCGTTGCTTTCGTGTTCTTCCTCATCTGGGAGCTGAACGAGGAGCACCCGGTCGTCGACCTCAAGCTGTTCGCAGGGCGCAACTTCACCATCGCCACGCTCGTCCTCTCGCTCGCCTACGGGATCTTCTTCGGCACCGTGGTGCTGCTGCCCCTGTGGCTGCAGACGCAGCTCGGCTACACCGCCACCGACGCCGGCTACGTACTCGCGCCGGTAGGCATTCTCGCGCTCCTCCTGTCGCCGCTCGTCGGCCGCTCGATCCCCAGGGTCGATTCGCGCCTGCTCACCAGCGGCTCGTTCGTCCTCTTCGCGCTGATCAGCTACATGCGCTCGCTGTTCAACACCGAGGTTGACCTGTACACGCTGATGGTGCCGACGATCATCCAGGGCGCAGCGGTAGCGTGCTTCTTCGTGCCGCTGGTCGCGATCACGCTCTCCGGCCTGCCGCCCGAGAAGATCCCGAGCGCGTCGGGCCTATCGAACTTCGCGCGCATCACCGCCGGCGCGTTCGGCACGTCGCTCTTCACGACGCTGTGGGAGCATCGGGCGAGCATGCATCACGCGCAGCTCGTCGAATCGATCACCCGCACTAATCCGGCGCTGGCGTCGATGCTCGACCGCGCGCAGGCGGCCGGCATGACCGCCACCCAGGCGCTGGCGAGCATCGACCGCACGATCACGCAACAGGCGTACACCATGGCAGCCAACGACATCTTCTACCTGTCGGCACTCATCTTCCTGGCGATGGTGCCGCTGGTGTGGTTCGCCACGCGGCCGCGCGGCAGCGACGCTGCCGATGCGGGTGGCGCACATTGAAGGAGCACGACGCACGGCAGCGCGACACACTGCAGCGCGACCCGCGCAGCGCCTCGACGCGCAGCCAGGTCAGGCTTCCCCGGCAGGCAAGAGTACCGCATCGGCCCCCGGCTCCACCGCGGCCAGCGTCTCGATCAGGAGCTCGGGGCCGGCGCCGTCGAGAAGCGTTGCATCCGAGAGCATCCGCCGGAAGCGACGCCCGCCCGGGCAACCGTGATAGAGCCCGAGCATGTGCCGCGCGATCGAGCGCAGCGGCGTGCCGCGCGCACGCTGCGACGCCACGTAGGGGATCATCGCCCGCAGGATGCGCGCGCGCGTCGGCGGCGGCGTCTCGTCGCCGAAGAGCCGCCAGTCTCCCGGCGCCAGGATCATGGGATCGTGGTAGGCCGCACGTCCCAGCATGACGCCGTCGACCTGCTCGAGCTCGCGCTCGATGGCCGGCCACGCGGTGAGCCCGCCGTTGAGCACCATCGTGAGCTGCGGGAACTCCCGCTTCAGCCGGTGCACGACCTCGTAGCGCAGGCGGGGAATCTCCCGGTTCTCCTTGGGCGACAGGCCCTTCAGCACGGCATTGCGGGCGTGCACGACGAACACGGCGCAGCCTGCCGCCGCCACGATACCCACGAAGTCGCGCACGAAGCCGTAGTCCTCGCCGGCATCGAGCCCGATGCGGTGCTTGACCGTGACCGGCAGCGACACCGCATCGCGCATCGCACGCACGCAATCGGCCACCAGTGCCGGCTCGGCCATGAGGCAGGCGCCGAAGCTCCCGATCTGCACGCGCTCGGAAGGGCATCCGCAATTGAGGTTGATCTCGTCGTAGCCCCAGCGCTCGCCGAGCTTCGCCGCATGCGCGAGCATCGCGGGGTCGCTGCCGCCGAGTTGCAGCGCGACCGGGTGTTCCTGCGGGTCGAAGTCGAGGTGCCGCGGCACGTCGCCATGCAGCAACGCCGGGGCGGTGACCATCTCGGTGTAAAGACGCGCGTGCCGCGAGATCTGGCGCAGGAAGAACCGGCAATGCCGGTCGGTCCAGTCCATCATCGGGGCGACGCAAAGCAGATGTGATCGATCGTTCAAGTACCGGCCACCGACGCGCGAGCGAAACCGCACACAACCCCGATGCTATCCGATCGGGTAGCCCGCCCTTCCGCCGCCCTTCCCGGCCGTGGCACTGCGCACGCGGCGCGCGCGAGTTCCGTGGCTTCTCGCGCGCCTTTCGCGTTCACGCCGAGTTCGCGAACTCTAAAGCGCGCCTTTCGAGTTCGAGCTTTTCGAGAGTTCGAGTTGACCCCGCCACCACCGTCGTGGCAGAATCCGCCGCCCGAACGACAGCGCCTCGCCCTCGCGCGAGACCGTCACCCTTCCACACCTGCCGAGGAGGATTGCCATGACGATTGTGCCCCTTGCCTCCCCGCCGGCGACCGCTTCCTGCCATCGCGTCGTGCCCCCACGGGGCTGACGCAGCACGCCCCGTAGCCGCGCGACAGTGCGCGGCACGCAATCCTGTTCGCAGGCTTCGCACGCGACGCAGATCGCGCGCCGCCGGCTCGCATCCCGACTGCCCCTGGCCGCTCCGGCCGGGAGCGTACGGGCGCGCACCGGGCATCGGCGCGCGCCGTGATCCTTTCGCGAAAGCCGCCTTCCCATGTCGATCGACATCGATGTCGAGTTGCTCTCCCTCCTGGGCCTGAGTCCCGCGCTGGCCGGTCGCGCGCTGCAATCGGCCGACACCCTCCCGCTCCCCACCACGCTGTCCCGGATCATCGAGGTTCATCGTGAGACGCACGTCCTGCACGACGGACGCGCGAGCCACGCCGCGCGTCCCCTCCCACGTCTCCTGCGCATGCTGCAGGGCGAGGACGCGGCGCTCGCCGTCGGCGACTGGGTGCTTGCATCACGTGACGGCTGCGGCGCGGCGTGGATCGAGGCGCGCGTCGCGCCCTCCACGCAGATCGTCCGCCGCGACGGCGACGGCCGCCGGCACGTCGTGGTGAGCAACGTCGACACCGCGTTGCTGGTGATGGGCCTCGATGCCGACTTCAACCCCCGGCGCCTCGAACGGTACTTCGCGCTCGTTCACGGCGAGGGCATCGGTGCCGTCGTGGTGCTCACCAAGCGCGACGTGGCCGCGCCCACGGACGCGGTGCTCGACGCACGCCTCGCCGACTTGCGCGGCCGCATTCCGCCTTCCGCGGAGGTGCTGGCGATCGACGCCACGAACGCGGCGGCCGCGGACGCGCTCGCACCCTGCCTCGGTCGCGGGCAGACGCTCGTGATGCTGGGCTCGTCGGGCGCGGGCAAGTCGACGCTCACGAACACCCTCCTCGGCCACTGCGTGCAGGACACCGGCCCCACGCGCGAGAACGACGGCCGGGGCAAGCACACGACGACGGCGCGATCGCTGCACCGCCTTCCCGGCGGCGCCTGTGTCATCGACACGCCCGGCGTACGTACCTTGCGTCCGGACGGCGAGGGGGCGCTCGCGGGGGTCTTCGCGGACATCGCGGAACTTGCAGGACACTGCCGCTTCCGCGATTGCCGTCACGAGAGCGAGCCGGGCTGCGCGGTCCGCGCCGGCGTCGATGCGGACCGGCTTCGCAATTGGCACAAGCTGCTGCGCGAGACGCGACGCGACACGGCGACCGCGCTCGACCGCCAGCGCGAGGTCGCGATGTGGAAGGCGCGCGGGCGTGCGGCCGCCGCACGAATGCGAGCCAAGCGCGAGGCGTGATCGCGGATTCCGCAGGGTGGGAATCGCGGATTCCGCGGGTCGGAATCGCAGCGCACTGGCGCAGATCCTGCTTTGCAGTGCGGCCATGGCGCCGGCTGCGTTGACAGGCCACGCAGCCGTGCCGCGATTCCAGCGCGCCGCGCACGTCTCGCGCGCCGGCTCACGCCACCGCTTTGCCCCATCGAACCTCAGGAGGCCGCCTTGAAGCCGTCGTCCGTCATCCTCGCCGCAGGACTCGCTCTGTTCGCCGCCCCGACTGCCCACGCGGCGGTCGAGTACGTCAAGGTCTGCTCCCTCTACGGCGCCGGATTCGAATACATCCCGGGCACCGACGTGTGCCTGCACGTGGGGACGGGCGATGCGCGGCAACAGACCGAAGGCGGCACCTGGCGCGGACGCCTGCCGTATCCCGAAGGCAGGTGGACGACGCTGCCGGCGCTCGAATGCGGCTTTGGTCGCTCCGTCACGCTCGGCACCTTCGACGCCGGCGACTTCAGCGCCAATCCATGGAACCGCAAGCAGACGCAGCCGGTGAGCGTGCCGACCCGGCCCGGCGAGTTCATCTCCAAGGTAACGATGAGCGGCGGCTTCTACGACCCGCGCGTGCCGGCTCGCATCGGCACCAACGGCATGGACGGCCTGTGCGTGCGCTCCGTGGACCCCGGCGTGCGGGTGCCCGACGGCGAGGGTCCTCCCATCAACCCGCCCTTCGGCAACGGCATGCTGCCCATCGCCTGCATCGCCAATTCGCGGATCGCCGGCATGCCCGCCGGCTACACGGTCGCCGCGCAAAGCGCATACCCGTCCATCATGAGCGGCTTCGTGGACGCCGAGGGGAACACGTTCGGGCCGCTCAACTACGGCACGAGGCTCGCGATCACCACCGACTTCGGGTCCGCCGACTTCAACCAGCTCCAGTACAACGACGCGCAGGCCGCGATGAAGCGGCCGCTCGCCGGCAAGGTCGCGGTGTCGGTGTGCCTCGAGCAGGGGATCAACCCGCGGTTCGAGGCGCCTCCGCACGCGAGATAGCGCGCACTAGGCCGCGACCGTCATCATGACCGGCGCGTGGTCGCTGGTCCCCACGTCGGACAGCACGCGGCACGCCGTCGCGCGCTCCGCGATGCCGCGGGAGGCCAGGATGTAGTCGATGCGCCAGCCGATGTTTCGCCTGCGCATGTCGCGCCACGGCGGCCACCAGGTGAAGAGGCGCTCGTTGTCCGGGTCCATGCGGCGCCCGACGTCCACGAGATAGTCGCCCAGGAGCGCGGCGAAGAGCTCGCGCTCCTCGTCGCGCTGGCCGATCACGCCGGCCTTGCGCTCGCGCGGATGGACGTCGGCAGCGGCGCGCGCGATATTGATGTCGCCGCACAGCACGAGCTCGCGGCCGTCCTTCTGCAACGCACGCGTCCACTCGACGAGCCCGCGCAGGAAGCGCAGCTTGGCCTCGTAGTCCTTGCCGCCGTTCGGTACATAGACGGAGGCCAGCACGAGGCCGTCGATCGCGGCCGACACGATGCGCGTCTCCATGTCGAACTCGGGGTGCGCGAACTGCGGCGATTCGAGGAGCTCGCGGCGGACGTGCAGCGAAACGCCGGAGTAGCCGCCCGCGCCGTGCCAGAACACGTGATAGTCCGCGAGCTTGCAGCTCTCGGGCACCTGGTCGGGACGCGCCTTGATCTCCTGCAGGCACACGACCTCGGGACGGTCGCGCGCGAGCCATTCGCAAAGCTGCGCCTCGCGGGCACGGATGCCGTTGACGTTCCAGGTGGCGATCTTCATGGGTCACGCCGAGTGTAGCTCGGGACTGCCCGCCACGCTGCTAGAATGCCGCTCCCCCGCGGCTCCCGATGCTCGTCGCATCCGGAGCCGCGCCGCGTTTCGACGCACGTCGCCGCTTTCCTCGTACCTCCTCGTACCATGCCACTCGATACCCGCAAGCTCCTGCGGGACATCTACGCCCTCGCGTGGCCCGTGCTCGTTGCGCAGCTCGCCGTCATGGCGTTCGCCCTCACCGACACGCTGGTGGCCGGACGCCATGCCACCGACGACCTCGCCGCCGTGGGCATCGGCGCGTCCATCTACTTCAGCGTGTTCGTCGCGCTGATGGGCGTGCTGCTCGCCGTGACGCCCATCGCGGCGCAACTGCTGGGCGCGGACCGGCTCGACGCCATCGGCGAGCAGGTCCGCCAGGCCGCGTGGCTCACGGCGGTTCTCGCCGTGCTGTCGGTGATCGTCTTCTCCTACCCCGAGCCGCTGCTCGCGCTGATCCACGCGACGCCCGAGGTCGAAGCCAAGGTGCGCTCCTACCTCACCATCGCTGCCTGGGGTGCGCCGGCAGGACTTGGCTTTCGTCTCTTCGCGAGCTACACCACGGCGGTGTCGCTGCCGCGCGTGATGATGTTCCTGAACCTCGCGGGCCTCGCCGTCAAGGTACCGCTCACCGTGGTCTTCGTCTTCGGCCATCTCGGCATGCCGGCCATGGACGCCTCCGGCTGCGCGCTCGCCACCACGATCGTCAACTGGATCCTGTGCATCCTCGCCTGGGCGTGGTGCGCGATCGCGGCCGACTACCGGCGCTTTGCGGTGTTCGCGCGCTGGTCATGGCCGCGCTGGCAAGACCAGATGCAACACTGCTCGCCCTCGGCGTGCCGATCGGCCTGACGATCACGGTGGACGTCACGGCGTTCACCTTCATGGCGCTCTTCATCGCCCGGCTCGGCGCGGTGAGTTCCGCCGCCCACCAGATCGCCGCCAATGTCGCGGCACTGATGTACATGCTGCCGCTCGCCCTCGGCAACGCGGTGAGCGTGCTCGTGGGTCAGGCGATCGGCGCACGCAGATTCCGGCTCGCCCGCGACACCGGCGTCATGGGGCTGGGCATTGCGATCCTCCTCGCCGTGGCGACGGGCGGCGCGCTGGCACTCGCGGCGGGGAACGTGGCGGCCCTCTACAGCACAGACGTCGCGGTGCGCACGCTCGCGGCGGCCCTCCTCGTCATCGTGGGCGCCTATCACGTCTTCGATGCGGTGCTGGTGGTCACGGTGAGCGGGCTGCGCGGCTACAAGCGCACGGTGATCCCGCTGCTGTGCAACGCCGTAGGCCTGTGGGGTGTGGGCCTGGCCGGCGGCTATGCGCTCGGCCTCACCGATGCGTTCGACCTGCGCTGGGCCGGGATGATCACCCCCCTGGGCACTCCCGGCTTCTGGATCGCGGCCGTTGCCGGCATGCTGGTGGCCGCCATCGGAATCGTGACCTACTTCCTCGTGGTCAGCGTGCCCGCGCGGGCGCGCCAGGATGCCATCCGCATGGGTGCGCCGCACGCCTGAAAATGATCCCGATGAACCGGCGATCGCCGCGAACCCGTGACCGCCGCAAGAACGAAGGGCCGCGGCGTTCACGCGCCGCGGCCCTTCGTTGGAAAAAGACCCCGGCTACTTCGCGGCGCGCCGGACGTCCTCGAGCAGCGCATCCGCCTTGGGACTCTTGTACGTCCTGCGGATGAGGATGTCGGGCGGCAGCACGTTGCTGCCGCCGAAGAACGCGTTGTTCCAGGGCACGTTGGTGCTCACGACCGTGCCGTCGAGGTTGAGGCCGCCGTAGATGCCTCGCGCACGCGTGAACGTGATGAGGTCCGCGGTGACCGTAGAGCGGGCGCCCGCCCCGACGGGCCCCGCCGCGATGCTGGCGTCACCGCCCATCTTGAACGAGCTCGACAGCAGCGAGTTGAGGCCGCGCTCGGTCATGACCACGATGATCGCCTCGGAGACATCGAGACCCGCCTGGAAACCTACGCTCACCGTGGCGAGGTTGTAGAACGCGGGGCCGGCCCAGCCGGAACCGTCGCGCGCCACCAGCAGGCCGCGTCCGCCGGAGCCGCCGAAGATGAAGCCGGCGCGCACGAGTTGCGGTGCGATCAGCATGCCGCGCGAGCGGTTGAGGTTGTCCTGGATCCACGTCTGGTCGGGATCGCGGATGAAGTTGCTGAGCGTGGTGCGCGCGCTCGCCACGAGCGCCTCGGGCTCCGCGGGTGACACGGCCTGCGAGGCGCAGCCGCCGAGCAGCGTCGCGCCGAGCACCATGAGCGTGTTGCGACGGGAAACGTTCACGCCAGCTTCGGATGTATTCATGTTGTCTCCAGGAAAGTCGCGCACCTCGGACCGACGTTCGAGTCTCGCTGCGACGCAGCAATCATGGTACACCGCGCGGCGAGGGGCGGCCGGTTATCGGGAATAATCCTTGGCTTACTCACTCTCGCCGTATCGCGGACCCGAACCAGAGGAGCGACAGCAGCAGGGCCACGACCAGCAGCAGCGCCGCGGCGGCGGCGAACATGAACGTCACCTCGACGTCCTTGCGCTCGAGCACGAGGCGGGTGTTGAGATCCCGGTACACCTTCTTGAGCTCCGCGGCGGTGCTCGCCTGGAAGTACGTCCCCTTGGTGATGTCGGCGATCGCCTGCAGCGTCTCCTCGTCGAGCCGGACATAGACCGACCAGCCTTCACCGCGCACCATCGCGCCTTCCTTCGTGCCGAAGCCCACCGTGAAGACGCGCACGCCGCGTCCGGCCACGACGCGCGCCGCGTCGAGCGGCGAGGGGCCGATCGTGCTCTTGCCGTCGCTCATCAGGATGATCGCACCGGTGTCGAAGGACCCGGGCGGCAGCGGCTCCACGTCTTTCATCGGCGGCGGCTTCAGCGTGAACTGCCTCGGGTCGCGCATGTTGCGCACGTTCTCCCACTTGAAGTCGAGGGCCTGCAGATCGATGCCCGTGTCCGGTACGAGCGTGGCGAGCGCGGCGTACAGGGCGCTGCCGGTGGCGGTGCCGCGCTGCAGTTCGAAGCGATCGATCGCGGCGAGCAGGTCCTCGCGGTTCGCGGTGGGTTGCTGGACGACGATCGCGTTGCCGCCGAACGCGACCAGGCCCACGCGCACGTCCGCCGGGCGCTCGTCGATGAAGGCGCGTGCGGCGATCTGCGCGGCGGTGAGACGGTTCGGATCGACGTCGTCCGCCGCCATGCTGAGCGACACGTCCACCGCCAGGATCACCGTCTGCTGCATCGAGGGAAGCGTGACGCGCGTCTGCGGGCGGGCAATCCCCACGATGATCGCGATGACCGCGAGCAGGAACAGGAGGGGCGGCACGTGGCGCCGGAGCCGCGACCCATGTCCGATCGCCGGGCGCACGAGATCGAGGCTCGCGAACTGGACGGCCACCCGCTTGCGCCGCCGCAGCGCCCACAGGTAGGCAACCACCAGCAGCGGCGCCACCAGCAGCAGCCACAGCATGTCGGGCCAGAGGAATCCCATCGTTTCGAGGTGGAGTAGCGCTTCGCGGGGGCGTGGAACGGTAGCTTACCGAATTTCGGGGTGAGCCCCGGTCCCGGCGGGGCGCCGGGCGTGGAATCGCCACCAGCGCCACCTTCGACAGCGGCCGCCCGAACAAGTTGCCGCTGTAAGATTCCGGGCTCGTGAGGCGACCCTCGATGGTCCGCCGCAGCGGGACGGTCCGCCGGTCATTCGGGATCGCGTCCGGCTGCGCCCATCCCCGGAACACGCGGCGCGATCCTCGTAGGGGCAAGCTATGGACTGGAAACTTCGCCTGCGCGTCTTCCTCGAGCGGTTGTGGCAGCCCACGTTCGCGTGCATGACCTGCATGACGGCGCCGACGTTCGCCAACGTCATGAGCGCCCTGCACTGGAAGGTCGCGCTGACGACCGGCCTCGGCACCGGCCTGCTGGCGCTCGCGATCACGTTCACGCCGCTCGGGCGGCAGTTCCGCCACCGCTATGGCAACGCCGTGCTGGTGGGCTGTCTCACCGCCATCGCCGATGCATGGTCGCATCCCGGCCGCTTCGGGCTCCAGTACGCCGAGGCACTGCTGACCGGCCTCGTCTCCGCCCTGCTCGCGCTCGCCGGCTCCTTCCTGCTCGAGGACCGCGCGCGCCGCGTGCGCGCGCTCTGGGCCCGCATGCGGGGGACACCCCGCACTGGTTGACGACGCGCGGGCGCGCGCCGCGTGCGAGCCGGAATGGAGCCCCGGAACGTCCCGAGCCGCATCGCGGGCCGTTCGTGCGCGATCAGCACGCGGGGTACAATCCAGCACCCTTCGACACCTTCGTCTGTCACCAGACGGGCATCGACCTGTCGACCTGCATCATCCCGCGGCCAACGTGCTGTTCGCGAAAGCCGACCTCAACTGCATCGACCGCCGTAACGTGGGGAGTTCCGTGCGCCATACCCTCGCTCTCGTGTTGGCCGCGCTTGCCGTCACCGTCTCCGTGCCGGCAACGGCCGCCGACCCCTATCCATCCAAGCCCGTCCGCATCGTGGTCCCCTTCGGACCGGGAGGTGTCGCCGACGTCACGATCCGGGTGGTCGCAGAGAAGCTCACCCAGCGTCTGGGGCAGCAGGTCGTGGTGGAGAACAAGCCTGGTGCCGGCGGCATCGTGGCCGCGCAGGCGGTCACGCAGGCGAAGCCCGACGGCTACACGCTCTTCCTCGTGAGCAACGGAACGGCGGTCAGCGCGTCGCTCTTCAAGGCGCTGCCGTTCGATCCGGTCAGGGACTTTGCCCCCGTGTCCATGCTCGCGTCGTTTTCGCTGGGAATCGCCGTCAATGGCGAGTCCGGGATCGGCTCGCTCAAGGATCTCATTGCGGCCGGCAAGCCGGGGGGCAAACTCAACGCCGGCACCATCAACGTGGGCAGCACGCAGCACCTCGCGGCCGAGCTCTTCAAGTCCGAGACGGGCATCGACCTCACCATCGTGCCCTACAAGAGCTCACCCGACGTCGTGGGAGCACTGCGGGCCAAGGACGTGCAGGTGGTGTTCGAGATCCTGCCGCCGCTCATGCCGCAGATCAGGAGCGGCTGGATGAAGGTGCTCGCGGTGACCGGAGAGCACCGCTTCAGCGGCTTGCCGAACGTGCCGACCGCCATCGAGGCGGGGCTCGCGAACTACGTCGTCACCTCCTGGAATGGCGTATCCGCACCCGCAGGCACGCCCAAGCCCGTGATCGATCGGCTCAACCGGGAGATCAATGCCGTCGTGGCCCTCCCCGAGGTGAAGCAGAAGCTCCTCGATCTCGGTGTCGAGGCGCGGGGATCGTCGCCCGAGGCGCTCGGCCAGTTGCTCGTGGCGGAGATCGCCAAGTGGAAGAAGGTCGTCGAGCGCGCGAAGATCGAGAAACAGTAGCGAAGCCGACGGCGTTCCCCGGAGTGCCCGCCTTCTAGAAGCGTTCCACCCAGGGACGAAGCTCGACCTCCCACGTCCACGCGCTGCGCGGCTGGTGCAGGACGTCGAGGTAGCTGCGCGCGATGGCATCGGGATCGAGAAACGAGTCGGGATGCGCCGGGTCCTCGCGACGCGCCGCGCTGCGGATGCTGCCGTCGATCACGAAGTGCGCCACGTGAATCCCCTGCGGCGCGAGCTCGCGCGCCATGCTCTGCGCCAGCCCGCGCAGCGCGAACTTGCCCATCGCGAACGGCGCCGACTGCGCGTATCCCTTGACGCTCGCCGACGCTCCGGTGAACAGGATCGCCCCCTGCTGCTTCGGCAGCATGCGCAAAGCCGCCTGCCGGGCAACGAGGAAGCCGCCAAAGGCGCTCACCTCGAGCGTGCGGCGCACCTCGGCGACATCGAGGTCCACGAGCGGACCCCGCGTGCGGCTGCCGGCGTTGTAGATGACCACGTCCGGGGCGCCATGCGCGGCTTCGACATCGGCGAAGAGCCGCTCGACGGAGGCCGGATCGGTGGCATCGCAGGTGAAGGCGGTCGCACCCGTCTCCTCGCAGAGGCCGGCAAGCTTCGGCGTGTCACGGGCGGCGAGCGCGACCGCGAGGCCATCCCGGCGAAGCGCGCGCGCGAGCGACGCGCTCAAGCCGGATCCGGCGCCAACGACGAGCGCGCGATGGTAGGTGGGCGTATGCATGATCGCTCGCGGTGCGAAAGGAGTCCCGATGATAGCCCGCCGCCCGTGTGGCGACCGCTTGCCACGCGCGCCGAACGCAGGGCTTCGAACGCAGTCGCGCAGTGCTCGCGCGTCGCGTCATTCGTGCAATGAACGCAGCCCAGGCCGTCGCGACAACGGACGGATGCGACAATGCGTGCCGATCACCGACCCACCGTCCGATCCACCCTTCGCATGCACCTCCACGACCTTCGCGAGCTGTTGCGCTCCCATGGCGCCAAGGCGTGCCACGAGACGCGCATCCTGCGCGCCTGGACGCGCGCGCAGCCGCTCGACGCCGGTCCGCGCGCCGCCGCCGACTACCTGCCACTGCGCATTCGCGAGGCGCTGCCCGAACTTGCCGCGGCCTTCGCAACGATCGCGCGCGTGCGTTCGCAGCATCTCGCAGCTGACGGCGCCGTCCGCCTCGCGGTCGAGTTGCGCGACGGCCAGTGCGTGGAGACCGTGCTCCTGCCGCGCGACGGCCTGTGCGTGTCCACGCAGGTCGGCTGCGCGGTGGGATGCCTCTTCTGCATGACCGGCCGCCACGGCCTCGCGCGCCACCTCGACAGCGCGGAGATCGTGGCGCAGGTGGCACTCGCACGCGCGCTGCGCCGCGTGACCAAGGTCGTGTTCATGGGCATGGGCGAGCCCGCGCACAACCTCGACGCGGTGCTCGAGGCCATCGACCTCCTCGGCACGGAGGGCGACATCGGACACAAGAACCTCGTGTTCTCGACGGTGGGCGACCGGCGCGTGTTCGACCGCCTGCCGCGCGGTCGCGTGAAGCCGGGGCTCGCGCTCTCGCTGCATTCCACGCATCCGCCCACGCGGCGGCGGCTCCTGCCGCACGCGCCCCGGATCGAACCGGAGGAACTCGTCGACGAAGGCGAGCGCTATGCACGCGCGACCCACTATCCGATCCAGTACCAGTGGACGCTCCTGCGCGGCGTCAACGACACCGGCCACGAGGTCGACGGCATCGTCCGCCTCCTGCACGGCAAGTACGCCATGATGAACCTCATTCCCTACAACGTCGTCGACGGCACGGACTTCGCTCGACCGGACGACGCCCGCGCATCGGCGATGGCCGCGACGCTCAATCGCCGCGGCATCCTCACCAAGCTGCGCAACTCCGCCGGACAGGACATCGACGCCGGATGCGGTCAGCTTCGCTCGCGCACGCTCACGCCGCGCCCGGCCGTCACGACATAACGCACAGGAACTCATGCTGCCTCCCATCGAATCCCGCATCGCCACCGAGCTTGGCGTTCGCACCCCGCAGGTCACCGCGGCCATCCGCCTCCTCGACGAGGGTGCCACGGTTCCCTTCATCGCGCGCTACCGCAAGGAGGCGACCGGCGAGCTCGACGACGCACAACTGCGCGCGCTGGCCGAGCGGCTCACCTACCTGCGCGAGCTCGAGGAGCGGCGGGCATCGATCCTCGCCAGCATCGTCGAGCAGGGGAAGCTCACGCCTGCGCTGCAGGCAGACATCGAGGGTGCCGGGACGAAGCAACGCCTCGAAGACCTGTACCTGCCCTACAAGCCCCGGCGCCGCACCAGGGCACAGATCGCGCGCGAGGCAGGCCTGGAGCCCTTGGCCGATGCGCTGCTCGCCGATCCGACGCTCGTCCCCGAAGCGGAGGCCGCACGCTACCTGCGCGCCGACAAGGAGCCGCCGGAAAGGCACGTCCCCGACGTCAAGGCCGCGCTCGACGGCGCCCGACAGATCCTCATGGAGCGCTTCGCCGAGGATGCGGCGCTCATCGACAGGTTGCGCCGACATCTCGTCGACCACGCGCTCGTCGTGTCGAAGGTGGCCGACGGCAAGGAAGCCGAGGGTGCGAAGTTCCGCGACTGGTTCGACTTTCGCGAGCCGCTTGCGACCGTGCCGTCGCATCGGGCGCTCGCGATGTTCCGTGGCCGCAAGGAGAACGTGCTGCGCCTCGAGCTGAAGACGCCGGCCGAGCTCCTGGATCCGCCGCAGCCCTCGCCGTGCATCGGCATGGTCACGAGCCACGTGGGGGTGGCCGACCGCGGCCGGGCCGCCGACAAGTGGCTGCTCGAGACCGCGCGCTGGACCTGGACGGTCAAGCTGTCGCTGCACCTCGAGGTCGAACTGATGGGCCAGTTGCGGGCACGTGCCGAGGACGAGGCGATCCGCGTGTTCGCGCGCAACCTCCACGACCTGCTGCTCGCGGCACCGGCCGGACCGCGGGTCACGCTCGGCCTCGACCCGGGGTTGCGCACCGGCGTCAAGGTGGCCGTCGTCGATCGCACGGGCAAGCTCGTGGACACCGCCACCATCCATCCGCACGAGCCGCGACGCGACTGGGAAGGAGCCATCGCCACGCTGCGGACGCTCGCCACGAGGCACGGCGCGGAGCTCGTGGCGATCGGCAACGGCACGGCGAGCCGCGAGACCGACCGGCTCGCCGGCGAGCTCGTCAAGCGGCATCCGGAGCTCGAGCTCACGCGCGTCGTGGTCTCGGAGGCGGGGGCTTCGGTGTACTCCGCCTCGGAGCTCGCCTCCAACGAATTGCCGGGCGTGGACGTAAGCCTGCGCGGCGCGGCATCGATCGCCCGCCGTTTGCAGGATCCGCTCGCCGAGCTCGTCAAGATCGATCCCAAGAGCATCGGCGTCGGCCAGTACCAGCACGACGTCGACCAGGTCAAGCTCGGACGCTCGCTCGATGCCGTGGTGGAAGATTGCGTCAACACGGTCGGCGTCGACGTCAACACCGCCTCGGCCGCGCTGCTCACCCACGTGTCGGGCCTCAATCCCACGCTCGCGGCCAACATCGTGGGCTACCGCGACATGCACGGCCCCTTCGCCAATCGCCGGCAGTTGCGCAGCGTGCCACGCCTCGGCGACAAGACCTTCGAGCAGGCCGCCGGCTTCCTGCGCATCCGCCACGGCGACGATCCACTCGACGCCTCCGGCGTGCATCCCGAGTCGTATCCCGTGGTCGAGCGCATCCTGGCTGACCTCGGCACGGACCTGCGCGGTGTGCTCGGCGACAGTTCCCGGTTACGGGCGATCCGTCCGGAGAAGTACGCGACCGCGGACGCCGGTGTGCTCACCATCCAGGACATCGTGAAGGAGCTCGAGAAGCCCGGCCGCGATCCCCGGCCCGCGTTCCGGACCGCGGCCTTCGCCGAGGGCGTGGAGAGTCTGGCGGACCTGAAGCCCGGGATGCGCCTGGAAGGCACCGTCACCAACGTCACCAACTTCGGCGCCTTCGTCGACATCGGCGTGCACCAGGACGGCCTCGTGCACATCTCGGCGCTGTCGCACCGGTTCGTGAAGGATCCGCACGGAGTGGTGAAGGCCGGCGACGTCGTCAAGGTCAAGGTGATCGAGGTCGACATCGCGCGCAAGCGCATCGCGCTCAGCATGCGCCTCGACGACGACGCAACCGCCCGGTCGGCTTCCGTCGCGCGTACCGAGCGCCGCGACCATCGCGGGCAAGCACCGAAGCGCGGCCCCGCCGCCGGACGCGAACCGGCCGCGCCGGCGGGGGCGATGGCGGCTGCCTTCGCGCGGCTCAAGCAATAGCGGCGCCGATCGCATGGTCGCGCCCGAGCGATTCGGCTACACCTTCGGCATCGAGGAGGAGTTCTTCCTTTCGCATCCGCGCTCGCGCACGCTCGCGGTCGAAGTGCCGCGCTCGTTCCTGCGAGCGTGCCGCCGCCGCTTCGGCGAGCGCATCGCGCCCGAGCTCCTCTGGTCGCAGGTCGAGGTGGTGTCCTCCGTCTTCTCGTCGCACGACCAGGCGCGCGAGGAGATCGTGCGGTTGCGGCGCGGCGTGGCCGAAGTCGCCATGGACAAGCACCTCGCGCTGCTCGCAGCCGGCACGCACCCGGCAGCAGCGTGGGGAGAACAGCTCGAGACGCCCAAGGACCGGTATCGCAGGATCATGGACGACTTCCAGATCGTGGCGCGGCGCAACGTGCTCTGCGGGCTGCATGTGCACGTCGCGGTGCCGGGCGACGTGGACCGCGTCGTGCTCATGAACCGCGTGATGCACTGGCTGCCGGTGTTCCTCGCACTGTCGACGTCGTCGCCATTCTGGAATCGTGCGCTGACCGGCCTCCTGAGCTACCGCCAGGCCGCTTACGACGAATGGCCGCGCACCGGGGTGCCGGACCACTTCCGCAACGAGGCGGAATACGCGCACATGGTGCAGCTGCTCAAGGCCGGAAACGCGGTGCACGATGCGAGCTACCTGTGGTGGGCGATCCGCCCCGCGTTGCGCTATCCCACGCTCGAACTGCGCATCTGCGATGCCTGCACGCTCGCCGCCGATGCGCTCGCCATCGCCGCGCTCTACCGCTGCGTGGTGCGCTGCCTCACGCGCCGGCCCGACCTCGCCCCGCCGTGGACGCCATGGACGCGGCGCCTCATCGACGAGAACCGCTGGCGCGCGAAACGCCTTGGCGTGGACGCTGAGTTCATCAGCGAGGACGGCAGCCCGCCCCGCTCGATGAAGGCCGTCACCGAGTCGCTGCTCGCACTGGTCGCGGAAGATGCGGATGCGCTGCAGTGCACGGCCGAACTCGCGCACGTGCGGAAGATCCTCTCCGACGGCACGAGCGCGCACAAGCAGGCCAAGCTCTATCGCGCCTTCATCCAGCGTGGCGACACGCCATACCATGCGATCTGCGGGGTGGTGGACTGGCTGGTGGCGGCGACGGCCTGCGTCAAGTAGGCGGAGCGCATCACTCCGGGGCACCACCTCGTGACGTGCGGCGTCAACCGTCCCGATGGCGGACGTAGATGTGTACGTTGGGCGAGCCATCGCCCCATGACACACCCTTGATCTCCAGGTATGGTTGCGCACGAACGAGCTCTCCGAGCTTCTGGAAGCCGTAGTTGCGCGAGTCAAACGACGGGTTGGCTTTGGTGAGGAGAGATCCCACGGCAGAGAGAGCAGCCCACCCGCCGTCGCGACCCGCGGCGGCGACCGCCTGCTGCAAGGCCGCCTGCAATGGTGCCACCTGCATTGGCGGTGATGGCAATGGCACCGACGCTGCCGTCACGCTCGCAGCGGGCGCACGCAATATCTCGGTGTACACGAACTTGTCGCAGGCGGCGACGAAGGGTCCCGGCGTCTTCTGCTCCCCAAATCCGTAGACCGCGAGGCCCGCCTCGCGTTATCCGCGTCGATCAGGACTGCAAGCTTGTCGGTGTTCGGGCTGGGCATGAAGGGTCGCGCGCCGGGCAGTGGCGTTCCGGATGACAATTCCACATTCTCGCAGCAAGATCAACCGCGCCCCGGTCGCCCGTTCGATGCCACGCAAACCCCATCACCACGTCTACGTCGTCGAACTGTCGAGGGAGGTCCTCGACGAGCCGCGCTTCCTGCGGGCGAATCCCGGATATCGGGCGGACAAGCCCTGCGTGTACGTGGGCATGACCGGCCTCGATCCCGACCTGCGCTTCGATCGCCACAAGGCCGGCATCCAGGCCAATCGCTACGTGCAGCGGTTCGGCCTGCGGCTGCTGCCGGAGATCTACGCGGCGTACAACCCCATGACCTACGACGACGCGCGACAGATGGAGGTCGACCTCGCCATCGACCTGCGCGAGAGTGGATATGGCGTGTGGCAGGCGTGACCGGAGGCGCGCGACGCCGGCCTTGGGATCGGCGCAGCCGCGATGGCGGACGGCGCCAAGACGCTACTTCTTCCCTGGTGCCTCCGCCACCACCTCCAGCCTGACCGGCGCCATCGAGTTGGGCCCGATGCCGATCTTCGCCGCCGCCGTTCGCGAAAGATCCACGACGCGTCCGGCTTGCGTGGGACCGCGATCGTTGATGGTGACCTCGACGCTCTTCCCGCTCTTGGCGTTCGTGACCTTGACCCGGGTGCCGAAGGGCAGCGTGGGATGCGCGGCGGTGAGCTTCGCCTGGCGGAACACCTGGCCGCTCGCCGTCTTGCGGCCTTCGAGCTTGCTCGAGTACACCGCGGCCAGTCCCTCCATGCCTTCGCCGGCCGCCGCGGGAGCGGCCGCTGCCGCAGGCGGCGACGCCGCTGCAGGAGGCGCGGACTGCGCTGCAGACGGCGGCGCCGGCGCCGGCGCGGTCGTAGCGGTCGATGGCGTCTGCGCGAGCACGCCGGCGGAGATGAACCACCCCAGAAGAACAGCAGATGCACGCAGTACCGGCTTCATTCGATCGCTCCTGAAGATGCGGGCCAGATGATCCCCTTGCGGAATTCTCGCACCTGACGACTGGTAGCCTCCCTTCGTGGACTCCCTCATTGCCGCCGCCGCCCGCGCCCTCGACGAAGGCGACGTTCTCCGTGCCCTCAACTGCGTCGGGCTGCGCGAGGATCCCCCGGCGCTCGCGATACGCGGCATCGCCATGGCCCGCTTCGGCGAGTATGGGCGCGCCCGCGAGTTGTTGCGGCGCGCCGCTCGCGCGTTCGGCGCCAGGGAAGCGTTGTCCCGCGCCCGCTGCGTGGTGGCCGAAGCCGAAGTCGCGCTCGCGATGCGCGACATGAGCGCCTCATCCAGGGGACTGGCTGCGGCGCGGGACATCCTGGACGCCCACGCCGATCACGCCAACGCCATGCACGCCCGCCTCGTCACCCTGCGCCGCCTGCTGCTCCTCGGCAGGCTCGACGAGGCCGCGGAGGCGTTCTCGGAAGTCGATGCGCGCGGCCCGCTGCCGCCACCCCTCGCGGCCGTGGCGGCGCTCGTCGCGGCCGAGCTGGCGCTGCGCTCGCTGCGCGTCGCTGCCGCGCGAAGCGCGCTCGCCCGCGCCCGCGAGTCCGCCGTCCGCGCGCGCCTGCCGGCGCTCACCGCCGAGGTCGGCGACGCCGAACTCGCGCTCGAGCGGCCCGCCGCCCGGCAAGCCGCGGCCGGCGAGCAGAAGCTCCTGCGCCTGCACGAGGTCGCCATCGTCGTCGAGTCGAACGGACTCGTCGTCGATGCCTGCCGGCGCGGCCTGCGCAGCGGGACGACATGGATTCCGATGGCGCGCCGGCCCGTGCTGTTCACGCTGGCACGCGTCCTCGGCGAGGCGTGGCCGGCCGATGCCGATCGTCGTGACCTGATGGCGTGCGCATTCCGCACGCGGCGTCCCGACGAGACGCACCGCGCGCGGCTGCGCGTGGAGATCGGCAGGCTGCGCCGGCTCATCGCCGGGATCGCGAGCGTCGATGCCACGGCACGCGGCTTCCTGCTTCGGCTGCACGACCCTCGCCCGGTCGCGGTCATCGAACCGGCGATCGACGGCGATCAGGCATCGCTCGTTGCCTTGCTCTCCGACGGCGCCGCCTGGTCGACGTCGGCGTTGGCGCTCGCCATGGGGGCAAGCCAGCGCAGCATCCAGCGCGCGCTCGCCGACCTCGAAGCGGAAGGGCGCGTCCGCTCGGTCGGGCGCGCGCGTGCGCGGCGCTGGCTCGCGCCGACGCTTGCGGGATTCACGACGATCTTGTTACTCCCATCCCTGTCACCGGCATGATTACAGTGGCTCCACGGCGCCCCCCTGTTGCGCCGAAGGACAAGACCATGAAGCAAGCCATGCACGACCAGATCCGAACGAAGGCGGCACCGGTGGTCCGCCAGCCGGTGGTTCGCCACGCCGAAATCGAGCGCGAGTACGGACCGTTCGACGGTGCGTCTCACATCCACGGCGTCACTTACGACGGGCGCCGCGTATGGGCCGCCACGGGCGCGAAGCTGATCGCCTTCGATGCGGACAGTGGGACGGTCGAGCGATCGCTCGGCCACCCGTGCGACGCCGGCACCGCCTTCGACGGGACGCACCTGTACCAGATCACCGGGTCGCGCATCGACCGGATCGACCCCACCACGGGCAACGTGGTGTCGTCGATCCCTGCGCCCGGACGAGGCGCCGATTCGGGTCTCGCGTGGGCCGAGGGCAGCCTGTGGGTCGGACAGTGCCGCGATCGCAAGATCTACCGGATCGATCCGGCGACCGGCGCGATCCTGCGCACCATCGAGTCCAATCGCTTCGTTACCGGTGTCACCTGGGTCGATGGCGACTTGTGGCACGGCACCTGGGAAGGCGACAAGAGCGACGTCCGGCGGATCGATCCGGAGAACGGCGACGTGCTCGAGCGGCTGGAGATGCCGGAAGGGATCGGCGTGAGCGGCCTCGAATCGAACGGCGCCGACCTGCTCTTCTGTGGTGGCGGCGGTAGCGGCAAGGTACGTGCGGTGCGTCGCCCGAAGCGGGCGCGGGCATAGTCGCCCCGTGCGACCCGGGGATCGGCGACCGGATCGTCCGTCCCCCTTGCCTGCGCGCGCCCGCCGCTCAGCGCACCGCGAGCCGCCACAGTGACGTGACCTCCGCTGCGCGTGCTGCGTGCAGCGGATCCGATGCGTCGAACGCCTTTGGATGCACGGGTCGTGCGTCCAGGCGTCCCGCCACTTTCAGGCCCGCGCCGTCGATCATCGCGAGCATGGCGGCCCTGGTGCGCAAGCCCAGGTGCTCCGCGAGGTCGGACAGGATGAGCCACCCTTCGCCGCCGGGCTGCAAGTGGGACGCGAGGCCGTCGAGAAAGCCCCGCAGCATGCGACTCTCGGGGTCGTAGATGCCGTGCTCGAGCGGCGAGCTCGGCCTCGCCGGAATCCATGGCGGATTGCAGACGACAAGCGCTGCGGCTGCGTCGGGAAAGAGATCCGCCGCCGCCACTTCGACCTTTCCGCCCAGGCCGAGGCGCTGCACGTTCTCGCGTGCGCAGGCGAGGGCGCGGGGATCCTGGTCGGTGGCGATCACGCGCGCGAGGCCGCGTCGCACGAGAATCGCGGCAAGTACGCCGGTGCCGGTGCCGATGTCGAAGGCGACCCCGTTCGCGGTCGCGGCGGCCGCCAACGGTGCTCCCGCCACGAGATCCACGTACTCGCGCCGCACCGGCGCGAATACGCCGTAGTGCGGGTGGATGCGCCCTCCCGCCGCGGGAATGTCGATGCCCTTCACGCGCCACTCGTGGGCGCCCACGAGCCCCAGCACCTCGCGCAGCGAGACGAGCGACGATTCATGCGCCGGACCCCATGCTTCACGGAACGCCGCCCGCAGATCGGGGGCGCGCCGCAAGCCGATGCCGTGTTCCGCGTCGACTTCGACGATCAGCATCCCGAGCGTGCGCGTCCGTTGCGAGCGTGCCTGGCGATGGAGGTGGAAGGCCTCGGCCATCGCGGGCGTTCCCGGCTGCGCGGGGGTAGCGTTCGCGGTCGCACCCCGCTTCGGCCTGCGGGCGCCGCGATCGACGCGGCTCGCCAGCGCGTTGAGCATCTGCCGCGCGTTGTGGAAGTCGCCGCGCCAGAGCAGCGCAATGCCCTGCCCCGCAAGGCCGTAGGCGGCATCGGCGGTGGTGGTGTCGTCGACGATGACCACGCGCCCGGGGGGCGGCGCACCGCGCTCGGAGCGCCAGCGTGCCGTGCGCGCCTGGCCATCCTCCGTCCACTGCACGCAGGGCCGAGCCTCCACGCTCAAAGCTCGGTGTACTTCTTGCTGTTGCCGCGCGCCTTGTCGACGGGATACTTCTGCGCGTTGGCCGCCATCTTGCGCTCGGCCGCAGCCACGGGATCGATGCCGAGCCCGTCCGCGAGCAGGATGAGGTAGAGCAGCACGTCGGCGATCTCCTCGCTCGCCGCCGCCTTCGCCGTCGCGTCGAGATTGCGGCTGTCCGCCTCGGTCATCCACTGGAAGATCTCGAGGAGCTCGGCAGCCTCCACCGACAGCGCCATGGCGAGATTCTTGGGCGAGTGGAACTGGCTCCAGTCGCGCGCCGCGGCGAAGGCCCGCAGCGAGTCGCGCAAACCGTCGAGATTCGTCATGACAGGGGTGACGAGGCGACGCCCGGCGCGCGTCGGCGGCGTCGACGTCGCAGCGGGCGGTGCGGATGGCAGGAGTACCGAAATCGTGTCATGGCCCACGACGGCACCCTGCCGTCGATACCGCAGGCATCATAGCGGAGTACGAGGGCCTGCGGCATCGCATCTGCGGCCCCGGCGCGCCGGAGAGCGGGCCCCGGACGACAGCTTGCGTTGGGGGCGCGGCCCGCTTCAGGAGACCCGCATCTATACTCCGCGATGCGTGATCGCTACCCGTCCCATGCCTGCCGCCCCGAGGCAGGCGCCGAACTGCTTTCGTTGCCCAGGAAGTCTCCGATGAGAAACCTGCTTGCCAGTGTCCTGCTCGTGTCGTTCGTGGGCCTCTCCATCGCGGAGCGTGCCGAGGCGCAAGCGGTGCATCGCTCCTCCAAGCCGGACGAGACCCCTTTCGTTTTCGCGGGCATCAAGTACGGCGCCTCCATCGACGAGGCCATCAAGCTCTTTGGCCGGCCAGCCCGCAGCGAGGCGGTGGTGGCGTCCGAGAGGCTCTACTGGTCCAATGATCAGCTGGCCGTAACGTTCAACAGAAAGACGCAACGGATCAGCGGATTCCAGATCAGCGGATCCGCCGGGGTCGACGCCGTGAGGCGAGCGAATGACGAACCCCTGCTCTGGCTCTTCACGGCAACGCAGGAGGAGTTGATCCAGAGTCTCGGCAAGCCCAGCAACATCTGGTACGAGAATCGCAGGATGTCGTGGGACGTCGAGGTCGACCGCAAGATCCAGGCTTCGATCTTCTTCGAGTGCCTCGACGGCCCTTCACGTCGCTGCAGCGAGATGCGCGTCTACTGGACGGGCACGGCGATCTGGGATCCCGACGACGGTGTCGACGCCCTGGGAATCCGGGTCTCGCCAATCTGCGCGTTCACCACGAATGGGACCAGGATCATGGCGAAGCAACTGCCCACCGGGATCGTTGCCTCCAACGACAAGTGGGAGATGGAACTGTACGAGAACGCCGAGTCCGGAAGCTGGACGCTCATCGGCAAGAGCACCGCCGCGCGACCGCCTCCCGGCGGAAAGTATTGCTTGCTTGCCCAGGGCAGCGAGATGCGCAGCTACGTCGGCACGAAATGGTACGAGGCTTTTTTCAAGCGCTAGCGTAGCAGCCAGCACCTATCCCTCGCCTTCGAAATAGTCAGTGTCGATCCTCTTGATCTCGTAGATGCCAGTGCGGGCAACTCCCACGTTGTAATCAACCATCAATCGAGCAAGCGCTTCGCCAGCGCCTCACCGTTCCGAGAGCGCCAGCTGCACGCCCAGGCCCGCGAAGGCACCCGCGAAGCCCCGGCGCAACCAGGCCTGGACCCGCGGGGACTCGACGACCCCCCGGCGAAACGCGTGCGCAAGAAGTCCATACACGACGAACACCGCGAAGGTCATGAGCATGAACACGGCGCTGAGGACGAGGAGCTGGCCGAGCGGCGACGTTGCTCCCGGTTCGACGAACTGCGGCAGGAACGCCAGGAAGAAGATGGTGAGCTTGGGATTGAGGATGTTCAGGAGAACCGCCTTGATCACCAGCGCGAGCGATGCCGTAGGTGACGCCACGGCGCGCACGGCAAGCGCCGAGCGATCGCGCCAGGTGGCGACCGCCAGATAGAGCAGGTACGCCACGCCCGCGTACTTGAGCAACTGGAACGCCAGGGCACTCGCGTGCATGACCGCAGCCAGGCCGAGCACCGTGGCCGCGAGGTGCGGCAGGATGCCCAGTGTGCAGCCAAGCGCCGCGTACACGCTCGCAGCGCGGCCTTGCACCAGTCCGGTCGAAACGGTGAACACGACGCCCGTGCCTGGAATGAGCACCACGATGAGGGAGGTGACGAGGAACTCGGTGGTGAT
>CAYTOT010000037.1:0-48206 GCA_964439475.1 uncultured Alcaligenaceae bacterium
ACCTGTTACCCCCGGCTTAGAAGGCCGGTGCTCTATCCGGATGAGCTACGGGCGCGGAACAACTGCAAGCGCCCCGCGGAACGCGTGCCTGCCGACAACCGGGACTTTGGATGTTATCACAGTGCCCCTCCCGGGCCGAGGCCGGGGCCCGCAGGCCGAGGCCCGCGGCCACCCGCGGGGGCAACAGGAGCGCTGGCGCGCCGTTCACCACGTTCGCCGGAATGCTAGTCTTCCCGCCTTCCCGTCATGGACGAACGTGTTGACCGAGCGACAGTCCGGGATCGCGACCTTCCTCTTCACCGACATCGAGGGCAGTACCCGGATGTGGGAGGAGGACGCCGCGCGCATGCATGCAGCGCTCGCCGCGCACGATGCGCTGGCAGGACGTTGCATCGCCGGTCACGCCGGGCATGTGGTCAAGTCGACCGGTGACGGCGTGCACGCGGTCTTCGACGACCCGCTCGCCGGCATTGAGGCCGCCTGCGACCTCCAGCTCGCGCTCGCGGATCCCGACGCCACCGCCGGTGTGGCACTCGCCGTGCGCTGTGGCCTGCACGCCGGCGCCAACACCCGGCGCGACGACGATTTCTTCGGCACCGCCGTGAATCGCGCCGCCCGCATCATGAGCGTGGCGCACGGCGGCCAGATCCTGGTGTCGGAAACCGTGGCGGCGCTCCTGCGCGGACGACTTCCTCCCGGCATCGACCTGCTCGAGCTCGGTCCGGTGCGCCTGCGTGACATTGCGCGCCCCGAGGTCCTGTCGCAGGTGATCCACCCGCGGCTGCGGGCCACGTTCCCGCCGTTGCGCTCGCTCGCGGCCACGCCCCACAACCTCCCGCAAGCGCTTACCTCGTTCGTGGGCCGCGAGCACGAACTCGCCGCTGCCCGCACGCTGCTGTCGTCGTCCAGGCTGCTCACCCTCCTCGGCATCGGCGGCCTCGGCAAGAGCCGGCTGGCGCTCGAACTCGCGCGCACGGTGCGCGACGAGTATGCCGACGGCGTCTGGTTCGTCGAGCTCGCCGCGATTCGCGACGCACGACTCGTGCCGCATGCCATCGCCGCGGCAATCGGTATCAAGGAAACGGCGGCGACGCCGCTCGACCAGGCGCTGCGCGCTCATCTCGCCGATCGCGCGCTGCTCCTCGTCCTCGACAACTGCGAGCATCTCACGCAGGCCTGCGCCCAGGTCGCGCGCGACGTCCTCGAATTCTCCCCCGACGTGCGCGTCGTCGCGACGAGTCGCGAGCGGCTCAACGTGCGCGGCGAGCAGGTCCTCCGTCTGGATCCGCTCACCGCGCCAAAGTCGGTGGCGGACATCGTTCCCGCCGAGCTCGCGAGCTATCCCGCTGCCCTGCTCTTCCGCGACCGCGCGCGTGCCCTGCGGCCCGAGTTCGACTTCACTGCCGCCAACGCCGGCAAGGTCGCCGACATCTGCCGCCGTCTCGACGGCATTCCACTCGCGCTGGAGCTTGCCGCCGCACGCATCGGCGCGCTGCCGGTGGAAGCGATCGCCGACCGCCTCGCCGACCGCTTTCGCCTGCTGCGCAACGGCGACCGCACGGCGCTGCCGCGGCAGCAGACCCTGCGCGCGCTCATCGACTGGAGCCACGACCTGCTCGGCGCGCGCGAGCGTACGGTGTTCCATCGTCTCGCGGTGTTCGCCGGCGGCTTCACGCTCGACGCGGCGGAAGCGATCACGGCGGACGACGACATCGATCGCGACGACGTCGTCGACATCGTCGCGGCGCTCGTGGAGAAATCGCTCGTCACGCTCGACGCCAGCGAGGGGCGCTACCTGATGCTGGACACGGTCCGCGAGTACGCGGACGAGCAGCTGCAGCTCGCGGCGGACGACGACAGCGGGCGCACGCGAGCGCTGCACCTTGCTCATTACGTGAGTCTCGCCGAAACCGCGCGCCCCGAGCTGGCGGGATCGGCGCAGGCCGCCTGGCTTGCACGCCTCGACCGGGAGCTGGAGAACATCCTCGCCGGACACCGCTACGCGGGCCTCGCGCCCGAAGGCGGCGCGCTGGGTTTGCGGCTGGTGTCGTCGCTGACGTTCTACTGGGTGTATCGCGGCAAGTTCGAGCTGGGCCGCCGCATCGCTTCCGAGGCCCTCGCGCGACCCGGCGCACAGACGCCCGACCTCGCGCGCTGCCGGGCGCTGTTCCAGGCGGGCCAGCTCGACCTTCTCTCGGGGCGATACGAAAGCGCAGGCGAAGCGCTGCGCCAGAGCCTCGCGATCGCGCGCGCCCTCGACGTGCACCCGGCCGCCGCCGCGGTATTGCAGACACTCGCCGTCGCCGAGACCCATCGCGGGCAGCTCGCCCTCGCGCGCGACCACCTCGCCGAGTCGCGGTCCATCGCCCAGACGCTTGCGGACAAGCGGCAGCTCGCCGTCACCATCAATGAGCTCGGACAGCTCGAGCGCCTGGAAGGCAGGTTCGCCGAGGCGCGCGCAAGCTACGAGGCGGCGCTCGGTCTGGCGCAGGAAGTGCAAGACCGGGAGAGTATGGCGGTGGCGCTGCTCAACATCGCCGCGATCGACCTCGCCGCCGGCGACGCAGCGCGGGCGATGCCGCTACTCGCGGAGGCGCGCGCCATCGTCGCGGACGTCGGCTCACGACCCACCATGCAGGCGATGTTCGCGACCGTTGCGGTGCTTGCGGCGGCACGCGACCGCATGGACAGCGCGTGCCGGCTGTTCGTCGCGGCGGAATCGATGGCATCCGAGGCGGGCCTGCACGCCCACCCGGCGGACGCGGCCTTCCTCGATCCGGCGAAGCGCAATGCCCGGCGATGGCTGGGCGAATCCGGTTGGCGCGAGGCGCTGCTCACCCCCGCCGATGTCGCGGGTGCGATGCACGAGGTCGAACTGTGCCTCGCCCCATCCCAGGCGCTGCCGGGGCGCCGCGAGGCGTCTGCTCCTGGAGAGGCAAGCGACGCGAACTCCGCGGATCCTAGAACGTGCTGATCATCGACGGATCGAGCGGTTTCAGCGGCTTGCCGTCGAGGTCGACCTTGATCGTGTACTTGTAGATCGCGCGGGATCGCGGGAAGACGAGCTGGCACGAGTAGGTCCTGGCGCCTTCGCCCAGCTTGCAATTGAAGTCTTTCGCCTGCTCGCCCGAGATCACGATGCCGTCACGTGCGAACGTGAGCTTTTGATCGGCCGGCAGCTGCCAGACGATGGTCGCATCCTTGCGCATGATGTAGACCGGCTCCTGATCGACGGCGATGAACTTGCCGTCGAGGACGAACACGCGCGGGCGCTCGTGATCGAACGGCACGCCGGAGCCGAGACGGGTGTGGGTGGCGCAGCCCGCGAGCGCGAGCGCAACGACGAGCAAGGCAAGTGTCTTCATGGGGCACCCTTCGCGAACCGGCAGGCGTGTTCGTTGATCGTTGTCGCAAGGGAGCGTGCTGTCCGATCCCTCGCCGCTGTCGAAATTCCGCATGACCAATGGCCTGTCGACGCCACGGTCTTATCGATACTAGCATGCGTCCACGCGGACCAAGGGGTCACCGGCCGGCCGGTCGCTCGGAAGCTTGCGCCGCGTCGTGGTTGTACGTCTCCGGGCCGCCCGGGGGACCCACGGTGCCGCCGTCCGCAAAACGTCATGCCGCAGGGGCAGCTACTTCTCCGGCAACGGAATGAGCTCCGTCTCGCCCGGCACCTGTCCCATGCGCTGCGCACGCCAGTCGTCCTTCGCGCGCTCGATGCGCTCGCGGCTCGACGATACGAAGTTCCACCACATGAAGCGCGCGCCGTCGAGCGGCGCGCCGCCGATCACGACGTAGCGCGCGCCGGCAGGTGCGACGATGGTCGCATCGCGGTCGGTGGCGAGGAACGCCATCGAGTGTGGCGGCACCGGTGCGCCGTCGACCTCGACTGAGGCGTCCACCGAATAGACGGCGCGTTCCCCGAGCGACTCCGGAAGCCGCAACGTTGCGCCCGCCTGTGCTTGCACGTCGAGATAGAGCGTGGGCATGAACGTGGCCACCGGCGAGCGTCGCCCGAACGCCTCGCCGATGAGCAGGCGCAACGCATTGCCGCCTTCGGACCACGCGGGAATCGCCTCCGCGGAGGTGTGCGTGAAGGTGGGGCCCGCTTCCTCGTCGGCGCGCGGCAGCGCGGTCCACAACTGGAGGCCGTGATTCGTGAACGGCCGGTCCGCAAGGTCGGGCGGACGTCGCTCGGAATGCACGATGCCGCTGCCTGCCGTCATCCAGTTGATGGCGCCCGGCTCGATGCGCTGCACGCTCCCCAGGCTGTCGCGATGGAGCATCGCGCCCTCGAAGAGGTACGTTACCGTCGCGAGTCCGATGTGCGGGTGCGGGCGCACGTCGAAGTTGTCCTCGGGCCGTACCGTGATCGGACCGAAGTGGTCGAAGAAGACGAAGGGTCCCACTCCCTGGCGCGGAAACGCCGGGAGCAGGCGACGCACGAGGAAGCCCCCGCCCAAGTCCTTGGTCCGGCCGGCATGAAGGTGGTCGAGCGGCATGGGCCAAGCATACCGCAGCGAGGCGATGCAGGTCGCGAGCGGCAGGCTTCCGGGGGGCCGAGTCCGATCGGGCTGATTCCGAGCGGCCCGACTTCCAGGTGGGCAAGCTCGCTACCTGTGGAAACGCTTGTCGTGTGTTCTGGTCGGGGTGACAGGATTCGAACCTGCGACATCTTGCTCCCAAAGCAAGCGCGCTACCGGACTGCGCTACACCCCGAAGGATCGAATTATGCCAGTCCGCCCACCGGGCGGGACACCGCACCGCCTACCGCGCGAACTTCCGGATCACCGCCATCGCCTCGTCGATGGCGTGATCGCCCTTACCCGACTTGACCGCGTGCTGCACGCAGCCGTGCAGGTGATGCTCGAGGAGGTGCAGTGCCACCGCATCGAGGGCCGCCTGCACGGCGGACACCTGCGTGAGCACGTCGATGCAATAGCGGTCCTCGGCGATCATCCTGCCGATGCCGCGCACCTGCCCCTCGATGCGGTTCAGCCGCTTCACGAGCGCAGCGGCGTCGGTCCGCGGCTCGAACGGATGCTCGTGCGCAGCCGCGGCGTGCGGATGAGGCTCAGCCGGTGACGTCATAACCCGCGTCTTCCACGGCCTCGCGCAGCGCCGGCACGCCAGTCTGCGCGGGATCGTAGGTGACCTTGGCCGCCCCCGGCTGCAACGTGACGCTCACGTCGGCCACCCCCGGCATCGCCTTCAGCACCCGCGTGACGCTCGCCACGCAACCGCCGCAGGTCATGCCCTGCACGTTCATCGTGATCGTTTCCATGGTCGTTTCCTTTCGTCGAATCGGCGTCGATAGGTTCGTACCCCCCGAAGCGAGCTTCGCTCGCCTCCCCCAAGGGGGCGAATGCCTTGGGGCGGCCCGGCGGCATTCCTGCCCCCCGAAGCGAGCTTCGCTCGCCTCCCCCAAGGGGGCGAATGCCTTGGGGCGGCCCGGCGGCATTCCTGTCATGGCGGACGCCAGCGCCGCAACAGCAGTGCGTTGCCCACCACCGACACCGAGCTCGCCGCCATCGCCGCGCCCGCGATCACCGGATTGAGGAGACCGAAGGCCGCGAGCGGGATGCCGAGCACGTTGTAGGCGAAGGCGAAGAAGAGGTTCTGCCTGATCTTGCGCAGCGTCGCGCGGGAGAGGTCGATGGCGTCGACGACGGCGTTGAGGTCGTTGCGGATGAGCGTCACGTCGGCAGCCTCGACCGCGATGTCCGCGCCGGCGCCGATGGCGAAGCTCACGTCGGCGGCAGCGAGCGCAGGGGCGTCGTTCACCCCGTCGCCGACCATGCCGGTCACGACGCCGCCGGCCTTCAGCGCCCGCACCGCCGCGGCCTTGCCGTCGGGAAGCACGCCGGCCTCGTAGGCGTCGATCCCGGTCGCACGCGCGACCGCTTCCGCTGCCGCCGCGTTGTCGCCGGTAAGCATCGTCACCCGGATCCCGGCCGCGTGCAGGCGACGCACCGCATCGGCCGACGTGGGGCGCAGCTCGTCGCGCAGAGCGATCGCGCCGAGCGCGCGGCCCGCGCGGGCCACGCCCACGATCGTGGCGCCCTGCGTCCGCAAGGATTCGATGACGGCGGATGGGAGCGCCGCGCCTTCCGCGGCGAGGAACTCCGGCGAGCCGAGACTGGAGACGACCGAATCGTCGCCGACGACGCCGCGCACGCCGCGCCCGCCGACCGCGATGAAATCGCGCACGCGCTCGAGCACGACCTGGTCGGCGTTCGCAGCCAGCACGATCGCCCTTGCCAGCGGGTGCGTGGCGCCCTGCTCGAGGCTCGCCGCAGCCGCGAGCACGTCGCGGCGCGATGCGCCGTCCACGGCGACGACGTCGAACACGGCCGGCGCACCCTGGGTGAGCGTGCCGGTCTTGTCGACGACGAGCGCGCCGACGCGTCCCGCGAGTTCGAGCGCCGACGCGTTGCGGATGAGGATGCCCGCCTGCGCGCCGCGTCCGGTGCCCACCATGATGGCGGTCGGCGTGGCGAGCCCGAGCGCGCACGGACAGGCGATCACGAGCACCGCGACCGCGTGTACGATCGCGCGCGCCAGCTCTCCCGTGACGCCCCAGGTGGCCACGAACGTGACCACGGCAAGGGCCACGACCACCGGCACGAAGATGCCCGACACGCGGTCGGCGAGGCGCTGGATCGGCGCCTTCGAACCTTGCGCCTCGGCCACCAGGCGCACGATGCCGGCGAGCAGCGTCGCGCCGCCCACCCCCGTGGCCTCGCAGGTCAGCGTGCCGTCCTGGTTGAGCGTCCCGGCGAAGACCTTGGCGCCAGACGCCTTCGTCACCAGCGCGGATTCCCCGGTGAGCATGCTCTCGTCGATGCTCGACGCGCCGTCGCGCACGACGCCGTCGACGGGAATGCGCTCGCCGGCGCGCACCACGAAGCGATCGCCCGCCACCACGGAGGCGAGCGGCATGTCGCTCACGGTACCGCCCCGCAGGACGTGCGCGATGGCCGGCTGCAGCCGCAGCAGGCCTTCGAGCGCCGCGGAGGTCCCGGCCTTCGCGCGCGCCTCGAGGAGCTTGCCGAGCAGCACGAGCGTGATGACGGCCGCACCCGCCTCGAAGTAGACGTGCTCGTGATGCATGCCGAAGAGCGTCACGACGACGCTCCAGGCGTAGGCCATGGTGGTGCCGAGGACCACCAGCACGTCCATGTTCGCGCCGCCGCCGCGCAGCGCATGCCACGCCCCGATGTAGAAGCGGCGCCCGACCCAAAGCTGCACGGGCGTGGCCAGTGCGAGCTGCCAGCCGCGCGGGATGAGATCGACGTGCGCGGACGTGAAGAACCCGCCCGAGAGCAGCATCGGAATCATCTGCACGATGAAGGGTGCCGTGAGAAGGGCGGCCACCACGAACTCGCGGCGCAGGGCCGCGAACTCCGCGGCCTTGCGCGCCTTGTCGGCCGCACGGTCCTTCTCGGGATCGGTGCGCACCGTCGCCCCGTAACCCGCCTTGGCGACCTGCGCGATGAGCGCCTCGGTCGTGACATGCGCGCGATCGAAGCCGATCGCGGCCGTCTCGGTGGCGAAATTCACCGCTGCCGACACGCCCGGCAGGCGGTTGAGCGACTTCTCGATGCGCGCGGCACAGGCCGCGCAGGTCATGCCGGTGAGGCCGAGCTCGACCTTGTCCGTGGGGGTACTGGCGATCGCTTCCATGCCGCCGAATGTATACCCCCCATAGGTATATTTCAAGCCCCTGCCCGACCGCACGCGGCGGCCGGCCGCGATCCGCGGATCAGGGGCCGGTGTACGCCGCCGAGAACGTCGCCACCTGCTTGCAGCCCGAGGCGGTGACGGCGTCCCACCGCCCTTCGAAACCGAACGTGGTGCGTTTGATCTGCGAAGCGACGGCCGGGATCTGTGCCGCGGGTGCCGTGACGGTGAGCGTGGCCGCCGGCATGGCGTAGAGCGAACCCTGCTGGATCGTTGCTCCGGCCAGCGTGGTCTGCACGTTGAAGGTGCCGTACACCACGTCGAAGACGATGTTGAGCGATGCGTTCGGCACCTGCGTGACCGTCATCGTCGAGGGGAAGCTGAGCGAGCCGTTGCCCGCGGGATCGGTGCATTCCGACTGCGTGACGACGAGACCGCCGTAGTACTTGCCGGCGAGCGAGATCGCCGTCAGCGTTTGCCGCGTGATCGTCTTGGTCACCGTCACGCCGTTGATGCTGTACACCATCGTGCCATCGGCGGGTCCGGTGGGCGTGAACGTCGCGGTGCCCACCGACGCCGCGGTGACGTCCGCCGGGTTCCACGGCGCCCCGTAGTAGCTGCCGCTCGTGAGGTACACCGGGCCCGTGAACGCCCCCGACGCCTCCTTGACGAGGTTGGCCGTGACCCAGGTCGGCTGCTTGGCCTGGCCGTAGATGAAGAAGGTGGCGAACATGAACTGGTCGGATTGAACGAGGTTCACGCCCCAGCCGCCTTGCGCGGGATTCCACCAGATGTCGGTGTAGTCGGTGGCGGCAGCGGCGGGACGCACGGCGCCTAGGGTCGTCGCGAGGCCCAGGACGAGCGCCGGGAAGAGGAGTCGGATGCGGCGGGAGAGAGTGATCATAGTAAGGCTCGCGACGGGAAGCGGGGAGTGGGATTCTACGTCGGGAACGCGAGAAGCGTGGCCCCCTTGCGATGCAAGGACGCGGGGATGCGCGCGACGTCCGCCGGCGCTGCTTCTGGCACCGCGGCCGGACGCATGCAGAGGCAACGGCGGCAACTGCGGATCGGGTCGCGCCGGTGCGCCCGCGCCCGAACGCAGGATCTATCCTTCGTGCTTCAACTGCGGAAACAGGATCACGTCGCGGATCGACGCCGCATCGGTGAGCAGCATCACCAGGCGGTCGATGCCGATGCCTTCGCCCGCAGTTGGCGGCAGGCCGTACTCCATCGCCCGGATGTAGTCGGCGTCGTAGTACATCGCCTCCTGGTCGCCGGCCTCGCGCGCCTTCACCTGCGCCTGGAAGCGCGCCGCCTGGTCCTCGGGATCGTTGAGTTCCGAGAATCCGTTGGCCATCTCGCGGCCGGTGATGAAGAGCTCGAAGCGGTCGGTGACCGCGGGATTGGCTTCGTTCGCTCGCGCGAGCGGTGACACGTCGGTGGGATGCGCCACGATGAACGTGGGCTGCACGAGCTTCGCTTCGGTGTTCTCCTCGAAGAGCTTCAGCTGCAGGACGCCCAGGCCGTCGGTGGGCAGCACCTCGACGCCGGCCTTCGCAAGCGCGTCCTTCAGGTACTCGACCCGCGCAAGATCGTCCTTCGTGTGCTCGGGGTTGTACTTCGCGATCGCCTCGGCCATCGTGAGACGGTCGAACTTCGAACCGAGGTCGATCGGCGTGCCCTGGTACGAGATCGACGTGGTGCCGAGCACCGTCAGCGCCACGTCGCGGATCAGCGTCTCGGTGAGGTCCATCAGGTAGTGGTAGTCCTGGTAGGCCTCGTAGAACTCGAGCATCGTGAACTCGGGATTGTGGCGCGTGCTGATGCCTTCGTTGCGGAAGTTGCGGTTGATCTCGAACACCTTCTCGAGGCCGCCCACCACCAGCCGCTTGAGGAACAGCTCGGGCGCAATGCGCAGGAAGAGCCGCATGTCGAGCGCGTTGTGGTGCGTGACGAACGGCCGCGCGGCGGCGCCGCCGGGGATCGGATGCATCATCGGCGTCTCGACTTCGAGATAGCCGCGCGCCACGAAGAACTCGCGGATCGCCTGCACGATCTGCGAGCGCTTGACGAACACGTCGCGCGCCCCGGGATTGGTGATGAGATCCACGTAGCGCTGGCGATAGCGCTGCTCCTGGTCCGTCATGCCGTGGAACTTCTCCGGCAGCGGGCGCAGGCCCTTGGCCAGCAGCCGCACCTTTGTGGCCTTGACCGAGAGCTCGCCCGTGCGCGTCCGGAACAGCGTCCCGGTGGCCGCGACGATGTCGCCCAGGTCCCAGTGCTTGAAGGCGTCGAGCGCCTCCTGGCCCACGCCATCGACGGTCACGTAGAGCTGGATGCGCCCCGACATGTCCTGCAGCGTGGCGAAGCACGCCTTGCCCATCACGCGCTTCAGCATCATGCGCCCGGCGACGCTGACCACGATGCCCTTGGGCTCGAGGATCTCGTTGGGCTCGTCGCCGTATCGCGCGTGAAGGTCGCCGACGAGCGCGTCGCGGCGGAAGTCGTTGGGATACGCCTGGCCTGCGGCGCGCAGGGCCGCGAGCTTGCCGCGGCGCTCGGCGATGATCTGGTTCTCGTCCTGGGGAGCGGGATCGGGCATGGTCGGGGGTCGTTGCCTTGGGTGAACAAGCAAGGATAGCCCAGCCGCCGCGGCGACGAGGCCGACGCATTTTCCGCGACAGGCGACGAAGGAACGACCGCCGGGTGCGGGCGGCGGGCGGGATGGGTGCGGCGGCTCGGTGGCGGCCCGGTGCGGCGGCGGTCCGGCGCCACGGGCACCGCCGCTCGTGGCGCAGCTTACGCGGAGGGTGGCGCGTGCCCCGCTGCGTCGGCCATCTCGCGCAGCGACGCCATCTGGTCACCCCACCAGCGCCCCATCTGCGCGCATAACGCGCTGCCGGTAAGCCCGTGGCGCACGGGATGGTCGTCGCGCAGCGCGGCGAAGCCCGTGTGCGTGACAGTCACCAGCGTGCCGGCGCGCCGCGCAGCGAACTCGACGTCCACCTGCGTGACCTCGTGCGGCGCGAAATTCGATGCGCGCCATGAGAAGCTGAGCCGGCGCGGGGGATCCCATGCCAGAACGCGACCGATCTCGACGACGTGCTCGCCCCCGGCGCCGCCCTCGATCGACTCGAAAAGCCGTCCGTGCACGCCCGGCTCCATGCGGATGAAGCCGCGTCGCGGGCCGGCATTGCGAAAACGGGCGCCGCGTCGCCACCAGCGATCGACCTCGTCGGTGAAGATCGCGAAAGCAGCGGCGGGCGGTACCGCCACCGCGACGCTGACACGGGCGCGGTCACCGGGAGTCGTCGTCATCGCCGCTTGCGTGACGCGTGCACGGCCTGCGCGTGGTGCGCGTCGGCGCGCTCCCGCGTCGGCGTGTCCCGCGCCTTCCGTTCGGCGTGCGCCTTGAACGCGGCAAGCTGCTCCGACCAGAACGCTTCGACGTCGGCGATCCAGTCGCGCACCGGCACGAAGCCGTCCTCGCGGACGCGGTAGATGCGCACGCGCGCGTCGGCCTCGGCGCTGTCCTCGGCCACGAGGCCCGCCCGGCGCAGGATGCGCAAGTGACGCGACAGCGCCGGTGGGCTGAGGGCCACCTCGCGCGCGAGATCGCCGGCGCGCATCGGCTGCGCCAGCAGCGCCGCGATCACCTCACGGCGCTTGGCATCCGCCAGGGCGGTGAACGACGCGTCGACGGCGGCGCCGTCGGCGTGCGTCGGTCGCCCCACGGCGGATCCGCGCGGCGGCCGCTCGACGGCGCCGCGCACGGTCACCCCGGGACGCGGCACGAGCGCGCACGGACGGCAGTCGACGTTTCGCTCATGCCTTCGCGCCGCTGCGCAACCGCTGCGTGATCCACCACTGGTGCCCGCCCAGGTCGATCGCTCCGTAGCTGCGATCGGTCCAGTAGTCGTCACCGTAATCGTGCGTGCCGGGCTCCTGGTGGATCGTGGCGCCATGGGCGCGTGCATGCGCGCAATGCGCCTCGACGTCGTCGACGTACAGCATCAGCATCTGCGTGTTGGCGCCGCCGAGCGCGCCCGGGCACTTCATCGCGCGCTTCCACTCCGGCTTCACGTTCGGGTCGTCCTGCTGCTGGCTCACCATGATGACGGCTTCGCCATAGGTGAGTTCACTGTGCGCGATGCGGCCGGCGTCGTCTTCCACCCGCAGGCGGACCTCGAAGCCGAAGGCGTCACAGAGCCAGTCGATGGCCCTGGCGGCGTCCTCGTAGTACAGGCAGCTCGACAGGCGCGGCCAGCCGGGTGGGGTGGGCTTCATGGAGGCTCCTCGGACGGTTGGAGTGGATGGATATAGTTACATATTTTAATTATCATTTCAACATTGGTTAATTATATCTCCGAGGAAAATCCCGCATGCGGCGAGACTCGCGCGGCGTACTTCATCCGGCGAGCACCGCGTCACCTCTCCCGGCCGCCGGCAAGCGACCTTGCGAGCGGCCCTACACCCCCTGCTTCAGGCTCGCCGCGATGAACGGCTCGAGATCCCCGTCGAGCACGCGCTGCGTGTCGCCGACCTCGTAGCTGGTGCGCAGGTCCTTGATCCGCGACTGGTCGAGCACGTAGCTCCTGATCTGGTGGCCCCAGCCGATGTCGGTCTTGCTGTCCTCGAGCTGCTGCTGCGCCTCCTGCCGCTTGCGGATCTCGAGCTCGTAGAGCTTCGACTTCAGCATCTGCATCGCCTCGGCACGGTTGCGATGCTGCGAGCGGTCGTTCTGGCACTGCACGACGATGTTGGTCGGCAGGTGCGTGATGCGGACCGCGGAGTCGGTCTTGTTGATGTGCTGGCCGCCGGCGCCGGACGCGCGGAAGGTGTCGATCCGCAGGTCCGCGGGATTGATGTCGACCTCGATGGAGTCGTCGACTTCCGGGTAGACGAAGACACTCGCGAACGACGTATGCCGCCGCGCGTTGGAGTCGAACGGGCTCTTGCGCACGAGGCGATGCACGCCGACCTCGGTGCGCAGGTAGCCGTAGGCGTATTCGCCCTCGACCTTGACCGACGCGCTCTTGATGCCCGCCACGTCGCCATCGGATTCCTCGAGGAGCTCGGTCCGGTAGCCCTTGCGCTCGCAATACTTGAGGTACATGCGAAGCAGCATCGAGGCCCAGTCCTGCGCCTCGGTCCCGCCGCTGCCGGCCTGGATGTCGATGAAGCAGTTGGCGGGATCCATCGGATTGTTGAACATCCGGCGGAATTCGAGGTTCTCGACGATCCCGGCGAGCCGCGCGGCGTCGCCCTCGACGGCGCCCATCGTGTCGTCGTCGCCCTCCTCCCTGGCGAGGTCGAAGAGCTCGCGACTGTCGCCCAGTCCCGTCTCGAGTTGGGCGATGGTGCCGACGACGCCGTCGAGCTCCTTCTTCTCCTTGCCGAGCGCCTGCGCGCGCTCCGGCGTGTCCCAGACCTTGGGGTCCTCGAGCTCGCGGGATACGACCGCGAGCCGCTCCGACTTCACATCGAAGTCAAAGATACCTCCGCAACTCGGCGGTGCGCTGGGCGAGCTCGGCGAGCGTGTTGGAGATGGCGTTCATCCGGTCGGCTTCCATGGTCGGTTTTCTCCTTGTCGAATCAACAAATTATACGTGACATCCCGATCGCGCCCGCGGCCTTCCCGCCGCGCGTAGAATGCACGCCTTTCGCCTCGCGCCGCCATCGCGTGGGGGCTCCATCGCCGTCCGCCCGGAGAGCTCCGAATGCCCACCCTGTTCGTCAACAAGGAACGCGTCGACATCGCCGATGGCGTCGCCGGCGACACGCCGCTGCTCTGGATCCTGCGCGACAACCTCGATCTCACCGGCACCAAGTACGGCTGCGGGATGGCGCTGTGCGGCGCCTGCACCGTGCACATCGACGGCGAGCCGACGCGCTCGTGCGTCACCCCGCTGTCGGCGCTCAAGCCGGGGGTGGAGATCACCACGATCGAGGGCATCGCCACGCGCGAGAGCAAGGCGGTGCAGGCCGCCTGGCAGAAGCTCGACGTGCCGCAGTGCGGCTATTGCCAGTCGGGCCAGGTGATGGCGGCCTCCGCGCTGCTTGCGAAAAAGAAGCGCCCCACCGATGCCGACATCGACGAGGCGATGACCGGCAACGCCTGCCGCTGCGCCACCTACGTCCGCATCCGCGCCGCGATCAAGGAAGCGTCGAAGGCGCTCGGCTAGGAGAACGACCATGAATCCGATGCGCATGCGCCCCTCGCACGCCCCCGCGGTCTCGCGCCGCGTGTTCCTCAAGTCGACGGCCGCCGCGGGTGCGGGCCTCACGCTCGCCATCTACATGGGCGATGCGGCGGCTCAGGCATCCGGGCCCGGCCTCACCCAGCACGGCGGCGCTGCCGGCAGCTTCGCACCCAACGCCTTCCTGCGCGTAGGCAAGGACAATACGATCACGGTGATCGTGAAGCACCTCGAGATGGGACAGGGCACGTACACGGGCCTGCCCACGCTGGTGGCCGAGGAGCTCGACGCCGCCTGGTCGCAGGTGCGCGTAGAGGGCGCGCCCGCGGACGCCACGCTCTACAACAACCTCAAGTGGGGGAAGGCGCAGGGCACGGGTGGGTCCACGGCAATGGCCAACTCCTTCGAGCAGTATCGCAAGGCCGGCGCGGCAGCGCGCGCAATGCTGGTGGCCGCGGCGGCGGCCAGCTGGAAGGTCCCCGCCGAGTCGATCGTCGTGAAGGGCGGTGTGGTCTCGCATGCAAGCGGCAAGAAAGCGAGCTTCGGCGAACTCGCCGACGCCGCGGCGAAGCAGCCCGTTCCCGCCAGCGTGAAGCTCAAGGATGCGAAGGACTTCGTGTTCATCGGCAAGACGTTTCCACGCACCGATTCGAAGGCCAAGTCGAACGGCACCGCGCGCTTCACGCAGGACGTGAAGATGGAGGGCATGCTCACCGCCGTGGTGCTGCATCCGCCGCGCTTCGGGCAGAAGGTCGCCAGGGTGGATTCGTCGGCCGTGTCCCGCGTGCCGGGCGTGCGCTTCGTCGTCGAGATTCCCACCGGGGTGGCGGTGATCGCCTCCACCTTCTGGGCCGCCAAGACGGGGCGCGACGCGCTGAAGGTCGATTGGGACGAAGCGACCGGCTTCAAGGGCTCCAGCGACGCGCTGCTCGCGGAAGGGCGGCAACTCGTCGCCACGCCGGGCAAGCCCGCCCGCCGCGACGGCGACGCCGCCAAGGCCTACGAAAGTGCCGCGAAGAAGCTCGAAGGCATCTACGAGTTCCCCTACCTCGCGCACGCCGCGCTGGAGCCGATGAACTGCGTGGTCAGGCTCACGCGCGAATCCTGCGAGGTGTGGAACGGCGAGCAGTTCCAGACCGGCGACCAGTTCGCCATCGCCAGGGTCACCGGCTTGAAGCCCGAGCAGATCAGGCTCAACATGCTCTTCGCCGGAGGCAGCTTCGGCCGCCGCGCGAGCTCGCTCTCGGACTACGTCCTCGAAGCGGTGAACATCGCCATCGAGCTCGTCCGCAGCGACAAGGTGGGCATCCCCGTCAAGCTCGTGTGGACGCGCGAGGACGACATGAAGGGGGGCTTCTACCGTCCGCTGTACGTGCACGGCATCAAGGCCGGTCTCGACGCCGACGGCAAGGTGGTGGGCTGGCAGCATCGCGTGGCCGGGCAGTCGATCCTCGCCGGCACCGCATTCGAGTCGCAGATGGTGAAGGACGGCATCGACCTCACCAGCGTCGAGGGCGCGTCCACGCTGCCCTACGACATTCCGCACCTTGCGGTGGAACTCCACACCACGAAGCCGGGCGTGCCGGTGTTGTGGTGGCGCTCGGTTGGGTCGACGCACACTGCGTTCTCGACGGAGACCTTCATCGACGAACTCGCGGTGATGGCGGGCAAGGATCCCGTCGCGTTCCGCCGCGACCTCCTCGGCAAGCATCCGCGCTTTCTCGCAGCACTCGATCTCGCGGCGACGAAGGCGAACTGGTCGCAGCCGCTCGCCGCGGGCAAGGCGGGCGAGAAGCGCGGGCGCGGCGTGGCGATACACGAGTCGTTCGGCACGGTCGTGGCGCAGGTGGCCGAGGTGACCGTCGACAAGGAGAACAAGTTTCGGGTCGACCGCGTGGTGTGCGCGGTCGAATGCGGCCTCGCGGTCAACCCCGACGTGGTGCGCGCGCAGATGGAAGGGGGCATCGGCTTCGGGCTCTCGGCCGCGCTCTACAGCCGGATCACGCTGAAGGACGGCGTGGTCGAGCAGTCGAACTTCCACGACTATCCGGTCCTGCGCATCAACGAGATGCCAGCGGTGGAGGTCCACATCGTGCCGTCGACCGCCACGCCGTCGGGCGTGGGCGAGCCGGGCGTGCCGGTGATCGCGCCGGCGGTGGCCAATGCGCTTGCCGCGGCCACCGGCAAGCGTCTGCGCGTGCTCCCCCTCACGCTCGCCTGACGACCGGCATCGCGGGGCGCGCGCAGCGAAGCCCGGCACTGCGCCTCGCATCCCATCATGGAAGCCTGGCTCGGCGCGCTGCTCGATGCCCTCGCGCTGCCCAAGTTCGGGCTGTCGACGGTGTTCGTGGTCGCGTTCGTGTCGGCCACGCTCCTGCCGCTCGGCTCCGAGCCGGCGGTGTTCGGACTCGTCAAGCTCAACCCGGACCTCTTCTGGCCGGCGATCCTGGTCGCCACGGCCGGCAACACGCTCGGCGGGGTCGTCACCTACTGGATGGGCTACGGCGCCGAGCTCGCCTACGTGCGCATCACCAGGAAGCAGCACGACAGCATGCAGGCGCGCGCGCTGCGCTGGCTCAAGCGCTTCGGACCCAAGGCCTGCCTGCTGTCGTGGCTGCCGCTGGTCGGCGATCCGTTGTGCGCCGTGGCCGGCTGGCTGCGGCTGCCGTTCTGGCCCTGCGTCGGCTACATGGCGATCGGCAAGCTCGGCCGCTATACGGTGATGACGAGCGTGCTCCTCTGGTTCTTCCCCGGGATGTTCGAGCGCTAGAATGGCGCGAGGAGGTGGTCCGCCCATGACGTCCGCAGCCCTCGCCCCATCCGCCGGCGAAGCCGATCGCGAGCAGATCTCCGATGCCAGCAACCCGCTCGGCATCGACGGCATCGAGTTCATCGAGTACGCCACGACGAAGCCGCAGGCGCTGGGCCAGGTCCTGGAGACGATGGGCTTCCGTCCGATCGCTCGCCACCGCTCGCGCGAGGTCCTGCTGTACCGGCAAGGCGACATGAACGTGATCGTCAACGCCCACGTCACCGCGCGGCCGCGCGCGGTGCAACCGCGCGAGACGCCGGTCATCGCCGCCGTTGCGCTGCGCGTGCGCGATGCCGCGGCGGCGTACCGGCATGTCGTGAACGCGGGCGCCTGGGCCGTACCCACGCACGTGGAGGTGATGGAGCTCAACATCCCGGCCATCCACGGCGTGGGCTCCAGTCGGATCTATTTCGTCGACCGCTATCGCGACTTCTCGATCTACGACGTCGACTTCACGCTGATCCCGACCGTCGATCCCAGGCCGCCCGCACTCGCAGGCATGCGCTGGTTCGGCATCGTCCAGTACATCGGCGCCGATCGCACGGAGGACTGGACCGAGTTCTACGCCGAACTGTTCGGCTTCCGCGCCCTCCCCGACGACGAGCGCTACGGCATCCTGCCCAAGGGCCGCATCCTCAAGAGTCCCGACGGCAGCTTCTTCCTCCAGTTGATCGAGCCCCGTCCCGGGATCCTCGACATCGAACCCGAGGAGACGCTGCACCGCGTGGGACTCGGGGTAACGGACGTGCTGAAAGCGGTGGCGCTGCTGCGCGAGCGTGGCGTGCGCTTCGTGGAAACGGGAGGCGTGCATTCCGATCCGCGCGGCGCGCTGACCGAGAGCCAGCTGGGCGGCGTCATGTTCGAGCTCGTGCACGACACGCGCAAGGCGTGACGTCGGGCGTGGCGATGAACCTCGCGCACATCAATTTCGACGATTTCGGGATGGATACCATCTCGCTCGCGGGCTCGCTCCCCGGAAAGCTCGCGGCGATCCGCGAGGCCGGCTTCGCGCAGGTCATGCTGTCGGCGCGCGACATCGCGGGCCACGATGGCGGCATCGACGACGCGGCGCGCATCGTCCGCGACAGCGGCCTGCGCGTGACGGGCTTCCAGGTCCTGCGCGACTTCGAGGGCCTGTCGGGTCACCTGCACGAATACAAGATCGACATCGCCAAGGCGATGCTCGAGATGTGCAGCGCCGTCGGCGCCAAGGTGCTGCTGGTGTGCTCGTCGACCTCGGCGCACGCCACGACGGATCGCGACGCGCTCGCGCGCGACCTGCGCAAGCTCGCCATGCTCGCGTTGCCCCTCGGCATCAAGGTCGCATACGAAGGGCTGTCCTGGGGGCGGACGATCAACGAGTTCCCGGACGCCTGGGACATCGTGTGCCGCGCCGACGCACCCAACCTGGGCATCGGCATCGACTCCTTTCACGCCTTCGCCACCAAGTCCGCCCTCGACGATCTCGACATGCTCACGCCCGAGAAGATATTCCTCGTGCAGCTCGCGGATTTCATGTGGCAGGAGATCCGGAGCGTCGAGGAACGCATCAACACGGCGCGGCACTTCCGCGTGTTTCCCGGCGAGGGTGTGCACAGCGAGGCGCTGGCCGAGCTCGTGACGCGCCTCGATGCCATCGGCTACGCCGGCGACTGCAGCTTCGAGGTCTTCAACGACGACTACAGCCAGTTGCCGCTCGCCACCGTTTGCGAGCGCGCGCGCCGCTCGGCGATCTGGCTGTCCGAGGACGTCCTCCGCCGCTCGGTGCCGCTGCCCAACCAGATCCGGCTGCGCGGCAAGGCGCCGCAGGAGTGACGCACGCACCGGCAGCCGGCGGCGGCGACCTCGCCGGCCGCGCGGCGATCGTCACCGGGGCCGCCCGCGGCATCGGCCTCGCCACCGCACGACGCTTCGCCGTGGCCGGCGCGCGCGTGCTGCTCGCCGACGTCGACACGCAAGCCGGCGAGGCCGCTCGCGCCGCGCTGGCGGGTGATGGACACGACGTGCGGTTTGCCGCCGTCGACGTCGCACGCGAGGACGCGGTCACCGACATGGTCGCGCAGACGGTCGCCGCCTTCGGCGGCGTGGACGTCGTCTTCAACAATGCGGGCGTGCGGGGGATCGAGGCGCCCACCGCAGAGGTCTCTCTCGCCGAATTCGAGCGCGTGATCGCGGTCAACCTCGTGGGCGCGTTCCTCGTCATGAAGCACGCGCTGCGCGTCATGGCCCCCGCGGGCAGGGGCGCGATCGTGAACAACGCATCCATGCTCGGGCTCGTGGGCTATCGCAACCAGTCGGCGTACACGGCCGCCAAGGGCGGCCTTGTCCAGCTCACGCGCACCGCGGCCGTCGAGTACGCCGCGCGTGGCATCCGCATCAACTGCATCTGCCCCGGCTTCATCGAGGGCGGACTCGCGGATCCGGCGCGCGCGAAGGACCTCGCGGCGCTCGCCAGGATCGTCGTGCCGATGACGCGGCTGGGGACGAGCGAGGAAGTCGCCGAGGTGGCGCTCTTCCTCGCCTCGGATCGCGCCTCGTTCCTCACCGGGGCGATCGTCGCCGCCGACGGCGGGTACGTCGCGCGCTGAAGGCAGAGGCACGGAAGGCGGCGTGCCGCCGGGTCGCCGGACCGCCCGCTCGCCGGGTCCGGCGCACCGCCGGCCACCGGCGCCGCGAGGCGTCAGTCGATCCGCGCGTCGAGCCGCGGCCCCCGGTCCGGATACAGGCGGCCGCCGCGCCACACCGCGAAGCGGACGCCGTTGCGCCCGCTCGCCTTCACCATGTACATGAGCTTGTCCACGAGGTCGCCCGCACTCTCGGCGGAGGCGGTCGCATCCTCGAAGGCGATCACGCCGACGCTGAAGCTGATCGGCCAGCCCTCGGAGGCGACCGCCAGCGTCAGTGCGGTGAACATCGCGTCGAACGGGCGCCGCATCGCCCGCGCATCCGCGTCGGGCATCAGCACCGCGAACTCGTCGCCGCCGATGCGCGCGATCAGGTCGGAGCGGCGCACGCCGCTGCCCAGGGTCTTCGCGATGCGCTTCAGTGCGCGATCGCCCACGGCGTGCCCGCGCGTGTCGTTGAGCTTCTTGAAGCGATCGACGTCGACATAGGCGAGAACGAACGGCTGCCGCACGCGGGCAAACTCCGCGTGGCAGCGCGCGAGGGCATCCTCGAAGGCGCGCCGGTTGGCGATGCCGGTCAGGGGGTCGGTGCGCGCCTGCGCGCGCTCGGCCTCGTAGCCCGCCTCGATCGCGCGGCGCTGCCCGGCCTCGCGCAGCGCGCGCACCGCGGCGAGCGCGATCGGCAACGTGAGGGCACCGAGCGTGAGGAGCGCGAGACCCACGACGGAGCGTGCGTGACGCCGCCAGTCATCGAGGAGTGACGCCTCGGAGAACGCGGCGAAGGCCACGAGGTCGGTTCCCGGCACCGCGGAGCGCACGATCACGTCGGCGGGACCGACCACGTCCGTCAGCACGCGCGGCGCCCGCCCTGCCGCGGCATCGCCCGCCGGACCCGCGGTCGCCGGTACCCCGGGTGCGCCATCGGCAGGCTGGCCCTTCGTGGCCGCCGCCGATGCCGAGTAGCTGTAGAGGAGTCCGTTGCGATCGATGAGCCCCACGACCGAGCGCTCGCCCACACGCAGGATCCGGAACACCTGCACGAGCCGGGCCGGATCCAGAGCCGTCGCGAGCACGCCATCGAAGCGGCCGTCCGCCGCCGTGAGCCGGACGGCCATCGGGATCACCATGCGTTCCGACACCTGCCCGAAACGCGGCTCGCCGATGACGATGCCGCCGCCGGCGCGATCGCGCGTCGCGGTGAACCACGGCGTGTCGGCGACCGAGAAGCGCACGCGCAGCGCGGCCGGATCGGTCGCGTCGACGAGCCAGCCATCGCGGTCGAAGCGCAGCACACGCCGCTCGATGTCGGAGCTGCCGGAAAGGACGAGCGGCTCGGCGAAGCCGGCGAGCTTCGTCGTGCCGTGGCCGCCTTCGTGGACGATCCTCACGAGCTGGAGCGTGCGCGTGAGCCCGTCCACGCTGCGCGCGACCTGCTCCTGCAGCAACTGCGCCAGGTTCCCGGCGGCGGCACGGCCACTCGCCAGCTCCCTCGCTCGCGTGGAGCTCACCTCGTGCCACGCGTAGGCTCCCACCGCCAGGGTCACGGCGAACCAGAGCGCGAGGTACGGCCACAGGAGGCGCAGGCGCAGGAGGCGCCCCGAGGGCAACCGCGACGAACGGGGCACGGCTAGCGGCGGCCGTCGCCGGGCGCGCTTGCGGGATCGTGGCTCACGGCATCCATGGGTGCGACCTCTCCTGGCAGTCGACGCGAATGCGGACCGAACGCGTCCGGTATGGACGCACGACGTCGCTCCGCGCGCGGGAAGGTACGCATCGGTACCCCGTTGGGGGATGGATCGCAACTCCCGTGCCGGACAGCGGGAGGGTGGCGCGCGCGGAGCGGTCGCCGCCCGCGCGCGCCACGCCGTCATGGAGGGGCGCCATGCGCTGCGGCAAGGCGCGCGCCGCGCGCCTCTTGCCGGATAATGCGCACTTCCCGCCATGTTCACGCCGCCCGGTTTCGCCCCCGCGCACGCCCTGCCGTCCACCGTCGGCGGCGATGCATACGCCTTCGCCTTCCGTGGCGACCGCGTGCTGGTCCTGGTCCCCGACGAGGAGACGCTCGTCCTCCCTCGCCACGACCAGCTCGCCGGCGCAGGCGTGGCCGGCGCCGCGCACTTCCTCGGCATGCTGGGAGACCGCGCCTGCGTGGCGCTCGACCTGTCCGACGACGCGCCCGAGCCTGCCGGCATGCGCTTCGTGGGCCTGCGCAGCCTCTTCTTCAAGGTGCCGGACGCCCTCCTCGCGCTGGCGGCGCGCGCGTTCCAGGTCGTGGACTTCGACCGCAGTCACCGCTTCTGCGGGCGCTGCGGCACGCCCACGCGTTCGCGCGGGCACGAGCGTGCGAAGGAATGCCCCGCATGCGGCCTCGTGGCCTACCCACGCGTGTCGCCGGCGATGATGGCGCTCGTCACCCGGGGCAAGGAGATGCTGCTGGCACGCGCGCACCGCTTCGCGCCCGGCATGTTCAGCGCGCTCGCCGGATTCGTCGAGCCCGGGGAGACGATCGAGGACTGCGTCCGCCGCGAAGTGCGCGAGGAGGTCGGCGTCGACGTCGGCGACATCACGTATTTCGCGAGCCAGTCCTGGGCCTTTCCTCACTCGCTGATGATCGCCTTCACCGCCGCCTGGACCGGCGGCGACATCCTGCTCGAAGACGAAGAGATCGTGGAGGCGCGCTGGTTCCACGTCGACGACCTGCCCAAGCTCCCCATGAGCGTGTCGATTGCGCGCCGCCTGATCGACGCCACCGCCGCCCGCCTCCGTGCCTCCTGACCGGGCCGGCGGCAACCCCGCGCCTGCTAAAATCGAGGGTTCCATGCGCCGGCCTGCCGCTTTCTCTCCCGCCCTCGGGGCTCTCGTCCTGGCGGTCGCGCTCGCGACGCTCCCGGCGCTCGCCCAGAACGCCGCCACGCCCGAGGCCACTTCGGAACCGCGCGAGCTCACCGAAGCGGGCCGCAAGGCCTACGCCGAATCGCTCAAGGCCGCGCGCGCCCTCATCGACGACCGGCAGTACGCGAAAGCCATCACGATCCTCGACAAGCTCACCGCGGAGCGTCCGCGGGAGGCGCAGGCACGCTTCCTCAAGGGCCTCGCGCTCGCCGATTCCGGCAAGGCCGACGACGCCATCGCGATGTTTCGCGGGATCACCAACGAGTACCCGGAGATGCCGGAACCGCGCAATAACCTCGCCGTGCTCTACGCGCAGAAGGGTGAGTACGAGCTCGCGCGCGCCGAACTCGAGGCTGCGATCGCGGCCGCCCCCGACTACGTCACGGCCTACGAGAACCTCGGCGACATCCACGCGCAGCTCGCGATCGTCGCCTACGAGAAGGCCATCGCCCGCGATCCGCGCAACAAGACTGCCCCGGTGAAGCTGAAGCTCGTGCGCGAGGCGCTAGCGCCGCCTTCGGCGACCACGCCGCCGATCGTCGCGCCCCCTGCTGCGAGCGCCGCGCCGGCGGCGTCAGCGAATTAGTTCCCCTCGTTTTCTTTCCTCAGGAGACCCCCATGCTGCAAAGAATCGTCGCCGCGCTCGCCTTCGCGCTCGCCGCGGGTGTGGCTGCCGCCGCGAATCCGGTCGTGGAGTTCGACACCACGGCCGGCGTGATCAAGCTCGAGCTCTATCCGGAGGCGGCTCCCAAGACCGTCGCCAACTTCCTCGACTACGTGAAGAGCGGGCATTACGTGGGCACGCAGTTCCACCGCGTCATCGATGGCTTCATGGTCCAGGGCGGCGGCTTCACGACCGACTTCAAGCAGAAGCCCACGCGGCCGCCGATTCCGATCGAGTCGGAAGCGTCGAGCAAGGCGGGTCTTTCGAACACGCCCGGCACCATCGCCATGGCCCGCACCAGCGATCCCAACTCCGCCACGTCCCAGTTCTTCATCAACGTGGCCGACAACAAGCGCCTCGACTATGCCCCAGGCAACCCCGGCTACACCGTGTTCGGCAAGGTGGTCGAGGGGATGGACGTCATCACCAAGATCGCCAAGGGCCCGAAGGGAGCCACCGGCCCCGTGCCGCCCGGGATCAACCCGGCGGACGTGCCGAGCACCCAGGTCGTGATCAAGGCCGCCAAGGTCGTCGGCGGCTGAACGCGAGGCGCGGGCCGCTGGCCCGTCCCGCACATGACGTCGCCCGAGCCCGCATCGGCCGGCGCGCGAACGCAGCGCAGAAAGGAATCGCACCATCATGAGCAAGGTACTGCTGAAGACGAGCAAGGGCGACGTCACGCTCGAGCTCGACGCCGAAAACGCCCCGGCCACCGTGGAGAACTTCCTCCAGTACGTGCGTGACGGCCACTACGACAACACGGTGTTCCATCGCGTGATCGACGGCTTCATGATCCAGGGCGGCGGCATGGAGCCCGGCATGAAGCAGAAGACCACGCGCAAGCCGATCGCCAACGAGGCGACCAACGGGCTCAAGAACAGGAAGTACAGCGTGGCGATGGCGCGCACGTCGGAGCCGCATTCGGCCACCGCGCAGTTCTTCATCAACGTGGCCGACAACGACTTCCTCGACTACAAGGCGCCGTCGGCCAGCGGCTGGGGATACTGCGTGTTCGGCAAGGTGGTCTCAGGCCAGGACGTGGTCGACGCAATCAGGGTCGTGCCCACCGCCAACGCCGGCTTCCACCAGAACGTGCCCAAGGAAGACGTGCTGATCGTGAAGGCGGAGGAGGTCGCGGGCTAGTCCCGCGCCTTCGGCGCGTCCTCCGCGGATCATGTCCGTCGCTGCGGAGGGCGCGCGATCCGGGCCGGCCCCGACGGCGGCGGAGCGGCCCACGCTCTTCCTTTCCGACCAGCACCTGTCGCCGTCGCGCCCGGACGCGCTGGCCGCGTTCCACGCCTTCTGCGCGGGTCCCGCGCGCGAGGCCGCTGCGGTGTACATGCTGGGCGACCTGTTCGACTTCTGGATCGGCGACGACCAGATGCGCGAGCCCTTCGTGACCGACGTCGCGCGCTCGATGCGCGGCATCACCGATGCCGGCGTCCCGCTCTTCGTGGCGCACGGCAATCGCGACTTCCTCCTGGGCGAACGCTTCGCCCGGGCGACCGGCGCCCGCATCCTGCCGGAGTACGAGCTGATCGACCTTCACGGCGTGCGGACCCTGCTCTGCCACGGCGACGTCCTGTGCACCGACGACGTCGAGTACCAGTCGTACCGTGCACGCATGCGCGATCCTGACACGCAACGGCGCCTGCTGCGCCTGCCGTACTTCCTGCGCCGGATGATTGCGCGCTGGATGCAGCGGAAGAGCGCCGACATCAAGTCCGTCAAGGCGGAGGCGATCATGGACGTCGCGCCGGGCGCCGTGGCCGACGCGTTCCGCAGGCACGACGCGCGGCGGATGATCCACGGCCATACCCATCGCCCTGCGCGGCACCTGCTCGCGGTCGACGGCACCGAGCGCGAACGCATCGTGCTCGCCGACTGGTACGACGGCGGAAGCTACCTCGAAATCGGCGCCGGCGGCCCCGCCGTGCGATCGCTGCCCGGCCGATAGTCGCAGGATCCATCCCGCCGGACAGGGCCCGTCGCGCGCGAACTCGCGTGCCGCGGAGACCACCCCGTCGCCTGGGAGGGGTGAGCGGCGGAAAGGCGCACGCCTCCTGTCGGAGCGTGACCGACGTTGCATGTCGCGACGATGCGCGAACGTGCGCCGGGATCGTCCTACACGAGGCATCCGGCGTCACCGACTGTCCGGCGGGACGCGAAGTCCTAGAGTTGCGCCATGCCCGCGAACGGATCGGAATCGCGGCGTGATACACCGGCTTCACTCACGGCGTCGCGCATGGGTTCACCCGTTCGGGCGTCCCGAATGGAGGCAACCATGAGCAACGAACCGAGCGAAGTGCCGGGCAACGGGCAGGCGAGTTCGACCGTACACGACGGCGGGCGTCGCGGGTTCATCCGCACGGTCGGGGCCGCGGGCCTCGCCGCCGGACTTGGCCCGTACATCGTCACCGGGCGGTCCCGCGCAGCGACGCGCACCCTCAAGATCCTGCAGTGGAGCCACTTCGTGCCGGCCTACGACACCTGGTTCGACAAGACCTATACGAAGGAGTGGGGACGAAAGAACGGCACCGAAGTGATCGTCGATCACGTGGGGATCACCGCCCTCAACTCACGCGCCGCGGCGGAGGTGTCCGCGCAGCAGGGGCACGACCTGTTCATGTTCCTGTGGCCACCGCCGAGCTATGAGAACCAGGTCATCGACCACAAGGAGGTGTACGACGAGGTCGCGCGCAGGCACGGCAAGCCGGTCGATCTCGCCGTGAAGAGCACCTACAACCCGATGACCGGGAAGTACTTCGCGTTCTCCGATAGCTTCGTGCCGGATCCGGTCAACTACCGCATCGACCTGTGGTCGGAGCAGGGCATGCCGCACGGTCCGTCGAGCTGGGACGACGTGCGCCGCGTCGGGCGCGCGATCAAGCAGAAGCGCAACATTCCGGTCGGCGTCGGGATGTCGTCGGAGCTCGACAGCGCCATGGCGATGCGCACCATCCTCTACGCCTTCGGCGGTGAGGTGCAGAACGCCGCGGGCGTGATCGGACTGAAGTCGAAGGAGACCCTCGACGCGGTCAAGTTCGTCAAGGCGCTGTACCAGGAGGCGATGACGCCGGAGGTGATGGCGTGGGATGCCTCGTCCAACAACCGCGCCATGCTCGCCGGAAAGTCATCGCTGGTGCTCAACGCCATCTCCGTGACGCGCGAAGCCGAGGACAAGAAGATGCCGATCGCCAGCCAGATCGGGCTGACCAAGGCATTGCGCGGGGAGAAGCAGGCGATCGGCCTCGAGCACGTCATGGATTGCTACGTCATCTGGAAGTTCGCGGAGAACAAGGAAGGTGCCAAGCAGTTCCTGGCCGACTACATCGACAACTTCCACGCCGGGTTCGAAGCGAGCAAGTACTACAACTTCCCCTGCTTCGCCAGCACGGTGCCGGACCTGAGGAAGCTGCTGGCGGAGGACCCGCACAAGCCCACCGGCAAGTACCTGGTCCTGGCCGATGTGCTCGACTGGGCGACCAACGTGGGCTACCCCGGCTACGCCAACGCCGCGATCGACGAGATCTTCGGCACCTGGGTGATCAACTCCATGTTCGCCAAGGCGGCCACCGGCACGCTCTCGCCGGAGGACGCGATCGCCGAGGCCGACGGACGGGCGCGGCAGATCTTCGCCAAGTGGCACGAGAAGCACCTCGTGTAGCCCCTGCGCGAGAGCGCCGCCAGCCCCTCGCGAGCGCGGGCGTGACGCCCGTGGCGCTCCGCAGGGGCGAAGCAGGTGATGCGGCCTCGCGAATGCAGAGACTCCCTCCATGTCCACGGTAGAGACACGGCAGCTCACCAAGCGCTTCGAGGGGCACGCGGCGGTCGATCACGTCGACCTTCGTGTCGGTGACCGCGAGTTCCTGGTGCTGGTGGGCCCCTCCGGATGCGGCAAGACCACGCTGTTGCGCATGCTGGCCGGGCTCGAGATGCCGACCTCCGGCGATGTCGTGATCGGCGGCCGCGTGGTCACCCACGCGCCGCCGCGCTCGCGCGACATCGCGATGGTGTTCCAGAACTACGCGCTGTACCCTCACCTTTCGGTGTTCAGGAACATCGCGTTCCCGTTGCGCGCGGCCGGCATGCGCGGACGCGAGGTCACGACACGGGTCGAGCGCGCGGCGGCGCGATTCGCGATCGACGGACTCCTGCGCCGCAAGCCCCGCCAGCTCTCGGGTGGGGAACGGCAGCGCGTGGCGCTGGCCCGCGCGGTGGTGCGCGAGCCGGTCGTCTTCCTGCTCGACGAGCCGCTCTCCAATCTCGACGCCAAGCTGCGCACGGCGGCGCGCCACGAGCTGCAACAGCTTCAGCGCCAGCTCGGCACCACCACCGTCTACGTCACGCACGATCAGGTCGAAGCGATGGGCCTCGGCGACCGCATCGTGGTGCTCGAGGGCGGCCGCGTGCACCAGGTCGGCACGCCCGCGGAGATCTACGGCGATCCGGCCGACACCTTCGTGGCGACCTTCGTCGGTTCGCCGCCGATGAATCTCGTGCGCGCCGGTGATGCGTGCGTCGGCGTGCGCCCCGAGCACCTGCTGCCGGAGGCCGCCTTTGCCCCGGGCGAGCCGGTCCGGGCCTTTCCACTGCGCGTGGAGCTGGTCGAGGATCTCGGTGCCGACCGCCTTATCTACGGCACGCTCGAGCCGCCGCAGCCGCCGACGCGGGTCATCTCGCGCTTGCCGTCGCTGCTGGCGATCGACGTCAACCCCGGCGAACGCCACGCGTTCGCGGTGCGTCCGTGCCACATGAGGCGCTTTGCGCTCGATAGCGGACGCAAGCTCGCCGCGTCGGCATGAAGACCGCCATGCTCGCGCCCACGGCGCTCGATGAGCGGCTCGTCGGCCGCGGCCTCGGGCGCCCCCGGCGGCTCGGGGGCTGGCGCGACGACGACAGAACGCTCGGCGGCGTGCTGCTCGCGCCCGCGATCCTCTACATCGTGGTGCTGGTGGGCTTTCCGTTCCTGTTGGGCGTCTTCTACAGCTTCAGCGACGCCACCGTGGGCAGCACCGGGCTCCACTTCGTCGGGCTGCGCAACTACGAAGCGATCATGAGGGACCCGACGTTCTGGCGCGCGCTGCGCAACGCGGCCGTGTTCGCCGTCGCTTCGCAGATCCTGGTGGTCGTCCTCGGCAAGATCCTGGCGATGGCGCTGCAGCACGAGTTCCGCGGACGCTGGCTCGTTCGCCTGCTGATCCTGCTGCCTTGGGTCGCGCCGATCTCGCTCGGCGCCATCGGCTGGCTGTGGATCTTCGATCCGATCTACAGCATCCTCACCTGGACCCTGCATGCCCTTCACCTGATCCCTGCGAGCTACACGCCGGTGTGGCTCGGCCAGCCCGACCTCGCGATGATGTCGGTCATCCTGGTCAACGTGTGGCGCCTGCTGCCCCTGGCCACGGTGATCATTCTCGCCGGACTCACCGCCATTCCGCAGGACGTGCTGGACGCCGCGCAGGTGGACGGAGCCGGCTTCATGCGCCGGCTGTTCCTGGTCCAGATCCCGCTGGTCATGCCGGTGATCCTCGTGGCGCTGCTGTTCGGGATCGTCTTCACGTTCACCGACATGATCGTGATCTACGTTCTGACCCGCGGCGGTCCCTTCGACTCGACCCAGGTCCTCGCAAGCTACGCCTACTTCACCGGGGTGGACGGCGGCGACCTCGCGACCGGTGCCGCCATCTCGCTGTTCCTGTTCCCGGTGCTCGCCGCGGTTGCCATCCTGTTCCTGACCCTGGCGCGCCGCGCCGAGGTGGTATAGGCCACGGGCGATGGATGCCAGACGCGCCGCGCTGCGAACCGGGCACGCGTTGCTGCTCGCCGTGTTCGTGGTGTTCCTCGCCTTCCCGTTCTACTGGATGGCGATCACCGCGTTCAAGCGCACCGCCGACCTGCTCGACGCGGCCGCCAATCCGCTGTGGTTCAACCAGCCGCCGACACTCGAGCATCTGCGCGTGCTCTTCCACGACACGCAGTTCGGCCAATGGATCGTCAACACCGTCGCCGTCAGCGCGGCGGTGGTGCTGATCACGCTGCTGCTCGCCCTGCCCGCGGGCTATGCGCTGGCGCGCCTGTCGGGACGCCGTGGCCGCACGCTCGGGATAGCCATCTTTCTCACCTACCTGATTCCCCCGACGATCCTGTTCATACCCTTCTCGCGAATCATCGCCGATCTCGGGCTGCAGGATTCGCTGTGGTCGCTGGTGCTCGTCTACCCGAGCTTCACCGTTCCGTTCTGCGCCTGGCTCATGATGGGATTCTTCCGCAGCGTGCCGCGCGACATCGAGGAAGCGGCCATGGTCGATGGCCTCACGCGGCTCGGCGCGTTCGTCAAGGTCGTGCTGCCGGTGACGAGGGCCGGCATGCTCGCCTGCGTCATCTTCAGCCTGACACTCGTGACCCAGGAGTTCGTCTACGGGCTGACCTTCATCACCAGCTCCGCGCAGTACACGGTGAGCGTCGGGGTGCCCACGTTCCTGGTCCGCGGCGACGTCTACTTCTGGGGTTCGCTGATGGCCGCGTGCCTCATCGTGAGCGTGCCGATCGCCGTTCTCTACAACTTCTTCGTCGACGGCTTCGTCGCCGGCATCACCGGCGGCGCGGTGAAGTAGGCGATCCTGATCACGCACCTGGATCGCCGGAATGCCGCGGCCGCGGGGCCATCCCCTCGGCCGTCCCATGCACGGCTGACCGTCGTGCCCCACAACCTCACTCCAAGAGAGGCATCCAACATGCACAGCAACATCAACTGCACACGTCGTTCCGTACTGAAATCTGCCGTTGCATTCGCGAGCGCGGCGGGCGCCGGCCTGCTGTCGAGCGAACGGGCCCGGGCGCAGGCCAAGGTGCCCAAGGCCGCAATGAAGTACCAGGACCATCCCGATGGCGACAAGCAATGCAGCAACTGCCTGCAGTTCATCCCGCCCGACGCCTGCAAGATCGTCGAAGGCAAGATCGCTCCCAACGCCTATTGCATCGCGTGGGTGAAGAAGGCGTGAGACAGCGCCCGGCGCGTGCTGCTCGTGCGGCACGCCGAGGGCAACAACTGGACAACGCCCGGGGGGATGATCGAGCCCTACGAGCTCCCGTCGGATGCCGCCGTGCGCGAGATGTGGGAGGAGACCGGCCTCGCCGTCGAGCTGGTGCGCATCGTCGGCGTCTTCGGCGGCGAGCTCTGCCGGCATACCTACGGTAACGGCGACCGCGTGTCGTTTGTATCCACCACGTTCGAGGCCCGCGTCCTGGGCGGCACGTTGCGCCCCGACGGCGAGGAGACGCTGGAAGCGCGCTACGCAAATCGCGACGAGATCGCCACGCTGTCCTGCAAGGCACACGTGCCGATGCTGCTCGCCGCCGCGAGCGAAGCGACGGCGTTCTTCCAGAGGCCGACGTGGACACCGCCGTCGGCTCCGTCGGTCAGCGCAGGAGCTGCGCATGGCCGGACCTGACGAGTCGATGGCATCTGGCTGGTCGGCTCGCAAGATGGCGGCCACCTCAAGGCCGCCGGCAATCGACCTCGATGCGTTTGCGGGCGTCGCCGTAGCGCAGGTTGCCAAGCGTGAGCGCCTGCACGGCGAATGATTCGATCTCCCCTTGTGGAAGGGCGAACACGAGACGGTCGCCAGCGAGCTTCCATGCATTGGGGACATCGTTGGCGGTCGACGCCACGAGGGCGCCGTCCTTGAACGTGTCCCCGTAGTAGACGACGTGGCCATCGGCCTGATAGGCCCAGTAAGTCGCGATGCCGGTGCGTTGGTCCGTACAGCGCCACGGACCGTACAGCAGCGTGACGTCGAGGTCGGCTGCGCCGACCGGCTCTTCCGCGGCCGCTGCCGCCGCGCGCTTCGTGGGCACGACGGGCGCGGCCGGGGGCTTCACGGTCTGGATGAAGTCGTCGACGATGGGCGCGAGCTGTATCGCGCCGAGGACGAGCAGGATCACGCCGACGATCACCGGCAACCGCTCCCGCACCTGGCGAACCCAGCGCGGCTGGCTGACCACGGGCGCCGCCATCGCAGCCCCGCCCATGCCGGGGACGATGCTCGGCGGGCCCGAGATCAGAGGGTTGGCGACGATACGAATCTCGCCCTTGTCTTCCTCGTCGCCTTCGGCGACCTCACGCTCCACGGACGCGGCAGCGCCGATCGCGCGCAACGTTGCAGCGATCCGCTCCGCATCCGCCTGGCTTACCTGCCGCTTGACCTGATGCGGCATGCCGTCGAAGTAGCTCTCGGCCACGTTCGCCGACAACCCGGTCACGCGAACGAACTCACGTTTGACGTGCTCGACATCCGCGCCGGCTACGGTGCGGCCTTGCAGAACGACTCGGTAATGCATCTTCTCCTGCTCCCGTCAGCCGGGATTCCATCGTCACGCAACGATCCGACGGAACGCGATCGGATCCCAACGGGACGCACAGGAGCAAATTCGATGCCCGAGGCGCACGAGTTGTCCACCACGAACGGGCGTGGGGATGGCCGGAGCCCACGCTTCGCCGTTGGCGCCGACGCGCCCGTCGAGGAGACGTGCCGTGGAGGTGTGCCGTCCAACGGCACGTCCCGACGCGCGGAAGCGTCAGGCGGACGTCCCGAACGGCGATCGGGTCAGGCGAGCGCCTGCCGGAAGTCCCCGACGAGATCCTCGCGATCCTCGATGCCCACCGACACGCGGATCAACGATTCGGCGATCCCCATGGCGCGCCGCCGTTCCGCGCCCATCTCGTAGAAGATCGTCTGCGCGACGGGAATGGCGAGCGTGCGGTTGTCGCCCAGGTTCGACGACAGGACCACGATACGCAAACGGTTGAGGAAGGCCATCGGATCCACGCCGTCGACCAACTCGAACGAGAGCAGCCCGCCGAAGCGTCCGCGGAAGAATTCTGCCGCGAGCGCACGCTGCGGATGCGACGCCAGCCCCGGGTAATGCACCGCGCGCACCGCCGGATGCGTCTCGAGGAAGCGCGCGAGCGCGAGCGCGTTGTCGCAGATGCGCTCCATCCGCAAGGCGAGCGTCTCCGCGCCGATCGCGATGTGATGCGCCTGCTCGGGCGCCAGCGTGCCGCCCCAGTCGCGCAGGCCCTTCTTGCGCATCTGCTGCAACCCCCAGTTCTTCGGAGGCTGCGACTTGTACGAGTCGTAGATGTTGGGGTAGGTCGTCCAGTCGAAGAGGCCGGTGTCGGTCACCGCACCACCGAGGGCATTGCCGTGGCCGCCGATGTACTTGGTGAGCGCATTGAGCACGAGACTCGCGCCGACCGACTTCGGCTGGAAGAGCCACGGCGAGGTCATCGTATTGTCGACGATGTAGATGATCCCGCGCTGGCGGCAGAGCTCGCCGATCCTCGCGAGGTCGGCCACCTGCACGCGCGGATTGGCGATGGTCTCCACGAAGACCATGCGCGTGGCGGGCGTGAGCGCGGCCTCGACCTTGGCGACGTCGGTGGCGTCGACGAAGGTCACGTCCTGCCCGTGCGCCTCCAGCGTGAGGAAAAGGCTTGCCGTGTTGCCGAACACGTACTGGCTCGAGACGAGGTGATCGCCCTTCCTCAGGAGCGCGATCATGATCGCGCCGATCGCCGCCATGCCGGTAGCGAAGGTCACGGTGCCGATGCCGCCCTCCATCGCGGTGACCTTGGCCTCCAGCGCCGCCGATGTGGGATTGCCCTGGCGACCGTAGGCGTAACCGCTGGCGCGTCCCTGGAAGACGGCGGCGAGCTCGTTGGCGTCGCGGTAGCCGTAGGCGACCGACAGGTGCAGCGGCTTGTGCAGCGCGCCGTGCTCGATGGGAGCGTCGCGGTCGGAATGGAGAATGGCGGTGGTGAAGCCGCGCCTGGCGTCGGTGGTCATGACTCGTCCTTCGCAATCGATGCTGCGCGTCGGCCTTTCGCGCGGCCGGCATGCACAAACAAAAAACCCGTCGGGCATTCCGCCTGACGGGTTTCGTGTGCTCCCCCACGTATCTCGTGGGTGGAGCTTGAACCTCGCTTTAGCGGAATTTGTTACGCGCCCGCAAGCTGAAGCTTCAAATCGGCGCGAATTGGTATTGTAGGCAAGCTTTCTGCGGTGCGTCAATCCGCCGCGGCCGATCGGCCCGACAGCAGGTCAGTACCCACCACGTCGACTTCATCGGTCAGGCGGCTTCACGGGGCGTGCCGCCACGGCAACCACGTCGTCGTCGCGCCGGCAAGCGAGCAATCGCATCGTCGCCTGTGGAGTATTCCCCAAGGGCTTGCGCGCAGGAATCGTCCCGGTAGACTCGCGCGACCGGGACCGGCAAGCGCGGTCCCACCGCCTGTGGCTCATGCCCATGCCCGCCAGGAACGAAGGCCGCAAGCGCCGGTCGCCGCCAGGCCCGTCGACCCGGGCCGCGCGTTCGCGGCGCACCGCCCCGGCTGCCGTGACGGCGGCGGACGCCGTCGCCAGGCTCGCGCAAACGGGTCGTCACGCGGCAGCCATCGAGACCGCGAGCGCAGCGCTCGACAGGCGCCGCCTCGGCACGCGCGAGCGCCTGTGCCTCCTCGACCTTCGCGCGAACAGCCTGCTCGCGCTCGGCCAGTTCGAAGCGGCGACGGCGGACGCGGAGTCCATGCTCGAGCTGGCGAGGGCGTCCCGCCAGCAGGCTCACCTCGCGCAGGCGCTCGTCCGCCGATCCACGCTCGAGACGCGCGCCGGCCGCTCGCGGGACGCCCTCGACACCGCGCGTGACGCGCTCGCCGCGGCGCGCGCCGCCAACGACCCGCGCATCGAGGTGGACACGCTCATCCGGTGGGCGGACGCGTCGATGCGGATGCGCGAGGCGCGACCGTCGCTCGTCGCGGCACAGGAGGCGGCGCGGTCGGCGGCGTCGTTGGGCCTCGCGGAGCAGGAGGGCCGGGCCTGGTGGTGCGTCTCGGCGTCGCGCAGCCAGCTGGGTCAGGTGAAGGCCGCGGACGCGGCGGCACGCAAGGCACTCGCCATCGCCCGCCGCTGCGGCGACTTGGTCGGCGTCGGCAACGCGCTCAACATGCTCACGTTCAACGAGCCGGACATCGCGAAGAACCTGCGCCTGCTGCGCGAGGCGCAGGCGGCGTTCGCCGCGGCGGGACACACCGAGCGCCTCGCGATGATCGAGCACAATCTCGGCGCGCAGAACGCCAACCTCGGTCTCCATCGGCGCGCGGTCCGCCACTACACGCGCGCGTTCGAGGCTTATCAGAGGGCCGGTGCCTCCGCTGGCCCGTCTGCCGCGCTCGCCCTGCGCGCGCGCGGCTTCTCGCAGCACGAGCTCGGCCACGACACGGAGGCCATGGCCGATCTTGCCCGCAGCCTCGAGCTCTTCCGGCACTCCGGTTCGCCACACGTCGAGGGCCACAAGACGCATGTCGATGCCGCCGTGGCGCTCTGGAAAGGCGACGCGGCGACCGCGCTCCGGCGTGCGCGCGAAAGCCAGCGCAGCATCGAAGGCTCGGACGACATCGCCTTCGTGATCAGCGCCGACCTCGTCGCCTGCGAAGCCGCCCTCGCCGCCGGCGAGCCCGCCGAGGCGCTTGCCGCATCGATCCATGCGACGGACCTGCACCGCGCGCGTGGGCTCGAGGACCTCCAGGGCATCGCCATACCGTCGTTGTGGTGGTGGCACCGCGAGGCGCTTCGCGCGAACGGGAGGCACGCCGGGGCGCGGCGCGCGCTCGCCATCGCCTATCGCTTCGTGACGCGCGCGATCGACAGGGTCACCGACGAGGGCCTGCGGCGAAATTTCCTCGACAAGGATCGCGACGTTCGCGAGATCGTTCTCGCCACGATCGCCGGCCGCAGCTCCCGCGACCGGCGCCGCCCGCGGCACCTCGTCGGCGCCTCGTCGTTGAGCGAGCCTTTCGAGCGTCTCGTCGATACCGGCCTGCGCATGAACGAGCTGCGCTCGCGCGATGCGCTGCTCGACTTCCTGCTCGACGAGGCGACCGAGCTTTCGGGCGCCGAGCGCGTGCTCATCGTGCACGACATCGACGGCCGACGCGAGGCGGTCCGCTCGCTCGTGCCGCGCGACGAGGATGCGCCGGCCGCTTTCGATGCTGCCCTGCCGTGGATCGATCGGGCCGCCCGCGCAAACTCCGCGCTGCTGGTCCACGCGCCGGAAGACGCGACGGGGCTCGCCCAGCGATCGATCATCGTCGCGCCGCTCTCGGTGCGCAACGAGTCCCTGGCGTACCTCTACTGCGACATCGACGGCGCCTTCGGTCGCTTCCACGAGGCCGACCGCAACCTGCTCGCGATGCTCGCGAGCCAGGCGGCCATCGCGCTCGACAACGCGCAGTGGTCGGAGGGCCTCGAAGCCAAGGTCGCGCAGCGCACCCATGAGCTGTCGACGTCCCATCGCCTGCTGGAACAGCGCGTAAGCGAGCTCGCCGTCATCAACGAGATCCAGCAAGGCATGTCGAGGGAGCTCGACTTCCGCGCCATCGTCGATCTGGTGGGCGACAGGCTGCGCTCGCTCTTCCATACCGGCGACCTCGCCATCCATTGGCGAGACGAGGCCGACATGGTGCATGTTCTCTACGTCTACGAGCATGGACTGCGCCTGCCGGGTCGCGTGCATCGTCACAAGGAGGACTCGAAGCTCGCCCACGCCATGCAGAAGGGACTGCCCGTCGTCATGAACAACCGGGCGGCGATGGATGCGCTCGGCATCAGCACGGTCGAAGGCACGGATGCGAGCCTCGCCTGCGTGTTCGTCCCGATGATGCTCGGAGAGCGCCTGACCGGCGCCATCTCGGTCGAGAGCTTCGAACGGGAGGATGCGTTCGGCGAGGCCGAGATCAGTCTCCTGTCCACGATCGCATCCTCCATGGCCGTGGCGCTCGAGAATGCGCGCCTGCTCGAGGCCACGCAGCGCCGTGAGCGCGAGGCGGCGGCGCTGGCCGAGGTGGGCCGGGACCTGTCGTCGTCGCTCGACCTCGCAACGGTGATGAACCGCATCGCCGGTCACGCCAGGGACCTGCTGCGGGCCGGCAGCAGCGCGATATTCCTGCCCAATGCCGGCACGCCGACGTACCGGGCCATCGTCGCCGTAGGTGACAACGCGGCGGCACTCGAGGCCACCACCGTCGAAGGCGGCGTGGGCATCATCGGCAGCCTGTTGCGAAGCGGCAAGGCGGAGTTCATCAACGATGCTGCCGCAGATCCGCGCGCGGTCCCGATTCCCGGAACGCAGCCGGCTTCCGGCGAGCGACTGATGGTCGTGCCGCTCCTCGGACACGACGACGCGGTCGAGGGCGCGATGGCCGTCTGGCGGACCGGCGGCCAGCCGTTCGACGCGCGCGATCTCGAGTTCCTGTCGGGACTGTCGCGCCAGGCATCGGTCGCGTTGCGCAACGCGCAGTTGTTCAACGAGACCGCCGACGCACTCGACCAGCAACGCGCCTCCAGCGAAGTGCTCGCGGTCATCTCCAACTCGATCGCCGATGCGCAACCCGTGTTCGAGACGATCACGCGACGCTGCCAGCGCCTGTTTGCCGGCGAGAATGCGGGGCTCACCCTGCTGCGCGACGACGGCATGCTGGACATCGGCGCCTACGAGGGCGCCGGCGAGGCGGAGTTGCGCGGCCTGTTCCCCCAGCCGCTGAGCCACGGCAGCGCATCCGGACTCGCCATCCTCGAGCAGCGTGTCCTGGTCTATCCCGACATCGAGCGCAGCGACATGCCGGAGCGCTCCCGCAATGGCTGCCGGGCCATCGGCCTGCGCTCGATGATCTTCGCCCCGATGATGTCCGGCGGACGCGCGCTCGGGACGTTGTGGGTGGGGCGCACGACGTCGGGGCCATTCTCCGAGAAGCAGCTCGCCCTGCTGCGCTCGTTCGCCGGCCAGGCGGTGGTCGCCATCCAGAACGTGCGCCTCTTCAACGAGGCGCAGGAAGCGCGGGCCGCCGCCGAAGCGGCCAACGAGGCGAAGAGCGCGTTCCTCGCCACCATGAGCCACGAGATTCGCACACCGATGAACGCCGTGATCGGCATGAGCGGCCTCCTGCTCGACACCCCGCTCAATCCCGAGCAGCACGACTACGTGTCCACGATCCGCGAGTCCGGGGACGCGCTGCTCACGATCATCAACGACATCCTCGATTTCTCCAAGATCGAGGCGGGGCGCATGGACATCGAGGTCGCGCCCTTCGACCTGCGCGATTGCGTCGAGTCCGCGCTCGACCTCATCTCCGCGCGCGCGGTGGAGAAGCACCTCGACATCGCCTATCTCTTCGAGGGCGACGTGCCGGCCGCCATCGCCGGTGACGTCACGCGCCTGCGCCAGGTCATCCTCAACCTCATGTCCAACGCCGTGAAGTTCACCGAGGAGGGCGAGGTCGTGGTCACCGTCACCGCGCGGCCTACGTCCGCCGGGCATGCGCAGCTGCATTTCCGCGTGCAGGACACCGGCATCGGCCTCTCCCAGGAGGCGATGGGGCGCCTCTTCCGGTCCTTCTCGCAGGCGGATTCCTCGACCACGCGCAAGTACGGCGGAACGGGGCTGGGGCTCGCCATCAGCAAGCGCCTCGCCGAGCTGATGGGTGGCACGATGTGGTGCGAGAGCGGAGGTCCCGGTCACGGCTCGACGTTCCACTTCACGATCGAAGCGCCGGTTGCCGAGGTGCCTCCTGCGCGATCGCACAGCATCACCGGCGTGCAACCGGCACTCGCGGGCAAGCGCATGCTCGTGGTCGACGACAACGCCACGAACCGCCGCGTGCTGACGCTGCAGGCCGTCAAGTGGGGCATGGTGGCGCGCGACACCGCGTCTCCGGACGAGGCGATCGCATGGCTCACGGCAGGTGAGCACTTCGACCTCGCGGTCACCGACATGCACATGCCCCAAATGGACGGCGTGGCGCTCGCCCGCCGCATGCGCGAGGTGCGCCCCGACCTGCCGCGCGTGCTGTGGAGCTCGCTCGGACGTCGCGAGGCCGGTGACGACGACACGCTCTTCGCGGCCTTTCTCGCCAAGCCCGTTCGCCAGTCGCACCTGTTCGACACACTGGTGAGCCTGCTCGTGCGCGATGTCGCACCCCGGTCCGCACCGCAGGTCAAGGCCGCGCTCGATCCCGATCTCGCCCGCCGCCACCCCCTGCGCATCCTGCTCGCCGAGGACAACGTCGTGAACCAGAAGCTTGCGCTGCGCCTCCTGCAGCAGATGGGCTATCGAGCCGATCTCGCGAGCAACGGCATCGAGGCCATCGAGGCGGTCGAGCGCCAGACCTACGACGTGATCCTGATGGATGTGCAGATGCCCGAGATGGACGGCCTCGAAGCGACGCGGCGGATCAGCGCGCGCTGGGCCGCCGGCGATCGTCCGCGCATCGTGGCGATGACCGCTAACGCCATGCAGGGTGACCGCGAGGCATGCCTCGCCGCCGGGATGGACGACTACCTCACCAAGCCGATCCGTGTCGACGCGCTGATGGATGCACTGCGCCAGTCGCGGGCGCGGAGCGTGGCGTGAGCCGGTCTGACGCGCTCGAGGAATCGACGCCGCGGCACGCCCGCGCGGAGGGGATGCTGTGAGCCCGCCGGGCTGTCCCAACGACGAACAAGCCGTGGAGCGCGCCAGCGCGAAGACTCGCCTCATGAGTTCGCCGCGCCACCCCGAGGGAGAATCAACCTCGAAGCGCGTCGTGCGCGGGGCCGTCCAGTGAACCTGCGCGCACTGCTCGCGATGCTCGTGCTGTGCGTCTGCGCTACACAGTTGCAGGCACAGACGGAGCGACGGGTGCCCATCCTCTACCGTTGCGGCGCCGACGTCACGCCCGGCTCCGTTCCTGCCGGCTTGCCGCCGTCGTCCTGGACCCGCGCGGACGACGGCGTGTTACCCCGCACCGGCAAGGATGCCTGCTGGGTGCGCATCGATGGCGGCATCCTCGGGCACGATGTGCTGAGCGTGTCGGGCAATGCGCGCGAACGTGACCTCGCCGTCTTCGCGGGCGACGGCCGCATGCTCGCGCGTTCGAAAGACTTCGGTCCGAGTGCCAATGCGACCGCCGGTTCGCTCGGCACGCTCTTTCCACAGCTGGCAGCGGCCGATGCCCCGTTCTACCTGCACGTCGCGCCAGGCGGCGCGTACAACAACTACAACTATATGAAGGCGGTCGACTTCGCCTCCGGGGTGCAAGCCCAGCGCAGCCACGACGCCACGCACCTCGCCGTCGCGATCCTGTTCGCGACGATTGCCCTCACGGCCGTCATGCTCGGCGTGGCAACGCGCGATCGCGCACAGTTCCTCTTCGCCCTCGTCTTCGCTGTCTCCGGCGTGCAGGAATTCTGGACCTACCGTGTCGACTTGAGCCTGACCCCGGAACTGGACCTCGCCCGCGGCCCCTTGTACAACCTGGTGGCCTACGGCTGGGGTGGGCTCAACCTCCTCGCGATCATCGCGATGCTGCGCGCGCGAGAGAGGACGCCGCGGCTGTATCGGTGGCTTCTCGGCGGCGCAGTGGCCTTGCTCGCCGTGGCCGTGCTGTCCATGATCCCCGGGGCGCTGCCCGTGACGAGGAGGCTGAGCGCCGGTATCTGGCTCGCGATGATGCCGCTGGGATTCGCTGCGGCCTGGCGCGTATGGCGACAGGGGGCGCCGATCGGGCTCGCCATGCTGGCCGTCTTCGTGATGTATCTCGCCGTCTACCTCGTCTGGATGGTGTACACCCTGCTTTCCCTGTTCGCGACCGTCGCCTGGCCCGCCTGGCCTCCCACGTGGTTGGTGACGTTCAGCACCGTGATGCTTCCCCTCGTGTTCCTCGGCGGCATCGTCTCCTGGGCACGCGACCACCTGCGCACCGCGCAGCGCCTGCGCGAGGATGCGGCGCGGCTCGCGGAAAGGGAGTCGCGCGCCAGCGCGGAAGCAAAGCTCCAGCGCGAGCTCGCCGACGCCCAGCGCGAGGCACGCCGCGCCGCCGACGCCGCGAGCGAAGCCAAGAGCGCCTTCCTGGCCACCATGAGCCACGAGATCCGCACGCCGATGAACGCCGTGATCGGCATGAGCGGATTGCTCCTCGACACCAGGCTCGACGCCGACCAGCGCGACTACGCCACCACGATCCGCGACTCGGGCGATGCCCTGCTCACCATCATCAACGACATCCTCGACTTCTCCAAGATCGAGGCCGGCCGCCTCGACATCGAGGCGCAGCCCTTCGACCTCCGCGAGTGCGTGGAATCCGCGCTCGATCTCGTCTCGGCTCGCGCCGCCGAGAAGGAGATCGAGCTCGTCTGCCTCTTCGAGGACGGCGTGCCGGCGGCCGTGCGGGGCGACGTCACGCGCCTGCGCCAGGTCCTGCTCAACCTCCTCTCCAACGCGGTCAAGTTCACCGAGCGCGGCGAGGTGCTGCTCACGGTGGCGTCCACGGCGCAGGGCAAGCTCGCCTTTGCGGTACGCGACAGCGGCATCGGGCTTTCGTCCGAGGCGATCGGCCGTCTCTTCCAGAAGTTCAGTCAGGCCGACGCCTCCACCACGCGCAAGTACGGAGGCACCGGCCTCGGGCTCGCCATCAGCAAGCGGCTCGCCGAGCTCATGGGTGGCACGATGTGGGTCGAAAGCGACGGTCCCGGTCACGGTTCGACGTTCCGCTTCGTCATCGACGCGCCCGCGGCAGCGTTGCCCGAAGACGCTCACCGCGATCTTTCCGCTCGACAAGGCGCGCTGGCCGGAAAGAGGGCGCTCGTCGTGGACGACAATGCCGCGCAACAGCGCGCCCTTGGGCTCGTCCTCACGCGATGGGGCATGGAGGTCCACGCCTCCGCTACGGCCGCAGACGCATTGCGGGCGATCGATGCCGGCGAGCGATTCGACGTCGCGCTGGTGGACATGAACCTGCCCGACATGACCGGCGTAGCCGTCGCCCGCGCCATCCACGAACGCCGGCCCGCGCTGAAGGTCGTGCTCGCAGGGCGGCGTGGGGCCGGTGCCGTCGACGCGACCTTCGCTGCGTTCATCGCCAAGCCCATCCGCCAGTCGGCGCTCCTCGACGCTCTCGCTCGCGACGTCACGGGAGACAGCACCGCGCACGGATCGCGCCGCCCGGACCGGCAGCACGTCGATGCTGGACTCGCGCAGCGCCACCCCCTGCGCATCCTGCTCGCCGAGGACAACGTCGTGAACCAGAAGCTCGCCCTGCGCCTGCTGCAGCAGATGGGCTATCGCGCCGATCTCGCGAGCAACGGCATCGAGGCCATCGAGTCGGTCGAGCGCCAGGACTATGATGTCGTGCTCATGGACGTGCAGATGCCGGAGATGGATGGCCTCGAGGCGACGCGACGCATCAATGCCCGCTGGCCCGCTGGCGCGCGTCCACGCATCGTGGCGATGACCGCGAACGCGATGCAGGGCGACCGCGAGATGTGCCTCGCCGCCGGGATGGACGACTACGTCACCAAGCCCATCCGTGTCGAGCATCTGGTGACGGTACTCATGAATTCAGTGCCGCGCGGAGCGCGTGCCAGGGTCCGACGATGACGAGTTCCATCGATCCCGCGGTCTTCTCCGAGCTGCGCGACACCACCGGCAGCGACTTCGTGCGCGAGCTCGTCGACACCTTCCTGCAGGAGGGACCGGGCATGCTCGCCGATCTCCGCGACGCGCTCGCGCGCGGCGATGTCGACCGCTTCCGGCGCGCCGCGCACTCGCTCAAGTCCAACAGCAGCACCTTCGGCGCGGTCGCCCTTGCCGGCCTCGCCCGGGACCTCGAGACCGCCGGACTCGCCGCCGTGGCTGCACGTGGCGACCAGGCCCTCGACCCCGTCACCGCGGAGTACGCGCGCGCCGCGGCGGAGCTTCAGGCGTTGCGCGATGAGTAGCGGATCGCGCCTTCTCGTCGCCGACGACAACAAGGTCAACCGGCTGCTCCTGTCGCGCAACATCGAGCTGCTCGGACATTCGGCCGCCACCGCCGAGAACGGCCGCATCGCGCTGGAGATGCTGCGCGAGGGCCGCTACGATCTCCTGCTCCTCGACATGGAGATGCCGGAGATGGACGGCTTCGGCGTGCTCGCCGCGATGAAGCAGGACACGACGCTGCGCGACGTGCCGGTCATCGTGACGTCGTCGCTCGAAGGCATCGATCACGTCGCGCGCTGCATCGAGCTCGGCGCCGAGGACTACCTGCACAAACCCGTCAATCCGGTGCTGCTCAAGGCGCGAATCGGCGCCAGTCTCGAGAAGAAGCGCCTGCGCGACCGGCAGAGGGAGCTGCTGCGCCAGTTCGCCACGCCGGAGGTGGCGAAGGATCTCGAGCACTCCGGCTTCTCCCTCGGCGGACGGCGCGTGCGCGCCAGCGTGATGTTCGCGGACATCCGCGACTTCACGCCGCTTGCCGAGACGCAGCCGCCCGAGGAGACGATCGAGCTCCTCAACAACTGGTACGCGCTGATGTTCGACGCCATCGCGAGCCACGGCGGGATCGTCACGCTGATGGTGGGCGACGGGCTCATGGCGGTATTCGGCGCGCCGCTCGAGCTCCCTGCACACGAGGCCGCCGCGGTCGACGCCGCGCGCGAGATGGTCGAGCTCGTGGCGCTGTTCAATGCCGAGCGCGCAGCGCAGGGAAGGCCGCCGATTCGTATCGGCATCGGCATCGCCTCCGGCGAGATGATCGCGGGCTACGCCGGCACCAAGGCACGTGCGACCTACACCTGCATCGGCGACATCGTCAATCTCGCCTCGCGCATCGAGCAGCACACCAAGGTCGCGCAGCATGCGATCCTCATGGACGCCAGCACGCGCAAGGCGCTCGGGGAGCGCAGCGGCATCGAGGCCGTGGGTCCGGTTTCGTTCAAGGGTGTCGGGGCGCCGGTGGAGGTATTCGCAGCCGGCACTTGAGCGATTGCCCGAAGGCCGTTGAAGGCCACTGCGGCGTCCTGCCATCCGTTCCCCTCGCGAGGCCGGCGCCGGCCGAACCGGGTGCATTGCCGCACCGCGCGGGTGATGAAATCGAGGATCGTCGATTCGCCGTCGATCAGATGGCCGCGCCACTCACCGGCTTGCGCGCGACAAGATCGATCAGCGCCGACATGCCCCGATGCGCATCGCCCTCGTCGATCATGTCGTCGTGCGCGGCAAGGTGCAGGATGTCGAGTCCGGCGAAGCTCTCGCGCAGCAGTTCCTCGGTGTAGAGGTTCTCCAGCCGACCCGGGCCACCGGTCGCGTAGTCGAGCTGCCTCGGTCCGTAGCCCTGCAGGATCAGCAATCCGCCGGGAGCCAGCGCGTCGACCATGCCGCGGAACATCCGCTCGCGCAGGGCGGGCGATGCGAACTGCACGAAGATCGCGGCGACGACGTCGAATCGTCGCGCCGACCAGTCGAAGCCAGCCGCATCGCGCACTTCGAAATCCACCTCGACGCCGGCACGCCGGGCCAGCGCCTGCGCTTTCGCCACACCGACCGGTGACAGGTCGAAGGCCCGGACCCGCAACCCCTGCTGCGCCAGCCACACGCTGTTGCGGCCTTCGCCGTCGGCGACGCACAGCGCGGTGAGCCCGGGACGCAGGCGGAACGCCTGCGAGGCCAGGAACGCGTTGGGCGCCGTGCCGAAGTGGTAGCCGGCTCCCGCATAGCGCGCATCCCAGCGCTGGCGGTCGGAATCGAAGCTCGGGGGCGGGGGCGGCGACGCGTCGCTCGTCATCGACATTCAGCCGATGAACGGGTTGACCACGGCCAACGCGCCGAACCGCTGGCCGTGGCCCAAGTCTTCGCTGTACAGCGTGCGGGCCTGCGCCTGAAGCGCCGCCTGCACGACCATCGCGTCCCAGATGGACAGCCGGTGCCGCAACGACTGTTCGATCGACGCCGCAACGAGGGCTGCATCGCTTTGCACCACTCGCCAGGCGGTGCACGCCAGCACCAGCGCCTGCGCCGCAGCGCCCGGCATCTTCTGCTTGCGCGTGAGCACATGGAAAAGTTCGATCAGCACCTGCGTGCTGACCACCGCCTCGCCGGCGGCAGACAGCCGCTCGACGAGTGCCCTCGCCCGGTTGCGCTTGGCCGGCGCATCGCCAGCGGTGCAATACACCAGCACGTTGGTGTCGATGAAGGCCGGCATCGCTCATCGCTCCCGCGGTGCGCGGGGCTTGGCGCCCTTGCCGGAGACGGCGCCCTTGGCGCGCACCCCTGCCGCCTTCACCGCGGCGCGGTCGCGCGCGCGAAACTCGCCCTCGTAGATCGCGTCGCGCAAGCTGCGGCGTTGCCCGCGCGCCGCAGGCGCGACCGGCGCCGCAGGCCCGGACAGCGCAGCAGCGGCGTCCATCGCCGCCAGCAGGCGCGCGGTGGACTCGGCACGCTGCTGCGCCAGCGCCTCCGGCGAATCGCCGACATAGTCCTGCAGGAACTCGCGCACCTTGGCGGACAGGGACGTGCCTTGCTCGATGGCCCGCATTCGCGCGCGCTTGATCAGATGCTCGTCGATGGAAACGGTCAGGTTGGACATCGGCAGCGGCTCTGGATTCGGGTTGTCGCCTCAGCATAGCACGCGATCATGTGAACATGTGAACCGGTGTAAGACGGACACCGTCTGATCCGGCATCCGCGGCGTCGTCAAGGGCCACGGGCGCGGGCGAGGTGCTGCGCGAAGGTCGCCGCCGACAGCTCGCCCACGCGCCTGCTCGCGAGGTCCCCCCGCGCATCGAAGAACAGCGTGGTCGGCAGGGCACCGTGGCCGAGCCATGCACCAAGCCGGAGCTGGCTATGCCGGCGATCCAGTCGAAGCCGCCGTCCCGGATGTCGAGGATGGCGAGCGGATGGTCGAGATAGGCCCGCGGCCATTGCAGCACGAATGCGGCGCGCGACACGACGAGACCGGCGACCAGCATGGCGGTCAGCAGGCGCTCGGCATCAGCGCCCGATCGGCGGGCCAGCACGCCGCCGGCGAGCCATCCCGCGGCGATGGCGGCCAGCGTGGCGATCACGCCCGAGGGCAGCGCGAACGGGCCGATCTGCACGGCGTCACTCATGTTTTCCCGCTGACCGATGGTGCCTTCGCGTGGGCCCGCAGCCGCCACCAGCCACGCGTCATGCTCGCAATCCGCCTCGCGTCGACTCCGGATCGTCAGTACCGGGAGGGCACCGTGGACCCATTCGGCTCATGACACCGGGTACGTCGCGCAACGCGGGAAACGCCCTATCTTTCGGGCACCCGGTAGAGCAGCAGCACGGTACGGGTCGTTCCCGAGATCGGCACCTTCTCCTGGCTGTCGAACGTGACGACGTCGTCGTGCTTCCACGACGGAAGCGGATAGTCGTGGGAGACCACTCGGGTCCCCGGCTTCAGCTCCCTGGCGAGCTTCGCCTCGACGTCGCCCAGCATGCCCGGCAGGAGGTAGAGCGTGACGACGGTGGCGTCACCGACGTTCGCCTTGAACAGATCGCCCTCCACGAACTTCACGCGATCGGCAACGCCGGCCTTGGCCGCATTCTCGTTGGCGAGCTTGACGAGCTTCGGGTCGAGGTCGATGCCCATGCCGCCCCTGGCCTTGTACTTGGCCACGGCGGTCGTGACCAGGCGGCCGTCGCCCGAGCCGAGGTCGATCACGTAGTCACCCGGCCCGACCTTGGCAAGCGTCAGCATGCGGTCGACGATCGCCGTCGGGGTCGGAACGTAAGGGGCGCCGGCGGTCTCGCACCAGGCGACGGATGCCACGCTACACGCGGCCGCTGCGACGAAAGCACGAACGATGGCGATCATGCGATGAATACTACCGCAGGCACGCCGCGTCGCACTCCGGATCGATGCCGTGAATCGTCAGGACGACCGCCTTTCGTGCCGAGTGCATTCATGCATCGAACTCGATCGGCAGGGATTGCACGATCGCCGCCAGGCGCGCTACCCCGCCTCCTTCTCCTCTTCCAGCAGGTCGGCCTCGGCCTGCTGGCCGCGAGCTTCGCTGCGCTCGATGGCGAGGTGCGACAGGTAGTCCGCCGTGATGTCGCCGGTGATGTACTTGCCGTCGAAGCACGATGCCTCGAAGTTCACGAGCCGCGGATTGACCTTGCGCACGGCATCCTTCAGCGCTTCCAGGTCCTGGTAGATGAGGAGGTCGGCGCCGATCTCCAATGCGATCTCGGCTTCGCTGCGCCCGGTGGCCACGAGCTCGTCCTGGTTCGGCATGTCGATGCCGTACACGTTGGGATAGCGCACCGGCGGCGCGGCGGAGGCGAAATACACCTTCCGCGCCCCCGCGTCGCGCGCCATGTTCACGATCTCGCGCGACGTGGTGCCGCGCACGATCGAATCGTCGACGAGCAGCACCACCTTGCCCTTGAATTCGATGCCCACGGGATTCAACTTCTGGCGCACGCTCTTCTTGCGCATCGCCTGGCCCGGCATGATGAACGTGCGGCCGATGTATCGGTTCTTGACGAAGCCTTCGCGATAGGTGAGCCCCAGTCTGTTCGCGAGCGCCAGCGCCGAGGGGCGGCTCGAATCGGGGATCGGGATCACCACGTCGATGTCCTGCGCCTCCGGCATGCCGCGGATCTTCTCCGCCAGTGCCGCGCCCATGTTGAGGCGCGACTCATACACCGACGTACCGTCGATCACCGAATCAGGTCGCGCGAGGTACACGAACTCGAAGATGCACGGATGGAGCGACGGATTCTCGGCACACTGCCGCGCGTGGAACTTGCCTGTGGTATCGACGAAGATCGCCTCGCCGGGAGCCACGTCGCGCAGCACGTGGAAGCCGAGCGCCTCCACGGCGACCGATTCAGAGGCCACGACGTACTCCGTGCCGCCCATCTGCTCGTTCCTGCCGATGATGAGCGGCCGTATGCCGAAAGGATCGCGGAAGGCCAGCATGCCGTAGCCGGCGATCATCGCCACCGCGGCATAGGCCCCGCGACAGCGCCGGTGCACGCCCGCTACCGCCTTGAAGATCGCCTCGGGATCGAGCCGATGATGCTGCGCGGCGCGCTCGAGCTCGAGAGCCAGCACGTTGAGCAGCACCTCGCTGTCGGAGTTGGTGTTGACGTGCCTGAAGTCGAGCTCCCACAGCTCGCGCTTCAGGGCCTCGCTGTTGGTGAGATTGCCGTTGTGGCCGAGCGTGATGCCGAACGGCGAGTTGACGTAGAACGGCTGCGACTCGAGCTCGGAGAACGCCGAACCCGCCGTCGGATAACGGCAGTGCCCAATGCCGGCGTACCCCGTGAGGTCGCGCATGTTCCGTGTGCGGAACACGTTCTGCACGAGTCCTGGCCCCTTGAACATGTGGAAGATGGGACCTTCGCTCGTCACGATTCCGGCCGCGTCCTGCCCCCGATGCTGGAGCAGGAGCAGGCCATCGTAGAGCAACTGGTTGACCGGGGTGTGCGCGACCACGCCCAAGATGCCGCACATGGCTATCCTTTCCGCTGCCGCCCGATACCCTGGGCCGCGCTCGTTGATTTGCGGCCTTCGCGCGAATAATCAAGTCGTTGCGCCCATTCTGCCGGAAGCCAGGCCGAGAACTGCAGGGCAGCGGCCACGAGCGGCGGGGCAAGGGCGGAATTTTGCCACCAATCCTGCCGCGGCAGTGCCGTGAGGCCCGCGATCAGCACGAAGGCGAGCACGACCACGACGCCGCGCGCGGCGCCGAAGAGGCCGCCCAGGAAGCGATCGACGAAGCCCAGACCGGACTTGCGGATCACGGTCGACAGCGGCCATGCGATCAGCGCGCCCGCGACGATCGCGAGAATCATGATCGCGACGAACGCCACGATGTAGCGCAGCACCGGGCTGCCCCCGAACTCAGGAAGCCATGCACCGACGATCGGGGAGAACGCGAGCGCAGCGATGAAACCCAGCACCCAGGCACCGAGCGCGATCAGTTCACGCGTGAAGCCGCGCACGTAGGCAAGGAGCACCGACAGCAGCACGACACCGATGACCGTCCCATCGAAGACCGTCATGCTGTCCTGATGTCCTCGACGGTGCGTGCCCGGCGCCTGCGCGCGGTCACTTCGTGGTGACGATGCCGTTGTAGCCCTCGCCCTTCAGCCTGTCGCGGGCGGTCGCAGCCACGTCGCGCGACGGAAAGGGTCCGATGCGCACCCGCCATAGCTGTCCCTTGCTCGTGTTCGTCGGCTCCGAGTACGCCGGATAGCCCACGCGCTTCAGCTTGTTGACGAGAGAGTTTGCGCCGTAGACATCGGAGAAGGCGTAGACCTGTACGGCGAAGAGCCCGTTGGGAGTGGCGGCGGGAATACCCGGCGACGGCTTGGAACCCGATCCGTTCGCAGGCGATGCGGATGCAATCGCGGCGTCGGGAGCACTGCCCTTGCCACTGTCGCTCTTGCCACTGTCGCTCTTGCCACTGTCGCTCTTGCCACTGTCGCTCTTGCCACTG
>CAYTOT010000038.1:0-46956 GCA_964439475.1 uncultured Alcaligenaceae bacterium
GATGACGCGCAAGCGCACGCGCGAGAGCCTGGCGCACATGCTGTGCGAGCCGTGTCCGACCTGCGACGGCCGCGGCCAGGTGAAGACCGCCCGCAGCGTGTGTTACGACATCCTGCGCGAGATCCTGCGCGAGGCGCGCCAGTTCGACCCGAAGGAGTTCCGCGTCGTCGCGCACGCCACGGTGGTCGAGATGCTGCTCGACGAGGAGAGCCCGCACCTGGCGGGCCTGAGCGAATTCATCGGCAAGCCGATCTCGCTGTCGGCCGAGCCGTCGATGAACCCGGAGCAGTACGACATCGTTCTGATGTAGCGGTTCACGGGGTCTCACCCCGTGCCAGTTGCCACCCGCAAGCGCCTGATTTCCCAGGCGTTTTCGGGTGGCAAGTTTTTTCGAGGCCCTTGAAGTCTCGCCAAGTCCCACTCCAATCGGGTAGCTGGCTGGGTAGCTAGGCGGGTAGCCGCGATCCGGCCCACATCCGAACAACGGGGGTGCGCATGGCACGGGACAAGGGCCACCTGACGGACCTGCAACTCAGGCACTGGATCAAGGCCGGCCAGCCGCTGGCCAAGGCCGACGGCGACGGCCTCACGTTCACGCTCTCGGCCGCCGGCGTGGCCGGCTGGATCCTGCGTTACCGGCACGGCGGCCGGCGCCGCGAGCTGACCATCGGCCGCTACCCCGACATCGGCCTGGCCGAGGCGCGCGGCATCGCCACCCTCAAGCGCGCCGAAGTGCAGCAGGGCCGCAACCCGGCGGCCGAGAAGCAGAAGGCCAAGGCCACCGCCGCGCGCGACTGGACGGTGCGTGACCTGGCCAAGGACTACCGCGCCAAGAAGCTGGTGAGCCTGGCGCACAGCACGCAGGTGAGCTACGGCCGGCACCTGAAGCGCGTGGAGAAGAAGCTGGGCGCGCTGACCGTGCGCGAGATCGAGGCCAGCGACGTGGTGGCGCTGATCGAAGGCGCCGGCCTCACCTGGGGCGAATCGAACATGCTGCTCATCACCACCAAGTGCCTGTTCACGCACGCCTGTGGCAAGCGGCTGATCAACGCCAACCCCTGCCACGGCATCATGCTTTCGGCGCTGCTGGGCGAACGGCCGCCGCACCGCCAGCGCCTGATGCTCACTCGCGAGGAGCTGAAGCTGCTGCTGGCCGCGCCAATGCGCCGCCGCAACGCCCTGGCCATCCGCATCCTGCTGGCCACGGCCGTGCGCAGCGCCGAGCTGTACCAGGCGAAGTGGGCGGACGTGGACCTGGACGGTGCGCAGTGGCACATTCCGAAGAGCAAGACCGGCGCGGCGATGGACATTCCGCTGGCGCCCGTGGTGGTGGACTGGTTCCGCGAACTGCGCACGCTGGCCGGCAACTCGGCCTACGTGCTGCCGGCGCATTCACGCAGCCGCGCGGCCCGGCATGGCGGCGACACCCACCTGAACAAGGACACTCTGCGCGAGGCCATCGACCACTGGCTGCGCACCGCCAAGCCCGCGGTGCGCCGCTTCACGCCGCACGACCTGCGCAGCACCGTGAAGTCGCATCTGCGCGCGCTGGGCGTGCCGCGCGACATCTCGGAGATGTGCCTGAACCACAAGCTGTCGGGGGTGGAGGGGATCTACGACCGGCACACGTACTTCGAGGAGAGGCGGGAGGCGTTGGGGAAGTGGGCGGGAGTGCTCGTTGAAGTCAACACTGAGCGAGGCGACGCGCTGGTTTGATCAAGCCCCGCGCTTTCGGAACTGCTCGCGAACGCGCTGGTACGCCGGATCCGACGACAGCTTTGGATCAGCTTGCACGATGGCGTCCAGGCACTGGCCAAGTTCGGGTGTGGCCCAGGGCTGCTCGCTAACGACTGCACTCAGGAGACGCAGCGCATCGGCCGGAAACCGACCACATTGCCCAGACTCGTTCAGTCGATGGATCACGTAGAAGGGATGCTCGACGGGTTGCAGCCAGTCGTAGACGGCTGTCAAAGCCGCTGGAAACTGGCCCCCGGCCGCCAGACACAACCGCGCAAGCGATTCAGAGATCCCAGGCGTGGCAAGATCGCGCGACTTGGGCCAGACGTCCTGCCAGAACGGCTGGATGCGGTTCTTCCAGTATTCCTCTCGTTGATCAGCGGCCCCTTCGAGCGCCTGCACCAGCGCCTGCGCTGACTCCTGCAAGCCCTCTTGCGGCAGCGCTGCGAGCGCAGCGCGCCACTCCTCCGCCGTGTAGCCGTCGACAGGCCCCAACGCTGCGTAGGTCAGGAAGGCGGCGAACTGCTGGCCATGTTCACCCAAGTCGCCATAGTGGCGCGCCGTTTCGAGGAACTGCGGCTTGAACGCAAGCAGTAGCGGCCGGTAAAGGCGAGGCGACCAAAGGAAGCCCTCCCAGGCGGCCTTGGCTTCCATCGGATCGGCCGCCCAATCGAACCGTGGCAGCAGGTCCTGCTCAGTCCATTGGCGGTCAACACGGAAGAGCGCGATCAATCGGGAGGCCAGCAGGACCCGGCCATGCCGGAACCGCTGGACTCGCACATCACACAGCTGGGTGAACAAGGGGCCGATGTCAGCGGGAAGCCCATCGCCGTCGTTGGGCTCTCGCTTGAACCAAACGTTGATCAGTGCCTGTGTGACGTGGCCGATGGGGTGGTTGATGGCCTCGGTGACGGGCTGTTGGATCGCTTCGCCATCGCCCCCTCTGATCCCGGAGTCCTCGTCCAGCTGCAGGCCCAGGACACGCTGGCACATGTGCAGCAGGATGGCCTCGTGTCGATCGATCGACTTGGACGCACCCTCCAGCCACCAAGTGACGCCATGCGCGAGTTCCTGCATGACCGTGTCGGGCATTGTCTGAACCAGCGGTGCGGCTAGGCGCCAGGACCGCAGCACCATGGCACCCTCGCTCCAGACCTGCAGCGCTTCTCGCCAGCGCCCTGCTGGCCATACGTTCTGCTGCGCCAGGTCGCACAGCGCGTAAAGGCTGTTCAGCGGGTGCTTTCGGCAAACATTGCGCCAGGTGTCCTCGTAGAACGGCCCCCTTTCGGTTTGCGGCTTGACGAGCCACTGCACGAGGTCGCGCCGCTTGCGGGGCGCGAAATCAACGTCCCGACGTTCCTCGTAATCCGGGTCGCCGGTGCCGCTCATCCAATGCGAGAACTCGTCGCGCTCGTTGGCGGCCAACTGCCATTGCGGATGCAGGCGCGATAGCTCTTCCAACCGCGCCGCGCTGGTCGCCCCGAGGGCTAGGCTGGATGCATTCAGCTTGGCCAAGTGCAACCAGACCGAGCGCGCAACCAGGTCTTCCCACCGATCGAGTTCGAGATCGTCGCGGTACATCTCACGCGGCGGCCCCGCCAGGATGGCCGACTCCAGCCGTTCCTGTGATTCCGGCGGCAACCAGCGACCCTGCTGCACCAGCAGCCGCAACACCTCCCTCTGCGTGTCGACCGACCATAGCCACCAAGCACCATCAGCCAGCAACCACTCCACCCATTGCTCAGGAGCAATGCATCCGTCCTGACTCGCAGCGAACAGGGCGAGGCGCCTGAAAGTGGGATACGGCAGATCGAACCACGCCGCCGCTATCCGCGCCGCTCGGACCCCATCGGCACTGTGCACCGCCAACCATGCATCCCGCAGCAACTCGATCAACGACACCCAGTCGCGGAATCCCCGGTTCTGCCAGTGGGGGCTGATCGAGGGCAGGTCCCAATGGGAGCGGTCGCTGCGCTCGTCGGCCTCCCCCAGTTCGCGCAGGAGGTCCAGCGCATCTCGCAGCAGCAACTGCATGTCATCCAGCAAGGCCGGCAACACCGCTTGCCACTGCTCATCGGCCAGGTCGCGCAGGGCCGAGTGCACATGATCGGCGGCCAGCACCAGCTCCCAGTCCACCAGTTGCCGCAGGCGCGTCGGCTCGTCGGTGCTCTCTGGCTCCTCGCCCCAGCGGAACGGCTTGCTCAGGCGTACCTTGGGCGACAGCAGTTCCCGCAGTTCCAGTCGCAGGGTCGCTGTCAAGCCTTCGCGCTTCAGTCGGCTCTTCCACCGGTAGAGGTCTGGTTCGCGCCACGGCGACTTCACTCGCCCACTGAGCAGCAGGCGCCACAGGGTTCGCATCAGCGGGCCCGGGATGGCGTTGGGGGCGTGGGCGTGAATGTCCTCCAGCTCGGACGTTTTGCCGTCGCGTTCCAGCAGGGCGAGCTCGTCCAACCTGTGCTCGATCTGCCAGATCCATTGCTCATGAAGCTGACCGCCACGCTCCGCGATCCACAGAACCACCCGCGGGTCATTCAGGTGCCGTACCAGCCAGCGCGCAAGCTGGAACATCACATCGTCCCACTGCGTGCCCGCGCCGCCACCGGCAACCAACCGCATCGGCGGCGCGAGCGAGTACGGCGCCGGGCGATGAATCAGGCTAAACCGCAGCTTCGGGTCGGTGGTGTCGCGCGGCGGCACGCGGAATCGGACAAGGTCGCTGTGCCCGTAGCGGTCTGCGGCGAATGCATCCAGCAGCCAGTCCAGCGACGGCACCGGATTGAACTCTGCAAACCGCCTGGCCGGCAGCCCGGACGGGTCTGACAAGGCCCACAGCATCCGACCCACAAAGTCATCCTGTTGTGTGCTAGCCGACGGCCGTGCCAAGGCATGCGCGACCACGATGCGCTCCTTGTCCGTCACACCGTCGCGGTAGGTCTCGGCCCAGGCCTGCAAGGTCTGGTGCAGCGCCGAATGGTCGTGCGTGCCGGCCGCCACGGGGTACAGGATCGGCGTGACGCCCTTGGCCTCCCATTCGATGCTCTTGCGCGCTTCCTGCCCAGGCTCGGAGTCGCCCAGCGCCCAGGCCTGCGGTGTGACTTCGCCCAGCATGCGGTCCGCCGCCAAGGCGTCCATCATGTAGCGCAGCACGGGGTCGTTGATGCTGTAGCCGACGAAGCACACCACGTAGTTGCGGAACAGCTCGCTCACGAAGCGAGCCGCCCAGCGCTCGGTCAGGTAGGCCAGCCCGAAGTCGCCGCTGGTGACCACCAGCCGGTTCAAGGCCGTGACGTCCGCCTTCTCGGGCAGCAGGCCGTGCAGATAGACCAAGCCGTTCCATCGGCTGTTCTTCGGGATCGGCAGCATCGGCGCGGCATGGGCCTGGAACGCCTGCGCTGAGCGTTTGGCTGCGGCGTGAAAGACGCGGTCGAAATTGGTGGTGACCAGCCGCAGTGCGCTTTCACGGTCTCGCGCCAGCCGCAGCAACGCGGCATGCGTGTCGGTGGCGCCCTTGCGGCGCAGCTTGGGCTTTAGAGCCTCTGCCAGCGCGCGGCGCATGGCAAGGCGCTGACCAGGCAGGCGGTGCTCCAGCAGGTCCAAGGTGGCGTCGTACCGCTCCGCCTTGTACGCCTCATGCTCGATGTCCTTGCGCGTGGTGCCGTTGCGCCGGTAGATCTCGTCCACCAACCCCTGGAAGCCCGGCAGACCAGCGGGGTAGGAGATGCCAGCACCGCAGAAGAACACCACGCGGCCGTCTTCGTGCGCCTGCAAGAGCGCATCGGGAATGTCCGGGCCGTTGGTGATGAACTGCACTACGCACTCCCGGCGAAGAGCCGCTCTAGCGTCGCAGGCAACAGAGCGGCGTTTGCTTGGCGGATGGCCGCATGCTTGGACTTGAGCGGCGACTGACGTTTCAGGATCTCGACGATTCGCAGTTGATCTGCGAGGACGGGCAGCGGCAGCTCTATGTTCAGGAACTGTTCCGGCCGGGTGCGCTCGCGCCGAGCGCCCACGCCACGTGTGGCCTCGTGAAGCCTGGACCAGAACCACTCTGTCCTGACGAGTTCGCCAAAGTACTCGTCGCTTGCCAGTTCTTGCTTGCACCTGAAGGTCCGGTACTCGGGCGAGACGAACCAGCCATCCAGCTCCATGGGGCACCGCGCGATCGCGCCTTCCCATCCCTTGACCTGGCTGAGCACGATCGCACCCGCATAGAGGCGGTTGAAAGCCTTGTACGAGGTCTCGGTACCACTGATCGCCGGCTTCGGGAACAGGCCGCCGCCGAAACCTCGCACACCGACTTGCGGATATATGCCCGCCGCGGTCACAGCCTCCGAAACCTCGCTCAAGTTCAGTACGTCGCCGAGTCGAAGCACTCTGTCTGCAGCCAACCTGTAGTGCAGGCTCAGCAACAAGTCGGACGAGATGCGCTCCACGGCGTCCAGATGCGCTTCGACTTCACGCGTCTTGTCGGCCAGCGCGTCGAGGCGGGCGACGATGGCTTGTTGTTCGGACAGTGGCGGAAGGCCGATCTGCTGATCGAGAAACCGGTCTTCCTTGATGCGCACGCGGTTGGTGGTGCCTTCGCTGGCGGCTTTGCACAGTTCGACGAAAGGTGCCGAGCGGACCAGCCAGCCCATGAAGGCAGCGTCGCATCGCTTGGGGTCGCGAAACTCGAACGATGGGAAGTCGTTGCTGACGATGGCGCCGTCGAGTTCGTGCGGTACCAAACCGATCGCACCGTTGCGTGCGTCGATCTTGGAAAGAATCAGCTGGTTGGCGCGAACGACGCGGCGCACCGAAACGACGTCGCCGCCGTGGACCTTGCCCCGGCTGACGACGCCTTTGCCCCACAGCTTGATCGTCACCTCGTGGTATTCGGCCGCGGGGTCAAGTACCGTGGCCTCATCGGAGCGCCGCAGCAACTCGCCCAGCGCAACTTTGGTCCACCCCTTCATTCGCCGTCCACCGCGCTGACCAGCGCCTCAATTTCACCCAGTAGCCGCATCACCTCGGCCTCGTGGCTGCGCATCGAGGCGATCAGGTCCTTCGGGTCGGCGTGCTCCAGGCCCGCGCGGGCATGCGGGTTCTTGAGGTCCAGGTTGTAGATGGGCCAGTACTGCGCGTCGCCCTCGGCCTGGGCTGCCCTCGCGGCCTGCTCGTGGGCCTGCTGCTCGGCCTTCAATGCACGGACCCTCTCCTGCAGCGCGGCCTTGTCGCCGTTCGCCGCGGCCTGTGCGGCCTGCTCCAGCTCGCGGATGGGCTTGCCCAAGGCGACCGCCACGTTGCGCTCGGCTTCGGCACGTTGCCAGTGCGGCGTGGCGGCCTCCACGGCGGCAGCGCGCCTGGCGGCGAAGTCGATCTGCCAGGCTTGCTGACCTTCCTCGCGGGCGTTCCACCAGGCCAGAGCCGGCGCGAACTCCTCGAACTGGAGCGGCGCGGTCTTGCTGTACTTCTTGCGCCCCGCGGGCAAGGGCAGCTCGTAGTACCAGATGGTGTCGGTCGGTCCACCGCGCTCGAAGAACAGCAAGTTGGCCGGGATGTCGGTGTAGGGCGCGAATACGCCCTGCGGCAGGCGCACGACGGTGTGCAGGCGGAACTCCTTGAGCAGTTCCTCCTTGATAACGGCGCTGATGCCGTCGCCGAACAGGGTGCCATTGGGCACGACCACCGCAGCACGGCCGCCACGCGCAGCGGGATTGCCACCGGGCACCGGCGCGCCCGCCACGCGCAGCTTGCGCATGATGTACTGCAGGAAGAGCAGCGCAGTCTCCGCTGTCTGCATGTTGGGCGGGAAGTTGGCCTTGATGCCGACCTCCTCCTCGCCGCCGAAGGGCGGGTTGGTGAGGATCACGTCCACCCGTTCGCTGTGGCCGATTTCGTTGACGCGGCGGTCCAGCGTGTTGCCGTAGGCGATCTGCGGGGCTTCCAGGCCGTGCAGAAGCAGGTTCATCTGCGCCAGCATGTAGGGCAGCGGCTTCGCTTCCTGACCGTAGAGGGTGTCGCGCTGCAGGGTGCGGCGTTGCTCGGGCGTGTTCACCTGCGGGGCGAGGTGGTCGTAGGCCTCGACCAGGAATCCGCCGGTGCCGCAGGCGGGGTCGAGCACGGTCGCGCCCAGGCGCGGGTCGGTGACCTGCACCATGAAGCGCACCACTGGGCGCGGGGTGTAGAACTCGCCCGAGTCGCCGGCGGCGTCGCGCATCTCGCGCAGCATCGATTCGTACAGGTGCGAGAGGGTGTGGATCTCCTCGCTGCTGCTGAAGTGGATACCGTTGATCTTGTTGACGATGTCGCGCAGCAGGTAGCCGCTGACCATGCGGTTCTGCACGCCCTTGAACACGTTGGCGATGACTTCGCGCTGGCTGCCCTTCTCGCCGCTGCCGGCCAGGGCGCGCAGGTAGGCGAACAAACCCGCGCCGCGTGAGCCATCAGCGCGGTGGGTCTCATCCTGATTGATGAAGGCCAGTAACTCGTCGCCGGTCAGGCCGTCCTCGCGCGCAGCCCAGTCGCGCCAGCGGTAAGGCGCCTCGATGATGGGCTGGTAGCGCTTGCCGTCGAGTTCGGCCTCCTGTTCGTGTACGGCTTCGAGGTCGTCGAGGAACTTGAGAAACATCACCCAGGTGAGCAGCGGCAGGCGATCCACGTCGCCGTTGAGGCCCTTGTCCTTGCGCAGGATCTGCCGGGCGGTGCCGATCAGCGCTGACAGGTTCTCGCGGGTGGTGAGCGGCGCCTTGGCCTTGCGCGCGGCGCGGGGCTTCCTTTCAACGGGGCCGACGGCGGTGGTTGCGGTAGCCGCTAAACGTTTGGAACGGGGCATCGATTCGGGTTCTCGCGTGTCTTGTGGTTATTGGTAGAGCGCGCTCTGCAGGCGGGAGATGGCGTCCTTCATGCCGCGCACGCCACCGAAGTGGCGGGTGGCGATCTCGGCCGGGCTGCCGTAGCGGTCGAAGGGCTGGACCTTCATCAGCTCCGACAGCGTGCTGAACTGCAGGATGCTGCGCTCGACATAGCGTTCAAGCAGAAGGGTGAGGATCTCGCGCGCTGTGTCACCGTACTGACCGAACAGGTCCTGCGCCCGGCGACGGGCCGCTTCGGCGCGCTGGCGGCGCGTGAGCAGTGGTGCGTTCCAGGCAAGATGACACAGTAGGTCGAACGGGTCGGCATCCGGCTGGTCGCTGCTGGCGACCAGCTCCTCGAAGCTGATGCCGCGCTCGGTCAGCTCGCGCAGCACCTCGCTGCGCGTGTCGGGGTCGGCCCACGCCGATTGCAGGGCCTCGCGGGTGGGGTACAGGGTGCGCACGGCGCGGCCTGAGTACTCGGTGTACTTAACCACCTGCAGTTTCTTGCCCTCGGTGTCCAGGTCGTACACCAGGTGGCCGATGACTTCGACTTCGCCGCCGTCGATGTAGAACTTGCGCGGCTCGGGCGGCGGTTCGTTAATGAGCACGCCGCCTGCATCCGGGCCGATCTGCTCTTCCGGCAACTCGTACTCGACCGGCGGGGCTTCCGGCGGCGTTTCGGGAGCCGTCTCCGTGACGCCGACCTCTTCGCCCGACTCGTCGACCGTTACCTCCTCGATCAGCGCGGGCTCGCCATCGAAGTCCGCATCGGCAAAGTGGCGGGTGGCCGTGCCGGTGAAGTCGATGATGTTGAAGTACTCCTTGCCGTAGTCGACCTTGAGCCGCGTGCCGCGCCCGACGATCTGCTTGAATTCGGCTCGCGAGCCCACGACGCGAGCCAGCACCACGTTCTTGACCATCTCGGCATCGACGCCGGTGGTCAGCAACTGGGAGGTGGTGAGGATGACGGGCGCCGGCTTGTCGACGTCCTGAAAGTGCGCCAGATGGGTGAGGCCGATGGCGCCTTCGTCGGCGGTGACGCGGCAGACGTAATCCGGGTACTGCTTGACCAGATCGCTGTTGAGGTTGACCAGCTCCTGTCGCATCTCCGCGGCGTGTTCCTGATCGACGCAGAACACCAGCGTCTTGGCGAAGCGGTCGGTGCCTTTCAGGAACTCGGTCAGATGCCGGGCCATCGCCCGCGTGCGGGCGCGCAGGGCCACGACACGCTCGAAGTCCTTGGTCTGGTACTCGTCGTCGGGCACCTCGCGGCCATATCGGTCCAACTCGTCCTTGCTCGGCCGCCAGCCGGCCGCGTCGACGGTGGTGATCACCCGATGCACGCGGTAGGGTGCGAGAAAGCCGTCCTCGATGCCTTGGCGCAGGCTGTAGGTGTAAACCGGGTTGCCGAAGTAATCGTAGCTGTCGCGAGACTCCTCGCGCAGCGGCGTCGCCGTCATGCCGAATTGCACCGCCGGAGCGAAGTAGTCCAGCACGGCGCGCCAGGCGCTCTCGTCGCGACTGGAGCCTCGGTGGCACTCGTCGATGATGATCAGGTCGAAGAAGTCAGGTCGGTACTGCCGGAAGACATCGGTGCTGGCAGTGCTCAACGCCTGATAGATGCCGAAGTACATGTCCCGGCTCTGGCTGACGTCGCCACCGGCGATCTTGTGCCGGGCATCGCCGAAGGGCGCGAACATCTTGGCCATCGGGTCGTCGACCAGGATGTTGCGGTCGGCCAGAAACAGGATCTTCGGTCGGCGGTATTCGCCGGAGCGGTTCCAGCGGCTGCTCCACAGCTTCCAGCAGATCTGGAACGCGATGCAGGTCTTGCCGGTGCCGGTGGCCAGGGTGGCGAGGATGCGCTTCTGCCCGAGCAGGATCGCCTCAATCACGCGTTGAATGGCGATGTGCTGGTAGTAGCGCGGCACCTTGCCCGACACCAGGTTGAACGGCTCCAACAGGTGTGAAGCGGCTTCCTGGGGGAGATGCGCCGCAAGTGTCAGGCGGGCAAACAGCTCGTCGGGGGTGGCGTAGCGGTCGACCTCGCGCTCGGTGCCAGCGGTGTAGTCGATCTCGATGATGCGATGGCCGTTGGTGGCGTAGGCGAAGTTGAGCCCGAGGATCTCCGCGTACTCGCGGGCCTGCTGCACGCCGGTTTCGGCGGGCAGGCCGATCTCCTTGGCTTCGACGACGACCAGGGGGTAGTCACGACGGTAGTACAGCAGGTAGTCGGCGCGCTTCTGCTTGCCGCGACGGACCTTGCCACCCGCGACGATGATGCGACCATTGGTGAAGCTGCGCTGTTCACCAATGGCGTGAGGTGCCGCGCCCCATCCTGCCTCGACGAGGCGGGGTGTGACGAACTCGCGGCAGGTGTCTGCTTCGGTGATCACGCCATCGCGCATTGCCTGACCCTTCATCGTCTCCGTTCAATCGATCAAGACCTTGAAGCTGGTCGCCAGCGCGATGGGCTCGATCTCGCGCACGGTCTTCTTCAACGTCACCAATCCGTAGCCCTCCATCATCCGCAACGTGCGCGACAGGTTCGGTACCTGGCGCCCGGTCAGCTCGGCCAGCTCGGTCAACGACTTCGGCCGCTGATCGCGGATGACGCGCAGCAATGCCTGGTTGTCCTCCGACAGGACCGCCGCCATCGTGGCCATCGAGGGAAACCAGACTGTCGGCGTGCCCTTGTTGCCAGGTGTAGGCCCAGACTCCCCGGGTCGACGAATGCCGACGACGCAGCGCTTCATCTCGAATGTTCTAGTCGGATCAACTCTCAGTCGTGAGTTTATCAATGTGGCACAACTGCAGCCGGCTCTTAATGGACACGCTTGGCTTCGGGGCGGAGCAGCGCGTGAATCACTTCATCGTGATCAACCAAGGAGCCCCACGATGAAGGCCGCGACAGAGGTGGCCCCGTGCAGTTGGACAGATTTTCGGAACCTTTAAGTGGGTAGCCCTGCGGGTTACGCCGCGAGTTTCAGCGGCCGATTGACGTATGCTCGACGCCTGCAGCGATCTTCTGCCTGACCAACCACGCGCAGATGAACGGGGAGATCGAAGCGAGCGTGCCTGCGGGGTGTGGGAGATGTGTTGCGCATCGTCACCGAAAAGCGGGAGGACCTTGAAGTTCACGAATCAGGGACTCGAACGGGAGTGGAGTCCTTTGCCCCAAGCCGCCACCAATCTCGCCAGGAACTCCTTCGGCACCCGGTCATCGCGGGTAGCGGCGGCCAGAGTGTCGCCCATCCCGTCAGCAATGGTCTCGAGCACCCTGCCGGGGTGGCTCACGCCGCAGATGCGGCGCCCGAAATCATGCAACTGCTCGGTCGTGGGATACGCCTTGCCTTTCGTGCCGGCGAAAAGCTTCAGGGCGAGCGTCTGGTCTTCCAGCGCGGGGCCGCCGGCATACCGCGTGTACTTGTAGACCGTGGTCGTCACCACATCGAACATCGGGGCCAGCCACACCTCCGTGGGCGAGCGGTACAGAACACCGAAGTTCTTCAGATGCGCGTCGCCGTTGCGGACCATGATGGAGAAGGCCACCTGCGCGAAGAACCGGTGCAGGTTGACGCTATGCAACTGGAGTTGACGCAGGAGTTCGGCGACGCGCTGGTAGCTTCCGTGGTACTTGCGGTCGGAGTGGACGTCACGCACGCGCAGCCCCGCGAGGGCCGCGATGTCTTCGAATCCCAGTCGCTCGGTCTGGCCGCTCTCGCCGGTCACCAGGTCGAAGCGTTCGATGACCAGCATCTGGCCATCGTCCGATAGCGCAAACGAGGGCACGTCGATGCCCGCACGTCGGGCTGCATCGAGGCAAAGATACTCGTTGACCGCCAGGTGCGGATACGCAGCGCTACCGGCCTTCACGATGAGGGACGGGATGGGTACCGTCACGCGACCCGGCACCATGATTTTCGGCTGCATGCCGGAGATACCCGCACCGGTGCTGAGATAGGCCTCGACCAGTTCCCCGAACATCTTTGGCGAGTAGGGCATCCGGAGGAGCTCCTCTCGGGTGAGGGTCCGTGGAGGCGGTGCATCGGGCACGTCCGGCAGGCTGTAGCCGAGTCGGCCGATGCCGTTTCGGCCGACCAGCGCCAGCAGATGCATGGGCGTGAGCGGCTGCTTCGGGAACAGTTCACGAATCCGCGCGTACAGGTCGCCCTCGGGCAGGTTCTGGTCGATCGGCGCGAACAGTGCCGAGTCCTGCCAGGTGAGCTTTTCCGCGGCCGGCATGAGCCTCTCACCCCGACCAGAACTTCGCACCGCGCAGCGCGTGACATGCAACGACGCACGATCCTCCTCGCACTCGGTGCGACCGCCACGGTGCTTGCCTGCGGGCGGGAGACGCCTCCGGCCCCCCCACCCGCTCCCGCGGCGCCGGACGGGCCAGGGATGACCGACTCCTCTTTCGGCGACGCGATCCGCGCCTACGACCGCGCGGTCATGGCAGAGCTCGCGCGACTGCCCGACGACCGGCTGACGCCCGACGAGCGCACGGCGCGCACGCGCGGGACCACGCTGTCGTCGCCTGCCGCGGCCTCCGACATCGAGGCGCTCGAGGCGCGCATCGGCAGGCGCCTGCCCCCGTCGTTCCGCGCATTTCTCGCGACGAGCGACGGCATGATGTTCGAGGGCGCGTTGAACCAGGTGACGCTGTTGCGCGCCCGCGACGTGAAACCGCTCACCGCGCGCGACTATCCCGGACTCGAAGAGTGGATCGCCATGCCCGACGTCGCGGTTCCGCTCGTGCCGGAGGCGGGTGGCCCCCTTCCCGGCGCCGCCCTGGCCCGCGCGTGGCTCATCAGCAGCGCCGAAGATGACGACGCCTACTTCATGTTTCCGGACCTGCAGACTGCCGACGGCGAATGGCCCGTGTGGTTCTTCGGCCCACAAAGCCCGGGGGCGTATGCTTACCGCTCGTTCGCCGCGATGTTCGAGCGCGAACGCGAACCCGCGCTTCGCAACCTGACGCAACGCCGATAGGCGCGGAAGAAGGTGGAGGTGCGAGCCCTCTCGCCGCGACCACACCTTGCCTGACATCGCAACCCCACACACCACGACGAGCGGCTGGATCGAGGCGGGCGCGTATGTCGTGGCGATCGGCCTGCTGAGTCTCATCTACGCCGTCGGGCATGCGCTCGGCGTGCACCCGTCGGCATTCATCCTCTATGCGATGACAGCGTCTGCCGTGGGGATGCTGGCGATCACCGGCCCCGGCCCCGACGTGCGCCGGATCATGCTGCATCCGGCGAGCCTCGTGGTGGGCTCCACCATGATCGTGATCGAGATCTGCTACTTCCTCGCGATCTCCCAGGTCTCGCCGGCACACGGCACGCTCATCGTCCGGATCAGCATTCCGCTGTCGATGCTCGCCGGCGCTGTCCTGATCGGCCGGCGTCCGACGCCCGTCGCCGCGGCGGCCGCGCTCGTCATCGTGGCCGCAACGGGCTACGTGATCGCGACCACGACGCCCGCCTTGCGTGTGCCCGCGGCCATCTGGGGAAGCCTCACGGCAGCGCTCATGGTCGTGCGCAGCTACGCCACCGAGTTCCACCCTTGGAACCGCGCCGCGAGGACGGTGCAGGAGAAGCTGCGCGTAACCGGGATCGTCGTCCTCGTGACGTCCATCGGCGGTGTCGCGCTGATGGCATCGGTTGCCGCAGCCATTGCGGTGGGAGTGCTGCCGCCGCTGGCGATGGTGCCCACGCTCACCGAGTTCCTGCACGTGCCCACCCTCCTGCTGGGTATCTTCGGCGGCGGGACCATCCTGACCGTCATGCTCTACCTCGGCTTCTCGGCGATCGTGAAGATCGAGACCGAGAACCTGATGGCGATGATGGCCCTCTCGCCGGTCACGGTGTGGGCATTCCAATCCCTCGCGGTGGCAGCAGGTCTCATTGCCGTCGACAGCCTCGATCTTCATCTCGTCGGCGCGATGGCGGTACTCGTCGCGGCGGCGCTCGTGATCTGCTGGGCCGGCAGGCGCAGCCATCGCACTGCCGGCCACCTCGCGCGGGGTGCGTGAGGGCAGGCCGTGGCGCGTCGCGTCGCATGCCGCATCGACGCGGCGTCGGATCAGGGCTCGAAGCCCTCCGCGAGCTTCATGCGCTGCACCTTGCCCGACGGGCCCTTGGGCAGCGCATCGACGAAGCGCACATAGCGTGGCGACTTGAAGCGCCCGAGTTCACGCAGGCAATGCGCGTCGATCTCGTCGCGCGTGAGCTGCCGGCCCGGCTTGACGACGATGCAGGCGAGGATCTCCTGCCCGTAGGCGTCGTCGGGCACGCCCACCGCGGCGGCCTCGAGGATCGCGGAGTGCTCCAACAGCGCCTCGTCGATCTCCCGCGGCGCGATGTTCTCACCGCCCTTGATGATGAGCTCCTTCAGACGCCCCGTGATGTAGTAGAAGTCCTGCGCGTCGCGGTAGCCCAGGTCGCCGGTGGCAAGCCACCCGTCCACCGACAGGCTCGCGGCGGTGAGTTCGGACGCACGGTAGTAGCCCAGCATCACCCCGGGACCGCGCAACTGGATCTCGCCGCGTTCGCCCTCCGGAAGCACCTGTCCGTCGCGGCCGACGACCCGCGCCTCGATCGCAAGCGGCCTCCCAGGGCTGCCGATGCGCCGCTCGCCCTCCGCCATGGGATTGCAGAACGCGACGGACGCGCACTCGGTGAGCCCCATCGCCTCGATGATCGGAATGCCGAAGCGCTGCTCGAACGCCCGATGCTGCTCCGGGGGCAGCGGTGCCGACGCGGACCGCGCGAAGCGGATGCCGCGCATCGCTTCACGCTCGTCGGCGGTCGCGTCGGGCGCATTGAGCAGGTACGCGACGATCGTGGGCACCAGGTTGAGCCAGGTCGGCCGCCAGCGGGCGACCATCGGCCACCACTGCGAGACCGAGAAGCGGTGCGGCATCACGAGACTGCCGCCCGAGCAAAGCGTACCGGTCGTCGAGATGCACTGGCCGTTGATGTGATAGAGCGGCAGCGATGAAAGCACGCGATCCCGCGGTCCGAGCCCGTGATGGCGCGCCACCGCCCGCCCGGCGTGCAGCATGGCTGCATGCGAAAGCAGCACGCCCTTCGGCAGCCCGGTGGTGCCGGACGTGTACATGAGCATCGACGGCCGCGCGGGATCGCGGTCGCGCAGCCGCGGCGGCGGTGCAGCCGGCAGGTCGAGCCGGTCGGGGTCGACGATCTCGAGCGCTGCCGGCGAGCCGATGCGCGCGAGTGAATCGCGCACGCGAGCGGCGTGCTCGCCCGACGCGAACACGACGCGCGGCTCCGAGTGCGACAACGTGTGATCGAGATGCGCATCCTGCGCGAGCAGGTTGACCGGCACCACGATGCGTCCGGCTGCCATCGTGCCGAGGAAGACCGTCGCGGCCGCAAATCCGTTGGGCAGCATGAACGCGATGCGGTCGCCCTCCACCGCTGCGGCGCGGTCGTAGTGCGCGGCGAGCGCATCGGCTTGTGCCCGCAGCGCACCGTAGGCGAGAACCTCGCCCGTTTCCGGCGCGCACAGGAACGGCGCGTCGGGCGTCGCCGCTGCGCGGGCGTCGAGCTCGGCGCGGAAATCGCCGGTGTCCGACGACAGAGGCGAAGCAGCCATCCTAGGCGATGCCGTGCCGCCGGCGGTACGCACCGAAGAGCTCGTCCTCGGTAGGCTCACGCACGCGGTCCGCGGCGATCGCGTGCACGACGCGCGTGACGTTCATGAAATGACGGACGTTCAGGTTGTCGGAGAAACTGTTGCCGCCCCAGCTCCCGCACCCCATCGACAGCGAGAAAGGCAGCGCGTTGTCGTAGGAGCCGCCGGTGGCAAAGCAATGCGCCTGGTTGACGATGACGCGGCATACCGGCAGCGTGAGGCCGAGCGACGTGGCGCGTTCCGGCCGCCGCGTGTGCAGGCCCACCGAGTGACCTGCGCCCTGATAGCTGAAGATCTCCGCCGCGCGTGCCGCGGCCGCGTCGAAGTCGCGGGCGCGGTAGAACGCGAGCACCGGGGAGAGCTTCTCACCCGAGAACGGCGCCTGCGGACCAACGGCGTCGACGTCGACGATCAGGAAGCGCGCGCTGCGGCAGGCGTCGCGATCCAGCCGCGCCAGCGCGGCAATCGCCGGCGCCGAACGCGCGACGACGGCGCTCGCGAGGCTGCCGCCGGCGAACATCGCCTGTTCGAGCTGCTGCGCTTCGGCCGCCGTGAGGCGTACGCCGCCGTGCCGGGCGAACTCGGCGACGAGCGCATCGGCGATCGCGTCGATCGCGATCACGCTGTTCTCCGACGAGCACGAAGTCGCGTTGTCGAACGTCTTCGAGCGCGCGATCTTGCCGGCGGCGTCGGCGACGTCCGCGGACTCGTCGACGACGACCGCGACGTTGCCGGCGCCCACGCCGAGAGCGGGCGTACCGCTCGCATACGCAGCGCGCACGTTGTTCTGCGAGCCGGTGGCGACGACGAGATCCGCCTGCCGCATCAGCTCGCGGGTGTGTTCCCGCGACACGGGGATGGGCAACATCTGCACGAGGTCGCGCGGCGCGCGGATCCTGTCGAGCTCGGCGTGCACGTACTCGAGGAGCAGCGCGAGCGTCGACGCCCCCTTGGGCGACGGCGCGAGGATGATCGCGTTGCGCGCCTTGAGCGCGTTGACGATGTTGTTGACCGGCGTGGCGCCGGGATTGGTCGACGGCGTGATCGCCGCGACCACGCCCACCGGGCGCGCGATCTCGATGAGGCCGCGTTCCGGGTCCTCCGACACGATGCCCACCGTGCGGATGCCGGCCAGGTCTCGCAGCAGGCCCATCGTCTTGCGGCGGTTCTTCGCGATCTTGTCGGCGACGTCACCCATGCCGGTGTCGCGTACCGCGAGCCTGGCCAGCGCCTCGTTGCGCGACGGCTCGACGATCGCCCAGGCAGCGGCGATCGCGAGCTCGTCCGCGCGCGCCTGGTCACTGCCGTCGATCACGCGCTGCGCGGCGCGCGCGCGCGACACCAGCGCGGCGACCTCGCCGCGAACACGGCTCGCGTCGGCGCTTTCCACGATGTCGCGCGTACTCATTCCGGAGTGATCTTCGCTTCGCGGATCACGTATTCCCACTTCTTCAGCTCGTCGCGGATCCTGGCATCGAACTCGGCCGACGACGAGGACACCGCCTCCGCCCCCTGCGCGAACAGCTTCTCCTTGACCTCGGGCATGGCAAGCACCTTCACCATCGCCGCATTCATCTTCGCGATGGCCGCCGGCGGTGACTTGGCCGGCGCGAGCACCCCGTACCACGAGTCGACCACGACGTCGGGGCCGCCGTTCTCCACGATCGTCGGCACGTCGGGCGCCGAAGCGCTGCGTTTGCCGCTCGTCACCGCGAGTGCCTTCAGGCGCCCCTGCTTCACGAACTGCAGGGCGGCGGGCATCGACACGAAGAGAAGCTGGACCTGTCCGCCCATGGTATCGGTGACCGCAGGGCCACCGCCCTTGTAGGGCACGTGCGTCATCTGCGTCCCGGTCTTGAGCTTGAAGAGCTCGCCCGCGATGTGGCCCGGCGAGCCGATGCCGACCGACGCGTAGTTGACCTTGCCCGGATTCGCCTTCAAGTAGGCGACGAGCTCCGCGACGTTGTTGACCGGCACCGAGGGATTCGCGACGAGGATCTGCGGAATGCTCGCGGCGAGGCTCACCGGCACGAAGTCACGCTCGACGTCGTAGCCGAGCTTCGGGAAGAGCTTGGGATTGATGGTGTGAGACGAGAGCGTCATCAGCACGGTGTAGCCATCCGGCGCGGCGTGCGCGGCGATCTCGGTGCCCACGCTCCCGCCCGCGCCGCCCTTGTTGTCGATGATGATCGGCTGCCCGAGCTCCGGCGCGAGCTTCTCGTTGACGATGCGCGCAACGATGTCGGTGCCCCCGCCCGGAGGATAGGGCACGACCATCCGGATCGGCTTCGACGGCCACTCCTGCGCCTGCACGATGCCGGCTGCAAGCAAGAGCGCCAGGGCGGCGCCCACCGTGTAACGGAACGACTTCATGTCTCCCCCTCTTCGGCAAGCGCCCACGCACATGGGCCTGTTTCGATGCGACACCTCCGCACCCGAGCAACCAGTATACAAGCGGCGTGTCGGGAAGGGCGCCCGTTCGGTCGCTCACGCCTGCTTCTCAAGCAGGGCCACGCCCGGCACCCCGGTCCTCGCCGGCCACGCGCGCCACCACGTCGACGGCTCGCGCTGCACGATGGCGGGCGCTTCGCACTGCGCTCATTGAACGTACAATGGCCGGGCAGCAGTTGCCCAACACCCGCTCGGTGGCGCGGCCTCCCGTCGGAGCGACTCCAAGGCGCACAGCCCCACGCCGGCGGCCATCCGCACGGCTCGCCGTGTCGCCCGCATGACGCAGACGGAAGCGGCGAATGCGGTGCGAGCCTCGCCGCGCAACACGGAATTCGCCACGTAGCCCCCTTCGATGGATAGACTGGACATTTCCGCACACACGCCGATGATGCAGCAGTACCTGCGCGTCAAGGCGGACCATCCGGACAAGCTCGTGCTCTACCGGATGGGCGACTTCTACGAACTCTTCTTCCACGACGCCGAGCGCGCGGCGCGCCTGCTCGACATCACGTTGACCGCGCGCGGCCAGTCGGCCGGCGCCCCGATACCGATGGCGGGCGTGCCGTTCCACGCGCTCGAACCCTATCTCGCCAGGCTCATGAAGCAAGGCGAGTCGGTAGTGATCGTGGAGCAGGTGGGCGATCCGGCCACGAGCAAGGGTCCGGTCGAGCGCAAGGTCGCGCGCATCGTCACCCCGGGCACGATCACCGACGCGAACCTCCTCGACGCGCGGCGCGACGCGTGGCTGGCTGCGCTCGTGACCGGAGGCAAGCGCACCGGCATCGCCCGCCTCAATCTCGCATCGGGCGAGTTCGTGCTCACCGACGTGCCCGCCGCGGAAGCCGCCGCCGTGCTCGAGCGCATCGGACCCGCCGAGCTCCTGGTGCCCGACGGCAGCGAGCCGCCCGCGCTGCGCCAGCAGGTCCCGACGCGCGCGCTGCCTCCCTGGCAGTTCGACGCAGCCAATGCGCAACGCGCGCTCGCGAGGCAGCTCGGAACGGCCTCGCTCGCCGCGTTCGGCGTGGAGGACGCTCCGCTCGCCACGGGCGCCGCCGGCGCCCTCCTCGGCTACGCGGGGGCCACGCAGCAGTCGGCACTCGCCCACGTGCGCATGCTCGCGGTGGAACGCGAGAGCACGTTCGTCGCCCTCGATCCCGCGACACGGCGCAACCTGGAGATCACGGCGACTCTTTCCGGCGACGATGCGCCCACGCTCTGCTCGCTGCTCGACGAGTGCGTGACCGCCGGCGGCAGCCGCCTCCTTCGACGGTGGTTGCTGCATCCGTTGCGCGAGCAGGCGCTGCTCACGGTGCGGCACGATGGCATCGCCGCCTTCGTCGAGCAACCGCGGGCCCGGCAGTCGCTGCGCGAGTCGCTCAGGCGCACGGTCGACGTCGAGCGTGTCACGAGTCGCATCGCGCTGCGCAATGCGCGTCCACGCGACCTCGCGGCGCTGCGCGACACGCTCGCGCAGCTTCCCGATATCCTGCTCTCGGTGGCGGGCCTCGATGCCGCTCCGGTGCGTAATGCGCGCACGCAGCTGGACATCGACGCCACGTGGACGGGACTCCTCGCGCGCGCCATCGTCGCGGAGCCGCCTGCCATGGTCCGCGACGGGGGTGTGATCGTCCCCGGCTACGACAGCGACCTCGACGACCTGCGCGCCGTGGACGACACCTGTGGTGCCTTCCTCATCGATTTCGAGGCGCGCGAGCGCGCACGCACCGGGATTGCGAGCCTCAAGGTCGAGTACAACCGGGTGCACGGCTTCTACATCGAAGTCGGCAACGCGCACTCGGCGAAGATCCCCGACGACTACCGGCGCCGCCAGACGCTCAAGAACGCGGAACGCTACGTCACGCCCGAGCTCAAGGCCTTCGAGGACAAGGCGCTGTCGGCGCAGGAGCGCGCGCTGGCCCGTGAACGGGCGCTCTACGAGGCGCTTCTCGACGCGCTCGCGCCGGCGATCCCCGTGCTGCAGGACGTGGCGGCAGCGCTCGCGGAGCTCGACGTCGTCGCCAACCTCGCCGATCGCGCCGAGGCGCTCGATCTTGTCCGGCCCGTCTTCACCAGGGAGCCCGGGATCGACATCCGCGGCGGACGGCATCCGGTGGTCGCGCGCCAGGTGGAGAGCTTCGTTCCCAACGACCTCTCGCTCACGGCCGACCGGCGCATGCTGATCGTGACCGGCCCGAACATGGGCGGCAAGTCCACGTACATGCGGCAGACGGCGATCGTGACCCTGCTCGCGTACTGCGGCATGTACGTCCCGGCGGCGAGCGCCACCCTGGGACCCATCGACGCGATCTTCACGCGCATCGGCGCGGCCGACGACCTCGCCGGCGGGCGCTCCACGTTCATGGTCGAAATGACGGAGGCGGCGTACATCATGAATCGCGCCACCCCCGAGAGCCTGGTGCTGATCGACGAGATCGGCCGCGGCACGTCGACCTTCGACGGCCTCGCCCTCGCCTGGGCGATCGCGCATCGCCTTGCCGAGCGCAACCGCTGCCTCACGCTGTTCGCCACGCACTACTTCGAGCTCACCGCGCTGCCGGCCGAGTTGCCGGGCTGCGCCAACGTGCACTTCGATGCGGCCGAGCACCGCGACGGCATCGTCTTCCTGCACGCGGTGGCCGACGGCCCGGCCAGCCGCAGCTACGGCGTATCGGTGGCGAGGCTCGCCGGTGTGCCCGCCGACACCATCCGGCAGGCGCGGACCTACCTCGCGCGCCTCGACCAGTTCTCGGCGCGCAACGATCATCAGGGGGATCTCTTCGCGGGACCGCCGGCAGCAGCGGCAGGGGGGCACGACGCCAAGGCGGGCGGCGATGATGCACGCGGCGCCATGCTCGTGGACAGGCTCGCGGCGCTCGACCCCGATACGCTGTCGCCGCGCGAGGCGCTCGATGCGCTGTACGCGCTCAAGAAGATACTGCAGGCGTCAGGCTAGCGCGGCTCTTACCCATGGACACCGGCGCCGTGTGAACACCACACCCGCCGGAACCTCCGAAACCTGGCCTGGCCTCGCGCAGACCCGGATCTAACGTCCCCTCGGACGCGCGAGATAGGCATCCCGCGCCGCCCGGCGCGAGATCTTGCCCACGGCCGTGCGTGGCAGCGTCTCGGTGCCGATCATGACGTCGGCCGGCTTCATGTACGACCCCAGTTCCCGGGCAACCTGCTCGCGCACTTGCTCCGACGATACCGACGCATCGGGCGCGACCTGGCACATCACGATCGGTGTCTCACCCCAACGTTCGTGCGGGATGCCGAACGCGGCCACCTCGAGCACGCCCTCGACCTGTCCCACGACGCGCTCGAGGTCGGCCGGATACACGTTGTGACCGCCCGAGATGATCATCTCGCCGACCCGATCGACCAGGTGCAGGTAGCCACGCTTGTCCAGCCGACCCAGGTCTCCCGTCCTGAACCATCCCTCGACGAAGCGTTCACTGGTCTGCTCAGGCGCGTTGTAGTACCCGTCGGTCATGCCGTCGCAGCGCACCGTGACCTCCCCGATTTGGCCGACGGGGATCGCCTGCCCGCTCTCGTCTCTGATCTCGAGATCCACCAGCGGCAACGGCCTGCCTGCCGAGAGGAGCGGCTCGGCATCGTCGTACTCCACGAACCACTCCTTCGGCCCCATGCCGGAGATGGGCACGGCTTCGCTCGTCCCGTAGGTCTGGTAGAGCACGTCGTCGCCAAAGCAATCCCGTGCGGCCTGGATCACGCGCCGGCTGATCGGTGCCGAACCGATCGCGAGGCACTTCAACGGCAGCCGCGGCATGTCCAGGCCTGCGGCAACGGCAGTAACCGAGTCCAGCAACGTCGGCGGCGCGAACAGGTACTGGATCTTCTCGGCGCGAAGCAAATCGACGATCTGATCGGGCGCCGTCGAGGGCGAGAGCACCTGGCGGGCCCCTGCTGCCCAGGCCGGAAGGAAATAGTATCCGGAGGCGTGGCTCATGGGCGCGACGTGCAGCATCGCGTCGCCCGGCGCGATCAGCGGCTTGAACGCGACCTCGTCGCGCCCGATGCAGGCCCACTGGCGCTGCGTGCTGGTGATCCCCTTCGGGCGCCCGGTCGTCCCGCCGCTGTGCCTGATCATGCTCAACCAGTCCTCGCCGATCCGCACCGCGGGATCGACGTCGTCCTGGTCCTCGAGCCAGTGCTCGTAGTCCGTCCCGCGCACCATCACGCTGCGCTCGCCCACCGCAGCGACGATCTCGTCCACGACGACGCTGCCGACGGCGTCATCCACGACGACGAACCCGCACTGCGCGTTATCGATCATCGACAGGTGCACGCTGACCGCATTGCGCCAGTACAGCGGTACCCGAACGAACCCTGCGATGGCGGAAGCGATGTAGAAGTCCACCGACCATATGGTGTTCATCTCCAGCACCGCGACGTGGTCTCCTGGTTTCACGCCGCGACCCATCAGGCCGCACGCCAGCCGCACGCCCCGGCTCCAGCACTCGTCGAAGCTGTACGAGGCGGAATCGGTCGCCACCGCGATCCGGTCACCGAATGCTCGCCGGCTGCGCTCCAGGAGATCGCGAACATTCATCGCGCCGGCTCCGTCCCGCGATTTCGCGGGTCGTCCTTGCTGCCGGACGGTGGACGGAACTTCGCCCTCGGCGCGATCGCGCGGGTATGTGTGGCTCGCGCGACGAGCGTCTTGCCCTCGAACGACTCGACCTCGAGTTCGATGCGCCGGCCCGAAACCTGCCGCACGGTGGCCCGCGTCACGATCTCCGCTCCCGCGTAGGACGGCTGCAGATGCTCGAAGGTCATCCGGATCCCCACCGAGGTCAGGTCCTCGGGAAGATCGCGTTCGACCAGGCGCAGGCTGGCGATCTCCATGAGAGACACCACGGCCGGCGACGCGAGAACCACGATGTCCGGCTTTCCGTAGCGAGGGGTGAGCAGCGAATCGTCGACCGTCCTGACGATGTCCAGGCTCTCTCCCTCGGCCGGCAGCTTCGGTTCCCCGTTGCTCATGCCGGCACCCTCCTCTCGTTCGTGACGGCCTTCACGGTCGCCTCGCCGGTTCCCTTGACGACGCCGTCGTCGTCGACCAGCCACAGCTTTATCCCCACGACGCCGTCACGGATCGAGTGGACCCTGCTGAAGCTCGTCAGCGTCTCGTTCGGGTACACCGCGCGGCGCTGGACATTCTCGTAGTCGCTGATCCACCAGCCGGGCCCGAGCGACTCCTCGAGTGCGGCCACCATCACGGAGGCCAGTTGCGGACCCGCAACGATGTTCCGGCCGCCGCCATACCGGTGCGACTTCGCGAAGTCCGGGTCGTAGTGTGTCGGCGAGTACTCATCCACCGCGGCGAGCCAGCCCATCATCGACATCCAGGTGAACGTGGGATGACGCTTCAGGTGCGTGGTCTGGCCGATCTCGAAGGCGGATTCGAGGTCGGTTGCGCGCAACCATGTCGGCGCCACAGGATCCTGCGGGATGCCCACCTTGCTTTCGACCGGAGACGTGAGCTCCCCGGAAGGCCCGAAATCGAGGGCGATCGCCTTGCGAATGAGCCGGGCTGCGAGCTCGTTGCGCTGGTTGTACATGCGCCACTCGTCGCCGAAGAACTCCAGTTCCCCATGACGGCCTGTCTTCCTGTAACTGGGCAGGATCGTGGCGGTCACGGCGAGCACGTCTCCGCTCAGGATCGGGCGAAGGTAGTGAAAGTCGTCACCCGCGTGAAGCTGTGCGCGCCCCGACGGAAGCCCGGTGATGATCGTCTGCTCGTAGACCCGATAGGTGCGCGTGTTGTTGAGCAGGTAGAACAGGTACGCGTGCGGCGCCTCGATCGGGCCCCGGCTGGCGCCGGAGGGCAGCCGCCAGTCGTGGGCGGCGCCGCACGCGTGGGCCACCTGCTCGATCGACTTCTCGTCGATGGCGAACAGGTACGGCTCCGACGTCTGGCCCACGTAGGATGCCGAGCGACCGCTCTTTGCATAGTCCACCAGCAGGCTACGGACGCCGGAGGTCTCTTTACCGATGTAGTGCACGGTGGTTCCCTTCCCGATGACGAGACGCCGGTCACTCCGGCTTCATGCCGAGATCCTTGATCAGCGGCCCCCACCGGTCTGTTTCCGCAGTCAGGAACTTCTTGAACTCCTCCGGTGTGCCTCCGCCGGCGATCGCACCCGCCGCGGTCAGCTTCTCCACGGTGTCCGGCGAGCGCACCGCCCAGGTGATGTCGTCGGCGAGCTTCCGGACGATCTCCGGCGGCGTTCCTCCCGGTGCGAACACGCCGTACCAGGCCACCGTCTCATATCCCGCGAGCCCCTGCTCCATCATGGTCGGGGTATCCGGCAGCCACGGCACGCGCTTCGCGGAGGTGACCGCGATCGCCTTGAGCTTCCCCGCCTTGATGTGCTGCAGTGACCCGTTGTCGAACATCATCGAAACCCGGCCCGAGATGAGGTCCTGATGCGCCGGTGCGCTGCCCTTGTAGGGAATGTGGTTGAGCTGGACGCCGGCCATCTTCGCGAACAACTCTCCCGAGAGGTGCGTGGAGGTCGCCTGACCGGTCGAGGCGAACGCGATCGACCCCGGTTGCGCACGGGCCAGCTTGATCAGGTCGTCGAGCGAGCTGACGCCCAAGCCGGGGTACACCACGAGAACGTTCGGAATCGTCGCCAGCAGCGTCACCGGGACGAGATCGGTCGCCGTGTTGTACGGCAGCTTGGCGATCAGCATCGGATTCAGCGCGATCGGCATGGCCGTGAGGAGAACGGTCTGTCCATCGGGCGCCGACTTGGCGACCGCATCGGTCGCGATGACCGTATTGGCCCCCGGCTTGTTGTCGACGATGACCGGGACACCCCATCGCTCGGTGAGCTTCTGCGCGACCAGTCGCGCCTGGAGGTCGGTGGCCCCACCCGGCGGGTAGGCCACGACGATGCGCACTGGCTTCGTCGGCCACGACTGTGCGCTTGCCGGGATGGGCGCGAGCAAGCAAAGGGCTGCTGCGAGAAGGGCTGCGACGGTTCGAATCATGGCGGGTGTCCTCCAGGAGTGATTCAAGCGACGAATGCGAACGTTCTTCTTGTCGTCGATCAGGATCGTAGGGCGGCAGTGCCGGCCAAACTAGCCGGCGATCCGATTAGCTGGTATACGTTTTTCGCATGGCTGACAGCCCGCTCGACCTCGAAGCCCTTCGGCTCTTCGTGAAGGTGGCCGAGCTGGGCAACCTGTCGCATGCCGCGGCTGTCATCGGCACGACGCAGCCGTCGGTGAGTCGGGCCCTACGCGCGCTGGAGAGCAACCTGCAGGCCGCGCTCTTTCATCGCACCGGCCGCGGAGTGAAGCTCACGGCCTTCGGCGAGCAGACCTTGCTGAAGGCGCGGGGACTGCTGGCGCAGGCCGATCAGTTCTCGGCCGACATCCGCGACCAGACACGCACGCCGACCGGCACGGTGACGGTGGCGCTCCTCACCATGTACATGCAGATGCTGGCCGCCGACCTCTTCGACGAGGTGCGCCGGCAGTTCCCCGGCATCGTGCTGCGCCTGCTGGAGAGCTTCAGCGTGGAGCACGAGGACTGGCTGTCGAAGGGCTGGGTCGAGATCGCGCTGGTCACCCGCTATCGCAGAACGGGCCTCGACAAGGCGGAAGTGCTCGCTCAGTCGGACGTGATGGTGGTGGGCAACCCGGATCTCGGGGGAGATGGCGACGAACTGCCATTTGGCGCGCTGGCGTCAGTCCCGCTGGTCCTGCCTGCGTCGCCGAACGGATTGCGGCTCTGCGTGGACGACGAAGCCAGCCGGCGCGGATTCCGCCTCAACGTGGTGCTCGAGGCCGACTCGGTCGAAGCCCAGCACGCGGTCATCTCGCGTGAGCGCTGCTATGCGCTCTGGAGCCAGCACTCGGTGCGGCTGCAGCGCTTCGACGCGAACTTCGCGGCGCGGCGCATCGTCGATCCAAGGCTCCCGCGCTGCGTGATGATGAAGACGACGACCCACCATCCGCTCAGTCGCGCAACCCGCGAGGTTGCGCGAATCCTGCGCCGTCTGGTCCTCGACGTCCACGCGTCGTAGCGAGGATCTCGGTCAGGCACCGAGCCTCCGCCGAGCCTCCGCCGATCGTCCCGGGGCCTCTCGACCACATGCAGGCGATCGCGAGATTGCACGGCAGCGCGTCAAGCCGCCAGCCATGCGAACCTAGTGATGATGATGCCCGTGCGGCCCATGGACGTGGCCGTGTGCGATCTCGTCGGCGGTCGCCGGACGCACGTCGACGACCTTGGCGTCGAAGCGCAGGCGCTGGCCGGCGAGCTCGTGGTTGCCGTCGAGCACCGCCTTGCCGTCGGCGATGTCGGTCACCCGCCACACCACCTCGTTGCCGTCCTGCTCGGCCACGAGGTAGCCCCCCACCGCGGCGTCGGGCGGCAGGTCGCCCACGTTCTCCATGCGCACCATCTTCGCGTCGTATTCGCCGAAAGCGTCCTCCGGCTCGAGGGTGACCGAGATCGAGTCGCCGACGGTCTTGTTGGCGAGCGCCGCCTCGACCTTCGGGAAGATGCCCGAATGCCCGTGCAGGTAGACGAGCGGCTCGGGCGACTCCTCGATCAGCTTGTTGTCGGCATCGAAGAGCTTGAACGAGATCGTGACGGCGGTGTTGGTGAAGATGTTCATGGCGGATCCGCGCTGGTGGAATGCGCATTGTACCGATGCGATCGACGGCGCCCGCGCAGTGCTACGCTTGCTGCATGAGCCCGCAACGTCCCGCCGCCGACACGCAAACGCCACTGCTCGGGGGCCGCTCGCCGCGCGTCTTCCTCGCCCGCCATTGGCAACGCGAAGCGCTCCTCGTCCGTAATGCCGTGCCGGGGTTCACGGGAATGTTCACCCGCAAGGACCTCCTGACGCTCGCCGGCCGCGACGACGTGGAGTCGCGCATCGTGCTGCGCGAGGGCACGCGCTACACCCTCGAGCACGGGCCTTTTCGCGCCGCGGATTTCAGATCGCTGCCGGAACGCCGCTGGACGCTGCTCGTGCAGGGCGTGAACCTGCACCACGACACGGCCGACGCGCTGCTCCGGCGCTTTGCCTTCGTTCCCTATGCGCGTCTCGACGACGTCATGGTGAGCTACGCCGTGCCGGGCGGCGGCGTGGGCCCGCATTTCGATTCCTACGACGTCTTCCTCCTGCAGGGAATCGGTCGCCGCCGCTGGCGTTACGGACGGCAGCGCGACCTGTCGCTGCGACCCGGCCTCCCGGTGAAGATTCTGCGCAGGTTCGAGCCGGCGCACGAGGCGATCCTCGAGGGCGGCGACATGCTCTACCTGCCCCCTTCCTGCGCGCACGACGGCGTTGCGGTCGACGAGTGCACCACCTACTCGATCGGCTTTCGTGCCGCCGCCGACGTGGAACTCGCGCAGGCATTCCTCGATCACCTGCGCGATCGCATCGACATTCCGGGCCGCTATGCCGACCCAGGCATCGCCCCCTCGACCGAGCCTGCTCGCGTGACCGCGCCGCTCCTGCGGCACGCCGAAGCCACGCTCGCTAAGCTGACGTGGAACCGCGCGCTCGTCGCGCGCTTCCTGGGCGCGATGCTGTCCGAGCCCAAGGCCGACGTGTACTTCACCGCGCCCGCTGCGCCGCTGTCCGAGCGCGCCTTCGCCGCGGCGATCCGCGAGCGCGGCGTGCGTCTCGACCGCCGCACGCAGTGGCTCTACGACGACGACGCGATGTACGTGAACGGCGACGCGCGCGCGTGGCCGCGCGCGGGCCGTCCGCTCGTCGCGGCGCTCGCCAATGCCCGTGCGCTCACGGCCGCGCAGGCGTCGCGTCTTCCCGCAACTGTCGTGCGCCTGCTGCACGCGGACTATCGCCATGGATACCTCCACCCCGCCTGACGATCGCGACGCGCCCGAGCCGCGGGAGGCGATCCTCGACACGGTCGCCGCGCAAGCCGACGCGATCGACGAGATCCTCGATCTCGGGCGACAGCGCTTGTGCGTCTTCGACGTGGACCTCACGCAGGCCGGCTGGAACACGCCACGCCGGGCAGACCGGCTCGCCGCGTTCCTGCGACGGGGCCGTCACGCGCGGATGGAGATGATCCTGCACGACACGCGCTGGCTCGAGGCACGCTGTCCACGCCTGCTCGCGGTGCAACGCCTGCATTCGGCAGCGGTGACGATCTATCGCACCGGTCCCGAAGCGCGGCACGCGATGGATCCCATGGTGATCGCCGACGGCCGCCACATGCTGCATCGCTTCCACATCGACCAGCCGCGCGCGTCGCTTGCAATCGACAAACCGGCGCTCGTGCGGCCGCTCCTCATGCGCTTCGAGGAGATCTGGGCGACGGGAGAGCCTGGGCTCACGGCGACGGTGCTGGGTCTGTAGGACGATGCCGACGCCGCGCGGGGCACCTGTGGTTCGCGGGTTAGAATCGCGTATCGCGTGTCACGCCATCCGCTGGAACCCCACCATGAAGTCGATCGTTGCGGCCCTTGCGGCCGTCGTCCTGCTGGCCGCCTGCGGCCAGGAACAGAAGTCCGCAGCCCCCATCGCGCCGGCGACGATGGTTGCGCCAGCGCCCACGCCCGCGCCCGTGCCGCCGACTGCCACCGACGCCAGGACGGGTACGGCAGGCACGGCGCACGCCGCGACCCTCGCCCCGCCCGCGACCCAGGCTGGCATTCCCGCGGTTGCGCCTGCCGCGCCGGGAGGCTCGCCGGCAGCGGCCGGCGCATCCGGAACGGGCACTGCGGTGCCCGGCAGCACGGCCACGCCGTCCGCCGAAGGAGCCAAACCGTAGCGCAGGACGCGAAGGCTCACGCCGGAAGGCACGCCCTCGTGCTGACGCGGTAACGCGCGCTTCGGGCGCGCCGATGGCCCACCGTCCTCCTTCAGGGCGGCCCGATGCGACTACAGCGGCGCGCCGATTCGCTGCGCGACCTGCCGGTAGTGTCCGATCACGTCGCCGAGATCGCGCCGGAAGCGGTCCTTGTCGAGCTTCTCGCCGGTCGTCGCGTCCCACAGGCGGCAGCCGTCGGGCGTGAACTCGTCACCCAGCACGAGCGCGCCATCCGGGTCGTCGGTGGGATGCCCGAACTCGAGCTTGTAGTCGACGAGATCGATGCCCGCATTGGAGAAGAGCGGCTTCAGCACGGCGTTTACCTTGTGCGTCAGCGCACGCATCCCGTCGATGTCCTTCTGTGACGCCCAACCCAGGACGCGGATGTGATCGTCGTTGCACAAGGGATCGTGGAGCGCATCGCTCTTGAGGAAGAACTCGAAGATCGGCTCGGCGAGCTTGCGGCCCTCCTCGATGCCGTAGCGCTTGGCCATCGAGCCGGCACAGACGTTGCGCACCACGCACTCGACCGGCACCATCTTCATCGCCTTCACGAGTGACTCGCGTTCGTTGAGCAGCGCAACGAAGTGCGTAGGCACGCCGGCCGCGGCGAGCTTGCCCATCACGAAGGCGTTGATCCGGTTGTTGGTCTCGCCCTTCAGATCGAGCTTGGCCAGCTTGACGCCGTCGAAGGCGGAAACGTCGTCGCGATAGTGCATCACGAGGCGATGCGGATCGTCGGTGGAATACACCGTCTTGGCCTTGCCGCGGTACAGCTCCTGCCGCTTTTCCATGAATGAGCTCGTGTCGTTCGGGAAGTTGGATGACCGCCGGTCACGAAGGCGCCAGCGCGCGCCAGTCGAAGCCCTGGGCCTGGTCGGCGATACCGATCCAGCCGGCAGCACAACCGAGGGCGCCCGCCAGCGCGGCGCGCGCCTTGGCGGGCGTGTTGTTCTGCGCCGAAAGGTGCGCCGCCACCACGTGCTGCAGCTTGCTCGTGTCGAGCGCGGCGAGGAGCTCCGCCGCCGCCTCGTTGTGGAGGTGCCCGAAGCGGCCCGAGATGCGCTGCTTGAGCGACCACGGGTAGCTGCTCCCGGCGAGGAGATCGAGGTCGTGGTTGCACTCGAGAACGAGCGCATCGCAGCCCGTCAGGGACGCCTGCACGAAGGGCGTGGGCGCACCGATGTCGGTGAGCATGCCGAGGCGGAAGACGCCGTCGGAGATCACGAACTGCACCGGCTCGCGGGCGTCGTGCGGCACGGGAAACGGGTGGATCGCGAGGTCGCCGATGGCGAAGTCGTCGTGACTGTCGAAGCCGTAGACTTGGGCCACGCCGTCGAAGCGATCCCCCATCACGGTGAGCGTGCCGAAGGTGGACCACACCGGAATGCCGTAGCGCGCGGCGAACGCCGGCACGCCCCCCACGTGATCCTGGTGCTCGTGCGTGACGAGGATCGCGGTGAGCGTCTCGGGGGCGACGCCGAGCCGCGCAAGGCGCGCGACGGTGTCGCGAATGCCGAAGCCGCAGTCGATCAGGATCCGGGTCGCGCCAGCCTCGACGACGAGGCCGTTGCCTTCGCTGCCGCTGCCGATCGAGGCGAAGCGCACGAGACGCCGCGCTACTTGAGCTGGTCCTTGAGGAGCACCAGGATCTTCTCGCTCGTGGGCGAGCGGTCGGGCACGCCGCCCGGGTCCTGCACGCTCACGACGCTGTTCTCCTTCGCCTCGGCCACCACGATCTGGTACTGCTCGGGCTTGTCCTTCTCGTCGGTCTTCCAGAACTTGAGCTTGTCGAGGATGCCCGCCTGGTTGGCCTTGGCCGCAAGCGCATCGGGATCGCCGTAGCGGACGAAATACACGCCGCGCGAGCGATCGCGGTCCACCACCGTGAAGCCGCCGCGGTCGAGGGCGAGTCCCACCCGACGCCACGTGCGATCGAAGGGATCCTGCACGGTGAGCTTGTACGAACCGTCGGGGTTCTTGTCGAGCTTCGCGCGATCGGGCGCGATCGACGCCTGTACCACCGCCGCGCGCGCGGCCGGCTCCGGCGTGCCGAACTTCATCATGAGCCGGGTCAGCATCTCGGACTCGAGCGCGGGATTGGGCGGCATCACCGCCCAGGCGAAGGCCGCCGGCGACGAGTTGTCGATCTTGCCCGTGGGCACCTGCTCCATCCCGCGATGCGAAATGTAGATCTCCACCGTACCCGGTTCGGTGCCGCGCTCGATGCGCGTGCGGAACTTGTCCTGCTTGTAAGTGGAATAGAAGACGTCCAGGACCTTGCCGAGCGTCTTGCGCACGATGTCGTTCGGGATCTCGGCGCGGTTCTCGGCGAAGTCGGTTTCCATGAAGCCGATCTGCGGATTCTCCACCGCGAGCACGAAGCCCGACTCCTGCCAGAACTCACGGGTCGTGTTCCACGCCTGCTCGGGCGTGGCCTTGACCACGAGCCAGCGCTCGTTGCCGGCACGCATGATCTTGGCGTCGGGGGTCTGCGGGAGCAGCGCGGTGCGCGATTCCTTGTTGGTGCCGGCAGCAGCGAGGCCGGTCGCGGTGTTCACCTGATAGCGGTCGTCGTAGCGCGGCGTGGTGAGATCCGGCGGCAGCTCGAGCGCCGGCCCGCTCGAGGCGGACTTGTAGTCGATGCGCTTGGTGGGCGAGAAGCCTGACAGGCTTTCGCAGCCGCTGGTGAACAGGGCAACCGCAGCCGCCAGCACGACGGCGAGGCGGCGATCGAGGGAAATGCTACGAAGCGATACGTTCATGCGTCCTGACCTCTTGGCCGTGCGCGAGGCAGCCCGCTTCGCGCAGCGCGGCGCGGACGGTCTCGTGATACTGCGGCGACAGTCCCACCAGGGGCAGCCGCAATTCGTTGGCGATGAGCCCCATCTCGGCCAGCGCCCATTTCACGGGGATCGGATTGGCCTCGACGAAGAGCTTGCGATGAAGCGCCAGCAGCCTGTTGTTGAAATTGCGCGCGGCGATCGTGTCACCGGCGAGCGCCGCGGCGCACATCTGCGCCATGAGTTTCGGCGCGACGTTCGCCGTGACCGAGATCACGCCGTGACCGCCAAGCAGCATGAGCGGCAGCCCGGTGAGGTCGTCGCCGCTGTAGACGGCGAAGTCGCCGCGACCCGCGTCGGCCAGCGCCTTCAGGAGCTCGCTGCCCCGTCCCATGTCGGCGGTGGCATCCTTGATGCCGACGATGCCGGGCACCTGCGCCAGGCGCACCGTGGTCTCGGTGGCCATGTCCGCCACCGTGCGGCCCGGCACGTTGTACAGGATCATCGGCAGTTCCACGCGCTCGGCGACCGTGCGGAAGTGCCGGTACAGACCTTCCTGCGTGGGCTTGTTGTAGTACGGCACCACCGAGAGCTGGTAGTCGGCACCGACTTGCGCCGCATAGGCCGCGAGTTCCACCGCCTCGTGCGTGGAGTTGGCGCCGGCGCCGGCGACCACGGGCACGCGGCCCGCGACATGCTCGACGGCCGTCTTGATGAGGAGGCGATGCTCCTCGACGGTCACCGTCGGCGACTCGCCCGTGGTGCCGACCACCACGATGCCGGCGGTGCCGTTGTCCACATGGAAATCGACGAGCTTCCGAAAGGCGGGAAGGTCGAGGCCACCCCCTTCACGCAAGGGAGTCGCGATGGCTACAAGGCTTCCGGTGAGCATGGTCATCGCCGCGGCTAAAATGTCGCATTTTACCCCATCCCATCGGGCCACACGGGACGGATCGGGCCGGGGCCGAGGGGCCACACGGGGCCCGGACACGCGCACCCTCCGCGCGTCGCGCGGGACGCGACCTCGTCCCATCGCCCGTCGCCCGTCGCGGTCACCCATCCGGGGCCGCGTTCGACCGCGCGTGCCCTCAGGCGTTCCCGTGCCCGCCGCCTGTCGCGGCTGCCAGCGCCGGGGGCCACGGCCGTGCCGGTCCTGTGGCAGCGATCCGCTGCACGACGCCACCACCCGCGCCGCTGACCGCCGTGCCCTGCTCGAAGGCCACGACGGTCATCGCGGGAGGGCGTGCCGCCAGCGCGAGAAGCTCACCCGGCCGCAGGAGAAAGTCGGGGTTGGACGGGCGCCCGAACGCCTCGTTGCCGCGTGCGAAGGTCTCGTAGAGCAGCACGCCGTCCGGTGCCAGCGCCGCCCGCAGCGCGTCGAGGAGGGGCCGGTGCAGGTAGTTCACGACGACGATCGCGTCGAAGGCCTCGCCTTCGAGCGGCCACGAGCCGGCCTCGAGATCGAGCACTCGCGTGCTGATCCCGCGCACGGCCCCGATGGAAGCGAGGGCCGCGGCGTCGCGATCCACGGCGAGCACCTCCGCGCCGCGTGCGGCAAAGAACCGGGCGTGGCGTCCGGCGCCAGCCGCGAGGTCGAGGACGCGCGCGTCCGCCGGCACGAGCGGCGCGAAACGCGCGATCCACGGCGAAGGTCCGTCGATGTGCGGGTGGTTCATCGCTTGGTGCCTCGCCGGCCCTTGGCGGCGCCGCCATCCTGCGCCGCCGCCTCCGCACGCAGCCAGCCCAGGAAAGCGACGACATCCGGCCGCGCTGCCGCGTGCGGCGCGGCGATCGCGTAGTAGCCGCGCGGTGAATCGTAGCGCTTGCCGAACGGCGCGACGAGCGCGCCGCGCGTGAGGAGTCCCGCGATGAGCGGAAGTCGGCCGAGCGCCACGCCCTCTCCGGCGAGCGCTGCCTGGATCAGCTGGTCGTAGAGTGAGAAGCGGATCGATCCTGCCGGCTTCATGTCCGGCGCACCGTTGGCGGCAAGCCACGCCGACCAGTTGAGCCACGGCGTGTTGCCGCCGGGATCGTCGAGATGCAGGAGCACGTGACGCGCGAGGTCGGCAGCGCGCGCCAGCGGCGGACCGCGCTCGACGAGCACCGGACTGGCGACGGGTGTGAGCCGTTCGCCGAAGAGGAGGACGGCATCGGACCACGAACGCGCCTCGGCGAGGTAGCGCACCGCGACATCCACGTCGCCACGCGCGAGATCGACGACGCGGTCGTCGGCCGAGACATAGACCTCGGTTCCCGGGAACGCGCGCCGGAATGCGGCGAGGCGCGGAATCAGCCACAGCGACGCGAACGACACCGTGGTCGACACGGTAAGGCTGGGCTCGCGCTGCCCGGCACGCAGGGCGTCCGCCGCCGCGGCGAGGTCGCGGAGCTTCTCGGTCACCGTCCGGTGGAAGGACTCGCCGGCACGCGTGAGCACGAGGGCACGGTGGCGGCGCTCGAAGAGCGGCATGCCGAGGGCGTCTTCCAGCGCCTTCACCTGCCGCGAGAGCGCGGACTGGGTGACGAAGAGTTCCTCCGCGGCGAGGGTGAACGACAGCCGCCGTCCGGCGGCCTCGAAGCCGCGGAGGAAATCGAGCGATGGGAGACGACGCAGGGTGCGATGCATGGGCCCTGTCGATCAACAGGTACTGCGCCAACCGCGTCTCGGGCGCCGAAGCGGCACGGCCGCGCCGGCCCGGCGATGCGTCGGTTCATGCATTCCCTGAACGCATGCGACGCATGCACAACGAACGTTTGCTGCCCGCACCTCGTTACCTCACACTTTGTCCCGTGGCCAAGGGTCGCACCGCTCTGCGGAAGTCCCCCGCTACCTGCATGATACGCATGCGAAAGGAGACTTGTCATGAGCTGCCTCGAATCCGGAATCGTCGTCGACCTGCCTGCGCGCGAGAACCTCGTGCTGAGCGACGCACGCGGCTCCGTCATCCGCGTCAACCGCGGGACGCTGTGGATCACGCAGGAGGACGACGTGCGCGACGTGGTCCTGCGCCCCGGCGACACGTGGATGGTCGAGCGTCAGGGCGACACCATCGTCGAGGCGCAGACGGCGGCAACGCTCTGCGCGACGGGGCGCGGCATCGAGCGCGCGCTGGCGAACCACTTGCTCGCGACGCGCGCGGCGACGGCGCGCGCCACCGGCAGGCGCGGGCTCGTCCGCCTGCTGGCGCGCCTGCGCCACGGACTCGCAGACTGGTGGTCGTTGACGCCGCGGCAGTTGCCTTATGTGTGAGCGGAGACGTCTCACAACCGCGAGCAGAAATCGATCAGGTGCCCGCGGAACCACTGATGGCCGGCGTCGCGATCGGCGGATTCGTGCCAGAGCAGATAAACCGGAAACTGCGGGATACGCAACGGCACCGCATGCGCCTGGAGGCGAAAGAAGTCGGCGTAGAGAAGGCCCATGCGTCGCGGCAACGTGCAGAGCATGGTTGATGCCTGCACCATCATGGGCATCGAAAGGAAATGTGGGACGTGAACGGTGATGCGGCGCTGCAGTCCGCGCTTGGCGAGGGCAAGGTCGATCATCGACGTGGTGCTGCTGCGCGGCACCAGCACCACGTGGCGGAGGGCGAGGTAGTCGTCCAGCGTGAGCCTCTCGCCCAACGCTGGATGATCGCGGCGCGATAGGGTCAGCAGAATCTCAGTAAGCACGCACTTGCTGTGGAATCCTGGTTCTGTGAGCGAGAAATAGTCCAGCGCCAGATCCACGGTGCCGCCGCGCATCTCGCTGCGCAACTGTGTGCTCGGTTCGGGTCGGATGCGGATGCGGATGCCGGGCGCAGCGACCGCCAGCCAGTCCACGAAGCGTGGCAGGACCACGGCTTCGCCGTAATCCTCGACCGCCACTACGAATTCCCTCTGCGAGTTCGCAAAGTCGAACTCCTCATGGCCGCGAAGTCCGCGCTCGAGCACGAGCAGCGCCTGGCGGATGGGCTCGGCTAGCGTCTTCGCACGCGGCGTGGGCACCATGCCGCGCGATCCGCGCTCGAACAGTGGATCGCCCAGTCGCTCGCGCAGGCGGGCCAGCGCATTGCTTACGGTGGGTTGCGAAAGGGCCAGCTTGGCGGCCGCCCTCGAGATGCTGCGCTCGTTGTACACGGCGTCGAAGATGAGCAGCAGGTTGAGATCAAGCGAGCGGAGATTCATGGGGATCCCGATCTTCTTCTGATATTTCGAATCTGAATATTCTCTATTCCTGATGAAAATTTGTCGAATGAGGCTCCCCATCCCACAATGGGCAGCAGCGGGGCATGCCCGCGTGCCCGGAGACAGGCAACGTGACTCGAGTCGAGGCGTCGTTGGTGTTGTCGGATCGTCCTTGCGAAGGTGTGGTGCGACTGCGCCTGAACCGTCCGGAGGCGCGCAACGCACTGAACACGGCGCTGCGTCGGTCTCTGGCCGAGGCGTTTGCCGCGCTCGACGAAGACGACAGCGTGCGCTGCGTGCTGCTGTGTGGCGGCACGACGTTCTTCGCGGCAGGTGCGGACCTCAAGGAGATCGCCGAGCTCAGTCCGACTGAGGTGTGGCGTTTGGGCGTCCCGCGCTTCTGGAAGACGATCGCCGCCTTCTCGAAGCCGCTGATCGCGGTCGTGGCCGGCCCGGCGCTGGGGGGCGGCTGCGAGCTCGCATTGCACGCCGACATCATCGTGGCTGCCCGCAGCGCACGCCTGGGACAGCCTGAAGTCAACGTCGGCATCATTCCGGGCGGCGGGGCCACGCAGCGTCTGATCAAGGCCATCGGCAAGTACCGCGCGATGAAAATGCTGCTCAGCGGCGAGCCCGTGAGTGCCGAAGAGGCGCTTGCCATGGGCATGGTCAGCGAGGTGGTGGACGACGCGGAGCTCGAAACGCGCGCCTTGGCGTTGGCCGCCCAGATCGCCACCCGCCCGCCGCTGGCGCTGCGCCTGCTGAAGGAGGTGGCGCTTGCCGGAGCCGATGCGTCGCTGGCCACCGGCCTGCTCCTCGAGCGCCGCGCGTTCGAGTTGCTGTTCGACACGGCAGACCAGAAGGAAGGCATGCGTGCCTTCGCCGAGCGCCGAACGCCGTCCTTCGCAGGCCGCTGAAGCGCATCCGATCGAGTCGGCCCACTCGTTTCAAACCATGCAAGGAACCCTCACCCCATGACCGCAGACGTTGCCATCGTCGGCTACGGGCGAACGCCCTACAGTCGCGCCAGGCCCGGCGAGCCATTGCACACCGTCGATGAATACATCGCCTGGGCCGCCGACCTCGCACTGCAGAAGGCGGGCCTGAGCAAGAACGACTTCGACGGCCAGGGCCTTGGAGTCGCGCACGCCGAAGTGGCGCATACCGTCAACTGGTCTGCGGCCACTGCGGAGAACCTGGGAATCAGCCCAAGCGTGCTGATTCGCGCCGACCAGGGTGGGGCATCGGCATCGGCCATGCTGATCCGGGCCGCGGCGATGATCAAGGCCGGCCAGATCGATCGCGCGCTGATCGTCGGCGCCGACACGCCGCTGAACATGCCCTCGGCCGCGCCTGGACTGCCGCTGTCGCCGGAGCGGACGCGTGGCGTGTACTGGGACTTCCAGGGCCCCTTCGGCGTGATGGGCGCGAGCGCTCAGTTCGCGCTGGTCCTCACGCGCTACCTCCACCAGTACCCTGGCCTGACGTTCGAGCAACTCGGCAAACTCGCCGTGACCACGCGCTTTCACGCCTCGCTGAATCCCGGCGCGATCTATCGCAAGCCCTTCACGCTGGACGAGTACCTCAATTCGCGCATGTTGTCCCACCCGATCCGCCTGCTCGACTGCGTGCCCATCGTCAACGGCGGGCTCGCCTATGTCGTCACGTCAGCTGAGACGGCACGCACGCTGACAGACAGGCCTGTCTACCTGCGTGGCTTCGGGGAGGTCAATAACTACTACCACGGCTCACGCACGCTGCCGGATATCACGAGTACGGGTTTTGTCCAGGCCGCGCCGCAGGCGTTCCGGATGGCCGGACTCCAGCATCGGGACGTCGACGTGTTTCTGCCCTACGACGACTATCCGTTCATCGCGATGATGAGCATCGAAGACTGGGGCTTCTGCAAGAAGGGGGAAGGCGGTCGCTTCATCGAAGAGCGGGACCTCCGCTTCGACGGCGACTTCCCGCTCTCCACCGACGGCGGCCAGCTCTCCGGTGGCCAGCCCGGCGGCGCCATCGGCGGGTTCATGCCGCTGGTGGAGGCCGTAACACAGCTGCGCGGCGAGGCCGGCGAGCGACAGGTGAAGAACGCGACCGTGGCGGCTTCCTGCGGATTCGGCGGCATCCCCTACGGTCGCCCGGGACGCAGCACCATTTCCCTGATCTTCGGAACGGAGGCCTGAACATCATGGGCCAAACCATCGTCGCCCCCGCCCTGCACAAGCCACTGCCCGACATCACCGATCAGACGCGACCGTTCTGGACCGCGGCCAAGCAAGGACGATTCGTCCTGCAGAAGTGCGGCCGTTGCGCCACCTTCAATTTCCATCCCAAGCCTTGGTGCGTCGAATGCGGTAGCCGCGAGTTGGCCTGGACCGAGGCCCGGCCATTCGGGACCGTGTATTCACACACGGTTTCGACCTCCGTCGCCATGAACTACCCGGGCTGGGAGGCCGACCTGCCCTTGATCCTGTGCCTGATCGACCTCGACGACGGCGCGCGCATGTACGGCCAAGTCACCGACTGCAAACCGGAAGACATCCGCATTGGCCTGCGTGTCGAGGTGTACTTCGAGGACATCAGCGAGGATGCCGGCATTCCGAAATTCCGACCGGCCAAGGCGACTGTGTGATGACGCCTCCGCCGCATCCCGCTCCGGACCTGCAGAAGCTACGCAAGGCCGCGATGCGCGACGTGCCCTTCGATTGGCAGGATGCGCTACGCCTCGAGGATCAGTTGACTGACGAGGAACGGATGATCCGCGACAGCGCGCGCACCTATGCGCAGGAGCGCTTGATGCCGCGCATCCTGCAGGCCAACCGGCACGAGACCTTCGACATCTCGGTGATGAAGGAGATGGCTGATCTCGGCTTCTTGGGCGCCACTATCGAAGGTTTCGGCTGCGCGGGCATCAGCTACGTCGCCTATGGCCTGATAGCGCGCGAGTTCGAGCGGGTTGACACGAGCTTTCGCTCGGCGCTTGGCGTGCAGACCACGCTGTCGATGACGCCGATCTACCTTTTCGGCAGCCAGGAACAGCGTGAGCGCTATCTGCCCGCGATGGCGCGTGCAGACATGCTCGGCTGCTTCGGTCTGACCGAACCGGACCACGGCTCGGACCCCGGCAGCATGACCAGTCGTGCCCGCAAGGTGGAAGGCGGCTGGTGCCTCTCGGGCACCAAGACCTGGATCACGCACGCACCGATTGCCGACGTGATGGTGGTCTGGGCCAAGGACGATGACGACGTGGTGCGCGGCTTCATCCTCGAGCGCGGCATGCAGGGGCTCGCTACCTCCAAGATCGATGGCAAGTTCTCGGTCCGCGCCTCTCCCACGGGTCAGATCCACATGGACGGCGTGTTCGTCCCCGACATGCAGCGTCTGCCCGAGGCGCGCGGCGTCGCCGCGCCATTCGCATGCCTCAACAACGCACGCTTTGGCATCTGCTGGGGCGCGCTGGGTGCGGCCGAATTCTGCTGGCATGCCGCACGCCAGTACGCGCTGGACCGCAAGCAGTTCGGCCGCCCGCTCGCTGCCAACCAGCTCGTGCAGAAGAAACTGGCCGACATGCAAACCGAGATCACGCTCGGCCTGCACGCCTGCCTGCATCTCAGCCGGCTGCGCGACCAGGGACGCGCCAGCCCCGAGATGGTGTCGCTACTCAAGCGCAACTGCGCCGGCAAGGCGCTGGACATCGCTCGGCTGGCGCGCGACGTGCATGGCGGCAACGGGATCTCGGACGAATTTCACGTGATCCGCCATCTTCTCAATCTCGAGACCGTCAACACGCTCGAGGGGACGCACGATATCCACGCTCTGGTGCTGGGCCGTGCACAGACGGGCATCGCCGCTTTTACCTGAACCCCACGATGAACACTATCCCTGCCGACCGCGCGGACGTCGTGGCCCGCATGATCCGCCCGCGATCCATCGCCGTGATCGGCGCCTCCGCCAATCTCGGCAAGGTCAACGGCCGCCCGCTCAAGCATCTGCTCGACAAGGGTTATGCCGGCCGTATTCTCCCGGTCAATCCGAAGTACGCCGAGATCGCCGGCGTGCCGTGCCACGCCAGCATCGACGCCCTGCCCGAGGCCGCCGATCTCGCCATCGTGGCGGTGCCCGCGGCAGACGTCATCGGCAGCGTCGAAGCGCTGGGGCGCCGCGGCATTCGTGCGGCGGTCATCTTCAGCTCGGGCTTTGGCGAAATGGGTGCGGAGGGCCGAGCGCTCGAAACGCGCCTGAGCGAGCGCGCCGCGGCGTGCGGCGTGGTGTTGTGCGGACCCAATTGCCTGGGTTTCATCAACGCGTTCGACAACGTCTACGCCACCTTCAGCCAATACGCGGACGGCGAGACCGGTGCCGGGCCGATCGCCTTCGTCACGCAATCGGGCGCCTTCGGCACCGCCATCGCGGCGCTCGCACGTCAGCGTGGGCTGGGCCTTGGCTACTTCATCAACACCGGTAACGAGGCCGACCTCGCGTTCAGCGAGCTCATGTCGACGGTGATCGAGGATCCGCGCATCCGCGTTGCCGCCGGCTACCTCGAAGGACTGCACGACGGCGCCGCCCTCCTGCGCCTGGCACAACGCTGCCATGAACTTCGCAAACCGCTGGTGCTGACCAAGGTCGGCCGCATGGCCTCGGGCGCTCGCGCAGCGGCCTCACACACGGGAGCCTTGGCTGTTGAAGACGCGGTGTTCGACGCGGTGATTCGCCAGTACGGGGTGCTGCGGGCACGCAACGAGGAGCAGATGCTCGACATGCTCGAGGCCCTGTGTCAGCGGCGCACGGCCGAGGGTCATGGCCTGGGCATCGCCACGCAATCGGGCGGAGCGGGCGTGATGATGGCCGACCGCGCGGAAGAGGTCGGCCTCGTCGTGCCGCCGCTGGGTATCGAGACGCAAGCCCGTCTCACGAGGGTGATGCCCACCTTCGGCGCCGCCGGAAACCCGGTAGACGTGACCGGCCAGTTCGTTGCCCACCCCGAGCTCCTCAGCGAATCGGTCGTGGCGTTGCTCGACGATCCGGCGGTTCACGTGGGCATCGTCTGGCTGCAGCTGATGACGGCGCACGTCGACAAGCTCGTACGCATATTCGGCGACATCTTACAGCGTACCCACAAGCCGTTCTTCGTATGCTGGGTGGCGGCACCGGCCGAGGCGGTGCGGCGGCTGCGCGAGATCGGTATCGTGGTCTATCCGGCCGGCGAACGCGCGGTCGAGGCCGCCGCCGCGGTCGCGGGCTGGCACGCTTACCAGCGCAAGTCGGCGGGACGTACGGCGCCAGTCGTGCCACGCCTTCCCCCATTTGCGGCCGATTGCCGTCAGGGCGTGCAACCCAGCGTGCAGGCCACCGAATGGCTGCACGCTGCCGGCGTTCCGATCGCGCCCGTGTCTCTTGCCACCAGCGAGGACGAGGCCGTGGCGCTGTGGCGAAAAACCGGAGCCTCCGTGGCTCTCAAGATCGAATCGCCCGACATCACGCACAAGACAGAGGTGGGCGGCGTGCTGCTCGGGCTCGACGGCGAAGCAGCCATCCGCGAAGGCTTTCGCACGTTGATGCATCGCGCGCAATCGGCCGCGCCGTATGCCCGGCTCGACGGCGTGTTGGTGCAGCGCATGGGCTCGGGCCGTCTCGAACTGGTGGTCGGCGTCCAGCGCGACCCGCTGTTCGGCATGGTGGTGATGGCAGGACTCGGCGGCGTGCTGGTCGAGATCCTGAAGGACGTGGCATTCCGGAAGGCGCCCTTCGATGAACAGGAAGGGAGCGCCATGCTTGCCGAGCTCCGCATGAGCGCATTGCTCGACGGCGTACGTGGCCAACCGCCTGCGGATCGCGCCGCCATCGCCCGCATGCTCGCCAACCTGTCGTGCTGGGCGGCGTCGATGGCGCCCGTACTGGCGGAGCTGGACTTGAACCCGGTGCTGGTCGGCGCCCACGGCCCCGTGGCCGTCGACTGCGTGATGGTGTTTCGAGGGGAGTCTTCTTCACCCGTCTGATTTCCCGATTCGTTTGCCGTTCGATGCAACCTCAGGAGACACAAGACATGCGCATTCACTTCGACCTCGCTGGCGGACGCGGCATCTTCGCCGCTCTCGCTCTGACCACCGCCGTCTTCGCCGCAGGCAGTGCCCAGGCCCAGGGCTACCCGCATCGTCCGATCACCCTGATCGCACCCTATGCTGTCGGCGGTGACTCCGACATGGCCGCACGCAACTTCGCATCCGCAGCAGCGCGCGCGCTGGGGCAGTCGGTGGTGGTGGTCAACAAGACCGGGGCCAGCGGCACCATCGGTTCGGCGCAGGCCGTGGCGGCGCCGGCAGACGGCTATACGCTGCTGCTGGCGCGTCCCGGTTCGCAGGCGATCCTGCCAGCGATCATGCCGACGATGACCAAATACAAATGGGACGACTACAGCTTCATCGGCACGCTCGAGCTCAATCCCTACGGTTGCGTGGTCAGCAGCAAGTCTCCGTACCGGACCTTTGGTGAACTGGTCGATGCACTGCGCAGCAAGGGCAACACATTGAACTTCGGAACTGCTGGCGTGCTGACCACCAACGACATGGGTCCGCGCCAGCTCTTCAAGATGCTGAAGCTCACCGACAAGCAAACGCCGACACAGATCCCATACAAGGCCACCAGCGAGACTGCGACGTCGCTGCTTGGCGGCCAGACGGACTTTGCCTGCGGCAGCATGGGCAGCTTCATCGGACTGATCAAGGGCGGCCAACTCCGTGCCCTGATGGTCACCACACCCGAACGCATGAGCATCTTTCCGGACGTTCCCACGGCGCGCGAGTTGGGATACGGCGACATGGAAGGGATCATCGGCTGGAGCGGGATCTACGGTCCTCCGAATCTTCCGGCCGATGTACGCGAGAGGCTCGCCGTGGCGATGAAGGCCGTTGCCGCCGACCCGGCGTGGATCGCGGGGACGACACAGACCGGTTCGGTTCCCTACGTGCGCTCACCAGAAGAAACGAAGGAGTTCGCGCGAAAGCAATACGACCTGTACCGATCGCTTGGTGAGATGCTGGACCTGATCGACAAGGCGAAGATGTAGGGATCCGGCGTCGATCCATCCAGAGGGGACAGTCGGTTGCTGGGCTGCCCCTCCTCGGCGCACGTGCCGCGTCTGCAGAAGTTGACTTGACGTTGCGGCGGGAGCATATCCTGGTCAGCCGACTGGGGACAGTCCGTGGCCATCATCGATAGCGCCGACGCAACATGACGAATGTGCTCACCGCCAGCAATCCCACGAGGACGATCATGCCCCACTCGCTCAGCGTCGGGATGCTGCCGGCGTTGGGCGACACCTGCGGGACGAGGAAGCCGCGGATCTCGCCGCTCGCGAAGGTGGCAGTGTGGACGTTGAAGTATGCCCGCCCCTCCAGGAGCGCCGCCGCCAGCGCGGCCTCGGCACCCTGCGGCGTGCCGCCGTTGTTGGCGATGAACGCCGCATTCCAGGTGCCGGGCTGCGTGGTGTCGTAGGTCTGGTCCATGGCGCCCGTGGTCACCCCGAACGGAAAGCCCGCGAACGACGGCGTCGTGGTTGCAACGCCCACGTTGCCCGGCGGATTGGTGCAGCAATGGATGTGCGCCGCGGTCGTGCCGCCCAGGAGGCCGCTGAAGTCGACCTTCACGCGCAGCAGGTGTGCCGTGGTGTCCAGCGTCACGGAGACGTTGCCGGTCCCGGGTGAGGCCACCGGTGGATTCTCGGCGGCACCGGACAGCGGTGCGGACGTCGTGATCTGGACGGCGAAGCACAGCGGCGCGAAGGCCGCGAGCGCGGCGAGCGCGAGTGAACGGATGCCCTTCATGATCCCTCCCATAGGACTGCGAAGTGTCGGCCTGCCAACCCTTGGCTAACAGGGGGGACGGCCGATCATTCCACGGCGAGGCGCGATCTCCCGTCGGCGGCGGCCGCCACCGGCATCCGCGCGACCCGGTCATACCGTGAACGCCGCGACGACCTGCCCCTCAGCCAGTGGCCCGCTGCCGTTGCTCGATGGCGAGCGCCCCTGCCGCAAGACGCAGCTCCGGCGCCACGCCAGGATGCGCGGCCACGGCGGCCAGGTGTGCGGCGAGCACGCGGCCAAGGTCGTTGCGCACGGTCGCCTCGTCGCCGCCGCGCGCGAGCCGGGTGAACAGCCACAGCATCGGGCCCACGAGGGTCTCCGGATCGCGCGCGGCCAGTGCGGCGATCGGATCCGCCTCAGTGCAGGTGCCGTCCATCGACCGGTCTCCCGCCCGCGGCGGCGCGCATGCAGGCATCCCGCCGGATGACGTTCCAGCGGTCGGCCAGGCGCCGGCAGATCGCGCGCAGCTCCGGGGACAGTTCGCCATGGCGCCCGATGCGGTGCAGGTTGCTGACGATGCGATCCGCGTAGACCGCTGCCGGATGCTGCATGTAGCAGCTCATGAGGCACAGCGTTCCGGCCACGATGGCCGCCGCCCCTTCCGATTCGTCACCCTGGGTCGTGCGGACGCGATCGTCGTCATTCATGGCGCCTTCCTCGAGAAACATTGGCCAATGATAATGATTCTCATTATCGAGTCAAGAGCCCTCGCTGCCTCTTCCACCCGACCGTCGGGCGCAAAAAAAAAACGCGGCACGCATGCCCATCCGGCATGTCGTACCGCGCCGCGCGGCGAGCGTTTCGCCCGCCGCGCGTATCCCACGTTATCGCGGGGTTGTTACTTCTTCGCGAAGACGATCTGACCGTTCTTCTCGCGGACGTGGATGGTGTCGCCCTGCGCGAAGCTGCCGCCAAGGATCTCCTTGGCCAGCGGATTCTCGATCTGCTGCTGGATCGCGCGCTTCAACGGCCGGGCACCGTACACCGGATCGAAGCCTTCCGCCGCCACGAGCTTCAGCGCCTCGTCGGAGACGTTCATCCTGATGTCGATCTTGCGCAGCCGCTCCTCGAGCGCCTTCAGCTGGATGCGCGCGATGCTCGCGATGTTCGCCTCGTCGAGCGGATGGAACACCACGATCTCGTCGATGCGGTTCACGAACTCCGGCCGGAAGTGCTGCTTGACCTCGGCCATGACCGCGATCTTGATGACGCCCTGGTCCTTGCCCTCGTCGGTGAGCTGCTGGATCTTGTGCGAGCCGAGGTTCGACGTCATCACGATGACCGTGTTCTTGAAGTCGACGGTGCGGCCCTGGCCGTCGGTCATGCGGCCGTCGTCGAGCACCTGCAGGAGCACGTTGAAGACGTCCGGGTGCGCCTTCTCGATCTCGTCCAACAGGATCACCGAGTACGGCTTGCGGCGCACGGCTTCGGTGAGGTAGCCGCCCTCCTCGTAGCCGACGTAGCCCGGCGGCGCGCCGATCAGCCGCGCGACCGAGTGCTTCTCCATGAACTCCGACATGTCGATGCGGATCATCATCTGGTCGGAGTCGAACAGGAACTCGGCGAGCGCCTTGGTGAGTTCCGTCTTGCCCACCCCGGTGGGGCCGAGGAACAGGAACGAGCCATAAGGGCGATTCGGGTCCGAAAGCCCCGAGCGCGAGCGACGGATCGCATCCGACACGAGCCGGACCGCCTCGTCCTGGCCGATCACGCGCGTGTGCAGCTTGTCCTCCATCTGCAGGAGCTTGTCGCGCTCGCCCTGCATCATCTTCGACACCGGGATACCCGTCGCGCGCGAGACGACCTCGGCGATCTCCTCCGCGCCGACCTGGGTGCGCACGAGGCGCGGCGCCTGCTTCTTCTCGCTCGCCATGTCGGCGTCGACCTTCTTCAGCTGCGCCTCGAGCTGCGGCAGCTTGCCGTACTGGAGCTCCGACATCTTCTGCCAGTCGCCCTTGCGGCGCGCCTCGTCCATCTCGACCTTGACCTTGTCGATGGCTTCCTTGATGTGCTGGGTGCCGGCGACGTCGGCCTTCTCGGCCTTCCAGACCTCCTCGAGGTCGGCGTACTCGCGCTCGAGACGCTCGATCTCGCTCTCGATGGCCTCGAGACGCTTCCTGCTGGCTTCGTCCTTCTCCTTCTTGACCGCCTCGCGCTCGATCTTCAACTGGATCAGGCGCCGGTCGAGCTTGTCCATCGCCTCCGGCTTGGAGTCGATCTCCATCTTGATGCGCGCCGCGGCCTCGTCGATCAGGTCGATGGCCTTGTCGGGGAGGAAGCGATCGGTGATGTAACGGTGCGAGAGCTCCGCCGCCGCGACGATGGCGGGGTCGGTGATGTCCACCCCGTGGTGGATCTCGTAGCGCTCCTGCAGGCCGCGCAGGATCGCAATGGTGGACTCGACCGACGGCTCGTCGACCAGCACCTTCTGGAAGCGGCGTTCGAGCGCGGCGTCCTTCTCGACGTACTTGCGGTACTCGTCGAGCGTGGTGGCGCCCACGCAGTGCAGTTCGCCGCGCGCCAGCGCGGGCTTCAGCATGTTGCCGGCGTCGATGGCGCCCTCCGCCTTGCCGGCGCCGACCATGGTATGCAGCTCGTCGATGAAGACGATGGTGCGTC
>CAYTOT010000039.1:0-45714 GCA_964439475.1 uncultured Alcaligenaceae bacterium
TCGGGGAGACAGGATGTTCTTCGTCATCGCTCCTCGATTCCATCGGGCGATCCGGCGGTCACCGGCGCCCCGTGTGCGAAGTCGTGTGCGTTCACGACGCCCCGCCGTCGACCGCGCGCAACCCCCGCCGCGCGCGCTTCCGCGCCTCCAGGCGCTCGCGCTCCTGCGCCGCATCGTGCGCCTCCCGCACCAGCCGCCGGCGCCGCGCCTTGTCGGGGTGCCCGTACAGCGCCTCGACGAGCTTCCCGCCGTCCTTGTGACCCAGTTGCTCGGCCACGATCGCCGTGTCGAGCTCGAGCACGTTCACCGCGTACCAGCCGAAGTAGTGGCGGGTCGCCAGGTACAGCGTCATCTCCTTCGGCAGCCCCGCGCCCGCCCGCACCTTGTTCCAGTGGTGCACCCGCGACGACGGCGTGTAGTGCGTCCCGCGCTCCGTCGTGAAGACGAACTCCGTGGAGTAGGCCGGCGTCCGACCCAGCACCGTCTCCGCGCGCGCCACGAGAGCAATCGTGTACCGCCCGTACTTCGGCGCCGTGAACTCCCGCACCCGCGCATTCCACTGCTCCAGGACATCGATCTCCCTGTCCGCGGCGCGCACCCACTCCGGCCGGAACGCGTCGAGCTCCCCCGGCCGCATCGCCGTGACGCACGCCATTTCGAGGTAGTCCGCGAACGACGGGGGAGTCAGATCCCGAGCGATCAGCAGCATCGTCTCCATCTGCTCCACGGTCGGTGGCTGGCGATCCTTGTTGCCCGTCGTCCTCGAGATCCCGAGTCCCGCCCACGGGTTGACCCGCGTCAGGCGCCCCGCCTTCGCCGACATCGCGTCGTTCCACATCGCCCGAAGCGCCGGCACCTGCCCGTTCCGCTTCCCGCCCGCAAGCCACCGCGCGGCGTCGAGATCCCCGATCGAGGCGATCGGCCTGTCCTTGTGCGCCTCGACGAACGCCTTCACGCGCTCGGCGTTGTGGATCATCGTCGACTTCTTCGGCCGCGCGAACAGCCGGTCGGTAGTCCACGTCTCGAAGAACGCGCCCACGGTGACCACCGACATCAACGCCGCCTGCCGGCGCAGCTTCTCGCGCGCGGCGCCGCGCGCCGTCTTCGCGGCCGTCTTCGTCGCGAACGTGCCTCCCTCCGCGCCGAGCTCGCGCAACTCCTCGTCGTCCAGCACCTTCGTGACGCTGACGTTGCGCCCGTCGTGGCTCACCTGCGCCCGCCACCTACCTGACGGGAGCTTCTGCACTGACACCGCGAACCTCCTGGCCGCTAGCCCTAGCCCATGCGAGCGCCACCGAGGGCTTGAACCGGCGCGACCGGCGGCCCCACACGACGCTCGGCATCCCTGCCCGCCTCATCCTGTCGACGGTCGTGGGATGCACGCCCATCATCGCAGCCAGCTCGCGGCGCGTCACGTAGCGCTCCGTCTCGGTCAACGGGATCCCGACGAGCTGCCCCATCAGCGCGCCCCCGCGCCCGCGAGCGCGTAGAACGTCTCCACCATCGGGCGCCCGTCAACCTGCGCACGCCCGACCTCCACCAGCAGTCCCTTCTCCCGCAGCACCCGCACGTGGTGCCAGACGTTCTTCAGCGGCAGGTCCAGCGGCTCCACCATCCGCGACACGGACCAGCCCGGCCGGCCCTCCGGCGGCGGGCCGCTCATCAGCTCGAGGATCGCGAGCGCGGTGGGGTGGAGCGCCGCGCGCGCCACCCGCTCCCACTCGATCGTGTCGACCATCAGCCCTTCCCTTCGTCAGCATCTCGAACCCGGCGCGTCCACCGGACCCCCGTCTTCGCCTTCACGTACCGGCCGCGGTCGAACTCCTCGCCGTACATCACCGCCGCCTCAACCGCCGCGAACATCCCGTCGCGGTCCCGGATCTCCTCCGAGCTCACCGGCGCCCACGCGAACTCGAGGTCATCCCCGAACGGGATCGACACCCCGCCATTCGCCTTCGACCACGCCTTCAGCTCCTTCTCCCACGCCGCCACGGTCGCCTTCGCCCGGTCGATCAGCTCGGCGCGCGCGGAAGCATCCTCCGGCGTGTTCACATAGCCCGCCACCCCGAACGCCGAGTCGGAGTCCTGGTACACCCGGAGCTCCGGCGGGATCGGGCACAGCAGCGGCGCCGGGCACTCCCCGCACGCCGACGAGCTCGGTCGCGCACGCCAGTCGCCCGTCTCCACAGCCGAGCGCACACGCTCGCCCAGCGCCGCCAGCGACGTCATGTACTCGTGCATCTCGACAGGGGTCAGCGACGCCTGCCTCATCGCCATCAGGCCGGCGCGCGGCCCCTTCTTCTCCTCGATCCCCGGGTAGACGAACGCCACGTCCACGTACTGCGCCCGCGGCGCCAGCGGGAACGGCTCGCGGCGCTCCACGACCTCGCCCGTCGCCAGGTCGATCTCGCGACGCACCGGCACCCCGAACACCAGCGCAAGCGCGTAGACGATCAGCTGCATGTTCTTCGCCGAGAACGACCCGTCCGACCGCTTCGACGCCACCTCATCCTGCGACGGCATCGACCGCGACGACTTCCAGTCCCGCACCATCAGCCGGGACCCATCCTCCGCCAGCTCCGCGTAGTCGACCTTGCACCGCACGACCAGCCCGCCGACATCGAGCTCGAGCAGCGTCTCCAGCGCGCACAGCCGCTCCGGGTCAAGGCGCCACTCGTCCGCCCACCGGAAGATGCACATGCGCAGGTAGTCGTGCTCCTCCACCGGGACGTCGAACTCGACCAGCACCTCGTCCGCGATCGCCTTCGCGACTTCCGGCGGGACGCCGCCCTCGCCCTGCTCGACGATCGCCTGCACGCACCGCTCGATGGCCGCGTGCAGCGCCGAGCCGCGCTCCATCGCGTCCGACGCCGCCCCGCGATGCACCGCGTACAGGTAGGCCGCGCGCCGACACCCGTTGAAGTGCCGCAGGAACGTCAGCGACACCCGGCCGTCCGCCGGCGACACGCCCTCCGGCAGCCACACCGGCTCCTGCTCCCGCAGGTTCAGCATGCCGACGCCACCCGATAGGAACCGGACTCGAGCCGTTCCACCTCGCCGTCCGCCGCAAGGCGATCCAGCGCCGCCTGCGCATCCGCCTCCGGCACACCCAGCCGATCCGCGATTGCCGCCGCCGTCATCGGGCCCCAGCCCACCGCCTCCAGCACCCGACCGTCCAACGACGCCGCCTGCTGCCCACGCGCCGCGCGCTTGCGCGCAGCGCCAGGTCGATAGCTCGGCTCCGACAGCGGGGGCGCCGGCGGCGCGATCGTGACCGTCCCGGGAACGTCCACCGGCGCGACCTCGCCGATCGACAGCAGCATCCCCTCCACCTCGCGCAGCATCTCCAGCCGACGCTCCGCCACCACGATCTCGTCCCGCACCGCCTCAAGCGCGCCCACCATGCACCTCCTCTCGCCCCGCGCGCGCCTCCGCGGCCGCGCGCGACACCTGCTCCGCCGTCTCCGTCTCCGCCTCCCGGTGCAGCGCCAACAGCCGCGCCGGCGTCAACGCCGCCCGCTCCAACGGGTCCAGCATCAGCACCCGCCGCACGTACAGCACCTGCACCGCCTGCACGAACACCGCCGCCTGCAGCCGCCGCCGCTTCGCCGTCCCCGGCTCCGCCAGCTTCGCGCGCGCCGCAGCGCGCCGCAGCGCACGCTCCTCCACCCGGAAGTCCCGCTCCGACGGGATCAACTCCGGCACGATGGCATTCGGCTCGAGCCCCAGCAGCTCCCGCCGCCGAGCCTCGATGTACTCCTCGCGCAGCACATCCCGCGCCCGCTCCAGCTGGCGACGATGCGCCCGCAGCTGCTCAGGATTCGCCACGATCCGCCCCCAGCTCCCAGCCCAGCAGGAACGCCCGCAACAGGCCGCTGAACAACATCGTGAGCGCCCCCGCCGGATGCGTCAGCATCAGCGCGTAGACCTCCCGTGACGACACCACGAGCACCTTCTGCAGCTCGCGTCCGTCCACGTCCATTCCGGTGAACAGCAGCAGCGCGTCGTCCAACTCGATCAGCTCGCGGTCGTCCTCGATCGCCGCGGCGCGAGCCGCGACGCGGAACGCTGCCGCAAGGATCCGGTCGTCGTCGATCATGCGCCCGGCTCCTCGAAGATCCCCGGCACCGCCCCGCACCGTCGACAGCGATGCCGCGCACGACGGGACAGCACGCCTGTCACGTGGACGAACGGCTCGACGCGGCGCCAGCGATGCCCGAGCAGCAGGCACAGCCAGAACCGCCAGTCGACGAGGACGAGCACCGCCAGGCACGCGAGGCAACCCAGGAGCGCGACCACCGCGACGAGGAGCATCAGGCCGATCACGCCGCGCCGCCTTCCTCCGCGCCGGCGCGGAGCTGCTCGAGCCGCACCGCCACCCGCTCCGCATGCGACCCGCGCACGCCCTGGCAGAACTGCCGCGGACGCGCCTCGCACTTCGGGCACGCCACCTCGCGCGCCGAGTCCACCGCCTGCTCCTTCAACGCCTGCGCCGCAAGCTGCGCCGGCAGCGTCTCCAGCAGCTCCTGCAGGTGCGCGATCAGATCGTCCAGCCGGCCGTGATCGTGCTGCGCCGCCGTCACCCAGGCGTGGAACTTGCCAGGCGTGACCACGATCTTGCCGCGGCCACCATGGAGCTCGCGGATCTGCGCGTACAGCTCCCGCGCGCGCGCGACCTGCGCCTGCGCCCGCTCGTCCGTCAGCGCCGGCGGCAGATCCACCGTCCGCTGCTCCTGCTCCGTGCGGATGCGCTCCACGCGACGCGGGTCGCTCGCGTACATCGCGATCACCGTCTGCTCGACCTCCTCCGGGATGAAGGCACCGAGCGCGTTGCGGTACGCCTTGTTCACCGCCTTCGTCTGCGAGAAGACGTCGAACACCCGGCGATCCTCGGGCACCTGCTTGCCCTTCTCCCGCCACTTCCTCGCGGTCTTCTCCGTCAGCTGCATGTAGACGGGCTCCATCGAGACGCCCGGCAGCACCAGACCCGCCCGATCCCGCGCGAACACCCGGGCACTCCACAGCGGCTCCGGACCGACGCTCCCGAGATCTTCGACGATCCGCTCGACCGTCAGGGTCTCCGGCATCAGGCCGATCCCGAGCCCATGCCTGTAGTTCATCTGCTGCACGATGTCCTGCACCGCGTGGACCGTCAGACCCATGGTGCCGTCGGGCAGCTGGTAGACCCACTTGCGCAGCGCATTCTCCTGCGCCCACTGCACCATCGACGCGACGTCGTGGGCGTCGAGAACCACCGCGACCTCGTGCGCGTCGTCCGGGTCGCGCAGCACGAGATCCACACCGCTCGGCAGGTAGTCCTCCACCGCTTCGTCGATCTCCGGCATCGGACCGCCCTGCTCCACCGCCGAGCCCTCGACCACCTCGTCCCCGTCAGCCATGGGCCTAGAAGGGAAGGTCCGCGGGCTCGTCGGCGGTCATGCCGTCCTCACCGAGGAGCGCCCGTCGCAGATCCTCGGCCAGGCACTTCGCGTTCACCTCCAGGCCACTCGTCGCCCAGCGGATCCCGCTCAGCGTGCCGGCCGGAAGACCGGGCCCCGCCTTCACGCCTCCCAGCAGCTCCGAGAGCTCCGTCACCGTCGCCTCGATCCACGCCGCACGGCCGGCGAAGCCGGGGGCGACCTGCGCACGCACGTGCTCGACCGCGACCTCCACGCCGCGTGCGAAGCCGGCGTCGAACCCGGCATCACGCGCCGCAGCCTCCGCCCGCTTCGCACGCACGCGCTCCTCGTTCCGCGCCTCCCACACCAGCTCGCGAACGAGCCGATCCAGCACGGGAACCGACAGCCCAGGCTCCGCTTCGACTTCCCGCTCGCGCGTCTCGCGCCAGTCGGGAGCCGGCGTCTGCCCAGCGACCGGCGGCTGCCGATCGGCGATGATCCGCTGCACAAGCGGATCCACAGCGTGGACCTGCATGTAGCCCTTCCTTTGGTAGCCCTTCCTTTGCTCGCGGAACCCCGGACTAGCCCTCCGGAATGGTCCCGCCATCACCCGACCAGCGAGTGATGGCCGGAATGGTTACAACCTCGCCGGACGGCAACGCAAGCGACGCCGAGGAGGAACCCCGCAACGAGCGGAAAAAGCCTCAGGCGAGGCCGAGCCGCCGACGCAGCTCTGGGATGTCCATGCCGACCTCAGCGGGCTGCTCGTGCGCCGCGACGAACGCCAACGTCGCCGGATCCCCGCGACCCACCGCGCGCGCGAACGAGTCGCTGATCTCCGGCGCACCCGCCGCCGCGAACCGCAACGCGTGCGGATTCCCGAGCTCGAGGAGCTTCGCGAAGTCCGCCAGCGACACGTTGTTGCGAGACCGCTCTCCCTCGAGCATCGCCCGACGCGTGCGCCGCGCCCGCGGATCCGGGTCCCGCGCGTCCGGCGGCGCCATCGCGCCGCCCGTCCGCCAAGGAAGCTGCGCGGCCGACCTCCCCGCCGCCCACGCCGGCGCCCCGCCAGCGCCACGGGGGGCAGGCTCATCGACGAGCACGAACTGCTGGTCGTTCGCGAGGTTCCCGGGCGGGGCCGCGGGCGGCGCGACCGCGCCGCCCGTCACGTTCCCCTGGCGGGACGGGTACCACGCGGCCCACCGGCGCGGGTCGTAGTAGTCGAACCGGGTGTCCTGGCGAGGCTGAGCCATCGTCGTCTCCTACGCGAGGATGTAGCGCCGCACGCACATCACGTCCGACCGGTACCGCAGCGGCAGCTTGTACGGGCCGCCCTCCGACCCGTGCGAGATCACGTAGCCGCCGCCGATCACGAGCGCGGTGTGCTCACCGTCCGAGCCCGGCCGGCCGTAGATCACCGCGTCGCCGCGCATCTCGCGCCCCGGCTTCACGAGCTGCCCATGCTCGAGCAGCGTGCCGGTGTACCCGGCCTTCCAGCCGGCGCCGTTCACGACGTCCGGCATGTGGAAGTGGCCGAGGCCCTGCCACAGGCACCACGTCACGAACGAGGAGCAGTCCGCGTACTTCGGGTACTGGCCGCGCCACGCGCGGAGGTTCTTGGCGATCCCCTCCCAGCGGCGCGCGCCCTGCGTGTAGTGCACCTTCGGAGCGTGGTGCAACGCCAGGAGCGCTGCCTCGATCGTCAGGTCGCGCGCGCGGATGCGCTCCTTCGACGTCAGGTGACGGGCCATCAGAGCGCCCCCTTGTCGCCCGCGTCGGGCGGGATCGTGGACGGATCCGCCACCGGCACCTCGACCGCCAGCGGGTCCTCGTCGAGCCCCACCGGATCCTCGTCCGCTTCGTCCGGCTCGTCCCCGTGGAGCTCCGTGAGCTCGAGATCGACCAGCGGCCAAGAGCTCCCGCGCGCCTCGTGTGCCTGCCACCCCCGCAGCCACGTCGCCACGACGCCGAGGATCGTCCCCAGGCCGGCGATCACGCCCACGGTGCTCGTCGTGTCCAGGTTCGCCAGCGGCACCGCCACCGCGCCCGCGAGGCCCGCCAGCGCGGTCAGGTACACCGCCAGCCGGTTCGGCAGCACCTTGAAGTTCATGCCGAGCAACGTAGACCGTTGCTCGGACAACCGTTGCGCAGCGAACTACCCCTCGGCGCCGCGATGCTGCACGCCGAGCTCGCGCACCACGCCGCCCAGCTTCTCTGCCGCCGAGTGCACCTCGTCCTCGATCAGATTCAGCCGGCCATCCATCGCGTCCAACCGCTGCTCGATCCGAGCGTCACGCTTGTGCAGCTGGTCGAACTCCGCGTCCCCCTGCTCCAAGCGGCGCTGCATCGCCTCGAGCGCCGGCAGGGCCCGCAGCAGCCGCGCCAGGATCAGGCCCAGCGGCCACAGGATCTTCCGCCACAGCTGGACGAGCACCACCACGCCACCGGCGAGCACCGCCAGGTCCTGCGCGTTCTGCACGATCGGCGTTGGAAGCAGGTTCGCGACCAGCGCGTTCGTGCCTGCAGCCAGCACGCCGAGGAGGAGCGACACCTTCACGAGACGTGCCGCGCCGTGAAGTTCTTCAGGTAGCTCGACGTGATCGCCGATCGCGGGATCCACCCGGCGCCACCACCGGGGTTCGACTTCGACGTCCCGAAGAACCGGCCATTGATCTCCATCAGCACGTGATCCGGGTTGGCGTAGATCGTGATCCCCTTCCCGCCCGGCGCACGCCCCGGCCTGCCGAACTTCTCGAACTCCCCAGACACCCGCACATCGACGCCGAGCACCGCGGACACCGCCGACGAGCAATCCAAGGGGCCCGTCTTCGCAGGATCGATCCGCTTCCGGTCGTGCCCGCCGCCGTACTTGTACGGAAGCTTCCGTGCATCGAGGATATTCGCGCGCTTGACCGCCTCCTGCACCAGCGCGCCGCCGACCTCCGGGACGCCTGGCGACGCGCCCGCCGCGACGAGCGCGCCCGCCGTCTTCGTCGCCGCCGCCCGCGCCGCGACCGTCACTGAGCTCGACTGCTGCGTCCCCGCCTGCAGCTGCGTCAGCAGCCGCGCGTAATCCCGCGCCGACGGCCCCTGCGGAGCAGACGCCTGCCGGCCGCTGTACCCCTCCGGCAGCACAGGCTTCGCCGCGAAGTCCGGCATCGACAGGTGCGAGAACATCGCCGGCGGCTCCGGCCGCTGCAACGCCGCCGACAGCTGCTGCAGCGCCGCCACACTCGGCGTCGTGTCCACCGTCGTCGAGCCCGTCGCCGTCGCCGACCCGGACGCCGATATCCGCTCGAGCTCGGGCCGGCCACCGCCCGACGACGCCGGCGCCGCGCCATCCCGAGGCGCCTCGAGCCCATCCGGGACCCGCCCCGGCCCCAGGATCGCCGCGACGTAATCGTTCGTCTCTTTGAACCCGCGCGACCTCTCGATCGCCCCCGGCCCCGCGTTGTACGCCCGCAGCGCGGGCTCGTAGCCGCCGTACTTCTTCACGTAGTCGGCCATCAGCTTCGCCGCCGCGTCCAACGCCTCGATCGGGTTCAGCGGGTTGACGCCGAGGCTGCGCGCCGTCTCCGGCATGAACTGCGCGATCCCCATCGCGCCCGCCGGCGACCTCTGTCGACCGCTGATGACCGCCGGCGAGAAGTTGACGGACTCCCGGCCGATCTGACGCTCGTAGATGTCCGGGTCCAACCCGTACCGCGCAGCCGCGCGGCGCGCCTCCTGCCGGTAGTTCGCCACGCAACGATTGTGAGGGCGCGGCCGGTCGAGCTAGCCGCTGTGCCGCCTCCGATGCTCTGCCGGCGTCAACGACTCCAGATGCTCAGGGTTCACGCACATCGGGTTCTCGCAGACGTGATGCAGATGATGCCCCGCCGGGATGGGTCCGACATACTCGCGGTAGTACACGCGATACGCCAACTCCGGGCGCCCCTCGAAGCTCTTCTGCCCCCGGCCGCGGCCGTTCGGCTTGCCCTGCCATACCCAGCAGCCACGTTCGTCGACCTCCGGCCTCGGCAGCCTCGTGTTGTGGCCGAGCCGGTAGCGCATGGGGCTTCCGGCAACGTGCCCGGATCTCGCGCTCGTCTGCGTCGCCAGCGGCGCGGGGAGCCCACACCCGCACATGCATAGGCCCGCCGGATTAGGCTCGATTACCGACCCCTTCGTCCGACTGTTGTGCCCCGGCGCGAACCGATAGGGCTGCCCACGGACATGGCCACAGCGCGAGTTCGTCCGCGAGGCAACGTACGTCCGCTGGCCGCAACCGCAACCGCAGAGATGGTCCGACAGCACGCGCGCGCTCATGCCGCCTGCCACCCTCGCGAGCCGCGCTCGGCCACCACGCGCAGCCGTCGGAACACGTCGCCGTCGTTGTGCGCGCGCGGAATCACCACGAGGATCCGATGCGGGGGAGGGCCGTGCTTGCACGAGTGCCACGGCACCGCCGGCAAGTCATCGCAGGACATCCGCGCCGCCAGCATCGGCCGGCCGAGACGCCGGTGCTTTCCGCCGGTGTACGCCGTCATGCAGAACCCCGACAGCACCCCGATCGGCACCTCCACGCGCGAGTCGCCCGGCGCGCGCGTCACGCGCACCCGCACGAGCTCAAGGTCCGCAATGTCCTCGTGCCGCGCCGCCCACGCGCCGAGTCGCAAGCGGCCAGCCGTGCGCGCCGCGTGCTCCGGCCACCGGTTCAGCCGCCGGCGATACGACTCGTCTAACTCCTCCGCCGCATCGATATACGCCCGCGCCGCCTCCGCGATCCGCGCAAGCACATCGCCCGCCGCGCGATCCTGCGCTAGCGGCGCCACCGCTGCATCCTGCAACACTGCGTCCTGCATGGAGCTCAACCCTCCGTGCCGGGCCCCGGGGTGTGTCAGCACCTGCGGGGCCGCTTTATGTCGAGTCGGCAGCGTATCGAACGATCAGCCACCGTGGTAGCGCACGAGGCGCGCTGAGCGTATCCTGCGCGCCGACGATGGCTTGGTACTGGTGGATCATCGCGGCGCCCGTGCTGCTTTTTGTCGTCGTCTACCTCGGCGCGTTCTTGCTGTCCCTCGTCGAGCTCGTCGCCGACACGATCAACCGGCGCTAGCCGCCGACGAGAGCGCGGCGCAGCTCCTCGAGCTCACGCGACGGGCCCAGCCCCGCATCCTGCCGCAGGGCATCTCGGATCTCGTCGAGTTCGCCGCGCTCCTGCCGAGGCGCCGGCCCGGGAAGAGCGCGACTACCGCCCGCGCGGCCCATCGCCTCCAGCGACTCGCGCGTGTGATCCGGCTTCGGCACGAACAGCGGGAAGACCTGCTGGAGCAGCTGCTGCAGCGCCCCCGGCGTGTCCGCCACCCGCTGCTCATTCCGCGCACGCGCCGCCGCAGACTTGTAGACGATCGGGCGCATGTCCCACAGCAGAGAGTCGTCACCCATCCGCGCCCCGCCCGACCGCAGCCCCTCCGCAAAGCGGTACGGGAACGCCGCGCTCAACAGCTGCCCGAGCACGATCCGGCCGCGATCGACGCCCCCCGGGTTGCGGTTCTCCGACGCGCTGCCGCCGACCTTGAAGCCGCGACCGCCCTCGAACACCACGCCGCCGTAGATCTGGTCGAACGCCGCCTGCACGATCGGCGACGTCAGCCCCGCCAGCGCCTTCGGCCCCTCCGTCACCACGTCCGTCAGCGGCGAGGTCACGGGAGAGATCCGGCCGAGGTCGATCGACCGCAGCTTGCCGTCCTTCTCGAAGTAGATGCGCGAGTACGCCCACGGCGCCCCGTCACCGCCGAGAAGCTCGTTCACCTCGTCCACGTGCAGCTTCCCGAGCTGCAACGCAATCGACGCCATCACCGGGTGGTGCACGGGCATCGTGTAGAACGCCGTCCGCAGGGCATAGCGCAGAAATCCATAGAAGATCACGTACGTCTTGAGCGACCGGCGCTCGCGCGCGGTGTAGCGCACGTAGTCGCCCAGCACGTTGTTCGCGTGCGTCGCCAGGCGCTCGACCTCGTGCGGGTTCTGCAGCACCCGGCGCACCTGGTCGAGCACCGTCTCCGTCGGCTTGAGCCGCAGCAGCTGCTCGACGCGCGCCTGCGCCTCCGCCATCCGCCCCGACTCCCGACGGATCCGCTCGAACGCCTTGCGCTTCATCGCGTTGGTGAGCACGCCACGCCGGAACGCCTTGTTCTGCGCGTCGTCGGCGAGGAACATCAGCCGCACCGGGTTCACCGTGCGCAGCACCTCGCCGACCCGCGTGTCGCCCATCCGGCGCGCCGCCTCCACGACAGGCCCGCGCGCCGCCGCGCCGAGGTGCTGCCCCGTGTGCCCCTCCAGCACCCCGATGCCGCCGATGCGGTCCAGCATCTCGCGCTCCGCCGGCGAGAGCTCCTTGTACAGCGGGGACGCCTTCGCGAGATCGCCGAGCGCGCCACGCACACCGAACGTCGTCACGAGCGTGTTCGCGGCGACCTGCATGAGCAGCCACGACGGGTTCAGGCCGAGGATCGCCGCGGACTGGAGCCCCTGGAGCTTCGCGAACACACGCGTGCCCATGCCCGGCGGCCGCGTCTGATCCAGAAGCTCGCGCCCCACCTCGCGCGGGACCAACGAGAACCCGTTCGTCCGCTTGTACTCCGGCGCGACGCCACTCGCCTCGCGCTCATCGAGCGACAACGCGCCCTTCTCACCCTTCTCGCCGAGCGGCACGAGCGCCTGCGCCAGCGCGTGGTTCAGCGACGGGTCCACGCCGAACATCTCGCCGTCCGTCTCGAGCCCCTGGCGCATCGCCCGGAAGCGCCCCATGTCGACGGCCATGTAGTCCGCCGGGTCCAGGCCCCGCGCGCGGAGCTCCTTCTGGAGGTCGTTCAGCGACTTGTCGAGCGCCCACGGGAACGTGTGCCGCTCGAACGTCTCGGCCACCGCCGCCCACTGGTGCCGACGCTTCACGTTCGTCGCGACGCCCTGCACGAGCACACGGGGGTGCGTCGTCGCCGCGCCGCGCCGGAACAGCTCCTGGTTCGAGCGGCGCGTCCCGCGCATCGCCTTCCCCGTGCTGCCCAGCGTCAGGTCCGACAGCCGGAACCGCAGGTCGGGCTGATGCAGCACGTACCCCGGCTCCGGCAGCCCGCGCCGCGCCGCCTCGGCGCGCACCTGATCCACCCACGCGCGCAGGCGCTCGGGCGCGGTCCGCTCGACCTCCGCCAGAAGCTCATCCCCGCGCTCCCTCGAGATCGTGCCATCGTCCACCTGGCGGGCGATCCGCCGCTCCGCCTCACGCACCGGATTCGGGATCCCGACCAGCTCGCCCTGCGGCTCGTACCGGCGCGCCAACGCGGTGATCTCGTCGAACGCGGGGTCCGCGGCCTCCGTGCGCTTCGACCGCTCCACGATCGCCGCGCGCGCCTGCCTGAACGTCGACGAGCCCGCCAGCTTCTCGGCGTTCGCCTCGATGCGCTCGAGCGCGCGCAACTCGGAGTGGTTGCGGATCACCTTCGGGTCGCGCAACACCTCGTCGAGCGCCGCCGCGGAGCGCTCGGCCGCGGCGACCACCCGCTCGTCAGCGCCGGCACGCCGCAGATCCTCGACGAGTCCCTGCGCGCCGGCCGCCGCCGACCCCTTCTCCCGAGCAGCCCGAACCGCACGGCCGGCACTGTGCGCGTCATCCGCGCTCCAGCGCTCGCGGCGCAGCGCGCGCTCGACCACGCGCGCCTCACGCTCGCCGACGATCTGCCGCCGGCGCCCGCGGACCGCCGCGCGGATGCTCGCCGCCGTCACGTTCTCACCCTCCGGCAGGAGGCCCTGCACGCCGTGGAACAGCGCCTCCTGCTCATGCCGCGGCAGCTGGCGGATGTCGCGCGCGACGCCGCGCCGGACCTCTTCGTCAAACGCGCGGCGCTGATCCATGTACGCCCGCGACTGGATCCGCGACACGTGCTTGCGCTGCTCGCGCGCCTCCAGCCGACGCGACAGCGGTCGCACCTCGCCACGGTCGGGACGCAACGGCTCGAACGACTGCGCGTCGTCGCCGCCGGCCGCCTCGCGCGCCGCCGCCCTCCGCGACCGGCGCTCAAGACGACGCCCCCGAAGCTCGTCGTGCGCCTTCTGCCCCGCAGCCCTGAACAGGTTCCGCGACAGCTCCTGAGGCCGGGACACGTTCCCGGAGATCCGCAGCGCCGGCCGCGGCTCCGTCGCGACCCGCGCCGCCCGCTCACCGAGCTTCCCAGCACGCGCCGCCGCGCCAGCCACGCGCCCCGCCGTCGCACCCCCCGCCGACACAACCGTCGCCGCGTCCAGGAGCTCAGGCGCCGCGCCCTCGGCGACGATCCGCCTCACGTACTCGTCGTAGCCCTCGCGGCCACGAAGCAGCGGTCCGTAGCGGCGGACATAGTCCTCCGCCGTGTCCCGCGCGATCCGGGCCGCGCCCTCAGCCGCCTTGCCCGGGCGCCCGGTCACGAGCGGCACCCCGACGTCGACGACACCCTGTGCGATCCCGGCCGGTGTGGCGGCAGCGATGTCCACCGCGCCCCGCACCGTCCGCGGGATCACCTTGCCCGGGTGCGTGACCGTCGCCTCCGCCAGCCCCGTCAACGCTGGCCCGACGACCGGCGCCTTCGCGACCGCGCCGACACCCGGGATCGACTGGATCGCCGCGAGCCCGAAGACGCTGCCGGCACCACGACGACGCTTCTCCGGGATGTCCCCGCCACCGCCGAAGTCATCCCGTAGCGACCGCTCGAGCGCCGCCGCGCGCTGCGGCCTGAGTCGGCGCCGCTCCGCGGGAGTCGGCTTCACCGCGGCGTCTGCACGGCGCTGCGGCGTCAGCCGGCGGCGCTCAGCCGGCGTCGGGGCGGCCGCACGTCGCGACTGCACGTCGGCGCGGCGCTGCGGCGCGAGCCGCCGTCGCTCCTCAGGAGTCGGCGCCGCCGCTCGCTTCGACGCCCCGTCGTCCGAGAACACCTTCGCCAACGAGTCGCCGAGCTTGCCCAGCGACTGGCGCAGATCATCCCGCAGCTCCCGCCGTTCCCGCTTCGTCAGCCCCGGCGACGAGAGGGACTTCCGACGCGCCACGTCAGCCCCCGAGTGCCCGGAGCAGCCAGTCGAGCGTGCCCGAGGCGCCGCGGGACACCGCGCTCGTCGCATCGCTGACCGCGCCGCGCACAGCAGCAGCCCGCCGCGACTCCTCCACGGACGTGTACGGCAGGCCGAGCTCACGGATCGAGAAGCCCGCCTTGTGGAGCTTGTCGAGCGTGCCGCGGCTCACCTTGCCGTTGAGAGCCAAGTCGAGCGCGACCGTCGTAGCCAGCGCGTTCTTCGTCGCCGGGTTGATCGCCGGGACCTCGCGCGTCCTCAGCACACCGTCCGCATCCACGACGCGCTCGCCCTTCTGGTTCAGGACCGGCTCACGCCCGGCGGGCACGCCGTCCAGCAGCAACTGGCCAAGCGCTTGCCGCGACGTGTTCGGCCGCCGGCGCCGCACGCCCGCCACCGTCCGCTGCAACCGCGACACCTCGTCCTGAAACGAGCGATGCGCATCCCGCGTCCGCAACCCCGACCTGCCGCCACGGCCACCGCCAGCGGTGTCGCGCCGCGCATCGGCCGAGATCTGCGCCGCTCCAAGCGTCGCGTCCGCCTGCGTCTGCGCGTTCTGCCGGCTCGTCTCGGCCTGCATCTCCGCGTTCTGCCGCGACGTCCGCGCATTGATCCGCGCGATCAACCGCGCATTCGCGAGCTCCGCGGCCCGCTGCTCGGCCGCGGCCTGCGCCGCGGCCGCCTCGCCACCGAGCTGCTGCGCGGTCGACGTGACGAACGCGCCCTGCTCCCGGCCAAGATCGACCGCGCGCTGCGCGATCTGGCCAAACGCCTCCGACCGCTGCTGCCGCGCCGCCTTCACCGCCGCGCGCTCCGCCTTCACGGCATCCAGGCCCTGCTGCTCGAAGTCCGCCGTCGCCGACCCCTTCAACGTCGCGATGCTGTTCGCCGCGCGCTGGCGCTCGAGCTGGATCGCCTGCTGCAACGCAGCGCTCTGACCGGTCACCGGGCCGATCTTCGCGAGATCCGCATCGACGATCGTGTTCACCTGGCCGATCCGATCCGTCGCCGCGTCGTACGCCGCCGACACCTTCGGCGCCGCATCCGCGATGCCAGCCTCAACCGCCTTGCGCGACCCCTTCGCGTTCGCGACCATCGACTTGTAGTCCGCCGCCGCCTGCGAGCGCAGCGCATTCAGGCCCGAGAGCTCCGGCCCGAACCGCAGGATCGCGAGCTGCTGAGCCTGCGTGAGAAACGGGTCCGCCGCCGGCCGACGCTGCTGCTGCCTTCTCGCCATCTCAGAACCCCGCCATCTGCATCAAGTACCGCCGCTGCTCGGCCGTATCGATCCCGAACTGCTGCCACTCCCGCTCCGCGCGCGTGAGCTGCGACTGCGTATCCGCCTGAGACCGCGTCAGCGAGAGCCCGAGCGCGCCGAGCTGATCGTTGAGGCCGCTCTGCAGCCACCCGCGCTGCGCGGCAAACCGCTCCGTCGCCGTGCGGAAGTCCTCGCCGGCGCGCGACTCATTCGTGCCGAAGTCCTCCATCGTCCGCCGGTAACCAGTGTCGAGCTGCTGCTGCTCGATCGCGCGGTTCGCCGCGCGCTTCTGTGCCGCCGCAAGGAGCGCCCCGCCAGTGAGCACGCCCTGGGCGCGCGCCTGCTGCGCCTGGCGGTTGCGGAGCTGATCAAAGGCGCGACCCAGCGCGGCGACGCTGGTCCCGTAGTCCTCCGTCGTCCGAGTACGGCCGGTCGCGATGTCCTGCAGCGTCCGGTCGTACGAGCGCTTCGCGTCCGCCTCACCCCACCCGAGCTGCGCCAGCTGCTGGTCGTAGCTCGCTCGCAGTGACGCGGTGCCGACGCCGTAGTCCTGCAGCGCTCGCGACTCGGCCGTCGCCGCCGCTTCCCGGGAGTCAACGAGGCCGCGCCACACCGCACGAGCCTGTGCGTCCAACGCCGGGTCATAGCGATAGCTCGTCGCCACTGCCTACACCGTCCAACCATGCGTCGCCGCGGCCGCGAGCAGCGCCGCGACCAGCGCCTCGAGCTCCTTGACGCGCCGCTGCAGCGCACGGATGTCAACCGCCTGATCGCTCATGCGACTCGGACAAGCTCCCCTTGGAAGTACGAGTTGGCGCCGAGGCGGCGGGAACCGGTGAAATTGATGAGGACACGGATGTCGAAGTAGTCCGTCGTTCCGTTCGCGGTGACGAGCGCGGTGCCGTTGGCAGTGAGGGGATGACCGTCGCCGGGAGAGAGGAGTCGCCCGAGGGTGCGGTGCGGGGCGCCGTTCTTGTAGGCCGCCGCGATGAGGACGTTGGTGTCGTTGACGAGGTCGAGGGTCTCAAGCACGCAGCTGAGGCGATAGACGCCCGGGATCTGGGGGGTGAAGCGGTAGGTGGAGGTGCTGTACCAGCCGGAGTCGTCCCAGTCCTTGGAGTTGAAGCGGACGGTCTGCCAGGTGTTGTAGTCCGGCTCCCAGGGGGTGGTGATGCTGGCGCTGAAGGTGGGGCGCGGGCTGTTCTCGAGCGCCTGGACATGCTCCTTCAGCTCGTCCAACGCTGCGAGGACGTCGTTCGCGTCCGCCACCTCGCCGTTCACGAGCGTCGCCGGCCAGGAATCCCATGCCATGGTCACATTCTCCCGCTAGGACGGATGTACAACCGGACCTGGCGAAGCACGAACCGCGTCGCGCCGCCCGCGAGCTTGATCCGCATCCGCGCGTAGCGCACCCGCTTGTTCACCCGCCACAGAAACGGGTCCGTACCGGTCGACGCCGGTGCCATCGACTCGAGCCGCGTGAACGCGATCTCGTCGTCGTTCCGGTCCTGCCAGTGATCGAAGCCCCACCGCATCTCACCCCACAACGGCAGCGCCGGGCGCGCCTCCGACGCCCGATACGCCAACACGCGGGGAAGAGCCGGATCATCGTCCGGGTCCAACAGCTCGTACCGCGCCGAGAACTTCTTCACCGTGTTCGCGGACCCGTTGCCCGTCGCGACGTCGCGGAAGATGATCTCCGGGATCACCGGCGAGCCGTCCTGGTCGTTCGCCAGGCCGTCATGCGTGAAGTCGCCGAGCTGGAGCACCCGCGAGCCCGCCAGCTGCTCCGCGCCGAGCAACACCGGCTCGCGCACTTGCGCGCCGACACGCACGGCCAGCGCCGAGACGCGCGCGCCCGCGCCCTTCCACGACGTCCACGGCCACATCCGCTGCCCTCGAACCTGTGCCGGCCGGTCGAGCCGGCACACCAGCAGGTCGACCACGTTGCCGGTCTTGCTCAGGATGGGAAGGAGGTAGTGGCTGCGGAACACGCTGGCGATCCCCGTCGTGTAGCCGCGCTGCACGTAGTCGACGTACGCCGGCGCGATCGAGCGCGACAGCAGCTCTGCGCGACCAGCGGTCACCAGCCACACGCCGTCGATGGCCGGGGCGACCAGCGACTCCTGCCACGCGGCGCCGCCCGCGCGCGACCACAGCACGAGATCCCGCATCTCCCGCGACTCCGGCTGCTGCAGATCGCCGAAGTCGTTCACGAGCTCGTAGGCCATGTTCCCGATGACCCACAGGCCCGCCGTGGTGAAGATGATCGCGTTGCCGCCCAGCGGCTCCGCGCCGAGGATCTGCACGCCGTCGGTGAGCTCGTGGTAGTCCGTCTGCGCGAACGACGACGGATCCAGCGCCGCGGAGAACCGCACTCGGCGCCCCGAGCACGCCAGCAGCCGCCCCGCGACCGTCGCGTACACCTCCGCCGACGGGACCCCAGCGGCCGCCGCCGTCAGCAGCGGAGACGCCGAGTACGACAGCCCCGAACCCGTCGCGCCCGGGAAAGGCGTCGCCAGCTCGAGGTGCGTGTCGTCGGTGACCTTCTCGACCGCGACGAGCTTGCCGCCGATCAGCAGCAGCATCCCCGGGTCGACGTTCGCCAGCCACGACGTCCCCGTCCCGACCACCGTCGTCGAGCCCGGCGCCCCGTTGCCGTCCGGGCCCGTCACCGCCACCGTGCCCGTGGAGTAGCCGGACGTCTTCCGGCTGCCGCCGTAGATGAAGCCGCCATCGATGAACAGCATCCCGGCGACCTCGCACGCACCGACGGGGCGCGACAGGCCCGCGCCGCCGAGGTTCACCACGGACGTGTCGTCGGCGCCGAGCACCCCGAAGTCGTTGCTGTTCGCGATGACCGTGCGCTGCCCGCCGGCGAGCCACCCGTCCCACAGGAACGTGAGACCGCTCGAGCCGAACGCCGCGGACTTCACCGCCGAGCCCGACCGCTTGTACGGCGAGCCGTCCTCGTCGAGCAGCCAGTTCACCATCTTCGCCGCGCCGTTGCGCGGGATCAGATGCGGAGCGATGCCAGGGCACCACCCGAGCGAGAAGTCCGCCTGCGTGTCAGAGCCCAGCCCCGGCACGTCAGCGCTCCACGCGGATGCGCGCCGGCCCCGACCGACGCGCGCGGCGCAGCTGCCTGCGCAGCTCCTCGCACGCTGTGTCGAAGCGCGCCTCGTTCCGGTCGGCAACCGCCGCCTGCTCCGCGTCCTCGGCAAACAGTGACGCGGACACGCCCTCGCGCAGCTGCCGGAAGAACTCCTCCGGCACGAGCGGCACATCCGATGCTTCGAGCGGCGGCGGCCGGAGGATCACCAGCGCCGACACGGGCAACCCCGCCTCGCTCGGCGCCGGCGCGAACCGCACGCTCTGCCCCGCGGTCGCCGACACCGCGACCGCCCAGCCGCCGGCACAGACGTCGCCGGATTCCGCCTCCGGGACGAACCGCACCTTCCGGCCGTCGATCATCACGCGCCGCACCGCCGCAACGTTCGACGGCAGCGCGTAGTCCGCCTGGCCGGCCACCGTCACGCCGAGCTCGATGATCGGCTTCAGCAGCTCGGCACGCACGCACATCGTCTGGTGACGCTCGCTCAGCAACGCCAGGCCCTCCGCCGCCGACACGTCGAAGCCGACGCGGTTGATGACCTGCGCGACGAGCTCTCCGGCGGTGGCGGCCACGGCCCTACGCCGCCGCCGGCTCCGGCTGCGTCAGGCGCTCGAGCTGGCCCGTGAGCATCTTGACGATCGCCGGTCGGGCGTAGTTCGCCTGCTCGTCATCCAGCAGCTCCTGCAGGGCCTCCAGGTCCGTCGCCGCAGCGAGGATCGCGTCCAGCTCCTCGTCAGACGGGGCGGGGGGCGGCAGCTCGAACTCGCGGAAGCCGTCCTGCGTGTTGCCGAACAGCGGGTGCCGCCGCAGCCACTCCGCCGTCTCCGCGTCGGGCGCGACGTACATGCCCTCCCGGAACTCGATCCGGTCGATCTCGGTCTTGTCGACGACGTTGCCGTTCGCGTCGCGGACCACGCGCACCGGCGTGCGCACGAGCTTCAGGTTGAACCGCTGGGCGAGGAACGTGTCGCCCGCGGGCTTCTTCGCGATCACAGTGCTCATGAGCCCTCCGAAGGCCAGGGCCGGGGCGCCCGAAGACGCCCCGGCCGGTGATGGGTAGATCAGCCGGTGACCCCGGTCAGCAGCGCGTGGCGCACCTCGTTGCCCCACTCGCCACCGCACTCCGTCAGGTACTCCGACATGCGGCCGTCGCGGTCGTTCTCCTGGCGGTTCGGGAACACCTTCGTGTCACGCGACACGCCGTTGGCCGCGAGGTACCGGTAGCCGACCTGATCGAGGTCGATGCACAGCGCGTAGCCGCCGTACTTCGAGCCCTCGAGCAGCGGGTGGTAGACGCTCGCGACGGTCCCGAACGGCGACTGCCACTGCGTGACGTCCATCCCGTACGTCTTCTCGTCGTTCCGGGTGATCTGCTTGGACGCCGGGAACTTGTTCAGCGCCATCACCACGGCGCCCGACGCGAGCAGCAGCGCCTTCTTCGCGCTGTTGTAGCGCATCGCCGTGAAGAGGAACGCGTTCCACTCGTCCTCGGTCAGCGTGCCGCCGGCGTCGGTCTGGTTCGTGACGATCTGCTGGACGATCCCGCCGGTCGTGCGGAGCTCCGCACCCGAGACGGTCGCGAAGTCCTTGCGGCCGAGCAGCAGCGCGTACTCGATGTCCTTCGCGTGCTCGATCCCGGACTTGCGCGCCTGGAGGTTCCAGTCCAGCGGGTTGACCTGGTTCCCGGTCGCGGACATCGTCCCCGACTCCGCGAACGGCTCCCGGAAGATCTGCGTGCAGTTGCTGATCTTCTGCGGGTTGTTCGAGCGCGGCGCCTTGGCGCGATCGTTCTCCGGTTGCGCGGACGCGACGATCAGGATCTCGTCGTTGTCGAGCATCGCGACGCCCGTGCCGCCGTTGCCGACGCCGCGCACCACCGTGAGGGTGTTCGACGACACGTTCGTCACGCGCATGAGCTCGCCCGTGCGCGTGTTGAGGATCGTGTCGAACGACGCGATCGACGCGGCCGAGTCCACGTCGATCGACGTCGCCGAGTTGGAGTACCCGGCCCCGTTGTTGATCGCGGTGAACCGCGCACGCGACTTGTCCGTCAGCCACGAGTACTTCGGGGCGACGGTGGCAGACTTGCCCGCCTTGCGGGTGAAGACGGCGAGCGGCTGCGCGCTCGGCTCGAGGAGATCGATCTGATCCCCCATCTCGATCGCCAGCTGTTCGCCGAGGACGGTGGTCGTCAGGCGGAAGCCGTTGACGTCCATGTGCTTCTCCGTTCAGGTTGTGAGGTCGAGCCCTCCCACAGGCGGCCTCACCCGGTGCTCCCGCTCAGAAGGGGAGCGCGCTGGCGCCTCGGCGGCCGCCAGCCTCGACGATGCCCCGGGCGGCATCGGGCCCGAATCCCAGCGGCCCCGCGCCGCCGGCACCTTCGAGCTGGGCGCCCGGGTCCGCCCCGGCGTCGCCCTCCTGCGATTCGGCCTCGAGCGCACGCGTGCCGATGCCGGCCAGCGTGACCATCCGAATGAACTGCTTGCTCTGCGCGAGCTCCGCGGGCCAACCCTCCGCCTGCGCGATCATGCCGGCCGTCTCGAAGACCTGCTCCGCCGACTGCGGGTCGGACCCGAGGAACGGGAACTCCTCGACGAGCTCCCTCGTGTCCATGGTCTCCCGCATCGCCGCCACCTGCTGCTGCAGCGGCCCGACGGCCTGCTCGACGCCGCGACGCACGCCGTCGGCGATGCGCTGGTCGATGACCTGCTGAAGCTGCTGCGCCTGAAGCTGCTGCGCCTCCGGGTCCACCAGCGGATCCATGAACCGCGACAGGTCGATCGGCTCCGGCTCGGCCTCCGCGACCGGCGCCGGCTCCGGGATGCGCTCGCCGAGCCCCTGGATGAGCTGACGCAGCTCCGCCTGGCCCTGGCCGAACGTCTCCAGCTGCTGCTGGACCTCGGGCGGGATCACCGCGGCAGGCGCCTGCGCCTGCCCGTCTGCCGCCCCCTGCTGTGCACCGTCGCCCTGCGCGGGCGCGGCGCCGGCATCTCCTGCCATGCGTCTACCTCCCCGCGCCCTGCGCGGGCGCGGACCCTGCCGACGCGGCCCGCTGCTTCCGCAGCTCCGCCTCGGCGTGTTCGACGAGCGTGGCGCCGGCGTCCTTCGCCGCGCACAATCCGGCCAGGTAGCCGTGGACGCGCGCGTACTCCGCGAGCTCGATGCCCGTCTTCGCCATCTCCGCACTCGACTCGGCGTCGAGCAGCTGCATGACGACCTGCCACCCGGGGGACGCCATCGTGGCCTGGACGGCCTCGGCGGCCTCCAGCAGCTCTGCGATGCGCTCCTCGTAGGCGCTTCGGACGTGACGTCGGAACTTCGGCTCCACGTCCGGCACCGTAGAACGTTGCGCGGACAACAGTTGCGCAGCGCACTATCTCGGCGGGCGGCGCTCCCTGCTCGGGCGCGGCTGGCGCGGCGGGCGCCCCGTCGCGGGCGGGCGCGCCGCGCGCGCCATGCGCTGCAGTCCGCGGTGGACGTCGGCCGGGTTGAACCCGCTCGTCGTGCGTCCGCGGAGCATGTTCATGAGCACCTGCGTCTGGGGCCGCAGCTTCCCGGCACGGTACGGCTGCGTCCTTCGGCTCATGGCGCCGGCGGCACGACGACGCGCAACCGAGTCGACCACGGCACGCCGTCGGTGAAGTTGAAGACGCGCGCGCCCTCCCACACGGGGAGGTCGTGCGCCGCCGCGTAGGCGACCACGGGGTCCTGGTAGCCGAAGCTCTCGTAGGAGATCCCGGACTCGAGCATGAAGCCGAAGCCCGGCCCGCCCGTGTCGCCCATGAAGGCGCCGTACGTCGCGAGCGCCGTGCAGACCGTCTTCTTCCACTCCGGCACCGCGAGCGCCGCGATCTCCGCCGGCGACATGTCCAGCCACAGCCGCACGCCCATCGGTGGGCAGTCCAAGAGACCCTCGGGCGCCTTCGCGTCACCCTTGAGCGCCGGCGGCACGTACGCGGCGCCGTTCATGTCGAGTGCGACCGGATCGCCGAAGGACAGGTCCGTCGCGTTGTAGCGGATCACGCAGAACAGCGCATGGTTGATGGCGCCAGCCTCGAGGTCCGCGCCACGGATCAGGCCACCGAGGAGACCGAACCCCGCCGCCGTCGCCGCGTCGACCACGACACCGGACCCGTCGATGCGCAGCCTCGACCCCCACGAGAACCGCAGGATCCCGCCGCCCGCAGGCTTCTCCGTGACCTGCCACAGGTCGTACTCCCAGCCGTCCGGCGTCACGATCGTCATGTGGCCGTCCGTCCCGCCGGCGGGAAGCGCCGCGTCCGGGATGCGGATCTGGTGCCCCTCGATCGGGCACACGCCCCACGGCTTCGTCGCGCGGAGCTCGAAGACGGGGTCGTTGGTCGTCGCGAAGTAGAAGGGGTGGCTGTAGTCCTCCGAGTTCGGCACCCCCGCCGAAGCGTTGGCGACGGGCTGGGCGCCGAGGCTCAGGATGCGCGCGACGATCGCGGCCGAGTCCTCGTGCACCAGATCCACCTCTGGATCGATGGGCCGGTTCCACACGCTCGTTGGTGCGTACGGCTGCCACGTCGCATCAGGCCACGCGCCCGCGCGGTACCCCTCCCACGAGTCCCCCGGCGGCGCTGGAGGCAGCGGCGGCAGGTTTAGCCGGGAGAACAGCGCCTCGCCGGACGCGGTTCCCGACCAGTCACCGCAGCCGAGCGACACGCCCCAGTCCGTGGCGCTGAGCCCGGCGCCCGGCGTCGTCGCGACCTGCGACCACGTCTCCCCGTCCGGCCCGGCCTCGAACAGCACGTTCCCCGCGCTCACCCGCAGGCGCAGCCAGGCGTGAGCACCGGCGTTGTACGGGACCGTCTCCACGTTCGTCACGACGCCCGCGACCTTCGCATCGCACAGCAGGTCCGTCTCGGTGATCGTGAAGCCGTAGAAGTTGTCGGCGTCGCGCGCAGCGCGAAAGTACGCGCGCTCCGCGCCGGCCGCTGCGGGCTCAGCGCGCACGCTGACCTCGTCGAAGTAGTTCCCGCCGCCCGCCGTCGCGCCGCCGTACGCCGACGGGACCATCGCCACGTGCAGCTTGTTACCGCTGACCGTCACCGTCCCGAACACGCCCGACCACGCCGGGCCGAGCGCGCCGCCGGCGAAGTCGTCGGTCAGCGACGACAGGAGCGGCGCCCCGGGCGACCAGCTTGCGCTCATCGCGCCACGGCGCGCCAGGACGAACGTCACGCGAGATCCCCGATCAGGACCCACTCGTCGGACGCGCGCTTGCGCAGGGACACCGAGCTGTACTGCCTCGCGATCGACAGGAGGGAGCCGGGCGACCGGATCGTGACGCCCACAGCGCCGGCGATCGTCACCGTCCCCGCGCCGAGCCGGCAGATCTCGACCACACCGCCCACCGGGATCGCAACGTCAGCGTCAGCGGGCACCGTGACGACACGGGCCGACGCGGAGTCGATCTCGATCACCTTCCCGGGATCCCCGACGCCCAGCACGTAGTTGCTCGTCTGGTGCGACGCCTGCACGACGCCGATGTCGACGCCGGTCGCCTCGGTGCGGAACCGCACGTAGCGCCCGTCGCCGTACGCGAGGTACGAAGTGCCCGACTTCAGACCGGTCGCCACAAGGGCTCCGTCCGCCGGCACCGTGCCGGAGAACACCGGGGTTCCGACCGGCGAGCCGCTGGGGGACGCCGGCACAGCGGGGAAGGCTGACCGCTCGTAGACCGACACCTCGGCCCCCGGCGGCAGGCTCGTCAGCGTGAAGCTCGCCATGCGCCGGATCGTGGCGAAGGTTGCGGACGCAACGACCTCAGCCCTGCTTGCCCTGCTCCCGCGCCTCCGCGCCTGTGTCCGGCGTCACCTGCGCCTCGAGTGACGGCTGCGGCTGCGGCTGCGGCTGCGCCGCCAACCACACGTCCGGCGTCACGCCCGCAGGCGAGATCACGTTCCGGTCGAGCACCGTGATCGCCTGTGCGAGCGCGAACGTAGCGTCCGCGCACTCCTTCGACTCCCGCGAGTCCTTCGCGCCGGAGACGCGCATCGCCATCGACAGCAGCGCGCGCCACAGCGCGCCGTTCACCTGCTCGGCCTTGACCTGCTCACCAGCAGGGGGAGGCCCGACCACCGCCGGCGCCGCGGCAGGAGCCAGCGCGCCGGCGACCTCGGGCGGCAGCGCGTCAGCGCTCACGCCGTCACCTCCTGCGGCAACTCCCGCTCCTTCGGCGCGGGCAGCTGCGGGTGCGCCTGCTGCGCCTGCTGGATCGCGTACTCGATCGCGTCCCGGCTCACGCCCATCTGCACGAGCGTGTCGAACACCTCCGGCGGAACCGGCGTCACACCGGGCGCCAGCATCGCCTCGGGGCGCTCCACCTGCATCAGGCGCAGCACCTCCATGTACAGCCGGCGCTGATCGATGAACGGCGACCCGTTGAACGACGTCATCAGGATCTGGGCGCGCTGCATCTCCTCGGGCACGTTGCGCGCCTCAACTCCGCCGTCCGGCACCACCTCGAACTCGCCCATGAGTTCGCCCGGCCCGAGCTTCCACCACCGCCACCGCTGCACCGTCGGGTCCTCAGGATCCGGCGGCAGCATCTCCCGCACGTCGCGCTGGCGCAGGATGTTGCGCTGGTCCAGCTTCAGGAACTTCCGCGCGGCGCCACGGCACACCTCCGCCTCGATCCGGCGCGACTTCGCCGACACGCGCCGCGTCACCGTCGCGGCGACCAGCTGCGCCTCCGTCGCGGTGCTCGGGGCCGTGCCCTGCGTCGCCTGGCCCGCGAGCGCGTCCGAGAGGCCCGACACCTCCTGGATGTCGCCCTTGACCGCCAGCTCCTCCTGGTAGCTCGAGCCGGGCGGCTCCTTGATCGTCAGCGGCATCAGCGCCGCGCGCGGGTCGCCGCGGACCTCGATCGCCGCCGCCGGCCCGAACATCAGATCCTCCTCGTCGACCATGGACGAGTCGAAGGCGTAGCCGCCGCAGAGCGCGAGCGTCACCGCGTCCCGGCGCTGCGAGCGCAGGATGTCGAGCTCGCGCGCGAGGTGCTGGATCGGCTCGATCTCGCTGATCCCGACCATCTGGCCGTGCAGGGGGGTGGGGCGGAAGACGTCGAACGGCAGCCACCCCGGGCACGGCGCCTCGGTGTCCATGACGACGACCTCGCGGTCGAGCAGCACCAGCACGCGCTCTCGCGTGTGGATCTCCCACGCCTCGTGGATCTGCTCGCCCTGCTCGCCGCCAGCGAGGCCCATCGTCATGCGGGTCTGGACCGGCCCGAAGCTGGACTCCGCCATGCGCGTCGACCAGATCTCGTCGTGCTTCGTCTGGGACCCCATCGAGCGCAGCGTCGCCTCGTCGAGCTTCTGCGCCGCCGGCGTGTTCCACACCCCTCGACGAATGCGATCGAGGCAGTCGTCCAGCCCGAACCACAGCCGGTGTCCCATCCACTTCGACGTCTTGACGCTCGACCCGTACTCGTCCCAGGCGAAGTCGTAGGGGTCGACGGAGATGAAGTCCGGGTCGTCGAATGTGAGCCGCCGCGTCACGCCGCCCAGCCGGTACTCCTCCTTGCCCTGCAGCAGCGAGCGCAGCGTGCGCTTCACCTTGCGCTCGAGAGTCCAGTCCTGCCGCCAGAACGTCTTCCCGATGCCGAGCGCGTAGATGAACCCGGTCTTCGCGACGTCCACGAGCTCGAGGTCGAAGTCGATGGCCTGCTGCTGCGCGTCGACCATCAGCCGGACGTTCACCGAGTTCGCGTCGCCCTGCGGGTCGCGAGGGAGGAAGAGCATCCGCGGGCGATGCGCCACGGCGAGCGGCGTCATCGTCTCGATCATGTTGAACGCGACGGGCACGTGGATGTTCGCGCCCCAGTCGCGCTTCGCCTCGATCAGCACGCCGTCGCGGTCGTTCTCGCCGTTGACCTGCCGGGCGTCGATCCAGTCCTGCTTCTGCCGGCGGAACGTGCGGTACTCGCGATAGCGGTCGTCGCACTTCGCTCGGAACGCCTCACCCAGCGACTTCTCGAACGACTCCACGCGCTCCGTCAGCTCGCGGGCCATCACCAGCTCGTCGTGCTCGAGGTCCAGCGGCGGCATCTACCGCAGCGCCGGCGGGATGGACGACAGATCCTCCTCGGCCGTCACGACCAGCCCGTCACCGACGCCCCCCGGATCTACGAGCGGCGCGTCCGCCGGCAGGGAGTCCGGCACGTCGTGGAGCCCGGCGTCGTCCGACGTCGGGGCCGGCGACTCGACCGGCAGCTGAGCGGCCGGCGGCACCGTCCGCTCCGGTGCGGGACGCGCGTCGGTGCGATCGGTCCACTCGAACACGACCGCCTGCGTGAACGCCTCCTGCGGCAGCCCGTCGACCAGCACGTCCTCGGCGCGCACCCGCTGCGTGATGACCGTGAAGCCGCCGCCAGCGACGTACAGCACCGACTCCATGTCCTCCAGCGCCTCCAGCACATCTCGGCGATCCACGATCGGCTCGCCCGGGCGCGGCCTCACCACCAGTCGTCTCCGCATGCGGCGATGGTTGCACGCGCAACGGACCCTACGAGAAGCCGGCGCGCTCCGAGGGCTTCACGGTCCAGCGCCCTTCCTTGAGCATCCGCTTCCCGACGGTCCGCATGTGCGACCGGATCTCCGGGTCCCAGTCGTCGAGCGCGGGGACGCGCTTGCGTAGCGAGCTCGTCTGGATCACGTCCTCGTGGCGCGACACGCACTCGCGCAGGTGGCGGACGAGCGACACCTCCGAGTCGAACTCGGCGCCGCACATCGTCCCGTCCGCCTTCGGCACCCGGCACACCCAGTCGCACGCCGGCCGATCCGCGTGACGGCCCGGCACGTAGATCGTCAACCCGCCGCGCCGGTCGCCGCGGTTCGGGGTCCAGAGCTCGCCCATCAGCTCCGAGTCACGTCGCCCGACACGTTGCCGGCCACGTTCGCCGCGTGGTTCTCGCGAGCTCGCGCGATCCCCTCGCCCTTCTCGAGGTCAACCTCATTGAAGATGCCCTCCTGCTTGGCGAGCGCCCGGGTCGTGCGCATCTTCGCGTCCTCCACCGCGGTTCGCGCCAGCGAGTACTCGCGGCCGACGTTGAAGTCGGCACGGTTCGCCTCGGCGCGCGCGGCCAGCCGCCGCTCCGCCTCGTCCAGCAGGTCCTTGATCGTGAAGCCCGTGAGATCCATAGCGGGCATAGTTGCGCGCGCAACGGATGCCCCGGAACGAGCTGCGGCCCCGAGTTGCAAGTCCCGGGGCCGCAGAGGAGGAGAGGACGTTCAGGTGAACGCCAGGGCAGCATCACAGCCGCCGCGGACGCTCAGTAGCCCATCTCCGGGTCCGACGTCGCCCAGCCGCGCACCCGGCCCGTCTTCTGCCCCTTCGGCCGCCGCGGACGCAGCTGCGTCGACAGGTACTGCGCGCCCATCAGCGCCATCGCGAGGTCGTCGTGGTTCCCCTCGCGGGCGCCGTGCTCGCCGTTCTCGTGCACCACGTACGTGTTGAACTCGAGCGCCGTCGCCATGTGCCGGATCCCGTGCGTGCCGTCCTTGAAGGCGTCGAGCATCGCGCCCTCCATCAGCGGCTTCGTCCGGCGGTTCGTGTCCCACCCGACCTTCTGCGTCTCGCGCTGCGTCTTCGTGTCCACCTCGCGCCGGCGGAACATGAAGCGGTAGCGGTAGTCGATCTGCAGCGGCACCGCGACAGGCAGGCCGACGCCGCCGGTGACCTCGATCGCGAGGTACGCCTGGTTGAAGTAGATCGCGGTCAGCAGCACGAGCATCCGCAGATCCGAGTGGTCGATGCGGCCGCACCACGCCGCGACCTGCTCCTTGCTCACGTGGTCGATGACCTGGATCGCGTGCCGGTCGCCGTCCTTGCCGCTCGCGACCGGATCGCCGGCGACGTCGCAGAAGACGATGTAGGAGCCGTCCGGCCGCCGCTCGTGTTCCGGTTTTCCCGCCTCGGTTGAGGCGTTCACCGGGTGCTCGAAGACCTCGAGCAGCGGTGCACCGACCGGGGGCCGCTCCCCCGGCGGGAGGTCGCGCACGGCAGACTCGGGCACCCACAGCGCCGCCTGCGGGATCTCAACCGTGCCGGCCTTCGTCGGCTTCGTCACCCAGTCGTCGCCGCGCAGCCAGCCGCGCACCGGCTCCGGCGCCTTCTCCGCCGCGCCGATCGCGCGCCCGACGAGGATCGCCGAGAAGACGCTGTTGCCCGAGCCGATGAACGCCTGCTCCGGCGACGCCGGGAACTCCTGGTGGAAGTTCTCGATGTCGTCGTCGCAGTCCTCGCGGATCTTCCGCCGGCGCCACGCCAGCTGCTCCGGCGTGCAGCCGAACCGCTCGATCAGGTCCGGCTCCTCCTCGCCGTACTCGCCGTCGCCGATCGACGCGACGAACCGCTCCCGCGCCTCCTGGCCCTCCGGCGTGTCCGGCCACGCCACCGCGCACGACGGGTCCCGCGTCCAGCCGACGAAGATCGGCACGTACGAGCCGCCGACTTCGGGGTCCTCGGCGCCCTCGACCGCCAGCTGCCACCTCTTCTGGAAGTGGTTGAAGCCGTTCGCCGTCGACTCGAGCACGACGATCGTCTCGGGCTCGAGCGCAACGCTGTTCAGCAGGCCGAGCAGCTTCCCGTTGTTCGGCCAGTGCGCGACCTCCGAACCGTGCACCTCGCTGGGCGTGCCGCCGCGGCCCGCCGCCGGCGTGTTCGCCGTGTCGATCTCGAACAGCGAGTCGATCGACCGCTTGCGCATCTGCCGCGACCGATCGCCGAACTGCAGGAACTTGCGGCCGTTGGGGGAGAAGGACGAGCCGATCAGCGCCGGCTTGATGCTGAACCCCGCCCCGAGCTCGTGCTCCTCGGGCAGATGGTCGTACATCCGCTTCGCCATCTCGAAGATCACGCCGGCCGTCTTCACGTCCTGCGCGACCACGACCGCGTGGCGGTACGGGATCTGCGTCACCCGCTGGATGAACTTCGCCGCCACCCACGTCGAGAAGCCCAGCTTCCGCGACTTCAGCACGATCGCGCGCATCGGCAGCCCCTGCGCGCGTTGCGCCTCCAACGCCGCGTCGAACTCCAGCTGCCACGGCCGCGGGATCAGCGGCACGAGCTGCCGCGCCGGGTTCAGGATCTTCGCGCAGTGCCGCGCCCAGAACGGCGTGTCCGTCTGCAGCCGCCGCTGCAGCTCGGCCGCCTCGGGCGTCAGCGTCACTTCGCCGCGGGCGGCTTCCGCGAGCTCGAGCGCTTCGACGCCGCGGGCTTGCGCGCCGACTTCTTCGTCGCCGGCCGCCGCCGGGCTGCAGCGCGCCGCTTCGGCGCCGCGGGCACGTCACCCGGCGCCAGCGCCTTGCCGCGCACCGCGATGCTCGCCTGCACCCCGTGCGACGTCTCGCCGACCACCCGGTAGCGGCCGCCGAGCTCCACACCCTCGAACACCACGACACCGGCGTCGTCGACCGTCGCCTCCGCCACCGCGGGCGCCGACAGCCACGACGAGGCGGTCGCCTCCACCAGCCGAGCCTTCGAGCCGGGCGCCAGCTGCCCGACGAGCTTCACCACCGCGTCCGACACCACAGCCTCCTACGAGCCGTAGGGATGAGGGATCCGCGCCGGCGACACGAACCCGCCCGCGCCGAACTGCACGTACCGCCACTCGCCCGAGACCTGCGCCGCCGCCACGTACGGCACCCCGGCCGTCAGGCCCGAGAACGTCAGCGACCCGTCCGCCGCCACCGTCGCCGTCGCCGCAGCCACAGCGCCGCCCGGCAGCTCCCGCTTCGGGCCCGGCCGGAGCGTCTCACCGACCTGAGCCGCCGGATACGCCTTCACCGACGTGCCGACCGGGAACCGGTCCGAGATCTTCAGCGTCGCGTCCGCCATGGCCGCATAGTTGCGCGCGCAACGGACACGACGCGCCCCAGAACGCACGACGGCCCCCGGGTGAAGCGGGGGCCGTCGATGATCCGAAGGGCTAACTCGGACCGCTGATGCGCGCCGCGGCAGTATCGCACGAGCATCGGCGACGACGGCAGCGAGCATGCCTCCGCTCTCCCCCTGCCCCGGGGCGCGTGCGAGATCCAGCTCTCGCTGTCTGGTCCGCCACGTCCCCCTGGCCTCCCGGTGCCCGCCTGGCCGGCGGGTCCAACTGAGGGCTTCGGTGCTGCTGCTCTACGCGGTCGCGTACGTGTGCGCGGTCCCCGCCGCCCAAGGTCGGCTCCCTCACGGCGGGGTTGCGGCTCCATTCAGCCTGCCTCTTGCGATGACGGCCCTGGCGGGACCGGGCGATCGGCGCGCCACCCCGCGCGGGCTACCCGGGGCGCGCGTGCACGGGATCGCCCATCCGGCCGTACCGGTGACAAGAACGCTGACTAGCCGCTACAGTGGCCGCGCGGAGCCACCGACGGGTGGTTCGCTCCCGACGGGGAGTGCCGCACGCCGCGGCCGAGCGCGAGACGGAACTAGCCCTTCCACTCCGCGCCGGCCGCGGCACCCATGCGCTGCAACGCCTGAGCATCTTCGCACGCGAAACGCGGCCGTCCCAACTCCGCTGGACAAGCGGATCAAACCCTCTGCAAGGTTCACCGAACCTGCCGATCACCCGGGACAAGGGGGCCACGATCACGCCCACGCCTCACGCAGACGCCACGGGATCACCTCGCCGGCGGCATCACGCACCGCCAGCCACGCGTCCACGCCCGACGCGAGACGCACCAACGCCTCGCTCTCCTCGTGCCGGAGCGCGTCATCGATCACCAGCGTGATCGACCGCACAGACCCAGCCACCACCAACCCTTCACGCCCAGGCGCCTCCAACACGCACGCCACCGGGCGAGCACGGCCGTCGCCGTCGCCCATCTAGCCCTTCCTTTCACGTCAGCCCTTCCTTTGCCGCGCAGCCTCCCACATCGCGGGAGCGCGCGTCCAGCGCCTCAGCGCGTCGCGCGCCGCAACCGCGCCTTCGCGTTGCGCAGTTCCCGCTTCACCTCCGCCAACTCCGCCGCCGCGCGCTCCGCGTCTGCCCTGGCTCGCTTGCATGACGACTCGTACGCCTCGAAGTGGGCCGCCAACTGCTGCAGCACGTCGAACGCCGGAACCTCCTCGCCGCAGTCGCGGCAGTACACGCGGCGCGCCCCACCATCGAGCTCCGTACGCCAATGCGCACAGAACCGCCGACGAGGACGCCGGCGCACAGGCGCATCGTCACGCCGCCGAAACTCCACCACGCCGCCCAGCTCTTCCGTCACGACCCGCCCCTCGGCCCCTGCGAAACCTCGCACGAACCCGCGACCGCCGCGATCGACGTCGTGATCGCCACGCCCGGGCCGAACCGCAGCTCCGGCACCTCGCCCAACGCCTCCTCGAGACGCAACGCCGCCGGCAGCGCCTCCTCGAGCTCCTGGACCGAGATGCGCCCACCCGCGTAATCCGCCTGCAGATCCTCCACCGACCTCGGCACCACCAGCGGCGGCAGGCTCACGACCCGCCCCGCGCCATGAACCCCTCGACCTCGAGGCGCAAGAACACCCGCACCCGGCCCACCCGCCTCACCGGCTCCGGGAACGCGCCGCGCGCGATCCGCTGCGAGATCGCCTGCTCGCTCACCCCGCACAACGCCGCAGCCTCGCGCGCCGTCACCAAGCCGCCAGCCGCCTCGACCGCCTCCCTCGCCCACGCCCACGCAGCCGGCGTCCACCCGTACGCGCCGCCCATCACGACCCGCCCTTCGGGATCGGCCGCACCGCCGCCTTCGCCGCAAACGAACTCACCGGCCCACGCGGCAGCACCCGCCCATCCACCCACGCCCCCACCGAACCACGACCACCCCGAGCACGCGCCAACGCCGCCCCCACCACAAACGCCGTCCGATCCAACCCAGCCGCCGCAGCAGCCGCATCAATCTCCGCCCACTCCCCCGCCGACGCCTTCACCGACTTCACCACACGAGCCATACCGCCACCGTAATACGTGATACGGCTGGAGGAAGAGACCAAACGAGCCCAACATGGAAGAGAACCGCAGAGATTCCTGACGCGCTGGCGCCGGAGTCCCACGACGGGGTGCCCCGGGGCCGGAGTCCCGAACGCCACCCCGCCCCGGGCCGCTTCACCTGTCCGAGCGACAGGACCAACGCGCCCCAGGCACCCGATGAACAAGCCACATTCAGCCCACCGTGTGCGGATTCGTGTGCGACCAACCGACCAACGCCGCACACGGGGCGGGGGCGGGGGCCAGCCTAGCCGCGACCCTCCAACGCAGCAACCTGCGCACGCAACCAAGAATCGCCCCGTTCGTCCTCGTTGTCGTTCTTCTGCTCGTGGTGTGCGGTTGGGTTGGGCCGCTCCGTGTTCAGTTCGTGCGTGGTGTGTGCTCTGTCGTTGGTTGGGGGCGCGGGCTGTTGTTCGGGCTCGAGGGTCGGGCCGTCGTGCGGGGTTGCGCCGTCGCGCATCTCGGCGAGCATGCGACCGGCGAGTCCGCCCCGTGTCGGGCCGCCTGCGGTGACGCCGGAGGGCGCGCCTGGGATGTGCGCGCCGGGTTTCGGGGGGCGCGGATCGTTCGGGCCGGGGATCGCGGCGATTTCCCGTAGGAGCCGGGCCACTTGCCGGTCGTACTCGGGATCGTGGCGTCCTGCCTTCCGGCGTCGCGCGCCCTCTGCAAGGTGCTCGTCTCCGGCCGCGATCATGCGCTGGCGCAGGGCTTCGAGCGCGTCCGCTGGGGGCTTCTTCGCGAGCTCGGACTTCACCTCTCCGGCGCGGCGCATCCGCAGCTTGCGCGCGAAGTCGCGGACGGTCGCGGCGCCGCCGACGACCTTGAACGGGGGCAGGCCGTCTTCCAGCTCGCCTTTCTCGGCGAGGGCCACGACGACGCGCGCGGGCTTGATGCCTCGGTCGACGACGGCGCAAGCGAGCGCGTCGCGCTGTCGGTCGGTGTAGTTGGCCTGGAACGTGCTCACGTGGCCGAGCGTAGGCGCGAGCGCGGCGGGTTCGTGGCGGGCCGTCCGGCCACGACTTGCGCTATCGAACGCGACGTGCAATACTGCGTCTCGCTGATCGACGGATCGGTGCTCGCGGGGGTCGCCTCGTGAGCAGAGCCACAAAGGAAGGGCTACCCGTGCATCACGCACACCCGGCCGCGACGGCGGCCGACACCATCCGCGGCGAGTTCACCGCCGCCGAGCTCCGCGTCATCTACCGCGCGCTCGAGCTCGCCACGGTCGCGGCGTCCGCGCTCGCATCCCCTCGCCACATCGGCGTGCAGATGCTGCGCAACCGCGTCCGCGCCATGCTGACCGACGCGGGGGAGGCGCTGTAGGCCGTGCGCACCACGACACCGCGGCGCCGCGCGCGCCGCATCGACCTCCTGTCCCCCGGGATGCTGCTGCTGGCCAGCACGACCATCGTCGCCGGCGGCATCTTCCTCATCGTGTGGTGGCTCGCATGAGCGCCCGCGCCATGCTGACCCTCGCGTGCGCCCTCGGGGCGCTCGCGGCCGTTCTGGGGCTCCCCTGGAGCATGCCCCTGCTCATCGCCTGCCTGGCGCTCATCGCGGCCGGGATCGAGAAGGGAGCGCGGTGATGGACGACCTCCCCAACCGAGACGGCTACACGAACCTCAGGCTGACGCTGACCGGGCTCCGCGGGGTCCCGCTCGCCTCGATGGACTGGCAAGCCGGGGCGGACCGTCTCGTGCACAAGCTCGGCATGACGTACGCCGCCGCGCACCGCGTGCTCCAAACCGTGTTCCCGGAGGTCCACAACGCGCAGCCGGCAGACCTCTCCGAGGAGCTGGCCGCGGAGTACCGCGACGACGAACGATGGAGCGACGACGATGCGTGACCTCACCCCGCGCGCGGTGACGAGCCGAGAGACGCGCGAGCCCGCTCCGCACGTCAAGCAGTGGATCGTCCGGGGCCCCGACGGGTGCGTGTCGCTCGAAGTCGCGGGCGGCATCGCCACGACGCTCGCGTGGCACCTGCCGCCCGTCGGCGCTGAAGGCCCGGCGAGCAAGGCGTGCGCGTTCCTCGGAGGCGAGCCGTGCGCCGGCGATGGGTCCTCAAGCCTGGCCCGCGTCCTCTGGCGCGCCGCGTGCGCGACGAGCGACCGTGACGCGTACATCTGGGCCGCGCTCGACGACCACTACGCCCGATGGATCGAGCGGCGCGATGCCTGAGCCGCTCACGATCTACGAGTGCCCCGAATGCGGCTGGTGGACCGGTGACGCCGGCCAAGGCGCCACGGACCGTCCCGAAGCGTGGTGCACCGGCATGCACAACGGCGCCGAGCACCGCAGCCGCCGCATGCTGCCCGTTCGCGTGTTCCGCGAGACGGACGTGCGGCCGCTCTGGGACTGGCTCCAGCTCACAGCGCCATGGGCCCGCGCGCCGATGCCCGTCGGGCGGCAGGTCATGCTTGCCGCCGCGATCAAGGCGTTCCCGGCGCCCGCCGACTGGCACCTGACCGAGGACCCCACCGATGCCTGAGATCACCCCAGCCCAACAGCGCCACATCGACACGTTCAAGCGCTGGTACGGCGTCTGCCGCGTCCTCCCCATCGGAGACGGGCGGCTCGTCGCGTTCGTCTCCACGCCCGAGGGCCGCGACGCGCGCCGCTACACCCTCCTCCCCGAGGAACAGCACCGCGCCGAGGAAGCCACGCCCGAGGAAGTCGGACGCGCCCTCGCGCTCTCCCTCGCGCACGTGCGGATCCCCTGCCCCAGCTGCGGGTACCCCGCACGCCGGCCCGCCTGCGCGAGATGTGGGAAGGTCATCCCCGATGCCGAACCAGCCTAGGAAGACCGTCCCCTACGAGGACATTCTCGGCCCCGCCGAGGTCCGCGAGCTCGCCGGCGGCATCACCCGCGGCACGTTCGCCCGCTGGCGCTCCGAGTTCGGCTTCCCCGAACCCGTCCGCGTCATCGAAGCCGCGGAGCTATGGGACCGCCGCGAAGTCGTCGCGTGGCTCGAGCGGGCGAAGTTCCGCCGCCGGCGCCGCACGTAGCATCACCATGCGGAAGACGGGCATGGGGCAGGACGAGAGGCCGGGGCACACGCCCCGGCCTCTCGCGTTCTACAGGGTCGTCCCCCACTCCCGAGCCCGACGCGCCCGCGCCCGCGCCTCCATCTCCTGCCGATCCAGCCACAGCTCGTACGAACTCGGCCGATCCGCCCACTCCGGCAGCTCCTGGCCCGCAGCAAGGAACGCCGCGCCCTCCACGTCGTTCGACTCGTAGTCGTCCATCACGCAGCCTGCCTCTCCCGCCACGCATCCGGGTCCGGCGCGTCCCTCAGCCGCCCGTACACCTGCCGCGGCGCCCAGATCGCGCCCGAGCACGACTCCACGAGCACCGGCACCGGCCGCGCCCGCCCATCCCGCAGGAAGCACCCGCACGGCGCGAACCGGAACTCGTCCGGATCCGCCCACTTCTTCGCGGCGCCCAGCGCGTGCGCCAGCCGCTTGTTCGCCCGGTGCGCCTGCCCGACCGAGTGGCGCCGCGACATCGCCCAGAACGCCACCCGGCGCACCGAATCGCCCTCCCGCAACACGATCGTCGGCGCCGGCCGGAACCGCTCCAGCTTCTCCGCCGCCTTCTTCGTCTCCACGCGGACCCACGTGCACCACACCTCATCCGTGGCCACGCCGAGCTGCCGCGGATGCCGCGGCGCCGCCGTCACCTCCAGCTCGTGATCCACGCCGCGCATCTCCACCGCGCGCAGGAACCGCCGGCGCAGGGACACGTCGCACACGACCGCCGACCGGTCCTCCCACCACCGCAGCTGCGTCACGCCCCGAGTGCCCGCCACGCAGCCCCACAGCACCGCCAGCGCCTCCTCGAGCGGGACAGGTCCCCAGCCGCTCAAGACGGCACCCAGATGCGCCGCTCACGATCCCGCCGGCACAGCCCGCGCGCCTCCAGCCGCAGCATCGCGTCGCGGCCATCCGCGGCCGCGTACCGGCAGCATCCCAGGCCATTCACCGGCTCCCACCGCGACCGGGCACAACCGTGCTCGCGATGCGCATGCATGATCCGGCCAGCAACCACAGACCGGATCGCTCCAGCAGCGCGCATCGTCCGCAAGACCTCGTGCTGCGCCGCGCTCAGCGGCGCAGGCGCGGCGTCCGCCTGCAGCTGCTCCAGCGGCACCTCCCGGCCATCGATCGTCAGCTGAGCCGGCATCACGCCGCCCCCGCCGACGCCATGAACGACTGCCGCATCGCACCCTTCACGTGCATCGCGCGCTGGCTCAGCCTGTCCAGCCGCCGAGCCGCGTCGATCGCCGACTCGGCCGTGTCCTCCAACTCGAACCGCGCCAGCGCCTGCATCACGTCCGCGTACGCGAACGCCAACTCCGACACCTCGCGGCGCACCTCCAACTTCACGTCAGCCCTTCCTTTCCTTCCGCGCGCGCCCGGCCGTCGCCGAGCCCTAGAACAGCGCGGGCCGCCCCATCTCAGAGGCGGCCCGCTACCCGTGGGAAGGTGCGGCCAACGTAGACCGCACCACGGACGGTCCCGGCCTACGAGTCCTCGCCGTCCGCGCCCGCCGGCGAGATCACGAGATCCGTGATCAGCGCCTGATGCTTCTGCTCCGCCGCCACGACCAGCCCCGTCTTCGAGTCGCGCTTGTCCTGCTGCGCCACCTCGCGGATCACCGCGACGCCCTCGAAGTGGATCCGGTCACCCTTGCGGAACGCCTTCCCGTCCACCAGCTGGATCTTCCCGCCGACCAGCCGGATGCTCGCCGACGTCGGCTTCTTCCCGCCCGCATCGAACAGGCCGAGCTGCGTCGTCCCGTCGACCCGCAGATCCTCCACCGGCAGTGGCTCCAGCGCCGGCTTCGTCGCACGCTGCTGCGCCTCAACGTCGCCGGTCGCGTCCCCGGCCTCCTCGCGGAGCTCGTCCGGGTCCGCGAAGTGCGTCCCCTGCTCGTCGGCCTCCGCCTGCAGGCGCTCGTGCGCCTCGTCGATCTGCTGGCGGAAGTCCGCCTCCACCACGGTGCTGCTACCCATCAGCCCTTCCTTTCCTGGCGCCCGTCGGCGCCATCGTTGACACGCGCCACCGTAGGCGCACCCTCGGACGCGGCAAGCTCCGCATCCGCCCGCTCGAGCAGCTCGTCAAGACGACGATCGCCGCCCGCGTAGAACCGCGACAGGTAGGCGTGCGCCGGACCGGCGCCCATCACCTCCTCCGCGAACTCGAAGACGCTGTTCGGCAGCCAACACACCCGCAGCGGCGTCGCGCGACTGTGATGCGCCGCATGGCACCGCGGCGCCACCGGCACGAGATTCCGCGGGTCCGCGACCAACCGCGCCTCCCGCGCGCGGTCGCGGCGCCCGAACTCGTCCGTGGCCAGCCGACGCAGCTCCTGCTGGTAGATCACGTGATGGCGCTGCAGGCCGCGCTGCTTCGCACACCCGCAGATGCACCGGCCCCTCACGCCGCGACCCACAACACGATCCGCACCGCCCAGATCGCAAGCGCGACCGACACCGAGACGATCGCGAACCATCGGGCGACGTCCGCTCGCCGGCGATGCCCGCGAGCTGCAAGCTGGTGCAGCCGAATGGAGTCCTCGCGGAACTCGACGGCCGAGCCGAGCAACGCCGCCGCAGCCGCGTACCGCCCGAGCGCGCTCTCGACGCGCGCCCTGGACTCGAGCGCACACGCCACGCGCCCAAGCTCGTCAGCACGGTTCCCCTGCTCACGAGGACTCAACGCTCCACCAGCTCGATCGTGCGGCGCGCCGCCTCCGCGATCCCCATCGCGTCGGCGACGTTGTCGTCGTTCCCCTCGTAGCCGTTCGCCTGCGCCCACACGAGCACGCCGTACGGCCCGGTCCGGCCCTTCTTCGGGTCCGGCTTGTAGAGGTCGCCGCGGCCGCACGCGATCTTCTTCCACCGCGACACCGGGATCGTCAGCACCCGCACCGCCGGCGCGCCAGCGAGCGCAATCCCCGCGTACATCCCGCCCTGCACCGCCCCGGACAGGTACAGCAGCTCCATGTTCGGGCTCGAGCCCGCCGGGTGCTCCACCATCACCACGCCCGGCCGCGGCAGCGTGCCGGCGACGAGCGCATCCGTCGTCCGATCCCGCACCCCCTCGAACGCGCGCCACAGCCTCTCCGCGCCGTCGAGCTCGTCCAGCCACATCGTCACGCCCCGACGCTCGCCCTCGCGCGACACGGACACCACGTCGATCCGGCGCACCGCAAGATCCACGCCCCACCAGCTCGAGCACCCCGCCGGCACCTGCAGCCGGCGGGGTGCCGGCGCCTTGTCCTGCCCCATCAGCCCTTCCTTTCATTCGATCCACGGCACGCCCGTCGGCGCGCCGCCCTACCGCACGCTGCGCCTCCGATGCGGGTCAGGCATCTGGACCACCGCGCAACCCGAGCCTGATCCGAGCCTTCTGCCGCTGCGACACGAACATCCCTCCCGACGCTTCGGCGAGCCCTGCCATCGTGCGGGCCACCGCGTAGGGGTACGGCTCAGGGCAAACGTGCGCCGCGGTCAGGCCCGCGTCCGTTGTGCCGCGGCAGATCTCGCACTCGGGATCGGCCCCGCCCGCGCGCAAGGCGCAAGTGGGGCAGAGGGCCCGCGTGGGCCAGCCCATGCCGCAGTTGCCGCAGGTGACGTACTCGGCGTCGCTCTCCGGATGGGAAAGATTCGAGAGGCTCACCGCACGCTCTCCGTCACGATGGCCCCGATGCGCACGCACAGGTCGTGACCGCTGACCCACTCGTCATCCCCCTGGGCGGCGACGACCAGCGCCCGCATCGCCACGAGCGCGGCCTCGCGCCACCGGGCACGCTCAGATTCGTCGAGGGTTTCCCAGTGACCGCCATGGATGCCCGCTGCCCAGTCGTCGTTGAGCGCCTGCGCGACACGGTCCACGTCGTCATTCCGTTGATGGGAAGGTGAGCTAGGCACGCGGCGCGACCTCCTTGCAGTACTCCTCCCAGAGGTTGCCCACGAACGTCTTGCCGCCGAGCTTGCCTCCCGACCACTGCACCTGGTCGTGGGTCTCCTTCATCTCGGCCCACTTCTGCTGCATCGGCGTGAGGACGACGTCTGGGTGCTTCTCGGCAAGCCACTCGGTGAAGGCCATGGACGGCGATTCTCCCGACTGCTCCTTGTCCGTGGTGCGATGGGAGTGCGACGACGTCATGACGCCAGCTCGCGCTGAAGCTGCTCAAGCTGGCGCTGCTTCTCCTCTCGGCGCCGCTCCTGTCGCCGACGCTCGTCCCGCTCGTCAGCGAGCACCCTGTCAGCGATGTCCTCCGGCGTGAAGAACACGGGCGCCTTCTTCATCTCCTCGACCGGAGGCCGATGCGCGATCCAGCCCGTGTCCTTGCCATAGACGCTCGTGCCGGCGTCACGCGGATAGCTCGCCGAGTTCAGCATCGCGCGGTCGCCATCGGTCGTCGTCACCAGCACGTAGCTGTTGAACGTCCTCCCGAACTCGGCGCCGACCGCCTCAACCGAAGCAATCGTCTTGCCGACGAGGTCGCGGAATGCGATGTCAGACACGCTGCTCTCCCTCCTGGTTGTTGTCCGTAGCGGCAGCCAGGGGCTCGAGGCCGTTCCCGCCGCACTCGTCGCAGCAGACGGCCGCCCCAGCCCCAACGTCACCGGTGCCGTTGCAGCGCCGGCACTTCTGCAGTCCCTCGGCGGCGCGGATCACGGCAGCCGCGACGTCCCAGCAGATCGTGCAGCCGTCGCCCTCGTCCCACTCGTCGCACCAGTGGGGGCTGAAGCCGGCACCGATCGCCTCGCTGAGCGCGAAGGCGGCTCGCGCGCGCGCCGCAGTGTCGAGCGTCAAGCTCTCCTCCGCCTCCCGGCTCGAAGCCGGCCGCACGCCCAGGAACGGATCGAGCTGGTCAGCGTGGAGCGTCATCGGCTGCCTCCTCGTTCAAGGCGCCTTCGGCGATGCGCTGCGCCCACGTCGGATCAAGCGCGAGATCCACCGGATCAGCGCCGCGTATCTCCTCCAGCGCCTCGCGGTAGCGGCTGAGGATCGCGCCCGTCTCTACCGCGAGCGCTTCGTAGTTCTCGCGGTAGCGGTCGCGCTCAGCCTCCACCTCTTCCTGGAGAGCGGCCAGGACCGGCCGCTCATCGATCGTGCTCAACCCCTGACCTCCTCTTGATTCACAGCGAACGTGTGGCGCTCCCAGCGCGCGAAGAACGCCGCGCGAGCGCTCTCGCCTCCCAGCCCGGCATTGCGCGCCTCCTTGCGCGCCTCCTCGATGCTCTCCTCGGACGTGCCGAAGGAGAGTCTCCCCACCAGCGCCTTGAGCGCATCAACCTGCGCGTCGCGGGCACGCATGGCATCGAGGGCATCGTCCCTGACCCGCTTGGCCAGGGACGTCACCGCCGCGAGCGCGCCCTCCGGGTCGCCCATCGCGCGCAGGAACGGATCGAGCTGGGCGGCGGGGAAGACCGCTGGCGCGTCATCGGTCGTCGTGCCGGCGGCGTCCCGCAGGATGTGGTCCCGCGCCGCGTACAGCGCCTCGTCGACCTCGTCCACGAACACCGTGCTCTTGTCCTTCTTGTGGTGCGAGACCGCGGCCTCCAAGCGGTTGAATAGCCTGATCCAGCGGTCGCGCTCGTCGCGGTAGCGGTCGCGTTGATCCTCCATCGCTCGGTAAGCGCCCCCGGACACCGCATCGCGCGATGCCAGCGGCTGCGCGGCCCACATGGGCATCTCAGCCATCGTCTCGACAGACCTCGGTCTCGGTCATAGCGCGCAGCAGGTCGTTGACCTCGCGCCGGATCTCGTCCGGCGACCAGTCGGCGCCTAGCGCCATCTGCACGGCGCCGTCCAGGCTGTATATCGCGACCTCGTACTCGGGCGGCGGAGACGTGGGGGTCTGGCGGTGGCGCCACGAGCGATCTACTACGCGGTCGAGCAGCACTCGTCCGTCCTCAGTGAGCGCCATTCGCCTGCTCCCGGCTCTCGACGTCGGTCATTGCGGCCATCTCATCCGCGTCTACGGCTGCGCACGCGGCGGCGATCGCGGCCTCGCGGGTCGCTGCAACGCCCTCTTGGTCGCCATAGCCCCACTGCCAGCAGCCGGGACCGATGAACTCGAACCAGGCGCCCATCTCCTTCGGTTCAGCCATCGGACACCTCGTTTCGGCTCGAAGCGGGCTCCGTGTCGGTCGCGTCGAACTCGTAGAACTCGATCGCCGTCTTGGCCTGCGGCCGACAGGGGACCCAAAGCTGGTCCTCCCAGTGGGCTGCTGGGTTGCGCAGGCGCAGATGCACGCGCTTGACGGGACCCACCGGTCGCGCACCATCGTTGCCATCCTCCGTGAGGCAGAACTCGGTGAGCAGATCGCGCGCCCGGTCTTCGGACACACACGCCTCGACCCAGCCACGCTCCTCGCAGTAGCCATCGGGCGTGTCCATGAGAACGTGCGGATAGCGCTCAGCAGCCATCGTCAGCCTCCCGCGTCGTGCTGAGAGCAGCGAGCAGGACGGAGTGCGAGATCTCGCGCCGGGCGGCGTCGTCCATGGCGGCCTCATCTTCGGGCGTCATGCCAGGCGATGAGACGATGCCTGGAGGGACCTCCTGCCACGCCTTCTCGACCATCTCGTCGGTGGGCTCGGCCAATGCGTCGGCGGCAGCGCGCAGGTTCTTGGCGATCTTGCCGGCCGTCTCCCAGTCGGCGTTGCGCGTCGGGTCGCTCAGGCCATCTGCCCAGTCGGCCATCTGGCGGATCTGCGCGAGCGGCCCGTCAACGTGGTGGACGCCGTCGATCGTGGGGATCTCAGCCATGGGTGGCATCCGTGCTGAGAGCAGCGACGAGGGCGCTGCCGGCCTCGGTGATGCTGTAGAGCGTTGCGCCCAGCATCGGGCGCTCGACCGTGATCAGTCCGGCGCTGGCCAGTGCCTTCGTCTCGCCGGCGGCCAGGTGCTCGCCACGAAGCTCGACGCCGGCGCGCAGCGACGAGAGCACGCGCTTGGACAGGTTCCAGTCGGTGCGTGTCTCGTGCAGCTCGACGAGCGCCGCGAGCTGCCCCGGGCTGAGGTCGAGGCTCTTGCCCGCTTCGGTCCAGATGTCGGCGACGGCCCCGCACCCGAGACAGACCGGCTCGCGCGGCTCCTCGCCGCTGCTGCTGGGGAGTTGCGATTGGCTCATGACGCCAACAGCCCCGGGATGGCGCCAGCATCGAACCGCCTCACCCATGAGATCACCGCTGGTGGCATCCGAATGGTGTCGTCGCTGTCCTGCAAGGTGACGGCCGTCTGCCCGACGTACCTGAAGGGTCCATCGCCGACACGGAGAGCGCGCGCGATGGGGCAGCTACGCCCAGAGCGGTCGCCGCAGGGCATCGCGTCCAGCGGCTCTCCGAGACGGTGCTTGGCCCGCAGCCCGTTGACGAACTCCAGCACGTCGACGTCACGTTCGTTGGTGGGGAGTCCTGACGAGGTCATCGCTCGGCCGCCTTGTGGTCGGTGCACCACTCGCAGCCCTTCCGCTCGCGCAGCAGGCGCGCTCCCGTGCCGCTCTCCTCGTCGAGCTGGCGATCGGTCAGGTGCGTCTCCGAGCCGAAGCCGCGCGACGGCTCGACCAGCTGCACCTCGCGGACGTAGCCGAAGGACTCCACGACGTCGGCCTCCTTGCCGCCGCACAGCTCGACGCGGATGCGCACGACCGACGACAGCCCCAGCACGTAGTCCTGCAGGAAGTCGGACGCGGTGTCGCCCGACTCGCCGAAGAACTCAGTCGCCAGCGCTTCCTCGGCGTCGTCCGAGAGCCACGCGGGGATCTCGACGAGCAACGCCCAGTGCTTCCCGGACGCGGAATCGTTGGAAGGCATGAGCTACGACACCCTCGTGACGGTCTGGACGTCGTCGAAGCACGCGATGGCCGTGTAGCCGTCGTCGGCGCTGTCGATCACGCAGGGCAGTAGCTTCACGCCCTCGCCGTTCTGGACCACCTCGATCGACCACACGCCGTCGGCGAGGTAGCGGGCCGTAACGTGGGCCTGTGCCAGCTTGCCGTCGACCTGTCCGACGAGCAGGAAGCTCCCGCAGGCGGAGTCGTCGGCGGGGTACTCGTCGCAGCCTGGGGCGTCACCCTCGACCTCGATCAGGTCATCACTAGCACCGTAGATCTGGACGGTGTGCAAATCAGGCATCGGTGCCCTCCTCGGGCTCTCGGGTTCCTTGAGCAGTAGGTCCCATCGCGATGCCGAGCGCGCGGACGACCGCGTCCTCGGCCGCGTGGACCTTGGTCAGCGCGACGTTCAGCGCCGCGCGTAGCTCGACGTCCTCTTGCTCGCCGATGGTGCGGTCGAGCTCCTGCGCCGTACGGCGCACCAGCGAGTAGCACTCGGCGACCGAGCCGCCGGTCTTGCGCGCGAGCCGATCTCGCTCCTGACGCTCGAGCGCGCGTCGCGCCTCGCGGCGTCGCGCCTTCGACTTCGCCTGTCGAGTGCGTCGCCGCTGGATCGAGTCCGGGTTGACCCATCCATGCACGGTCGAGAGCTGGTAGCCGAGCGTCTCGGCGATCTCGCGCAGCTGCATCCCCTCGCGGCGCATCGCGCGCGCCTCCTCGCGCACCGCCTCAGAGACGTAGACGCCGCGGCCCTGGCTCCCGTGCTCCTCGCGCACGGCGCCCAACTCACGCAGGACCCGGCGGGCCTGCGCGATGCTCTTGATCTCCGTTCGCGCCCGGATCTCGTCCTGGTGGTGAGCGAGCCGCATGTAGACGTTCGCCGTCTCTGGCGAGGCGACGAACTCGTCCTTCAGCCAGCGCGTCCACGCGCCCGGAGGCGTCTGGGCCTTTGCGGCCAGCAGTGCCTCGCCGGCGCGGATCGCGTGCTCGATCATCGCCGAGGCGGCTGAGAACGCCTGCGCGTGCTCGCGGTTCGCCACCCGCGCCAGCTCGGCGAGCGTGGGCGCCGCGGGCAGGACTTCAGCCAGCGCTGCCATCGCGAGCCTCCTGCTTCTCCCGACCGCTGGGCGCCTCGAGCTGCAGAAGCGGGGCACCGAGCTGCACGGCTCCGTGCTCGGCGAGCTGCTCGTAGATCGTCAGGCCGGTGGTGAGGTCGACGATGTGGGCAAGGAACGCCTCCTCGAACGTCTCGACGCCCTCGTCGACCGACACCATCCGCGCCTTGAGGTTGTGCGCCATCACGCGCCAGATCCGCTTGGCCTCCTGCTCCATCACGTCGAAGCGGATCTCGTCCTCCGTGCGGGTCCGGGCGCGTTGCACCTTCCGGCGGATCTCACCGGGCTCGGGCAGCTTCAACGGCACGCGCAGCCGAACCCGAACCTGGCCGTGCGTGAACGTGACCGCCGCCCACGGGCGGCCGTCGTCGTCGATCGCCTCGCCGAATCCGAACTCGCGGGCGCCGTGCGACGCGAGCAGCTCGCGGATCTGACCCTGCGAACGCTCGACCGGCACGGTCGTCGATCCGTAGGTGCGGCTCATCGACCGCCCTCCTGTCCGTTGGAATCCTCAACGACCGCGGGCGACATCGCGTCGAGCGCCGCCGTCACGTCCGCCATCTCCTCCTTGGTGCCGACCAGCACCCGGCGGCCGCCGCGCTTCACGACGATGCGGACGCCGTCCTCGGCCGCGAACGTCAGCTTCTTCGCGTGCTCCCGCGCCGCCAACGAGCGGAGCTCGAGGACCAGTGCGAGAAGGCCATCCATCCCGCCGATCACGCAGACCGCCGCCCCGAAACGCACACGACGCGCCGCGTGTGCGGAACCGTGTGCGGCCGGCTCGAGCGGCGGGGATCCACCGAGCCCCGATACCTACCGCGCTCTCGGCGCCTCAGCGCCCGATCCTGACGGGAATCCGGAGCGGTGGTGCGCACTCCTGCACACCACCGCTTGCTACCGAATTCCAGTCGGGGAGACAGGAT
>CAYTOT010000040.1:0-45576 GCA_964439475.1 uncultured Alcaligenaceae bacterium
ACAGCACCAACCAGGCGCTCGACCGCATCATCAACTTCTTCCCCGAGGAGCGCCGCGCGCAACTCCTGATGGACCTCTCGCTCAACGTGCGCGCCTTCGTCGCGCAGCGCCTGATCCCCCGCCGCGACGGCCGCGGCCGCGTTCCCGCGGTGGAAGTGATGCTCAACTCCCCGCTCATCTCCGATCTCATCTTCAAGGGCGACGTCGGCGGCATCAAGGACATCATGAAGCGCTCGCGCGAGCTCGGCATGCAGACCTTCGACCAGTCGCTGTTCGATCTGTACGAGGCCGGCCTCATCACCTACGAGGACGCGCTGCGCAACGCCGATTCGCTGAACGACCTCCGCCTCGAGATCAAGCTGCACGGCAAGGAAGCCAAGAACCGGAACGTGTTCTCGGGGCTCGGGAACATGGACATCGTGCCGGATCAGCAGAGCAACTCGGTGATCTGAGCTCGAGCCGCCGGGTGGGGCGGCGCGCCTGCACGAGGGCGAGGGGGCATGCTGTTCCGAGGACGGGTCATCGCGTCCCTACGGGTCGTGCCGAATGCAAGTTGCCCCGTAACAACCCTAGGTCTGCGATCCGAATCAATGGCAGAATAGCGGTGTGACCCCCACCAACGTCGTCCTCCACAACCGGTCGCGCCTGCTCGAGCTCACCTTCGCCGACGGCCGCACCTACAAGCTCCCCTACGAGTTCCTGCGTGTGCACTCGCCGTCGGCCGAAGTGCGCGGGCACGGGCCGGGCCAGGAAACGCTTCAGGCCGGCAAGCGGGACGTCACCATCACCGAGGTCGAGCCCGTGGGGCACTACGCCATCCGGCCCACGTTCTCCGACGGCCACAACTCGGGGATCTTCTCCTGGGAATACCTGTACGAGATCGCGGTGAACCAGGACAAGCTGTGGAACGACTACCTCGCACGGCTGTCTGCCGCCGGAGCGAGCCGCGAGCCCGCGGGAGCCAAGCCGTGAACGCGCCGGATCGCACCGGCCGCGGATCGGCTCCGCGGCGCTCGCCGGGAAGGCGGCCCGCATGACCGCCGAGCGTACCCACTTCGGCTACGAGGACGTCTCCCCGGAGGAGAAGACACGACGCGTGCGCGGTGTGTTCGACTCGGTGGCCGGCAAGTACGACCTCATGAACGACCTCATGTCGGGCGGGCTGCACCGGCTGTGGAAGCGCTTCGCGGTCGACCTCGTGTCGCTGCGCGCCGGGCAGAAGGTGCTGGATCTGGCCGGCGGCACCGGGGACCTCGCCCGTCTTTTCGCCCGCAAGGTAGGCACCACGGGCACCGTCGTGCATACCGACATCAACCACGCGATGCTCGCCGAAGGCCGCGACAAGCTGATCGACGCCGGTGTCACGCTGCCCACGGTGCAGTGCAATGCGGAGGCGCTGCCGTTCGCGTCGCGCAGCTTCGACCTGGTGTCGATCGCCTTCGGCCTGCGCAACGTCACCCGCAAGGAGGTGGCACTGGCCGAGATGCGCCGCGTGCTGAGGCCAGGCGGCGCGGCGGTGGTGCTCGAGTTCTCCAAGGTCGCGGCCCCCCTCGCCCCGGCCTACGACTGGTACAGCTTCAGCGTGCTGCCGAAGATCGGCAAGGTCGTGGCCAGGGACGAGGCGAGCTACCGTTACCTCGCCGAGTCGATCCGCATGCATCCTGACCAGGGCACGCTCGCCGCCATGATGGGAGAGGCCGGCTTCGACAAGGTCGACTATCACAATCTCACGGCCGGGGTGGTCGCCGTCCACGTTGGACGGGTGTACTGACGCGCCCTCGCCGCCATGGACGTCGCGACGGTGAACGCGCGAGCCGCGTCGTGGTCCCAAGGCGACGCAAATGGAAACGGCTCGCGCGGCCGGTTGATCCAGCGCAGCACATGCGCAATATTGGGAGCGTCGGCAACCTCGCCGCCGCGCCCGCACCAGGAGGCATCGCAATGAAGAGAGCATTCGTCATCGCCGCCGCGCTCGTCGCCAGCACCGCGTGGTTGGGCGCCGATCTCGCCGAGGCCCGGCGCATGGGTGGCGGCAAGAGCTTTGGCGCCCAGCGCCAGATGGCGCCGCAGGCGGCACCGGGCACGCCCGGCGCGCCGTCCGCCGCGCCGGCGGCACCCGCCAATCCCGCGATGGGCGCGGCTGCCAAGGGTGCCGCACCCGCGGCCTCCGGCGCCTCCCGCTGGCTCGGACCCATCGCCGGCCTCGCGGCCGGGCTGGGCCTCGCCGCGCTGATGTCGCACCTGGGCCTGTCCGAAGCCTTCGGCAGCTTCCTGCTGCTCGCGCTCCTCGTGTTCGCCGGCATCTTCATCGTGCGCATGCTGATGCGGCGCAATGCGTCGCCGCAGCGCAGCCCGCTGCAGTACGCCGGCAGCGCTCCCGGCCGCGTCGAGCCTGCCATGCCCCGCGGCGACAGCCGCTTCGAGCCGGTGGCCGGTGGCGCCTCCTCGACGGGCAGCGTCACCACCATCCCGGCGAGCCGCTTTCCGCCGGGATTCAATCCCGCCCCGTTCATCGACAACGCGAAACGGCAGTTCCGCGCCCTGCAGGACGCCTACGACCGCGGCGACGCCTCGATGCTGTCCGAAGTGATGACGCCCGAGATGTTCGCCGAGGTGTCGCGCGACATGGCCGGACGCGGCAAGCACGAGGCCACCGAAGTCCTGCGCCTCGACGCCGAGATCCTCGAAGCGACCACCGAGGGCCGCCAGCACTGGATGAGCGTGCGCTTCACGGGCCTCCTGCGCGAGGACGGCTCGGTGCTGCCCAAGGAGTTCGAGGAAGTGTGGAACCTCGTCAAGCCGGTCGACGATTCGTCGGGATGGCTCCTCGCGGGCATCCAGCAGACCGATGCGATGGCCTGATCCCGCCGCCGGGCCGGCGCGGCTCGCGAACCGCGCACTCGCCGGCCAGGACTGGGCGCGGGAGAAGCTCGTGCCCTTCGCGGGGCGCACGTTCGCGCTTCGCGTGGGCGCGCTCTCGGGCACGTGGACGGTCGGCGACGACGGCAGCTTCGCCTCCGCCGCGGCAGGCACACCCGTCGACCTCACGCTCACGCTGTCGCCGCTGTCGATGCCGTCGTTCCTGGCCGATCCGTCGCGCTGGAACGAGTTCGTGCGCGAGGAAGGCGACGTCGCCTTCGGCGGCGCCCTGAAGGACCTCGCGCGCACGCTGCCGTGGTTCGTGGAGGAAGGCTTCGCCAAGGCCTTCGGCCCCGTGGCCGGACAGCGCATCGCCGATGCCGGCCGGCAGCTTCTCGGGTTCCCGGAACACGCCGCGCAACGGATCGGCGACAGCGCAGGCAGCTATGCCCGCGACGAAACACGCCTGATGGTGCGGGGCAGCGAGGCACGCGCCATGCGCGACGACATCGCCGCCGTCACGGCGCGCGTGGATGCGCTCGCGGCTCGCGTCGACGCTCTCGCCGTCGACCGCCGCTGATCGCACTCGATGCCGAAGGCCGTCCGCCGCACGCCGCCGGCACCCACGCTCGCCAAGTTCAGCCGCCCCCGGCTGTACAACGTGCAGAAGCGCGAGCGGCTCTTCAAGCTGCTCGACGAGCATCGTTCGCATCCCATCCTGTGGATCGCCGGGCCGCCGGGCTCGGGCAAGTCCACACTCGTCGCGAGTTACGTCGAGGCGCGCCGCCTGCCCGGGCTGTGGTTCCAGGCCGACCCCGGCGACGCGGATCCCGCGACGTTCTTCCACTACCTGCGCGTGGCCGCGTCCGACATCGCCGGGCGCAAGGCGCGCGAGGCCGCCTCGCTCCCCACGCTGTCCGCCGAATACGCAGGCGACCTGCCGGCGTTCACGCGCCGCTTCCTGCGCGAATTCTTCGCGCTGTTTCCGCCGGGATCGGTGCTCGTCGTCGACAACTTCCATGAGCCGAAGGGCGACGCCCCGTGGCGCTTCGCCTTCGCCGAAGGCCTGCGCGAGATCCCGCACGGGATGAACCTCATCGTGCTCTCCCGCGAACCGCCGGTGCCGGAAATGGCGCGGCTGGTCGGTGAGCAGCGCATCACACGCATCGAGTGGGAGGCGCTGCGCTTCACCGAGGACGAAACGGTGGCGCTGGCCGCGACCGCCGAGATCGAAGGCGATGCCGCGCGCGCGATCCACAAGGCGAGCGACGGCTGGGCGGCAGGCATCGTGCTCATGCGCGAGCACCTCGCCCGCAAGGAAGGCAACGCGGTCGAGGCGCTGCTGCCCGAAGGGAAGGAGGCGGTGTTCCAGTACTTCACCGGCGAGATCTTCGGACGCGCACGCCCCGAGAACCAGCGCGTGCTGATGCTCTCCGCCCTGCTGCCCTCGGTGTCGCCGGCCGATGCCGAGTTGCTGTCGGGCAATCCCGAGGCTCCGCTGGTGCTCGACTATGTGTACCGTCGGCATCTCTTCACCGAGCGGCGGCGGCTGGGTGCCGAGCCCGTCTACCAGTTCCATGCGCTCTTCCGCGAGTTCCTGCTGGCGGAGGGCAAGCGACGGCTCCCTCCAGAGGAACGCGCGGCGGTGCTCGATCGTGCTGCGGGGCAACTCGTCGCGCGTGCCGACTTCGATGCCGCCGCGGAGCTCTATCTGGAGGCGCGGGCGTGGCCTGCGCTCGTGGGCCTCACGCTGCACGCCGGGCGCCCGATGCTCGCCGAAGGCCGCCGCAAGGTACTGCTGCGCTGGCTCGCGGCAATGCCCGAGGACGTGCGCGATGCCGAGCCGCGCCTGTGGCTCGTCGAGGCCCACGCCGTCCTCTACGACGAGCCCACCCGCTGCAAAGCGCTCCTCGAGCGCGCTTTCGCGGTCTTCGCGGAACGCAACGACGCGCGCCGCCAGCTCCTCACCGCCGCCACCGCCATCGACTGCCACTACTTCGAGTGGGCCGACTTCGCACCGCTCGATCGCTGGATCGCCGTCCTCGCCCGCCTGCTCGATCCGGGGCCCGAGTTCCTGTCCACCGCCGACGCGCTGCGCATCCGCGGGGCACAGCTCATCGCGCTCCTGTTCCGCCAGCCCGACAACCCCGGCATGGACGAGGCCGCGCGCACGGTCGAGGCGCTGCTCGACGCCCCCGACATCCTCTCGGTACCGGTCAACGATCGCGTCAATGCCGCGTCGATCCTGTTCAACTACATGAACTGGAAGACCAAGGGCACGCATTCCGATGCGCTGGTCGCGCGGGTCGAACCGTGGCTCGCCGAGCCGCAGCTCACCGCCATGAACCGCGTGTGGTGGCAGGTGCATCATGCCTTCAGCGAGCAGATCCGCGGCCACTACGCGCGCTCGCAGAAGATCATGAAGGAGACCGAGTCGCTCGCCGCCGCGCACGGCTTGAAGTGGGCGCAGGTCGAGATCTATCACGCCGAGGTCACCGCGCTCATCTCGAGCGAGGACGCGCAGGGTGCCGCTGCCGCGCTCGCCAAGCTGCGCGCCGTGCTCTCGCCGACGCGACGCATGGATCACGCCTACTTCAAGTATCAGGAGACGGGCGTGCTGATGCTGCAGGGCCGCGTCCGCGAGGCCGCGGCCGCCGCGAAGGATGCGGTGGCGATCGGCCGCGCAAGCGGCCTGCCGGTGATCCAGATCCCGCACTTCCTCGTGCGATCCGCCCTGTGCCAGGTCCATCTCGGCGAGATCGAGGAGGCCGAGACCCTCTACGACGAGGCAATCGCGCTCGCTACCGAGGCCGACCGGCGCAACTTCCAGTTCCACGCCCGCCTCCTGCGCGTGCACCGCCTCATCGGCAGCGGCAACCGTGCCGCCTCGCTGCCCCTGCTGCGCGAGCTCCTCTCCGATTGCCGCGAATCGGGGTACTTCGGTTTCCTGCGCCTGCCCGCCAACGTGCTCTCGCCCGCGCTGGCGCTCGCCCTGACCGAGGGGGTGGAGCCCGACTACGCGCGCCAGCTCATCCGCCGCCGCAAGCTGCCGCCGCCCGATGCCGCCGTGACCGACTGGCCGTGGCCGCTCGCGCTGCGTACCTTCGGCGAGTTCGCGATCGTGCGCGAGGGCGAGCCCCTGGTATCGAAAGGCAAGGCGCAGAAGAAGCCCCTCGAGCTCCTGAAGGCGCTCATCACCCAGGGGGGCCGCGGTGTGGACGCGACGATGCTCACGTCGCTCGTCTGGCCCGACGCCGAAGGCGACGACGCCAAGACGTCGTTCGACAGCAACCTCTACCGCCTGCGCAAGCTCCTCGACGTCGACGGCGCGCTGCAGCTCGCCGAAGGCAAGCTGTCTCTCAATGCCGAGGTCGTGTGGCTCGACACCTGGGCCTTCGAGGCGGCGCTCGACGCCGGCGACGTCGCCGGCGCCCTCGCCCTGTACCGCGGCGCCTTCCTCGCCCTCGACGCCCCGCTGCCGTGGACGCTGCCCGCGCGCGATCGCCTCCAGGCCCGACTCGTGCGCGCCGTGCTGGCGCAGGGCGAGGAACTCGAGGAGCGCGGGGAGTGGACGCAGGCGCGCGCCCTCTACGAGCGTACGCTCGAGGTCGACAACCTCGCCGAAGCGGTCTATCGCCGACTCATGGTGTGCCTGCGCGAGACGGGAGACCACGCCGGCGCCCTCACGACCTATCGGCGTTGCCGCGAGCTGCTGTCGATCGTGCTCGGGCGCGCGCCGTCGGCGGAGACGGAGGCGGTGCGGCAGTCGCTGTAGGAGGAGTCGCGTCGTGGACCGCCGTGGTCCCCTCATCGGAACGTATAGCGTACGCCCAGGTTGAACTGCGTTCCCGTCGCCCCCGAGAACGCGTAGTTGTAGTTGTAATTCACGCTGTTGCCCGCAATGGCCGGGTTGAACGGCGCGATCCGGTTGAACACGTTGATGATCGACCCGAAGACCTGCCAGTTCCTGAACCCCGTGTACTGCGCGGCGAGGTCGAGCGTCGTGAACGACGACACGTGGCAGTCCGGGCCGTCGAGGGGCGAGATGCAGTTGCCCGTCTCCTCCCGGTAGCCCCGGTAGTAGACCGACTCGTAGTCGCTCACGTAGCGCAGGGTTCCGGTCATCGCCCAGGGGCCGCGCTGCCAGCCGACGATGAGGTTGACCCGGTCCGACGGCGTGCCCGGACTGCTGCCGACACCGACATCGCCCTGGGTGCCGTCGTAGCGGTAGGTCGTGCCGTCCGGGAACGTCTGCGAGTAGCCGAGCACGTGCGTCCACTGCAGTTGCGTGGTGAGGTTTCCCCAGCCTTCGAGGCTCTGGCGCCAGACGACGTCGAGGTCGATCCCGTCGGTCTTGATGTTGCTCGCGTTGACCCATGGAACCAGCGCGTACAGGATCGTGCCCGAATCGGGGATTCCGGGAAGGTCGTTGGTGTCGCGCACGATCACGGGCTGGTCGGTGGGCGCGATGCGCCCGTCCACACGAATGTTCCAGTAGTCGAGCGCGGCGGACAGGCCCGGGATCGGCTCCCAGATGGCGCCCAGGGTGTAAGTCGTCGACGTCTCCGGTTCGAGATCGGGATTGCCGACGAGGATGCCGAGACCGAGCGCGGAGCAGTCGGCGGGAAGTCCCGTGACCGGGCAACGCACGGGGTCGGGGGCTTGCCCGAAGGCGGCTCCGGTGGAGCCCGTCTCGTAGAGCCCGGGGGCACGGAACGCCGTCTGCCAGGTGCCGCGGAGGACCAGCGACGGCAGCGCCGTCCACTTGATGCCGACCTTCGGGTTGGTCGTGCCGCCGGCCTCGGAGTAGTGATCGTAGCGCAGGGCCGCCGTGACTTCGAGATTCCTGAGCAGGGGCGCATACAGCTCGGCGTACACCGCGTTCACGTTGCGGGAGCCGAACGCAACCGAGTAGCCGAGACCCACGACGTTGCCGGTCTCCTGGCCGGGGATGCCGGGATTGGAGAGCTCCTCGCGACGGAACTCGTAGCCGACCGCGAGCGCAAGGTTGCCTCCGTCGAGCCGGTAGAGGTCGCGCGTCGCCTTCGCGTCGAAGACCGTGTTTTCCGACACCGTGGTGAACGAACGATCGGGCGCGATCCAGTCGTACGCGGCGGGATCGTTGAGGCTGGCCGCCGCGCCGATGCGGTAGTAGCCGTAAGGACCGTTTCCGGCAAGGCCTTGGAGGAGCCGGTCGTAGCTATAGACGTTGCGCCACGTGATGTCGGTGTCGCTGCGTATGTACAGGCCGGCAAGGTCCCACTCCCATCCGGAGGTCGTTCCCTTCACGCCGGCGAGATAGCGCTGGGTGCGCGTCTCGTACGACGCGTCGCGGCCGCCGAGCGCGCCATCCTGGTAGTACAGGCGCGCGACCTGATTGTTGGCGGAGAACGGGTTGTCGGGATGGCCGACGGGCAGGTAGATGTTGGACGCCGCCGTCGACTTGATCGTTTGCGTCGACGGGTCGTACCACGTTGCCCGCACCGCCGACGGCGGGTTGCGCGTGTCGGTTCGCACTTCGAAGTACGACAGCTCGGCGTAGCCTTCGGTCGAATCGCTGAAACGATACGTGCCGCGCGCGAAAGCGTTGAAGCGGTCGATCGCAGGCTGGAGGTCGGTGAAGTCCTTCCGTTCCCAGCGGCAGAATGGCCCGTCCTGGTTGACGGGCGCGCAGTCGCCGGGGAGGGATCGGTAGGGGCCGGGCTGCCCATTCGGGTTCGCGGCGGCGACTGGCCGCACGTTGCCGAGCAGCGTATTGGCCGACGTCGTGATGTTCGGAGTTCCCGGCCGGGCGTCGGGCAGGCCCATGAAGCGCAGGTCGTTGCTGCCGATGTAATCGCGTCCGCCGTTCGAAGGGAAGGCGTCCTGGCGCTGTCCGTCGAGCGTGATGAAGACGTTGTAGCGGTCGCGGGTGAGGTCGCCGGCGCCGAAGGTGACCGCACCCTTGTACTGGTTGCCTTCGCCGTTGCCGGTGGTGCCCGCCGTGCCCGTGGCGGTGAATCCCGTGTACTGCTGGCGCAGGATCACGTTGATCACGCCCGCCACGGCGTCGGAGCCGTAGATCGCGGACGCGCCGTCCTTGAGCACCTCGATGCGCTCGACCGCATCGAACGGAATCTGCTGGAGGTCGACGTAGGAGGCGTGCGCGTCCTCCGCGAGCCCGAAGTTGGCGAGCCGCCGGCCGTTGAGCAACACCAGCGTGTTGTTGGGGCCGAGGCCGCGCAGCGACACGGCGGACCCGGACGCCGAGAATCCGTTGGTGAACGAGGGACTGACCGTGCCGTTGTTGTTGGCGGTGATCTGCCGGACGACGTCGGAGATCGTCTGCAGGCCTGACGCATCGATGTCCGCGCGCGTGATGATCTCGATGGGCGCCGCGGTCTCGGTGTCGGCACGCTTGATGTTGGTGCCCGTGACGTCGACCCGGATGTCCTGGGCTGGCGCAGGTACGCCAAGGACCCCGACCCCGAGCGCAACCGCCAACCTCGTGCGTCCATGGCGCATGCTGTTCTCCCCGTTGTGCAGCAAGCCCGACTACGTATCGCGCTCGTACGGCAGGTCCACGACCGCCTGCGTCGCGCCATGGGGCGCGGCGACGAACGACAAGGCCGCCGAAGCGCCGTACAGCGCATGCAGACGCGCGCGCACGTCGGCGATCTGGTCGGTTGCCGCCGAAGCCGCAAAGGAACCGCGGCTGTCGGTGATCACGACCCGAACACGTTCACCGTCGCGGGTCGCCGCGATCGAGAGCACCTGCACCGACGCCGGGAACGTCGTCACTGGCTTCACCGCGTGCTCGACGAGCGGCAGCAGGACCATCGGCGGCATGTGCGCGGCGCCCACGCCGGTGCCCTTGTCGAGCGACCACGCGAGGCGACCGCGGGCGCGGGCCTTCATGATGTCGAGCCAGGCTCGTGCGATCTCGAGCTCGATCGACACCGTCGAGTTCGAGTCCTCGAGGCTCGGCAGGACGCCGCGCAGGTACACGATGAGATCGTCGAGCACCTGCTCCGCCAGCGTCGGGTCGGTCTCGTAGAGCTGCTCGACGTCCTCGAGCGTGTCGAAGAGGAACTGCGGCTCGACCCGGGCCTGCATCGCCTGCAGGCGCGATTCGTACGATTGCCGCCCGAGACGCGCGCCGTCGAGCTGCACGCCGCGCAGGGCATCCGCGCGCCGCCTCGCATCGAGCGCGTGCATGTAGCCGAAGGAGGCGAGGAAGCACATGAGCACGATAGGCGGAACGTTGATCCACAACCCCGGCACCCAGGAGTTGAGCGGACCCGATGCTTGCCGGGGTTCGTCGCATGCGCAGGTCGCAAGGGATCCGAGCTGAAAGAGCAGGACCGCCGCCAGTGCGGCGCAGGCGAACGGCACCCACTTCGGCATTCGACGGGGGTGGACATTGCGGGCCACTGCCAGGCAGAGGAACAGCAGCACGATCGGGACAAAGCCATCGACGAAGGCCGAAATGAACTGATGCCACCAGACGACCCGCCATCCGTACAGGGTGAGGGCGACGCCCTGCGCGAGGCCGACGACGGCGGCGAGTCGCAGCCACATGACGAGATCGTGCCTCGCAATGCCTCGCCAGCTCTCCAGCACGAAGCGCAGCACGCCTCCTCGCGCGTGCATCGGCATCACAACGGGTCCGGGTGTCATCAGGCCGCCTCGGCCACGAGCGCGGCGGCAAGCGGCAGCTCGAGGGTGGCGATGACGCCGCGCTCGGCGCGCTCGACGAGCGTCAGTTGCGCCTCCGCGCCGAACTCGGAGGAAAGGCGCGAGCGGATGTTGGCGAGCCCCACACCGCCGCCCCAGGCGCCCTGCAGACCCCGGCCGTCGTCGATGACGTCGACGAGCAGCTTGCCGTGAATCTCGTGCGCGACGACGCGGATCCTGCCGCCTTGCGGAACGGGACTCAAGCCGTGGATCACGGCATTCTCGACCAGAGTGGCGATCATCATCGGCGGCACGACCCGCGTGCGCAGCGACGCGGGCACGTCGATGTCGAAATCGAGCCGCTCTCCCATGCGAATCTTGTGCACGCTGAGGTACGCCGTGGCGAGCGCGATCTCCCGCTCCAGCGTGGATCGCGGTTGCCGCATGCTCGGCAGCGAAGCCGTGAGGTAGCGCGTCAGGTGCTGCAGCATCTGCCGCCCCGATGCGCGGTCGCTCTGGTACAGCGCGCGCACGCTCGCCAGCGTGTTGAACAGGAAGTGCGGCTCGATCTGCGCCTGCATGACCTGCAGGCGCGCCTCGGCGTTCTCCCGCTGCATTCCCTCGCGGCGCAGCGCCTCGCGATGCATGGCCGCGACCGCTTCGTTGCTCTTCTTCAGGAAGTCGTACAGCACCAGGGCGGTGGCGCTGTACACGAGGTACCACAGGCCTCGGCCGGTCCACATCCTCAGGTTCAGGAGCGGATCGCCGAGTCTGCGGCTCGGCGGCAGGTCCGCGGGCGAATAGAGGAATGGCACCGAGGCGAATGACAGGATCCCCCCGACGATGTGTCCCGCGACGAGGGCGACCACCAGCCAGGCGATACGCGCGGCGCCGGTGCGCGGCCCGCGGTTATAGACCGCGACGACCGCGAGCAGCACCGGAGTGAAGACCAGGAGTGCCTCAATGAAGGAACGCGGCGGGTGGGTCAGCATCTCGATCCACGTCTTGGCGAGCAGGATCCGGGCCACCAGCGGCGGGGAGTGCAGTGCAATGAACAGCACCACCGCACAGAACAGCGCGAGTCGCGGCAGGGTCAGGCCCCGGAACGTCTGCGCGAGCCAGTCCATCACATCTGCTTGAAGAGATGCATGTACTGCTCGCTCACCGGCAGGGCCTCCTTGCGTTGCTTGAGCTTCACGCTCATGTGTCCGCGAAAGTCCCGCGTCACGCCCGCGACGGCGTTGATGTTCACCAGGGTCGAGCGATGGATCTGCCAGAAGACATTGGGGTCGACGGCCTCGGCGAGCTCCTTGATCGGCCGGCGGATGAGCGCTTCACGTTCGGCGGTGACGACCATCGTGTACTTGTTGTCGGCGCGGAAGTAGCAGATCTCGTCGACGGTGATGATCGACGTGGTGTTGCCCTGAGAGGCCGTGACCCAACGCAGGTGCTCCTTGGCCCCTGCCTTGGCGGCGAGGAGGCTCAGGATGCCGTCGAGGTCGGCGGGACGCTCGCGCATGCGATCCTTGAGCCGCGTCACCGTCTCCGCCAGGCGCGCGGAGGTGAACGGCTTCATCACGTAGTCGACCGCGCCGCGCTCGAACGCCGCCACCGCGTAACGGTCGAATGCCGTCACGAACACGACGTGGCATTTGCCGCTCGCGAGCCGCGCGACCTCGAGGCCGGTCATGCCCGGCATCTGGATGTCGAGGAACAGGACGTCCGGTTCGTGCGCGGTGAACGCGCGCGTCGCTTCGAGGCCGTCGGCGGCCTCCGCGCTGATCACGAGTTCCGGCCAAAGCTCGGTCAGCCGCGTGCGCAGCTCGCGTCGCAGGACGGGTTCGTCTTCGGCGATGACGGCAGTCGGCACGCGCAATCCGGTCTCTCCCAAGGTTCCGGACGTGGCGCGCCGCTAGCGCGTATTTCCCGGGCCGGGTGTCCATGGACGCCATGAGGCTAGCCCGGCCGTCGCGCGAGGGGCGCGGATGCGACAGGCGGGGTGCTTTGGGGTGTGAGTGCGGGAGTCCGGGGAGCGAACGGGCAAGATCCCCGGGTGCGCATGACGCCGACACTCGAACGAAGGGCCCGCGCGCCCGGGCCCGGTCAGCGATCTGTCAGTGTCCCAGCCAGCGCCGGACAGCCCAGCGTCGATCGCAGCGACTTGGCGTTTTCTTGTTTGTTTTCAATAGATTGGTGGTCGATCACGAACCCGCGCATCTGTCAGCCATGCGTGAGGCTCGCACCCGCAACATGCGATCCGTGCCGCACGTCGTCGTGCCGCACGATTTCGCAACGGAGCGATTCGATGCAAGAAAGCAAACTCATCCGCACGCCCTCGCAGGCGACCTCGGCGTCCACCTCGACGGCGGACCCGACTCCCTTCCCCTGGCCCACGAGCGGCCTCTCGCCGCTGCCGTGGTTCCCGTTCACCGTCGCGTCGAGCCGCAACACCATCGCCGCCGCCGAGCGGATCGCCACCCGTACCGAGCGTGCCTACTGGCACCTGCGCAAGCGGCTCGGCGCTCTGCCGCGCTTCCGCCTGCTGGTGCTCGACCGCGCCGACTGGCCGCGCTTCGCCGATCGCGGCGAGTACGGTCTGTCGCATTTCACCGCCCGCGCCAACCTCGTGGTCGGCAGCGACCCGGCCACCGCATGGCATGAGGTGAGCCGCGAGCTCGACCGGCGCCTGCCGGAGCGGGTGGGACGCGAACTCGTCCGCACCCTCGGCCCCGACCCGCAGCATGGCAACGGTGCCGACCTCTCCCTCGTGGCGGAGTCGCTGGTCGCGCACGACCTCGCCCGCTTCCTCGCCGACCAGCGCGGGGCGCGTTTCGCGGCGCCGTGGCTGCTGCACGCGTTCGCGAACTACGCGCTGGTATCGGTCCTGGGCGAAACGGAGCCAGCAGCGCTGCATCGCCTGGGCGCACTTGCACAGGCCGCACACGAACTCGCGGCGCAAACGCTGCCGGTGACGCTGCTCGCGGCGCCGGGCCGGCGCCTCACCCCGTTCGACGCCGTGCTGGTGCAACTCGCGCTCACGCGTGCCGTGTACCTCGCCTACGCCGAGCGTGGCGATGCGCCACTCGCGAGCTGGTTCGAGCGCGCCTGCGCAGCGACCGCCGGCCCCGTCATCCCCGACGCCGATCACGAGCTTGGCCGCATGCTGGCCGACGACGTGCATCCGGCATTGGCCGAACTCGTCACGATGGCGCAGCGCGCGGCCTACGACCATGCGGCCTGATCCGCAAACTGTCCTCACGAAAGAGATTTCCATGTCGAGACTACGCAACATCACGTTCGCCGCGCTCTTTGCCGTCACGGCGTTCGCTCTCACGCACAATGCGGCGGCCTCACCCCAGGCCGACAGCACGAGCATCGCCCGCGGCCGCTACATCGCGAAGATCGCCGGCTGCAACGACTGCCACACCGCCGGCTACGCGCCGTCGGGCGGCAAGGTGCCGGAGAAGGAGTGGCTCATGGGCGACGCGCTCGGCTGGCGCGGCGATTGGGGCACGACGTACCCGTCGAACCTGCGCATCACGCTGGCGAAGCTCTCCGAGGACGAATGGGTCAGGACCGCGAAGACCATGCAGGCGCGGCCCCCCATGCCGTGGTTCGCCTTGCACGACATGACGGAGCAGGACCTGCGTGCGTTCTACCGCTTCGTCCGGCAACTGGGGCCGACCGGCGATCCGGCGCCCTCGTACCTGCCGCCGGGAGCCGCCGCGCAGGGACCCGTCATCCAGTTTCCGGCGGCTCCCAAGTGAACGCGCGCGGGCCGGCACGCCGTGCAACCGCGCCGCGACGGCAGGGATTGCCGTCGCGGCCCATCGCGCGATGAGCCGCGCCCGCAGCAGCCCGTCGCTTCCGGATCCCGGCCCGGCGGCGACGAGCGCGGATGACATGCCCAGTGCGACGGGGAGGCACCACGGCGCGACCGGAGTGCTTGCGGAGCAGGCGCGCAAGGCGGCGGCGCGAAGCGACGGCGGAACCCTGACGGCGATGGCCACGGGAGAGCCGGCCGGCATCGTGCCCACGCGTCGCGCGGTCACTCGCTCAGCGGCGAAGCGCCGCCCGAAGTTCGTGTTCTGACCAGCGCCATCGGCAGCGGCATCCTCGCGACGCGCCCGCCCGGTGCCGCGCGGCGGGAGGCATCGCCGTCCCGCGCGATCCCGGAGTGCGCATCGCCGGCCCGCACGACGCGGCCACGTACAATGCGCCGCTATGCGCATCACCCGCCTCCTGCGCATCGTCAGCGTGTCCTTGCGCTTCGGGCTCGACGACATCGTCCTCGCCCACGAGCGCGTGCGCGGCCTGCGTCCGTGGGTATCACGCGTGCTGTTCTGGCGCGACCTGTCCAAGCCACGCGCGGTGCGGTTGCGCCTCGCCCTGGAGGAACTCGGTCCGATCTTCGTGAAGTTCGGGCAGATGCTGTCCACCCGCCGCGACCTCCTGCCCACCGACATCGCCGACGAGCTCGCCAAGCTCCAGGACGCGGTGCCGCCGTTTGCCTCCGACGAGGTGATCACCACCCTCGAGCGCTGCTACCGCAAGCCCGTGGACGAAGTCTTCGCGGCGTTCGACCGCGTACCCACGGCGAGCGCGTCGGTCGCACAGGTGCACTTCGCCACGCTCCCCGACGGCACCGAGGTGGCGGTCAAGGTGCTGCGCCCCGGCATCGACGCCGTGATCCACCACGATCTCGCCCTCATGCACACCGCCGCCGGGCTCGTGGAGCGCGTGTCGGCCGAGGCGCGCCGGCTGCGTCCGCGCGAGGTCGTGATGGAGTTCGAGAAGACGATCGGCGACGAGCTCGACCTCACGCGCGAGGCCGCCAACTGCTCGCAACTGCGGCGCAATTTCCTGCATTCGCCGCTGCTGCTGGTGCCGCTGGTGTACTGGGACTACACCTCGCAGGACGTGCTGGTGATGGAGCGCATGGAGGGCATGCCGATCGGACGCGTCGACGAGCTCGTCGCGGCCGGCATCGACCTGAAACGCCTCGCCCGAAGCGGCGTGGAGATCTTCTTCACGCAGGTGTTCCGCGACGGTTACTTCCACGCCGACATGCATCCCGGCAACATCTTCGTGGCCCTCGATCCGGCGAACCACGGCAAGTACATCGCGCTCGACTTCGGGATCATGGGTACGCTCTCGGAGACCGACAAGAGCTACCTCGCGCAGAACTTCCTCGCCTTCTTCCGCCGCGACTACTACCGGGTGGCCACCGCGCACATCGAGTCGGGCTGGGTGCCGCCCGACACCCGCATCGACGAGCTCGAAGCGGAGATACGCGTGGTGCTGGAGCCGATCTTCGACCGGCCGCTGAAGGAGATCTCGCTCGCCCGGGTGCTGGTATCGCTGTTCCGCGCCTCACGCCGCTTCCACGTGCAGGTGCAGCCGCAGTTGACGCTCCTCCAGAAGACGCTGCTGGCCGTCGAAGGACTCGGCCGGCAGCTCGACCCCGACCTCGACCTGTGGGTCACCGCCAAGCCCTTCCTCGAGCGCTGGATGAAGGACCAGATCGGGCTGCCCGCGCTGCAACGGCGGCTCCTCGCCGAAGCGCCGTACATCGTGGCGGCGCTTCCCGAGCTGCCGCGCCTCGTGCACCGCAAGCTGCTGGCGCCGCCGGCCGCCTCCGACACCGCGATCAACGCGCTGGCCTCCGCGCAGCGCGCCCGCAATCGCTGGATGGCGCTGATCGCCGGGCTGCTGGCGGCCATCCTCGGCATGCTCTTGTGGCAGGGCAGCTAGGTCGCTACCGCGCCCGCGTCCTGCGAGGCCGGCGAGGCGGTCGTTGGACTGCCGACGTGGGTACGGCTGCCAGGTCAGGCCAGGATGCGCGACTTCCCTCGGACGCCGCATGCCGACCGGGCCGTGCCGGCGGATGCGATGACAAGCGCGGGAGGATGTGGGACGATGCGCCGGCATCGCACCGTCATCACGCCCACGTGACGCCATGCCTCGCCGCCGCGACGTCGCTTTCATTCGAAAGCTGTGCAGTCTCGAGGTTGCTCCGCAGACGCTGACACAATCGCTGCTGCCGGCACTGCGCGTGCTGATTCCCTCGCATTCGGCCGGCGTGTTCTGGGTCGACGACTCCGGGGAGATGACTGGCCTGTACGCCGAGCGGATGCTTCCGCCGGATGCCATGGCGGCCTACCACGAGCGGCACTACCGAAGCACCGAGGAGGGATTCTCCGAGGCGTTTCGGCGCAGGGCGCAGGCGGCCGACCCGGTGACGTACCACTCGTTCACGCGCGTCGAACAGGCAAGCGGCTACTTTCGCGACGTGCTGGCCCGGCTCGATGCCTATCACGTGATGTACGGAATCCTGAAGAGTGGCACCCACCCCGTCGCCCAGATCAGCTTCTACCGGGGCGAACACGACCGGCCCTTCGATGCCGCTGCCGCGGATGCCCTGCGCCCCCTGTTGGGCTACATCGCCGGCGCGGTGGTACGAGTGCCGGTGTCGGCCCAATCGCAGGAGGGCGCGGTCACCGTCGAGGAGGCGCTTGGCATCGTCGATGCCGAGGGCCGGGTGATCGCCGGCAGCGAGCCCTGGCGCCATCTCGTCCGGCTGGCGGCCCTGGCGCAGCTTTCGCCTCGGGATGCCGGGCGCGAAGGGCAGGAGACCGAACGCTTCCTGCGACGTATCAGCACGCAGGTCCTGGCGCTTCGCGCCGGAGCTCAGGTGCGCAGCGAGTTCTCATGGGAGACGTCGTGGGGACAGTTCACGGCGCGTGGCTATCGGCTGTCCGATCCCCGGGGACGGCGTACCGATCAGGTAGGGGTGGTGATCCGCCGGGCCGAACCCAGGACCCTGGCGCTGGTACGCGGGGTCGGACGCTCGTCCCTGTCACCCCAGCAACGGGAGGTCGCGCTGCTGCTGGCGCGTGGCCGGACCAACCGGGAGATCGCCCAGACGCTCGGCTTGAGCTTCAACACCGCGAGCTATCACGTCCGGCAGGTCTATGCCAGGCTCGACGTCAACGAGCGCTCGATGGTGGAAGAGCGGCTGTTGAGCCTGGCGGCGCCAGGCAGCCCATAGGGACCGCCGGCGGCGGCAGGCTGCCGACGCGCCCATTCCGGCAGGCACGGATTGCGGGCGCCTCCGGGGATCGCTCGGAGTCCAGCGGACCCGAATCCCACGCGGTCGGGTGGTGGCACCGGCGGCGCGTCGATATAGCTTGGCGTCATGCCGTCGACGACACCTTCACTGCGGCTGGTCACGGGAGGCGACGTGCCCCCGGTGCAATCAGCGTCCGCTTCCGCTACCATGGGTTTGCACCAGCTACTGCAGAGCACGCTCGATTTGCGCGCGCCACGGAAGCCTTCGTTGATCCGTAGGCGCTGGGGAGCAAGTTCGGTGTCCGAGTCAGTGGGTCGCCCGCTTTCAGGGCCGCAAGCCGTACCCTTCGAGATCCACTATCGCGCGACGATCATCGTCTTCGCCGATGTCGCCGAGTACGATCGTCTGCTCCAGCGCGACGAACTCGTTGCCGCGCACCGCATCTACTCGTTCCTGCTCGAGTGCGAGCACGAGTTGGTCCCCCGATGCGGAGGGCGGAGCCTGCAGCGCGTCGGGGACGGCCTGCTCCTCGAGTTTGAGCAGGCACGCGATGCGATCGCCTGTGCCCACGCGCTTCATGCCCGCGCGGCGTCGATAAGTCAGGGCTTGGTCGAGGACGACGTCGTGCGCTTGCGCATCGGCGTCTTCTCCGGCGATGTCCTGACGGACGACACGAGCTACATCGGTCGGGGCGTCAACCTCGCGGAGCGCCTCTCGAAGATCGGGCAACCCGGGCAGACGGTCGTTTCCGCAGCGGTCCGGGATCGCATTGCCGCAGGCCTCGACGGCGACATCGAGGATCTGGGCGATTGCTACATCAAGCACGGAACGACGATCCGCGCCTATCGGGTGTGGCCCGGCGGCCCGCATCCTCGTCCGGGTGGACCCTCCACCCCGCAAGACAGGGCTTCATTCAAGCCCACGGTCGCCATCATCCCCTTCTCGGCCCGGACGGCAGAGCCCAACGACGCCGTCGTCGGCGAGATCCTCGCCGACGAGCTCATCGCAAACCTCTCGCGCACGCCGGAGATCCGCGTCATCTCGCGGCTCTCCACGTCGCCGCTGCGCGACCGCGAGCTCACGACCCATGACGTCGCGACGCACCTCGGTGCGAACTTCGTGCTGACGGGAGCGTATCGCGTTTCGTCGGATCAGCTCCTTCTGAATGTCGAGCTCGCCGACACGCGCACTTCCGAAGTGGTCTGGGCCAAGACCCTGAAGGAGCGCATCCAGGCGATACTGGCTGGCGAGGACGAGCTGACGGGACGCGTCGTCGATGGCATCACGAGCGCGATCGTCGAGAAGGAGATCGAGCGGGTCAACAGCTTCGCCCTGCCGTCGCTCGACGCCTACACGCTGATCTTCGCGGGCATCGGCCTCATGCACCGCACGCGGCACGTCGACTTCGACAAGGCTCGCCAGGTCTTCGAGCACCTGATCGAGCGCTTTCCGCGAAACGCCGGTGCCTATGCGCTCCTCGCCGAATGGCACGTCTTCAAGGTCACGCAGGGGTGGTTCTCGGATCTCGGTGACGAGGCGCTGCACGCCCGCACCTACGTGTCACGCGCCCTCGACTGCAACCCGGCCGATCCGCTGGCGCTCACGGTCAATGGACTCGTTCACACCAACCTCGTGCGCAATCTCGACGTGGCCTGGTCGAGCTATGAACAGGCGATCTCGTTGAATCCAAGCGAGGCCCTGGCGCTGCTGCATCGTGGCGTGCTCGCCGCCTTTCAGGACCGCGCGCAGGAGGCGGTTCACGATACGGAGCTCGCCCTCGGGCTTTCCCCCCTCGATCCCTGGAAGTACTACTACGACTCCCTGAGCGCCACCGCGGCCCTCAGCGCCTGTCGCTACGAGCGCGTGCTCGATCTGGCCTTTCGATCGCTGCGCGCCAATCGCGCGCACGCGTCGACACTGCGAGCCATCGCGATCGCCTCCATCGAACTGGGCATGGAGCAGGACGCACGGGAAAGCGTCGAAGCCTTACTGAAGCTGGACCCGGATCTGACCGTGAGCTCGTGGCTCGCGCGCACGCCCAGCGCCCCCTATGAAACCGGCAAGCGCTGGGCCGCTTCGCTTCGACGTGCCGGCCTTCCCCCTTGAGCCGGGTCGGGCACACGGCTCCCATCAACGGTCCCGGAGAACACGAATGAGCACAGCAGGCTTCCTGAACGGTGTCAACGGCGTCAACGGGGTGAATGGCGTCAACGGGGTGAATGGCGTCAACGGGGTGAACGGGGTCAATGGCGTGAATGGCGTCAACGGCGTCAATGGCGTCAACTCCTTCCCCGGGTACGCCGGCCTGGTGAGCAATCCGATGCTGGCCTTGGGCCTCATCCAAAGCCAGGGTGCGAACACCTACGACGGGGACTGGGCCGACCCGCGCTGGGACCCCGAGAACCCCGCTGGCGGCGCCAAGGGAAGTAACAAGAAGCAGCCCCGCTACCTCGATCTTGGCCATACCGAGCGGCTCAAGCTGCGCGATGCGAACACACGCTTCTATCTGGCCCAGTCCGAGCTGATGCAATTGCTCGTCTTTCCCGACGCCGATGCTGCGAAATCCGTCGAGGAGTACGGGGTGAGCTACCTCGCAGCCTCCAGCGCGGGCGCCTACAAGGCCTATCCGTTCATCAGCATCAAGCGGCCTCCGCTCACCGTCTTCAGCAAGGAGCAGCTTGCACTCGTGCGCACGCGCGCCCGGCTGCGCGTCGACCGCGTATCCGAGATTCTCAGCCAGGTCCCGCCGCAATATGCCTACTGGGCGAGCGTCTGCAACCTGCATCCGGAAACGACGCCGCGCGTCATCGAGCTCACCTACATCGCGCTGTATTTCTCGATGCTCGTCACGCAGCGCATCAAGCATGCCCTGGCGGTGCCGCGGCCATGCGAGTTCAGCTCGCTCGTGCAGCCGATCATCATGACGCCCGCGTACTCCGCGTTTCCCATGGGGCATGCGACCGAGGCCTATGTCTTCGCCATGATCTTCGCTCACCTTGCCGGCCAGAAGGCCGGCAGCAGGCTGCACGAACAGCTCTTCCGGCTCGCGCGGCGGATCTCCGACAACCGCGTGATCTCCGGCGTCCACTTTCCCATCGACGGTGCGGCCGCCTATGCCCTCGCCGCCGCGGTCGCGCACTACTTCGTGGCGCGGTGCGGGCAAGGGAAGTCGAACACGAAGTTCATCGGCTACGGCTTCGATGGCACGCTCTATCGACCCGACGCCGACATCGATCCGCGCCGGATCTTCGACGCAAAGGATGCGTCGGGCAATGCTACGCAGAAGGGCAAGAAGCCGCCCGGGTACGAGATGCCATGCGCCGCGAAGGTGCCGACCTCGAAGCTCTTGGAAGCCCTGTGGGATGACGCGCGGGCCGAACTCGAGCTGCAGGGCTTCGCGAAATAGCACCCGAACCGGAGGGAGGCGCCAGTGCCGGACCAACGAGCGAAAAAACAGGTGGCGAGCCGAGTCCCCCGTGGGGAATGCCACGCCGTCGACCCGTACTGCTTGTGGGCACGGGTGACGAACGCCGCCGGGTACGCCAGGCAAAGGTACGGCGATCCCGGCGTCCCCGAGCCCACCCAGGTCATGCTGGAGATGGCGGTGGACTCCTCGACGTTGCCGTCCGATTTTCGAGACGGAGTATCCCCTGCCCATGATTCCCCGGCTCATGCCAAGCGGCGATTCTGCACGACGACCGTGGCCTGGGACTCGATCGAGCGGCTCTTCGACCCCGCATGGCGCAAGGCCGCGGGCATCCGCCGCTTCGAGCTTGGCCTGCCCGTCCGGACGCCTGGACCGCCCCTCATCGACACGCATGTCCCGCACGATCCCCTGGGAGGCGACGTCGTCGCCTTCATCGACTATGGCTGTCCCTTCGCGCACGCGCACTTCAGGGGGAGCGATGGCCGCTCGCGTGTCAAGTTCCTGTGGGACCAGCAGTATCACGATCCGTTCGACAAGCGCGGCTGGCGCCTGCCGAAGATCAATGTCTCGAAGTATCTCTTCCGGTACGGAGGAGAGATCGATTCGACGCAGATCGATCAACTGTTCGACGCCAATTCACCGGAGGGCGCGGTCGACGAGGAAGGGTGCTACCACGACCTTGGATACGACTTGATGCAGCAATCGTGGTCACACGGAGCGCACGTCATGGACGTCGCGGCCGGCTGGCCCGACCCGCTCGGTTCGCCCTCCGGATCGCGGGACCGGGCCGGCAACGCGCAGATCATCTTCGTTCAACTGCCGCGCGACACGGTGGCCGACGCTTCCGGCGCCTCGATGAACGTCTACGTCCTCGATGCCCTTCGCTACATCATGTACCGCACGGATCAGACCGCCAACGTGACGGTGAACCTGAGCTTCGGATCGTACGCCGGCCCTCACGACGGCAGCTCGCTGCTCGAGAAAGCCATCGATGAATGCATCGCCGAGCGCGGCGCCGACAGGTTCAAGGTCGTGCTCCCGGCCGGCAACAGCGTCGATGCGGCCAGCCACGCGCAATTCACGTTGAGTGCCAAAGCGCGGTCGCATACCTTGCGGTGGGAGGTCAGCGCCTCCGACGCGACCGACAACTTCGTCGAGATCTGGTATCGAAACGGCGCGGACGTCGAAGTGTCCCTGAAACCCCCGCTGCGCCCGGCCGGCATCTATCCCGTCGCTGCCGATGCGGTGGGTTGGTGGCCCGACCCGCAGACGGAGGCGGTCTGCTGGATCGTTCACGTGGCGGATGCTTCGCAGCAAGGGAGCGAACACGAAGGCCATTCCAGCAACTGCGCGCTCGTCGCGGTCGCGCCGACCCAGTCCGCCTATCCTTGGGGTCACCAAGAGTACCGGCACGAAGCTCCCTACGGCATCTGGGAGATCACCGTTTCGACCTCCGGCGATGTCCCGGTCACGATCGATGCCTGGGTCGAGCGAAACGATCCGATTCTCGACATCGGGTGGGAGGGACGTCAGTCCCGGTTTCTCGTCGATCCCCAGGACGACGAGCGCGTCGACTACCCCGACGACCAGCCTGTCACCAAGCGAGGAACGCTGAACGGCATCGCGACCGGTGCACGCACGACCGTGGTGGGAGGCTGCCAGCTCGACCGCCTGCGACTTGCGCGGTACAGCTCCGCGGGGCCAGGACGCAACGGCGTGCGCCCCTGCGGACCCAATTATGTCGCCGCAACGGACACCCGGGAAGTCTTGCAAGGGAGGCTCGCGGCGGGAAACCGCAGCGGCGCCACGATTCGCATGAACGGCACGAGCGTCGCCGCCCCGCAGGCCGTGCGGCATCTCGTGGCGTCAGGTCCCCTGACGCTCGACTCGCCTCCGGCAGACGCCTCGCAGCTCGACAAGCTTCGTTGGGGGGCGGGCCGCCTCGTGCGCCCGCCGACCGACGACTGACCTTGCCGCCATGAATCCGTCGAATCGCAGATTGGGGGTCGGCAGCGTCGCAACCGCGGTGGCCGACGAGGCAAGGAAGCTCTTGAACGACTGCTTCGATCGCCTGAAACTTGCGGCGGATGACGAATCCCCGCCCCGATGGCCGGGAATCAAGCTGTTTCCCAATGGCGTCGAGGTGATCCACGTGAAGGTCGAAGCGGGCCTGACCGCGGCCACCAAGGTCGCGGTCGAGGTGAAGATCGCGGGTCCCGGAATGGCGGGATCACCCCCCCAGGATGGCCTTGCCCGCCAGACCCATGTGGAGACGCAGATACTGTAGGCGGTGGCCTGCGTCAGGGTGGCGCGTGGGCTGCGTCAGCGCCGCGCGGCCGCTGCAGCCGGCGACACCGGCGCCTCGATACGCTGGGCGCGGATGAGCTTCAGCGGTGCGAGCCGGATGAAGCCGTTGTTCTCGCCCATCATGAACTTCACGAGCTGCTCGAGCGCCGACTCGTTGAGCTTGTCCGGCTGGAATTCGAGGTGCAGCGACTCGAAGCGATCGACGTTGCGCAGCGCGACGTGCACCGCCTGCTCGCGGTAGTCGGGCTCGAGACGCACCGACGCGGACACCTGGGGCTGCACACGGAACACGCCGTAGCGCACGACCCGGCGCTCGTCCTGCTCGGTCTGGTACTGATAAGGCATGGTCGAGCCGCGAAGGCGCTCCTCGAACGCGCTTGCCTGCATGGGCGGCACGCGCAGGACGATCGGCTTGTCACCTTCGAGGCGGTAGAAGAGCTCGACGTGCTCCAGCACCTCGATACTCGCCACCGGCTTGCGGCGAAACGAGACGAAGCCGCGCTCGAAGCGGGGCTTCTCGACCGACAGGACGCCGCCGAGGTGGAAGGTATGGCCCACCCGGGGACGGATCACCGCGAGGTGGCCGATGGCTTCGTCGAGCCAGCGGAAGGCCCGCCAGAGGATGCGATCGACCTCCCGGATCCCGTCCTCGAGCGGCCGCCGCGCGGCCTCCCCCTCGACGCGCAGGGCTTCCGACTTCTCCCGCAACTGCTCAAGCAGCGTTGGCTTGCTCGAATCCACCATGTCGTTCGCCGACGTTATCCGGCGCGCTTCGCCGGTCTTCTCCGGTTGAACCTTGCTATGACAATAGCATAGCGACGGCTCCCCTTGTCCGGCTTGCCTTGAGAGCCAATGCAAACCGCGTGCCCTCATCGTAGGAGGGGCCTTCCCGGCTGAACATCGGCCGCTTGGCCGAGAGGCATGGCGCGCCCACGGGAGACGAGGCGGCATCCGCGACCGCACCCACGGGAGGCGGCGCGGCGGCGTCGGCGACACGAATCGGCGAGCCGCTTGGCCGAAGGGCATGTCGTGCTGCGGCAGGCGGGTGCCCGGGGACGGCCGTCGAGGGACGCGACCCGATGCCGTACAATCCCCGCCTGTTTGCCCTGCGGCATGCGCCGCGACCCTCCGCTTTCGCCCATGGCGCTCCTCGAGATCGTCGACGTCACGCGCCGTTTCGGCGATTTCACGGCCGTGGACCAGGTGAGCCTCGCCATCGAGGCAGGGGAATTCTTCACGCTCCTGGGGCCCTCCGGCTGCGGCAAGACGACCCTCCTGCGCATGATCGCGGGTTTCGACCTGCCGGACGCCGGACGCATCGTCCTCGATGGCCGCGACCTCGCCGACACGCCTCCCGAAGCCCGGCCGGTGCGTACCGTGTTCCAGAGCTACGCGCTGTTTCCCCACATGACGGTCCGCGGCAACGTGGCCTTTCCGCTCAAAATGGCGAAGACGCCTGCAGCGGAGGCCGCCCGCAAGATCGACGAGGCGCTGGCCGACGTGCGCCTTGCCGGATTCGACAGCCGCTTCCCGCACGAGCTCTCCGGCGGCCAGCGGCAGCGCGTCGCCATTGCCCGCGCATTGGTCACGCACCCCACCCTGCTGCTGCTCGACGAGCCGCTCGCCGCGCTCGACGCCAAGCTGCGCGAGCAGATGCAGATCGAGCTCATCGACATGCAGAAGGAAGCGGGCATCACGTTCGTCTACGTGACGCACGACCAGACCGAGGCGCTCGCGCTGTCGCATCGCATCGCCGTGATGAACCACGGACGCGTGGAGCAGCTCGACGAGCCCGATCGCCTCTACGGCTTCCCCAGGACGCGCTTCGTGGCGGACTTCATCGGCACCTGCAACCTGCTCGTCGGACCCGTGCGCGAGCGCAGTGCGGGCAGCGTGGTCGTCGACGTGCCCGACCTCGGCGCGGTCACCGTGGCGACCAACGCCAGCCCCACGAGCGCGGCCGAAGGCGCGATTGCCGTGCGTCCGGAGAAGGTCCGCCTGGGCGCTCCGGGCGCGCCGCTCGCCGGCGAGAACCGTTTCGCCGGCGTGGTGGAGAGCTTCCTCTACCAGGGCGACGTCACGCTCTACAACGTGCGCGCCGAGCGCGGCCACCTGGTCGAGGCGCTCCTCGCCAACTCGGGGGCCGGGCTCGCAAAGTTCTTCGAGGTCGGCGACCGCGTGGAGATGACCTTCGCTTCGAACGCCGGCCACTACCTCGAAGAGTAGGCCGTGGCCCGTCGGCGACGAGATATCGGCAAGTGGATCACGAGCGGGCCACCGCTCGTCTACCTGCTGGTCTTCTTCGCCATACCCACGCTCATCATGGTGCTGGCGTCGTTCCGCACTCCGGGCGAGTTCGGCGGGCTTGCGCCGCTGCGCAACGCGGATGGCTCACTCGATCTCACCGTCGAGAGCTACGTCCGCTTCGCCACCGAGCCGCTGTACTGGCAGATCTTCGCGAAGTCGTTCTGGTACGCGCTCGCCACCACGCTGCTGTGCCTCGTGCTGGCGTATCCTCTGGCCGCGCTCATCGCGCGCAGCGACCGCCGCTGGCGCGACCTGCTCCTCCTGCTCGTGATCCTCCCGTTCTGGAGCAACTTCCTCATCCGCGTGTACGCGTGGATGATCATCCTCGGCCCCAATGCTGCTCTCGCGCGAGCCGTGAACGGCGTGCTCGGCGCCTTCGGCGTCGAGCCCGTGCCGCTGCTCTTCTCGGCCTTTGCGGTGCTGGTGTGCCTCGTTTACGTGCACCTGCCGTTCATGGTCCTGCCGCTGTATGCCAACCTGGAGAAGCACGATGCGACGCTCCTCGACGCCGCGCAGGACCTGGGCGCCAATGCGTGGCAGCGCTTCTGGCGCATCACCTTCCCGCTCTCGCTGCCGGGGGTCTACGCCGGTGCCGCACTCGTGTTCATCCCCGCCTTCGGGATCTTCGCGATACCCGACATCCTGGGCGGCCCCAACGACAGCCTGATCGGCAACGTCATCAAGCAGCAGTTCCTCGACTCGCGCGACTGGCCGTTCGGCAGCGTGCTCTCGATCGTGCTGACGGTGCTGGCACTCGCGATCGCGGGGCTCGCGGCGTGGGTCGGCAAGCGCGGCGTCGCGCGGCTGACGTCCGGCGATGCCTAGCCCCTCGCCCGGCCCCGCGGCCGCTGCGGCGCCGCAGCCATGACGGCGCACGCAGCCATGCCGGCACGCGCGACCACGACGGCGCCCGCCACGGACGCGCGACCGTCGCCTGCGCCGACGCCACGTCGCGCCCCGGCACGCCGTCGCGGCCGCGCCCGCTATGCCCTGTGGGCCGCCGCGCTCGCCGCGTACGCCTTCCTCTACCTGCCGCTCGCCATCGTGGTGGCGTACTCGTTCAACGACTCCCGTCTCAATGCCGAGTGGGTGGGTTTCACGCTCGACTGGTACCGCAAGCTCGCGAGCAACAACGAGATGCTGCTCGCGGCAGGCAACTCGCTCATGATCGCCGCCATCGCGAGCCTCGTCTCGACGGTACTCGGCACCATGGCCGGCATCGCCATGCACCGCTACCGGTTGCGCCTGCTACCGATCCTCGTGCTCACGCCCATCGCCATCCCCGAGATCCTCATGGGCGTGGCGCTGCTCATCTTCTTCGTGATGATCAACTTCACGCTGGGGCTCCTCTCGGTGGCGATCGCGCACATCGCCTTCTGCATCGGCTTCGTGGCGATCGTCGTGCGCGCGCGTCTCGCCGGGATGGACGAGAGCCTCGTGGAGGCGGCGCGCGACCTGGGCGCCACGCCCTGGCAGGCGTTCATCCACGTGACGCTGCCGCTCATCATGCCAGGCGTGATCGCCGGGGCGCTGATGGCGTTCACCCTGTCGATCGACGACTTCGTGATCACCTTCTTCACCGCGGGCGCCGGCACGGTCACGTTGCCGCTGCAGATCTACTCGATGATCAAGATCGCCGTCACCCCGGAGGTGAACGCGGTGTCAACCCTGCTCATGCTGCTCACGTTGTTGCTGATCGTCATTGCATCCAAGGTATCGCCGAGCCTCCTGCGCGGTACCGGAAGCCCCGAGGAGAAACGATGAAACGCGCCCTTCCGCTCGCCGCCTTTGCGCTGTCCCTGGCCCTTGCCCTGCCGGCGGCCGCCAAGGATCAGCTCCATTTCTACAACTGGAACAACTACATCGCCCCGGAGACGGTCAAGCGCTTCGAGGAGCAGTGCAAGTGCGAGGTGGTGCAGACCTACTACTCCGACAACGAGGAACTGCTCGCGAAGCTCGCCGCCGGCGCCAAGGGCTACGACGTGCTGGTCCCTACCAGCAATGCCGTGCAGGCGCTGATCCGCGGCAACCAGCTGAAGCCGCTCGATCACTCGAAGCTGCCCAACATGAAGAACGTCGATCCGGCGTTCATGAACACCAAGTTCGACCCCGGCAACAAGTTCTCGGTCCCGTATGCGATGTCGACGACGATCATCGGCTACAACGACCAGAAGATGAAGGAGCTCGGACTGCCCACCGATACCTGGGCGGTCATCTTCGATCCCAAGTACCTCGAGAAGGTCAAGGGCCGCGTCACCGTGCTCGACAGCGCCAACGAGCTCTTCGCCGCCGCGCTCATCTACCTCGGTTACTCGCCAAACGATACCGACGAGAAGCACTGGAAGCAGGCCGCCGATCTCATCAAGAAGGCGAAGCCCTACTGGGCGGCGTTCAACGCGTCGTCGTACATCAAGGAGCTCACCGTCGGCAACATCTGGCTCGTGCACGGCTACAGCAACGACATCTTCCAGGCGGGTCTCGACGCCGTGGCTGCCAAGCGCCCGTTCAAGATCGTGCAGGGCATGCCCAAGGAAGGCGCCGTGCTCGCGGTCGACAACATGGTGATTCACAAGGACGCGCCGCGTCCTGACCTCGCGCTCCAGTTCATCAACTTCATGCTCGAGGGCAAGAACTCGGCCGAGCTCACCAACCTCATCGGCTCGGGCAATCCGAACATGGCGGCGGCGCAGTACATCAATCCGGAGTTGAAGGCACTGCCGGCGGTCTTTCCGCCGAAGGACGTGCAGGCGAAGCTCACCCAGCTCACGGATCTCACGCCGGCGCAGCGGCGGTTGCGCAACCGGATGTGGACCGAGATCAAGGCAAGCAGGTAGCCCCGGCTCGCCGGGGATCGCCGCCGCCAGTCGCGACGATCAGCGACTGTCGCCCGATGCACCGCATGAAGTGGTGGCCGATCGGCTGGGCGTTGCTGCTGGCCTCGTGCGTGACGATGCAGCCGGCGGGGCAAGGTCCGCAATGCGCGCCCGAGCGAGCGGCACTGACGGACCTCGCCGCGGCCCGCGACGCGGTGCGCACACATATGGCCTATCCCCTCGGCGGCGGCGGCAGTGTCGACGAGGCGTTCGCACGCCAGCGTGCCGATGCGGAAGTGGCGCGCACGCGGGAGCAGCACCTGCGCGTGCTGGAACGCTTCGTCCATGATCTCGCCGACCATCACGTCTCGCTCAGCACGAACGGCCCGACTTCGCCGCGTCTGGTGCCGACGGGGGCGAGCGTATGGGTGGAGTACCGTGACGGGCGCTACGTCGTGACACAAGTGCGGCCAGGCTCGGCGGTGCGGGCGGCGGGGCTGCGGGAAGGGATGACCGTCGACGCCATCGATGGCGCGCCGCCTTCGGCATTGCGGCTGCCGCCGGTCGCCGGGGATGGCGAGGTCTTCGCGCGGGGGTTCGCCGCGCGGGTGGCGCTGGCGGGGACGCATGAGCATGACGCCCTGGTCGTCGCACACGACGGGAAGGGACGAATCGAGACGCGGGTATCCCTCGCGGGCCTGCAGGCGGATCGCCTCGCGTCGCTCAGCTTCCCGGCATCGGACGTGGCGCTCATCCGCATCGACAATGCGCTCGGCGACAGCCATCTGCCGGCGGCGTTCGATGCGCTGATGACGCAAGCGCGTGCCGCGCGCGTCGTGCTGCTGGACCTGCGCGACACGCCTTCGGGCGGCAACACCGACGTTGCCGAGCCGCTGATGAGCTGGTTCGTGCATGGCGTGGCTGGCTATCAGATGCACCGCCGCGATGCCCGCACCTGGATCGAGTCCGTGAACGGACGCCGCGATGCGTTTCAAGGCCGGGTGATCGTACTGGTCGATCACTGGACTGGTTCGATGGGCGAGGGTATTGCGATCGGACTGCGCGCGGCGGCGGGCGCGACGATCGTCGGCACGCCGATGGCGGGATTGCGCGGGGCCATCGAAGAGTTTCAGCTGCCGTGCCTCGATGCCCGCATCCGCCTGCCGGTGGAGCAGTTGTTCACCACGCAGGGCCAGCCACGCGAGCTGGCCGCGCCGGACGTGCCGGTGAGCGAAGCGGCGCTCGCGGCGGCGGGCAACGACGACGCGGTGCTGCAGGCAGCGTTGCGGCTCGCATCGGAACCTTAGGCCCTGGTTGGCGCCGCCGCATCGCAATGCGACCCGCCGCGCCGGAATCGCGACGCACGCGGCGGGATCCACCCGCACGCCGAGCGGCGGATCTTCGCGAGCCCCGCCGCAGCGCTGACCGCCGCGACTCCCGCAACCGTGCGATCATCGGGGCATGGACATCACCATCGAGCGGCTGACGCCCGCGCGCGCGGGTGACTACCTGAACTTCTTCGATCACGAGCGCGGCCCGGCGTTTTCCGACAACCCGGAATGGGCGCGCTGCTACTGCCACTACTACCACGTGGCGCCGGAGCTGGACTGGCCATCGTTCACCGGCGAGATGAACCGCGTGGCGATGCGGGCGCGCATCGAGACGGGGGAGATGGAGGGCTACCTCGCCTATGCGCTCGGCGAGGTCGTCGGCTGGATGAATGCGCAGCCCTATCCCAAGCTTCGCCACGCCTGCGCGCGCCTGCGCATCGAGGTTCCCGCGCTGCCGGTGCCACTGCACGACGCCGCCGCGATCGTGTGCTTCGTGGTGGCGCCGGGACATCGGCGCCAGGGCCTGTCGCGCGCGCTCCTCGCGGCGGGGCTCGCCGATCTCGCCGAACGCGGCATCGCGCTGGTCGATGCGTTTCCGTGGCGCGTCGACGCCTCCAGCGATGCCACCGACTTCTACCATGGTTCCGCATCGATGTTCGATGCCGCCGGCTTCGTGCCCATTGCCGCCGACGAGCGCATGACCGTCATGCGCAAGACGCTGGCGATCCGGTGAGTCCGGCAATGGTGCCGGCATGAGCGGCGCCGCGCACCGCACGCTCCTCCCGCACGCCCTCGCGCTGCTCTACGGCGCTGCGATCGTCTTCGCCAGCCTGCAGCCCTTCTCGCCATGGATCGATCCCGCCGAGAACGTGCCGTTCTGGCCATTCGCGCCATGGCCGCCGCGCTGGACGAGGTTCGACGTGGCCGCCAACGTCATCGCCTATCTTCCGCTGGGGGTCTTCGTCGCGCTGGCGCCGCGCCGTGCGTCTCCGCGCGTTCGCGCCTTGCTCGCCACCGGCGTCGGACTGGCGCTGTCGTTCACGATGGAAACGATGCAGATGTACCTCCCGCCGCGTGATGCGAGCCTCATCGACCTGATGGCGAACACCACGGGCGCGCTCGCGGGCGGCGCCGCCGGCGCGTCGCTGGTGCGAGCCGAACGGCTCCGGCACGCGCTGTCGGGCGCGCGCAACCGCATCTTCCTGCGTGGCACCGTGGGGGACCTGGGGCTTGCCCTGCTCGTGCTGTGGCTCGTCGCGCACGTCAACCCGGGCATTCCGCTCTTCGCCGTGACCTTCGACGCGGGACAGCCGCCGCTCGCCGGCGACCAGCCGATCCTCGATGCGATACCCATGACCGATGCCGCGTTCGCTTTCATCGAGGCCGCGGTATCCGCCTTCCAGCTCCTCGGCGTCGGCCTGTTCCTCGCGCTGCTGCTGCGCGACCGCCGCTACATCGGCGGCGCCGTCCTGCTCCTCGTCGGCGGCGCGCTGCTCGCCAAGGGCGTCACCGCGGTGCTTCTGCTGAAGCCTGCCGTATGGGAGACGTGGCTCAAGCCCGGCGTGTCGATCGGCATGGCGGCGGGGCTCCTCGTGCTCCTCTTCGCGGTGTTCCTGCCGCGTCCCGCGCAGGTGGCGATCTGCGCCGTCGCGCTCCTCGTCTCGCTGCTGCTGCCGGCGGTGGCCGTGGACCTCCCGCCGGCACGCGCGCCGCTCACGCTCTTCAACTGGCGCTACGGGCACCTGCTCACCTTCAACGGCCTCACGCAATCGGTGCTGCTCGCGTGGCCGCTCGCGGCGGCAGTTTGGCTCTTCGTGCTGTCGGGACGTCCGCGCTGGGGCGAGCCCGACCGCGGCGCCGAACTATAATCCTGCGCATGAGCTACTACCGGCATCATGTGTTCTTCTGCCTCAACGTGCGCGACAACGGCGAGAAGTGCTGTTCCGATGCCGGCGCGGCGGACCTGCAGGTCTATGCCAAGGGCCGCATCAAGAAGCTGGGACTCTCCGGCAAGGGCGAGATCCGCATCAACAAGGCCGGATGCCTCGACCGCTGCGAGGAAGGGCCCGTGCTGGTCGTGTATCCGGACGAGGTCTGGTACACCTACATCGACCGCGACGACATCGACGAGATCATCGATCGCCACCTCGTCAAGGGCGAGGTCGTCGAGCGCCTGCGCATCTGACCGCGGTCTCAGCGTTGACACCCAGCACCCTGCGCAAGCTCACGGTCGCCGGCAGCGCCGGGCCGATCGAGGTCGTGCACAACCTGCCGGCAGCGCCGTTTGCGGGCATCGCGCTCGTCGCACATCCCAATCCGGTGCAGGGCGGCACGCTCGACAACAAGGTCGTACAGACGCTGGCGAAGACCTTCTTCAACCTGGGCTACGTGGCCGTGCGCTTCAACTTCCGCGGCGTGGGTGCATCGGCGGGCAGCTTCGACGACGGGATCGGCGAGACCCACGACGCCCTCACCGTGCTGGCCAGCGCGCGCGCGACCTTCGGTGAGGCGCTGCCCGTCGTGCTCGCCGGCTTCTCGTTCGGCACCTTCGTGCAGACGCGCGTGGCCGAAGAGGTCACGCCGCAGCGCATGGTGCTGGTCGGCCCGGCCGTCGGCCGCTTCGCGGTGGGCAATGTCCCCCCCGACACCATCGTGATCCACGGCGAGATGGACGAGATCGTGCCGCTGGCCGACGTGTTCGCCTGGGCGCGGCCGCAGGAGCTGCCGATCACGGTGTTTCCCGGCTGCGGTCATTTCTTCCACGGCCGGCTGCCGCAGCTCGCGCGCACGGTGACGGGCATGTGGCAGCGCGTCGCGTCCGCGACAGGCGCGACCTGATCTCCCACGCCGCTGCGCACGCGAGCCGCTCCGCACCGCCATGGCGCTCGTCAAGACAGCCCATCTCGTGTTCATGGTGGCGTGGTTCGCCGGTCTCTTCTACCTGCCGCGGCTTTTCGTCTATCACGCGCAGGCGAACGATCGCATCGGCATCGAGCGCTTCAAGATCATGGAGCGGCGCCTCTACAGGGGCATCATGACCCCGTCGGCGGTGCTCACCATCGTCTTCGGCGTGTGGCTGTGGCTGGGCTTCGGTTTCACCGGCGGGTGGCTGCACGCGAAGCTCGCGCTCGTGGCTGTCCTCGTCGTCTTCCACATCTATCTCGGCAAGCTGGTGCACGACTTCGCCGCGGACCGCAACACGCATGGCGACCGCTTCTACCGCTGGCTCAACGAAATCCCGGCGCTGCCGATCCTGGTGCTGGTGATCTGGCTCGTCGTGGCGAAGCCGTTCTAGTGAGCGAACGCGTCGGCACCGAAGCGTCGGGCGCGCCAGCACGGTGAACGAGCGCTTCTTCGCGCCCTGTCCGCGCGGCCTCGAGTCCGCGCTCGCGCAGGAGCTCGGTCGGCTGGGTGCGGCCGACGCCACCGCGACCGACGGCGGCGTCGCCTTCGCCGGCGACCTGCCGCTCGCGATGCGCGCCAACCTGGAGTCGCGCCTGGCGAGCCGCATCCTCTGGCGCGTGGGCGGCGGCGCCTGCGCCGACGAGCACGCCCTGTACGCGCTCGTCCACGGCATCGACTGGAAGCGCTACTTCGCCGCCACCCGCACGCTGCGGGTCGACGTCACCGCCACGCGCTCGCCGCTGCCGAGCCTCGAGTTCGCCACGCTGCGCGTCAAGGACGCCGTGTGCGACCGCTTCCGCAAGGACAGCGGCGTTCGTCCCTCGGTGGACAAGCGCGCCCCCGACGTGCGCGTGCTCGCCTATCTCGACGCGCGCAGCGCCACGATCTATCTCGACACGTCGGGCGAGCCGCTCTTCAAGCGCGGCTACCGGCGCGATGCCGAGGAAGCGCCGCTGCGCGAGAACCTCGCTGCGGGCCTGCTCGCGCTCACCGGGTGGACGCCCGCGCTTCCATTTCTCGATCCCATGTGCGGCAGCGGCACGATCGCGATCGAGGCCGCGCTGGTCGCCGCCGACCGCGCGCCCGGGCTCGGCCGCACGTTCGGCTTCCAGAAGCTCGCCTGGTTCGACGGCCCCTCGTGGCAACGCATGAAGCAGGCCGCGCGCGACCGCGTCCGCAGCGCCCCTGCCGCCGCGACGATCTTCGCGAGCGACCTCGCCGCCGGCGCCGTCGGCAAGACGCTGTCGAACCTCCGCGCAGCGCAGGTCGATGCCTTCGTCCGCGTGGACGAGGCCGATTTCCTCGTGCGCGGCGCACCGGCGCCTTCGGGCGTGCTGCTCGCCAATCCCCCCTACGGCGTGCGGCTGGCCGACCAGGAGGCACTCGCGCGCCAGTATCCGCTATGGGGCGATGCGCTCAAGCAGCGCTACGCGGGATGGACCGCGTACTTCTTCACCGGCGACCTTCGCCTGCCGAAGCTCATCCATCTCAAGGTCGCGCGCAAGACGCCGCTCATGAACGGCGCGCTCGACTGCCGGCTCTTCGAGTTCCCGATGGTCGCCGGACGGCACGCCGGCGGCCGTCAGGATGGATCGACCATGTTGAGCGCGCCTGCGCCGTAGGTCACGGCCGCCGCGCCGATGCCACAGGAAGCGCGTGCCGCCGCATCGGCGGTGAAGCCCACGCCGGGCTCGTGACTCAGCGTGTAGAGGGGCAAAATCTCCGACGCTGGATCAGCCGCGCATCGCCCAGCCCAGCATCAGCATGCCGCTCGCCGCGATCCAGCTGCCCGCCACCCGCACCGCGATCCTGCCCCAGTGCGCGCGCACCTGCACGACGAGCGCCGCGACGAGCACGACCAGCACGAATACCGCGCCCGTGATGGCGAGCGCGGCGAGAATCGCCGGCCCTGACCAGCCCATGCCGGTGCCGTTGAAGTAGCCCTGCAGCAGGCCGACGAGCGCGCACAGCGCAACGAGCGCGCGCTGCGACACCTTCGCGTCGGCCACGACGAGCCCTCCGAGCGCCAGGAAGAGCAGCGCGGCGCCGGCGTTGCCGACACTGCTCGCGGACGCGCCCAGGCCGAGGAGGCTTCCGACGAACCACGCGGCCGGCAACGTGAACACGGCACGCCGGCCGTACGCCGCGCCGCGCAGTCCCGCGAGCAGCGCGAGCGCGAGTGCGACGACGAGATCCTCGGGGCTCGTGACAAAGTGCGTGATCCCGTCGTACACGGGCCCCATGCCCGTCACTTGGAGGTGGGCGTGCGCCGGCGCGCAGGCCAGCGCAAGCCCGAGCACCGCGAAGCGCTTCATGCGAGCGCCTTCCACATGAAGAACGCGCCGCCTGCGGCGACCATCGATCCCGCCACGCGCAGCACGGCGGCGCCCCACGTCCGTCCCTTGAGCGCGCCGATGCCGATGCCCACCGCGTGCAGGGCGCCCGTCGCGATCACGAAACCCATGCTGAACAGCAGCGCGCTCTGGCCCGGCGGCAGCTCCGAGCCGTGGGCGTAGCCGTGGAAGATCGCGAACACACCCACGAGCAGGGCGGCGAACGCAACCGGTGGGCGGACCTCGAAGGCGACCGCAGCGCCGAGCAGGATCGCGGAAGCGGCGATGCCGTACTCGACACCCGGAAGCGGAACGCCCAGGAAACCGAGCAGGGCACCCATCGCCATCACCAGCGGAAAGGCGATCGGCAGCACCCAGATGGCGGGCGCGCCGAGGATCGCGCCCCACAGGCCGACCGCCACCATGGCGAGAACGTGGTCGAGCCCGGAAATGGGATGCAGGAATCCGGAGAGGAGACCGGTGGCCTGGCCGGCTTCGACGTGGGCCAGGGCCGGCGCCGACACGGCCGCGACGACGGCAGCGGCAAGCAAGCGAGGTATCGTCATCGCAACCCTCCCACGAGCAGCGCCACGCGCTGGATCGTCCAGAACGCGCCCAGGCCGCCCAGCACATAGCCCGGAAGCAGCCGCGCCCACTGCGACCACCGCATCTCGAGCACCCGGAACGACCCCATCAACGCGAGCACCAGCGCGACGAAGGCGAGCTGCCCGATCTCGACACCGACGTTGAACGACAGGAGCGCCAGCGGAAGCTCCGAGCGCGGCAGACCGGCGCTGTCGATGGCGCTGGCGAACCCGAAACCGTGGAGCAGTCCGAACAGGAACGCCACCACCCAGGGGTGGCGGATGGTGAAACTCGTCTCGCCACGCCACACGCGCACGACCTCGGGTGCGAGAAAGAGGATGGATAGCGCGACTGCGGCGTTGAGCGGCAGGAGCGGCGGCAGCGGAACATAGCCGAGCGTGGCGATGGCAAGCGTGATGCTGTGCGCGACGGTGAAGGCGGTCACCGTCTTCACGAGCATCCCCACGTTGCCGACGATGAGCAGCAGCCCGAACACGAACAGCAGATGATCCGCGCCGAGCAGGATGTGCTCGATGCCCTGCAGCAGGAACGCGCCCGCGACGGACATCTTGCTGGCCGGAGCGGCGATCTCGATCCACGGTTGCGACGCGCGGACGAGCGTGACCGTCCGCGTCCCGTCCAGCAGTTCCACACGCACCAGCACATCGGTGATGGAAGCCTCCAGGCCGGGGAACTCGATGCGCTTGCCGGCGAGACCGCCCGCGTCCGTCTCGATCACGCGACGCTCGACCCGCGATCCGGGGCGCTCTGCGACGATCGGCTCGCCCACCTCGCGCACGCCATCCGGCAACCTGAGCGCAATGGGCAGGCGCATCCCCGACAACACCGGCGTGCGCCAGACCAGGCCGTACTGTCCGGGCGCGTGCTCCTGGATCTCGAGGTAGGCGGGGCGCACCTCGTGCGCCTGCACCGAGGTGACGAGTCCCGTGAGCGAGAGCAGCAGCGCGACCGCGAAGCGGATCACGGGTTGGAGCGCACCGATGCGGCGCCCCCCGCTGCGACCGCGTTCCCGGGCGCGGGCAGGGCGACCGTGTACTTTGCCCGCATCTTCTCGTATCCCTTGCGCATGGCTTCGACGCGCTGCGCCTCCTTCCAGGCCGCCGCGACCTCGGGCTCCACCTCCTCGTAGGCCGGCACCCGACCGGGGCTCGACGCACTCACGAATACCACGTGCCACCCATAGCCGGACTCGATCGGCCCCTGCCACGAGCCGGTCGGCAACGCGAACAGCGCGCGTGCAAAGCCGGGGCCGAAGTTCCTCGCGACCTGGTCGGGGGACTGATCCGCCAACGCATCCTGGAACATGAACGCGTCGCCCTGCCGCGCCGCTGGCGCGTCCCCGGACACGCCGGCGAGCTGCCTTTGCGCGGCGGCGGCGTCCACGTGCGCACGCGCGCCGCGCCGGTCGGGCGAGAAATAGATGTGCCGGAAGGTGAGGTGCGGCGGGGAGGCGAAGCGCCCTGCGTTCTGCGCAAACCAGGCTTGCAGCTCCTCAGGCGTGGGCTCGCTTGCCGCCGAGCTGTCTTCGACGAGGAACTCCATCTTCTGCGCCAGCCGGCGTTTCACGATGGTGTCGTCCTTGTCGAGGCCGAGCGCGAGCGCCTCCCGGAAGAGGACTTCCTCGCGCACGCGCCCCTCCACCATGCCGACCATCTCGTCCGGGGTCGGCATTCGCCGCCAGCGCGCGGAGAAGGCGATCTCGAGCTGGCGCAGGTCGCCCGCGGTCAGCTCGATCTGGTGGGCGTCGGGCTCGGCGGCGTCGTCGCGGTGCAGCGCGGAATACCCTGCGAACAGGAGCAGGCCGAGCCCGAGGAAATGGACGAGCGGCTCGCGGACCCAGCGCATGCGCCTACTTCCCGGGGTTGAACTGCACCTCGGTACCAAGCTGCTTGGGCACCGCGATCAACTCGTAGTTCGCGTACCCGAATTCGTTGCTGCGTGCGGCGTAGTGCTTGTCACCGAGCTTGTAGACGGCCGTTTCGAACGGCGCGCCGCCGAGATACGAGACGATCTTGCCGCCCTTGATCTGGTACGCGGAAGAAAGCCCGAGGTAGGCGCTGCGTTCGAGGTCACCGGTTTCGGAGGGCTGCGCGACCTTCGGGTTCACGTACTTGATCTGGCGCTGGCCGTTCTTGTTCCATGCGATCACGGCCTTGTCGCTCGTGACGTTGTTCTGCAGCCAGGTCGACTTGCCGACGACGAGCTCCTTCAATTGCGCGTCGTTCAGCATCGTCGCGCCCTTCTTCTTGAGCTCCGCCACCGTCATCTGCAGCTTGGCTCCCTTGCGCGCGTCGGCCGACGGCGCATACCAGATCGGCGAGGACCAGGCGCGCTCCTGCACCGTCGCCGGCACGACTTCGGGTGGAGCGATACCGAGCTCCTTGGCCTGGATCGTCGTCCAGCGCGGCGTCTCGATCTCGAGCACGCGCGCATAGTAGAAGGCCTCGAGCGACGGATCGAAATCGGGATCGGTCCAGACGGTCTTCAGCTCGACCGAGCCGACGGTGTTCGTGTAGCTCGCCTGCGCGATGTCGACGGTGCTGGGCAGCGCCGGGACCTTGCCGGTAATCGCTGCCGGCTTTCGATCTCCGGCCCAGACGACGTCGTAGACCTTCTCGAAGCTCTGCCCGCTCTTCGTCCAGCCCTTGACGATCTGGATGCGATCGAGATTGCCCGAGGTCGGATCCTTCGTGGCCCAGACGACGAAGGTCGGCGCCTTGCCCTTCGCCGCGGGCAGATCGGCGCCCATCGGCACGCCCTTCGCGTAGCCGGCCTTGACCCAGTCATCCTGCTTCACGAGGTCCGCGCCGTACTCCCAGCCACCGAAGAAGCGCACCTGGATGCGCGGTCCGCTGGTGGCGAAGGTCTCCTTGCGCCACATGGCGTCGAAGAGCGAGGCGCGCGTGTTCTCCTCGGCCCACAGGCCGGTCAGGCCGGCGGGGTTCTCGAAACGGACGTCCATGCCGGCGAACACGTGCCCGGCCATGCGCTCCTTCGCGGTGCCGTCGTTGCGCCCGTGCCCGCCGAAGAAGTTGTCCTGCCGGTAGGGAACGCCGGTGTTGTGCGAATCCGAGCCGCCGACGACGCCGGTCTTGTACGGGTTGTAGCCGCGCACCGACTGCATCGTGATGCCGTCCTTGAGCCCCTGGCGGACGAAACTTCCCGGAATCGTCGGCCAGCGGCCCGCCGGGAAGCCCAGCAGGTAGTTCAGGATCTCGTAGTTTGCGAACTCGTCGTTCGGCGAGAGCAGGGGATGGGTCTCCGACTGGCCCTTGATCTGCTTCATCTCGGTGAGCCGCTCGTTGCGGTCGCGCGACGCGGCCCAGGCGGCGGTGATCGGGCGGCCTTTCTCGTCGACGTCGATCGGAAACATGTGGCCATCGGAGAGATTCGCGTTGTGCGAGATCGCGATCAGTTCGCTCCCGGCCTTGCGCTGCACGTCCATCCAGTTCCAGAGGTCGGTCGGGTCGGTCGACTCGAGCGAACTGAAGGGCATCTGCGGCACCTTCGCACAGTCCTTGAAGAAGACGTTGCGGTGCATGTTGCGGTTGTCGGGCGTCGACGTCCACTCGTAGGCGCAGAACGCGGTGAACTTCCCGGGCTCGTTGGCGGCATCCGCGATGTCGTTGTTCCTTTTCCAGACCGTGCCCGCGACCTGCGGCTGCATCAGCTGCTTGAAGGGCTTGCCATCGATCATGGAGTTGCCCAGCAGCAGGTAGACGCGCTGGATGTCCTCGGGCGTGCGAACGATCAGTTTCTGACCGAGCGGAGTCTTGTGCAGCGCCGAGGTCGGGTCCGCCGCCATCTGCACGACGCCGACGTACTCCGAATGATCGGTCACGCCCATCCAGTCGAGCGGGGTCGTGATCCTGATCGGGTACCCCATCGGGTGCTCGATCGCCTCCCCCTTGGCGTACTTGTAGGAGTCGGCAGGCGTGGTCTTGGTGTTGCCGAAGATGTAGGCGTCGAAGGACCAGCTCGTGTGGACGTGGGTCTCGCCGAAGTAGGCGTTGCGCAACGGGTTCGGTTGCTGCGCGAAGGCGGAAGGCGCCGCGGCGAGCGCGAGTGCGATCGCGAAGGCGGCCGGACGGCGGTGGTATCGGCTGTTCATGCGATTCTCCGTTGCGTTCCCGGCTCTCGACAGGGAGGGCCCCAATGAGGGCGAACTATAGCGCCTGAAATGAACCCCCGCGCGGCAAATCCGACCCATGAACATGCACTTCGTGCCAAAATCCCCCTGCGACCTTCGTTTCTCATGGCTTCATCTGGTGCTTCGTCATCCGCGGCCGGACGACCGCGTGTCGTCGACTACGTGACTCGCGTAGGCTGCTCGCTCGGCCTGCCATCGGTCCTGTCGGAGCACGGCATCGATGCTGCGCAGTTGCTCCGCGAAGTGGGGCTTCCGGCCGAGACGTTCGATGCTGCCGACAACGTGGTTCCGTTTGCAACGTTGTGCCGTTACGTCGACCTTGCCGCAACCAGAGCGCGGATCGCGGACCTCGGCCTGCGAGCATGCCTCGACACCGGCTTGCGTTCGCTCGGTGTCGTCGGATACCTCGTCGCGCATTCGACATCCGTGGGACTCGCGCTGGCCACGTTGGAGAAGCACCTGTACCTCCACGACCAGGGGGCCGTGCCGTTCGTGGCGGAAGAGGGGTCGGTCGCGGTGCTCGGCTACGACGTGCTGGTGCCCGGAATGCGCGGCGCCGACCAGGTGACCTTCGGCTCGATCGCCATCGCGGCGAACATCATGCGCGAGCTCTGCGGTTCCGGTTTCGGGATTCGGGACGTGACGTTCGCCTATCCCGCCCCCGCAGATACGACGCTCTTCCGGAGCTTCTTTCGGGCCCCGGTCCGTTTCGACGCCGGGCGCAGCGCGATCACGTTCGGTGCCGATTGGCTCGCCGCTCCGATCGACGATGCGGATACGTTCATGCGGGACGTACTGGAGAAAAGGGTCCTGACCGAACGGGCAGCGGCTTGCAACACCGTCGAGGACAGGATACGGCGAGTCGTCCGCACGCTGGTCGCCACGGGACGATGGTCGGTGGACGAGGTCGCCGCAGCATTCGGCATGAGCCGACGCACCTTGGCGCGGCGGCTGAAGGACAACGGCTCGAACTTTCGCGAGCTGGTGGAAACGGCCTTGTTCGATGCGGCCCGGCACCTGCTGCCCTCGGCATTGCCGATCGCAGAGATCGCGGCGCGGTTGGGTTACACCGACGCGGCGTCCTTCTCGCGCGCCTTCAAGCGCTGGGCGGGTGTGACTCCGCGCGAGTGGCGTCGCCGCTCGCGCATGGGATAGGTGAGCAGGCGCGCGGCACCAAGCCCATCGCGCACCGATGCTAGAATTGTCGGACCCACGCTGTCTGTGGGCGCCCTTCAACGTCAGTTTCCTGCCACCGCCATGCCCATGCTTCCCTCACGGGGCTACGTGTCCGAGCACACGCAGTTCATCCGCGGCCTCCTCGCGGACGAGCCCGACATCACCGCAAGCCAGCGCAAGGGGCGCGCATTGTGGTGGGACAAGACCCCCGACGATCTCAGCCAGCGCCGTTTCATGGACGAGCGCAAGGTCGCCCAGCGTCCCTACGTCTACTACGGGATCGAGTAGTCGCCGCTGCCCGCGTGCATCGTCACCGGGCCGTGGATGAAATAACGCGGGGTATGCACCACGGCCGATTCGAAGTCGAGCGCGGCCAGGCGCCGCGCAAGATCGGCGGGTTCGTGGAAGATCTTCACGATGCGGAACTCGCTGCCGTCGTTCAGGCGCCGTTGCGCGACGCCTGCCTCGCGATCCGGACGCACGTGGTTCCTTGCCGTCGACGTCATGTCCCAGCCCGAATCGATCACGTAGGCCTCGCCGCCGGGCGCGAGCGACGCACGCACCATGTTCCAGAAGGCCGCAAAACGGTCCACGGGCACGTGCGATAGCCAGAAGCTCATGAACACGAAGTCGTAGCGGGCGTCGGGGCGCCACGAGAAGAGGTCGGCGATCGCGTAGCGCACGTTGGCCGCGGCCACCCGGTCCCGGTTGATCTGCAGCACTTCCGGCGAGGCATCGAGCGCGACGAGCTCGCCCACGCGCGGTGCGAGCCAGCGTGTGAACAGGCCGGTGCCGCACGCGAGTTCCAGTGCCCGGACCGGACGCCGAACATCGAGCCGCCGGCACAACGCGGTCTCGACCTCGGCGCAGTCGGCCTGCCAGGCGGCGTTGAGCTCATCACCGTGGTCGTAGCGCCCGGTGCGAAACCACCACTCGTCGTACTCGCCGGCACGCCTGCGATAGTAGGCGACCTGTTCGGCGAGGACGGCGGGGTCGGTTGTGACCATGCCCGGATGGTACCCCTCGAATCGCGCGCGAGGCGCCCGTCCGTTCGCATGCTGCTGCTCGCTGCGCGGCCACGGCAGGCGTTAGCGTCGCCCGACCCTGCGGCTAGCCATGGTGCCGCCACGTCCCGGACGCGCGAGGCCTCGAAGCTACAATCGCGCCATGTCGAACACGCCGCCGGCCGACCCCGAGCGCGACCGGCCCGTGAGGCGCGGCGGCACGTTGCGCTGGTTCCTCGGCTTCCTCACCGTCGTGGCCGTGGTCGCCGGCTTCGAGCTCGCATCGCTCGTGAGCCACAACCGCGAGCGGGCGGCGGCGCTGCCTCCTGCCACGGCGCCCGCGACCCCAGCGACCGCCCCCGCCGCCCCGGCAACGGCGCCCGCCGCCACGCCGACGCGAGCCGGTCCCGCGGGTGACGTCGACGTGCCGGCCGCCGAAGCGATCGTCGGCCCCCGACTCACGATCTCCGGCTGGGCGCTGGATGCCGCCGGCCTGCGCGCGGTCGAGGTCCGCGTCGACGGCAAGTCCTATCCCGCGCACATCGGCATCCCGCGCCCGGACGTCGCCAAGGTCAGGGCCGACATTCCGAACAACGCCAACGGCGGCTTCGAGTTCACCGGCGATTTCAGCCACCTCTTCGCCACGTTCGCGGCACCCGACCGCTACGCGCTCGCGATCGTTGCCGTGGCCAAGGACGGCCGCGAGAGCGTGCTCGGCACGCGCAGCCTCGTCGATCCCCGCGCCCTCACGCGCTGGAGCGCCTTCACGCCGCGCAATCCCGAGCCGTTCCATCTGCTGCCCGCCCTGTCCGGCCTCGACCTCGGAGGCGCCGTCGAGCTCGACACGATCTACGCGCCTTACCTCTCCGCCACGTTGCGCACCGGTTTTCGCGTCCCGATCCTCTATCTGCGCACGACCAAGGGTGCCGCGCACGACTGGGCCTTCGATCCCGACTGGGACCCCACGCGCAAGTGCGGCGAGCGCCGCATCGGCGACGACTCGCTCAACGCCGTCCTCGCTCACGCGCAGGCGAAGCGGCTGCCCGTGCTCGTCACGCTCAATGGCGGCATCTGGGCCGATGCGTACTGCGACGTGCCCGAGTGGGACGTCAACGACCATCTCGAGCAGAACCCGGCCAACGATCAGTGGAACGAGAAGAACGAGGTGATGCCGGACGACTACCTGAAGTCGCTCCCCGGTTCGCTCGAAGCGCCCGAGCTCGCGCGATCGCTCACCTTCAACGTGTACGCGACCGAGGTGCGGCGCTACAAGAAGCGGAACCTCCAGCAGGCCGGCGCGATCCTCGCACGATTCGCACGCGTGCACCCCGACCTCTTCGTCGGCGTGAATCTCGATCCGGACGTGTATCTCAATCCGTTCTTCGCCGAGCAGCAGTGGTACGACTACAACCCCGGCACGCTGCGGCAATTCCGCGAGTGGCTGGCCGGCACGGGGCCGTATGCCGGACACACGACGGGCGGCCTGCCCGACCTGCGCGCCTATCGCCGCGCGAAGCCGCTGACGCTCGCCGAGGTGAATCACCTCGCCGGCAGGCAGTGGCGCTCGTGGCAGGAGGTGGATCCACCGAGGAGCTTCAGCCGCGATCCCGCGCGTCCGTTCTGGAACGACCCGTGGCTGCGCGAGTGGGAGAACTTCCGGCGCCACCTCGTGCACCTCCACTACGACGAACTCGCCGCGTGGCTCGTGGAGGTGGGCATCGCCAAGGACCGCATCTGGTCGTCGCAGGGGCTGATGGCGCCGCGCGGCGACTCGATGCCCTTTCCCATCTCGCTCACCAGCCCACCGCGGAACTACGACACCGGCGGCATGACGCTCGAAGGTTCCAAGCCCGCGCTGGGTCACCTCGGCGTGATCCTCTACGGCGAGGCGGCAGTGAACGACGTGCGCATGGACAACGGCAGGTCGCTCTTCGCCACCCTCGCGGCGATCGATCCGCGCTGGGCCATCGTCGAGTACAACACCGCGGACCTGCGCGATCCCAAGGTGCCTCCCACCTACGCCGCCGCCTATCGCGGGTTGCGCGACATCTGGAACTTCGGCGCCCGCTACGTCTCGCCGATGGCGTGGAACGGCAGCAACGGCGCCTTCGTGGGCCAGCCGGGCTACAGCACCTTCACGGCCTGGCGCAACACGCCGCTCGAATCGGCTGCACGCGACTTCATGCTCGCGCGCGCGGGGCTGCCGCTCGGCGCGCTGCTGTGGACCTTCGGCACGCCGCAGCACGCCGACGGCGACGGCTGGACCGCCGACATCGGCCGTATCGGCCTCGGCAAGGGCATGCTGCAGATCACACCGGATGCGAACGGGCGCGTGACGCTGCTCTCGCCCGCAGGGCTGCCCGCGAGCGCGCAGGCATTGCGGGAGATCGTGCTCGGGGTGGATGCGAACGCAGGGCTTCGCCGCGTGCGGGTGCAGGGGCGAACCGCGGGCGGGGGATGGCAGACGCTGGCGGAGGCTTCAGGTGCCGCGCTGCGCGAGACCGCAGCGGGCATCGCGATCGAGCGGACGGTCCGCGACTTCGCGCTGCCCGTCGATCAACTGCGCCTCGAGCTCACGTTCCGGTCCACTGCAACGCGGGCGCTGACGCGGGTGGCGGTGGTGCCGGGGAGGTAGGCATGCCGGGGTTCCGGCCATCGCAGATGATGACGATGCATCACCATTGGTGATGCTATGATGCCCATATGCGCACCACGATCCGGATCGACGACGAATTGCTCGAGCGCCTGAAGGCGCAGGCCCACGAGGAGAAGGTGAGCCTGACGCGGGTCGTCAATCGAGCGCTGCAGGCCGGCATGAAGGCGACCGGAGAGCGGGGCAGGCGGCCCATGTTCCGGCAACGCGTCCATTCACTCGGCGTACCGCTGGTTCCGCTCGACAAGGCCCTGGCTCTCGCAGCCGCACTCGAGGACGACGAGGTCGTTCGCAAGATCGTTCTTCGCAAGTGAACATCGTCGACGTAAACGTCCTGCTTTACGCGATCAACGATCGCTCCCCGCACCACAGGGAAGCCAGGGCTTGGTGGGGGCAGGCGATGAACGGAAGCGACACGATTGGGTTGCCATGGATCGTGATGCTCGGGTTTCTTCGGCTCGCCACGCATGGACGGGTTTTTCCGCGACCGCTGGCACCGGAGGCGGCGGCACGCGAGATCGATGTCTGGCTTGCGCACCACACCGTTCGGGTCGTCCGCGAGAAGGATGACCATTGGTCAACGCTGCACTCGCTCCTGAAGAACTCGGGTACGGCCGGGAATCTGACCACCGATGCGCATCTCGCCGCACTCGCGATCAGCCACGACGCCACCCTCGTTTCTTGCGATGCCGACTTCGCCCGGTTCAAGGGACTGCGCTGGTTGAATCCGCTCGCCTGACCAGACGCCACTCCCCGCATTGGCATGGTCGAGCTCTGCGGGCTCCGGATGCTTGTTGCCGCTCAAGTGCACCGCAGGAGCCGAGCGGCAAACGCACGCGTGATGACGCGGCATCCTGTTCTACTGACTGGGTCCTGGGTTGCCACGCACGAGTGTGTATAGATCCCGTCGCGAGCGGGCAAGTCTCTAAGAAGTTATCCGTAAATTAGATATACTGTCGACCCGAGCCGCATGCCGCG
>CAYTOT010000041.1:0-44713 GCA_964439475.1 uncultured Alcaligenaceae bacterium
CGACGGGCCTTCGGCCTGCTCGCTGCGCTCGCCGCCTCTCTCACTCGCGGCCTCCCTGCACGATCGGGGGACAACGCGAGCCAGCGTGTCGGCCGCCCTCGGTCGTTCGGCGACGGGCCTTCGGCCTGCTCGCTGCGCTCGCCGCCTCTCTCACTCGATCACCTTCGGCACCAGGTAGAGGCCGTCTTCCACGGCGGGGGCGACGCTCTGGTAGAGCGCGTGGCGGTCGGTCTCGGTGACGACGTCCCTGCGCAGCGGCATCGCCACGTCCTGCGCGTGTGCCATGGGCACGACGCCGGTCGTGTCGACGGAGTCGAGCTGGTCGATGAGCTCGAAGATGGACGCGAGTTTGGCGTGGACGGCCTGCGCCTCGGCGTCGTCGATGGCAAGACGGGCGAGGTGGGCGATGCGGGCGACGTCGGCGAGGGTCAGGGCCATGGAAGTAGGCGGCGGCCCGGCGCGCCCCGGCGAGGGGCCAAAAACCGCGTCAAATCAGGGGGGAGCGGTGCAGCAAACGAAGTCCGGATGCTATCATATTCGATAAACTTTCGACGGGCCGCACCCTATCGGCCACGCTTGTCCAGTGGTCGAGGGGCGCGCGCAACCCGCCGCTGCCGCCTCGACGCTTCTTTTTGCGGATTCACGCATGTTCGAGTTTTTCAAAGGTTACTTCGGCAGCGACTTAGCGATCGACTTAGGCACCGCCAACACCCTGATCTACGTTCGCGGCAAGGGCATCGTCCTGAACGAGCCCTCGGTGGTGGCCATCCGCCAGGAAGGCGGCCCCAACGGCAAGAAGGTGATCCAGGAAGTCGGCCTCGCCGCCAAGCAGATGCTCGGCCGCACGCCCGGCAACATCACGGCGATCCGGCCCATGAAGGATGGCGTGATCGCCGACTTCACGGTCACCGAGCAGATGCTGAAGCAGTTCATCAAGAAGGTGCTCGATTCGCGCCTCTTCTCGCCGTCGCCCCGCATCATCATCTGCGTGCCCTGCGGCTCGACGCAGGTGGAGCGCCGCGCGATCCGCGAGTCGGCGCTCGGCGCCGGCGCCTCCAAGGTCTACCTGATCGAGGAGCCGATGGCGGCGGCGATCGGCGCCGATCTGCCCATCTCGGATGCCACCGGCTCGATGGTGGTGGACATCGGCGGCGGCACCACCGAGGTCGGCGTGATCTCGCTGGGCGGGATGGTGTACTCGGGCAGCGTGCGCGTGGGCGGCGACAAGTTCGACGAGGCGATCGTCAACTACATCCGCCGCAACTACGGCATGCTGATCGGCGAGACCACCGCCGAGATGATCAAGAAGACCATCGGCTCGGCCTTCCCGGGCTCCGAGGTCAAGGAGATGGAGGTCAAGGGGCGCAACCTGGCCGAGGGCATTCCGCGCTCCTTCACCGTGTCCTCCAACGAGATCCTCGAGGCGCTCACCGATCCGCTCAATAGCATCGTCTCGGCGGTGAAGAGCGCGCTGGAGCGCACCCCGCCCGAACTCGGCGCCGACATCGCCGAGCGCGGCATGGTGCTCACGGGCGGCGGCGCGCTGTTGCGCGACCTCGACCGTCTCCTCATGGAGGAAACGGGTCTGCCGGTGATCGTGGCCGACGACCCGCTCACCTGCGTGGTGCGCGGCTGCGGCAAGGCACTGGAGAACATGGAAAAGCTCTCCACGATATTCACGAGCGACTGATTCGAGAGGTCGTGAGCCCGAAGGGCCGCCCCGAGGGCGAACAAGCCCCGAAGCGCGACAGCGCGAAGGGAAGCCCTGTTCTCAGCACTTTCGCGCCGCGCCAGGTTCCAATGCCGGACATCCGCGAAAGGGGCACCGGTTGGTGATGCACCACGTCTCGGCGGACCCCCCGCCGTTTTTCCACCGCGGCCCGTCGCCGCTCGCAAGGCTCGTGTTCTTCGGCCTGGTCTCGATCGCCCTGATGTTCGCGGATACGCGCTTCCGCTACCTCGAGGGCGCGCGGCACGTGGTCGCCGCCGCGCTGTATCCGGTGCAGCGCGCGGTGCAGCTCCCCGGTGACGCCCTGACCTGGGTCGGCGCCTACTTCGCATCCAAGCGTGCGCTGACCGACGAGAACGCGACGCTGCACGAGGAACTTCTCGTGCGGACGGAGGCGGCGCTCGAAGCCCGGCGGCTCCGCGACGAGAATGCGAACCTGCGCGCGCTGCTCGAGATCGCCAAGGGCTACGACGGGTCTGCCAAGGCGGTCGAAGTGCTCTACACGGGCCGTGATCCGTTCTCGCAGAAGGTCTTCGTCAATCGCGGCGCCGACGCCGACATTCAGCCGGGATACGCGGTGATCGACGCCCTCGGCGTAGTCGGCCAGGTGACTCGCGTGTTCCCGGCGATGTCCGAGGTCACCCTCGTGACCGACAAGGACCAGGCGGTGCCGGTACAGGTGGAGCGCAGCGGCGTGCGCAGCGTGTTCTTCGGCTCGGGCGCGGGACGTCCGCCCGAGTTGCGCTTCATGGCGCCCAACGCGGACATCCGTCCGGGTGATCGGCTCGTCACCTCGGGCATCGACGGCACGTATCCGCCGGGACTCGCCGTCGCGCGCGTGGAGGAGGTGAATCGCGACGCCCGCCAGATGTTCGCCAGGATCACGGTCACGCCGCTCGCGGGTCCCGACCGCAGCACGCACATGCTGGTGCTTGGAGCGGCGGTGGCGCCGCCGCCGCGGCCCGAGGAGCCCAACGACGGCGCTGCCGCGAAGAAGGTCCGCGGCAAGGGAAGGCGCGGTGGCTGACCTCTTCTCGTCCACGCGTCCCGAGGAGATCCTCAGGCAGGCCAATCCCTGGTTCATCCTGCTTACGTTCTTTCTCGGACTCATGGCCAACCTGGTGCCCGCCTCGGGACTCACGCTCCTGCTGCGTCCGGATTTCCTGATGCTGGTGATCCTGTACTGGTGCGTCCAGGAGCCGCGGTACGTGGGAGTGGGGGTCGCCTGGACCCTGGGCGTCGTGATGGACGTTGCGGACGCCACCGTCTTCGGCCAGCATGCGCTCTCGTATGCCGTGCTCGCCTATGCCGCCGCCGTCCTCCGCCGCCGCATGCTGCGCTTTCCCTTGTGGCAGCAGGCGCCGCAGGTGGCGGTCCTCCTGCTTCTCTGCGCGGCGCTCGTACTCCTCGTGCGTTTCGTGGGCGGCGCGCCCTTCCCCGGCTGGACGTACTTCGCGTCGCCGGTCGTGGGCGCGCTGCTGTGGCCGCTGCTCTCCGTGCTGCTGCAGCGGCCGCAGCGTCCCACGCGTTCGGCGAGGGAACTGTAGGACGATGAACGGGCCGAAACGTCCGCAGTGCGCATCGCCCCGCCACGCGCGAGCGCGGAGCACGCCATGAGACGGCTATTCGCGTCCCGCCGCCAGGACCTCGGCATCCGCTTCCCGGGGACCGAAGTGCGCAACGCCGAGCGCGAAGTGTTCCTCTTCCGGCGTCGGCTGGTGATCGCGGCGGCACTCGCGTTCCTCGCCTTCGCCGGACTCTTCGCCCGCTTCGTGTACTTGCAGGTCGTGCAGCACGAGCACTACCGTACCCTCGCCGAGTCGAACCGCGTGGCGATCATCCCGATCGTGCCCAATCGCGGTGTCATCACGGACCGCAACGGCATCGTGCTGGCACAAAGCTATTCGGCGTACACGCTCGAGCTCACGCCGTCGAAGATCGCCGACCTCGAGGCCACGATCGACGCGCTCGCGACCATCGTCGACATCCAGCCGCGCGACCGGCGCCGGTTCCGCAAGCTTCTCGACGAGTCGAAGAATTTCGAGAGCATGCCCCTGCGCACGCGGCTGACCGACGAGGAGGTGGCGCGCTTCGCGGTCGCCCGCTATCGCTTCCCGGGCGTCGAGATCAAGGCGCGACTCTTCCGCCAGTATCCCTACGGAGAGGTAGCCTCGCACGTGATCGGCTACATCGGCCGCATCAACGACCGTGACCTGCAGCGCATCGCGGAGTGGGACGAGAGCGCCAACTACAAGGGCTCCGACTACATCGGCAAGGTGGGCGTGGAACTGTCCTACGAACGCGAGCTGCACGGCACCACGGGGGTCGAGGAGGTCGAGGTCGACGCCGGCGGACGGGCGGTACGCACGCTCGCGCGCACGCCGCCGATCGCGGGCAACAACCTGCGCCTGTCGATCGACATCAGGCTGCAGGAAGTCGCGGAGCAGGCGTTCGGCGACCGCCGCGGTGCGCTGGTGGCCATCGATCCCACCACCGGCGACATCCTCGCCTTCGTGAGCAAGCCCGGATACGACCCCAATCTCTTCGTCGAGGGCATCGATTCGGCGAACTGGGACGCGCTCAACACTTCGCCCGACAAGCCGCTGCTCAACCGTCCGCTGCGCGGCGCCTATCCTCCGGGCTCCACGATCAAGCCCTTCCTGGCGCTCGGCGCGCTCACCTCCGGACGGCGTACGCCGCAGCAGGCGATCGCCGACCCCGGCTTCTTCCAGCTTCCGGGATCGTCCTACCGGTTCCGTGACGACAAGCCGGGCGGTCACGGCAGCGTGGACATGTACAAGTCGATCGTCGCGTCCTGCGACACCTATTACTACGTGCTCGCGAGCGAGACCGACATCGACGATACCGCCCGCTTCCTGGGAGAGCTCGGTTTCGGGCAGAAGACCGACGTGGACATCGAGGGCGAGCTCACCGGCACGCTGCCGTCGCGCGCGTGGAAGCGCTCGCGCTTCGCCGGTGAGAAGTACCGCGAGGAGCATCGCAAGTGGTACCTGGGTGATTCGATTTCCGCGGGCATCGGCCAGGGCTACAACAGCTTCACGCCGATGCAGCTCGCGCATGCCATGGCCACGGTGGCCAACGACGGCGTCTCGTTCCGTCCGCACCTCGTCAAGCAGGTGGTGAATCCCGCCACCGGCGAGGAGCGCAGCGTGGCACCCACGCCTACGGGGCGTCTCGCCGTGAAGCCCGAGCACATCGCGATCATCAAGAACGCCTTCGTGGGCGTGAACCGGGAGGGCACGAGCGCCCGCGCCTTCGCCGATGCCAAGTTCACCTCCGGCGGCAAGACCGGCACCGCTCAGGTGTTCTCGCTGAAAGGCGAGAAGTACGTCGCCCACAAGATCGACGAGCGCCTGCGCGACCATGCCTGGTTCATCGCCTACGCGCCGGCCGACAAGCCGCGCATCGCACTCGCCGTGCTCGTGGAGAACGGCGGCTTCGGCGCCCAGGCGGCGGCACCCATCGCGCGGAAGGTGCTCGAGTACCACCTGCTCGGCAACACCGCGCCCGGGCCGGCCGCCACCGTGCCTGGTGCGACGCACGACGGTGTCGACGAGAGCGACTGATGCCCCCGCCCCGCCCATCCCGGCGCCGGCGTGCGCCGTGACGTCCGGAGTCCGACGAGACCATGAAAGCCATCGCCACCAGCCGCATGCCCGCAGCCGAGATCGCGTCCCGCCTGTGGGAGGTGCTGACCCGCTGCCTCGACCCGCTGCTCTTCACCTGCGCGCTGGCCCTGACCGGGGTGGGGCTCGTGACGCTCTTCTCGGCGGCCGACCAGAGTGTCGCGCGCGTCACTTCGCAGGCGGGGTCGCTGTGCATCGCGATCCTGGCGATGTGGATCGTGGCCAACGTGCCGCCGCAGAAGCTGGCCCGGGTCGCGGTGCCGCTGTACATCGCAGCGGTGCTGATGCTCGTGGGCGTGGCGCTCTTCGGCGTGGTGGTCAACGGCTCGCGACGGTGGCTGAACCTCGGCGTGGCGCGCATCCAGCCGTCCGAGCTCATGAAGATCGCGCTGCCGATGATGCTCGCGTGGTATTTCCAGAAGTTCGAGGGGCGCATCCGCTGGCCCGACTTCGTGATCGCGTCGGTGCTGATCGTGATCCCGGTCTTCCTCATCAAGCGCCAGCCGGATCTCGGCACCGCCCTGCTCATCGCGGCGTCGGGCTTCTACGTGCTGTTCCTGGCAGGGCTGTCGTGGAAGATCATCGTGGGCCTGGGCGCGGCGGCGGCCGCCGCCGGGCCGCTCCTGTGGGCCAACGTCCTGCACGATTACCAGAAGGAGCGAATACTCACTTTCATCGACCCCAGCCGGGATCCGCTGGGGGCCGGCTACCACTCCTCCCAGGCGTCGATCGCCATCGGTTCGGGCGGTGTCATCGGCAAGGGATGGCTCAACGGCACGCAGACGCACCTCGACTTCCTGCCCGAGCGGCACACCGACTTCATATTCGCCGTCTTCGGTGAGGAGTTCGGCCTCATCGGCAACGCCCTGTTGCTGCTTCTCTACATCCTGCTCATCGGGCGGGCGATGGTCATCACCGCTAACGCGTCGACGATGTTCGCGCGACTGCTCTCGGGCGCCGTCACCCTCATGATCTTCACCAAGGTCTTCGTGAACATGGGCATGGTAAGCGGCGTGCTGCCGGTGGTGGGCGTGCCGCTGCCGTTCGTGTCCTACGGAGGCACGGCGCTGGTGTCGATGTTCATCGGGCTCGGCGTGCTGATGAGCGTGCAGACGCACCGCAAGCTCGTCAGCACCTAGGCAGAAGTGCCTTCAGCCTAGTAAGGGGCCCACGGGCGGGAGGGCGAGCCCCCGGGTCGACCTAATCCCCTTCGGCGAACGCTTCGAGGCTCACCGGCGCACGCGTCACCGTGCGCTCCGCCGCCGGCACCGCCTGGGTGATCCGGTACACCGTCGCTGGCGGCAGATTGAGGTGGACCGTGCCCACGCGCGTGATGTGCAGACCGAGCCGCTCGGCGACATGCCGCGACACGGGCGAGCGCGGACCGTAGGTGAACTGGTAGAAGGCACCGTCGGGCCGCATCCGCCGGAAGGCGCCGCGAAGGATGGCATTGACCTTGTGCGGCGGCATGGTGAGCAGGGGCAGGCCGCTGACGACGGCGCCGAGGGGGCGCGCGCCCGCGAACTGGGCCGAGTCCAACTGCCCGGCATCCACCGAGAGCACTTGGGCGCCGGGAAAGCGCTCGCGCAGCACGCGCGCGAAGCGTTCCTCGCATTCGACGAGGGTGAGGTCACGCGGCGCGATGCCCCTGGCGACCAGCGCCTGGGTGAACACGCCGGTGCCGGCCCCGAGCTCGAGCACGGGGGCGTCGGCGGGGCCGATGCGACTCACGATGAGCCTGGCGAGCGCGGCACCCGACGGCGCGATGGCGCCGATCCGCCGCGGTCCTCCCGACCATGCCCGCAGGAACAGCCACCAGTCGGCGACCGCCATCAGCGCCAATCCTCGGCAGCGATGGTTCGACGCGGACGCGCCGCGTGCCGCGCGAGTGCTTCGCGCGCCGCACGGCGGCGCCAGACCATGCCGTAGGTCACCGCGGCGATCGCCAGCACGGCGATGCCGAGGAGGGACTGGACGGTCGGGGTGAGTCCGGCCGGATAGATCACCGGCACGAGATAGTGATCGATGAAGCCTCCGGCGTACCCCGCTTCGCCGGCGCGGACGCGAAGTGCGTTCTCGATCCCGGTGAGCGGACAGACTGCACCGGTGAGTTCGAGCCAGACGATCCATGCCACCGCCGGCACGTGCAGCCAGGCCCAGCGTGGCTTGCGCAGGACCAGCAAGCCTCCCAGCACGGCGAAGGCGATGACCGCGAGGTGGGCGAGCACCGTCGCGTCGGCGAGGAGGCGCCAGGACATCGTCGTGCGCTTCCTTACCTGCGCGGGACCGCACCGGCGGCGGGCCCATCGGTTTCGCCCACCCGGGTGAGCTTCATCTCGAAGCATCGCACCCGGGGCCCGTCGGACGAGATACGCTCGCCGGCCTCGGTCCGGGTGCCATCCCTGACCGTCGCCTCGCGTCGAGCGGCGAGCAGCGCCCTTGGGCCGGGCGGCGCCTGGGCGAAGGCATCCGCGGGGGTGAGGGCCGCATTGATGGCGAGCGCGCGGGGGGAAGGGGCGATCATCGGAAGGCTCGGGGGACCGTGCAACGATGCATCCCGCCAACGGTCGAAGATTACCGCCTGCCGGGCTGCCCGTGAAGTCCGCGACATGGGGCCCTGTGCCCGGCGACCCGTCACCCCGGGAGGACCCGTAGGCGCCGGGCGCCGATGCTAAAGTAGTTGCCCGAGCGCCGCCGGGTGTCGCTGCCGCCGTCGACCGTCTCCGAAAGTCCTGCATGCGCTTCCTTTGGCCCCAGTATCTCTGGCTGCTCGTCCTGGTGCCGTTGCTCGTGGCGGCCTACGTGGCGATGCTGCGGCGGCGCAAGCCCGCTGCCGTGCGCTACGCGGACCTCGGCATCGTCAAGGCCGCCATCGCTCCCGCACAGCGTCTTCGCCGGCACGTCCCGCCGCTGCTCTTCCTGCTCTCGCTCGTCGCCGTGCTGCTCGCCGTGGCGCGGCCGACCGCGGTGGTCACGCTACCTTCCGACGAGCGCACGGTGCTGCTCGTCATGGACGTCTCGCTGTCGATGCGCGCCACCGACGTGCAGCCGAATCGCATGGTGGCCGCGCAGACGGCGGCGAAGGAGTTCGTGCGTGCGCTGCCCGGGGACATCCGCGCCGGGATCGTCACCTTCGCCGGCACCGCCCTGCTCGTGCAGCCGCCCACCCGCAACCGCGACGACCTCGTGGAGGCGATCGACCGATTCGAGATGCAGCGTCACACGGCGATCGGCAGCGGGATGATCCTGGCGCTCGCCACGCTCTTTCCCGAGGAGGGCATCGACCTGGAACAGGTGGTGTTCGGCAACAACTGGGGATCACGCGAGACGTCCAGGCGCACGGAGCGCGAGCGGCCGCTGAAGCCGGCGGAGAAGAAGGAAGCCAGGCCGCCGGTCCCGCCGGGCTCGTACACTTCGGCGGCGATCATCCTGCTCACCGACGGCAGGCGCACGATCGGGCCCGATCCGCTCGACGCGGCGCGCATGGCCGCCAATCACGGCGTGCGCATCTTCACCGTGGGCTTCGGATCCGCCACCGGCGGTTCCGTGGATATCGACGGCATGTCGATCTACATGCGCTTCGACGAGGAAACGCTCAAGGGCATCGCCGCGATCACCCAGGCCGAGTATTTCCAGGCAGGCAGCGGCGACGAGCTCAAGAAGATCTACGAGGGGCTCAACTCGCGCTTTGCGCTGGAGCGCAAGGAAACGGAGATCACGGCGCTCTTCGCCGCACTCGCCGCGCTCCTGGCGGTGATGTCCGCGGCCCTGTCGATCGTCTGGTTCAACCGGATCGTGTAGGACGCACGCTGCGGCGTGCTAGCTAGCCCCTGGACCACTTCTGCAGGAAGAGGCAGAAGCCCGCGCAACCCACCCAGGCGATGCCCATGAGAGGCATCTCGGAGATGAAGGTCCAGATCACCGCGTTCACGAGGCACAGCATCACTGCGAACAGGCATACGAAAATGTTGGCCATGGATGTCGGGGTGCGCCGGCGCGGGGAGATGCGGTAGCCGCGCCGATTGTAGGGGGCGTTGCGTTCGGAACGCCACGCCAAGGCGCCGAACGGTCGGGGCGCCCGGCGACCGTGTGGCGGGCCAGGGTGCGGGGCGGGCGGCACGGCGAACTCTGGGCGGTCCGGGCCACGAAACCGTCACGCGAGCATGCGCTGCCAGTAGCCCACGTCGATCCACCGGCCGAACTTGAAGCCGACGTCCCTGAAGTGCGCGACCTTCACGAAGCCCATCGCCTCGTGCAGCGCCACGCTGGCGTCGTTCGGCAGCGCGATGCCGCCCATCGCACAGCGAAAGCCGTTCCGCGGAAGTTCGTCGAGGACCGCCGCGTACAGCGCGCGGCCAAGGCCGCGACCCGTCGCATCCGCCGCGAGATACACCGACGTCTCCACCGCGTGGCGGTAGGCGACGCGCGGCCGCCATGGTCCCGCATACGCGTAGCCCAGGATCCGGCCGGCCTCCTCGGCGACGTACCAGGGGTGGCGCTGCCGGATGTCGGCGATGCGCTGCGCCATCGTGGCCGCATCGATTGGAGTCTCCTCGAAGGAGATCACCGAATGCTCGACGTAAGGGTTGTAGATGTCGCAGATCGCCTGTGCATCCGCAGGGGTCGCGGACCTGATCACGACGGATCCCCGGTGCCGGGCTCGCGGCGGGTCCAGTCGCGGTGCAGCAGGCCGTAGACGGCGCTGTCGCTGATCGTGTCGCCCACGATCCAGCGCTCGCGCAGGAGCCCCTCGTGGACGAAGCCCAGGCGGAGGAGCGTGCGCTCCGATGCGGCGTTGGCGGGGTCGATGTCGGCTTCGAGGCGGTGGAGGCCGAGGTCGTCGAAGGCATAGCTCACGAGCCGCACCAGCGCCTCGTTCATGTACCCGCGCCCCCATTGCGCAGAAGCGAGCGCGTAGCCGATCTCCGCGCGGCGGTTCGAGGGATGGAACGCGAAGAGCGTGCAGGTGCCGACCAGCGCATGCGTATCGGCGAGTTCGATGCCGAGGCACAGGCTGTCACCCGTGCGGTACCCGGCGCGCGCGGTGCTGACCACGCGCCGCGCCTGCGTGACGTGCGTCATCGCAGGACGGCTCCAGTACCGCGCGACGGCGCGATCGCCGAAGATCGAGAAGAGCGCCGGCACGTCGGCATGGCGCAGCGGCCGAAGGACGAGCCGCGTGGTGACGAGCGTGGGCGGCGGACGTGGTGGAGGCGTGGCCATGGCGGTCGGTCGCGCGGACGACGGGTGGTGCGGACCGCGGCGAAGCTACGGGCGCACCGGGTGCGGGGGATCCGGGGGCCACAGCGGCACGTGGGAGCCGTCGTCTTCCGCCCGCGCGTGGGCACTGAACCCGGCCACGAGCTCCGCCTGCTCGAAGAAAGGCAGCAGACGGTGCAGCGTGGCCGTTGCATCGCGCGTGGCGACGAGGATGCGGCGCACCTCGGATCCGATCTCGTGGGCAGCCAGCGTGTCGCCTTCGGGAAGGACCTCGACGAGCGCGTCCTCGATCTCGGCAAGCTCGTCCTCCGTCTCCACCCGGCGGCCACGGAACTCGAGCACGAGCTCGCCGGCGATCGGCGCCGGGAGGTCCGCGGTCCCGCTCACCCTATGCGAGCTCGGCGAGGTCGGCCTCGCACCAGCGCCGCTCGCTCTCGGGGATGCGATCGAACCAGGCGAGCGCCTCGTCGCGCATGTCGTCGCCATCGGTGCGGCGTCCGGCCTCGCGCAGTGCGCGCGCCAGCACCGCATAGGCGAAGAATCGCTCGAATGCCGGCGCGTCGTTGGTCAGGCACACCTGCGCACAATCCTTGGCTGCCTCGACGGCGGGCACCGGTTCGCCCGCCGCAAGGTGGCTGCGCGCGAGACGGTAGTGGGCACGTTCCTCCTCCAGCCACGTGCCGGCGAGGCGCCAGAAGGCGAGTCCGCCCTGCGCGGCGGCGACCATGCCCTGCGTCTGTGCCGGCGTCCGCGTGGCCTGCTCTTCGAGCGCGGCCGCGAGGTTGTTGCCTGCGATCGCGAGGGCACGAAACACGTCCGAGCCTTGCGGCAGTTCGGCGGCGAGTGCCACGCCGCTCGCGTACGCGGCAAGCGCGCCGTCGTAGTCGCCGCGTCCCGCGAACATCCCGGCCGCGCCGGCGAACACGGCGGCACGATCATCCGGCGCGAGCCCGGCGGTGACGACGCTGTCGCCGCTTGCGTAACACAGCGTGGCGACACCCCGCCGCAACGCCTCCTGCGCCACGGGTGCGGCATGGAACGCGGGGCCGCGGCGCAACGACTCGAGGAGCGCGATCCCACGATCCCACTCGCCCAAGTGCTCGCCGATCACGTGCGTGACGATGCGCGCGTAGGGCGGGACGTCGTCGGCCGCCGTCACGCTGGCGACGGCCACCGATAGCCGATCCGCGACCGCCCGGGGCGCATCGCCATGATCCTCCCAGGCCTTCTCGATGAATTGGGCGAACGTGACCATGATCGTGGGCGACGATTGTAGCGTGCGCGCCGGCGGTGCGTGGCCGCGGCGGGAGGCCATAATGCGCGCTCGCATCCACGCGGAGGGAGCCATGGCAAGCGGTGTTCGCAGGACGGGGGAGTTCTGCTGGATCAACATCCTGACCCCGGAGCCCAAGGCGGCACGCGACTTCTTCGGCAAGCTTCTCGGCTGGAAGTACTCGATGATCCCGATGATCGGACATCGCATCCAGGTCGCGGGCCACGATATCGGCGGCCTGTTCGACCTCGACAGCCCCCAGACGCCGCCGGGCACGCCGCCGCACATCGGGGTGATGGCGAAGGTGAACGATGCCGACGCGGCGGTGGCGCGGGTGGCCGAACTCGGCGGCCGCGCCATGCCGCCCTTCGACATCATGTTGCAGGGCCGCATGGCGGTGTGCTTCGACGCGAACGGCGCCAACTTCGACGTCTGGCAGGCCAAGGGCGGGGCGGGAACGGACGTCGACAGCACAGCCATCGGCGCACCGAGCTGGTTCGAGACGATGACCACGGATGTCGAGCGCGGGCGCGCGTTCTACCAGTCGCTCTTCGGCTGGACGTCCGAGACGATGGACATGGGCGAGTTCGAGTACACCACGTTCAAGCTCGGTGACGAGTACGTGGCCGGCATGATGCAGCTCACCCCCGAGATGAGCGGGATTCCCCCGCACTGGAGCGTGTATTTCACTGTGGCCGATGCCGACGCCACCGCGCAGCGCGCCGCCGAGCTCGGCGCGACGATCCTGGTGCCGCCGCAGGATGTCCCCGGCGTCGGGCGCTTCTGCGGCATACGCTCGCCGCAGGGGGTGGTGTTCTACGTGATCCGCTATGCGGAGAGGTGAGGCTCCGGTGCGTGAGGGGACGTATCGGGTGACCGCCACAGGAACGGGTGGTCATCATGGCTGCCGCCGTCCCGAGGATGCCGGCGTGCCGGCGAGCGGTGATGATGCCGCGGGCGCGTCACGCTCCGGGCGACGGGCTGTCACCCATCCCCGTCGCGCAGCGGCGGCACAGGCATGCCCGCCCCCGATCGGCAGCGGACAGTCGTTCCAGGATGTCCGTGCGAATCTCGACCGCCGTGCACCAGCAGGGGGTGTCGAAGCTCCCGCTCGACGCGGGCGCGCACCCGTTCGGCTCGCCGCAGAGCGGGCAGCGGGACTCGGACGCTGGCGTGCTCATAGTGCGATCCGGTAGCGCAGGCCGGGTGTGCTCCCGAACGATGCGGGCTTCACGAAGTGCTCCACCAGTTCGCCGCCGTTGGCGAGAATCACGTGCCGGGACGCGGTGTTCGCAGGATCGGTGGTGATCTCCACATACGGCAGTCCGACCGCGCGCGCCTCGGGGAGCATGAGCGCCAGCGCGCGCGTGCCGTAGCCGCGTCCCTGCTTCCACGGCACGACCGAATAGCCGATGTGGCCGAGGCAGTGGGGCGGCAGCACCGGCGTGCCGCGTTGCCAGCGAAGGCCGATCGCACCGGCGAACTCGCCGTCCCACATCCAGCGCCGAAAGCCGGGCAGGCGTGGCACGGTCGATCCGTCGGGAAGCTCGACGGGTGGACCCTTGCCTTCGCGATCGTCGATCGAGGCGAGGAATGCGTCGGGGTCCTCGTCGATCCGGGCGAGCTCCTCGCGGGCCGCGGCGGCGCCGCGGACGTTGTCGGCGGACCAATCCTGCCGCAGCGCCGCCACATACGAGTCGAGGTGGGCACGGGCGGGCCGCACGAGCGTCATCGTGCGCGGGCCTTCGTCCGCGGCTTGCGCGGTCATGGCCTTGCGTCCGGGCGCATTGCCAGGAAGCGCCGCGCAGGCCATCCGGCCACCCGGTCGCGGGCCGGCGAAGCCGCGCTCGCCTCGCGCCGCATTCAGCTTTCCGGCTTCATGGTCGCCAGCATTGCATCGGCGACCGCGCCCTCGCCGCGCTCACGCAGGCCCTCGATGGCGCCCAGGCGGTCGCGCTCGTCCTTGTTCTGGCCGAGCTTCCACTTTCCGACCATGCGTGTCACGGCGACCTCGATGCCCACGATGTTGCCGAGCATCTGGTCGATGTACTCGGGTGGGGCGTCGCTCATCTTCCAGGGCCGCACGGCTCCGGTGCGCGCCTCGTGGTCGCGCGTGAGGCGCGCGACCACGCCGCGCACGTAGCGCTCGTCGTCGTGGATGGCGATGCTGCCGCGCACGTGCACAACCTGGTAGTTCCACGTCGGCACCTGGCGATGCGCCTCGTGCTTGCTCGGGTACCAGTTGGGTGAGACGTAGGCCTGCGCGGCACGGAAGATCACGAGCACTGCGTCGCCGCCGCGCGCTTCCTGCCACAGGGGATTCGCGCGTGCCACATGCGCGATGAGCCGTCCGTAAGGGCTGCCGTCGCGGTCGAGATGAAAGGGCAGGTGATCGGCGTCGAGGCCCGACGGACCGCTGCGCACGAGGGCGCCCAGCGGATGGGCGACGATGAGCTGATGCATCGCCTCCAGGCTGCCCTGATCGAAGTGGGATGGGAGGTACATGGGATGTCTGGAGCGAGGGGCGCCGGCTACGAACCGCGCAGCACGAGGCGCATGATCGGCCGCGCAGGCGCATGCCGCGCGACTTCGGCGAATCCCGCGGCGTCGAACATCGACTTGCCGCCGAACCATGGCGCGTGCGTTGCGCCCGGCACGTCCCTGTCGACCGGATACGCTTCGAGGAGCCGCACGCCACGGCGACGCGCGCAGGCCACGGCGCCGGCGAGGAGCTCGCGCGCCACGCCCTGCGCGCGGTAGGCCGACGGGACCACGAAGCACATGATCGACCACACCGGCAGGTCGTCGACGGCACGCATCGTGCGCGAGTTGGCGAGGCGGGCGTAGTCCTCGCGCGGGCCGAGCGACACCCACCCTATCGGGGTGTCGCGGCGATAGCCGATGAGCCCCGGCGGAGGATCGCCGCGTGCGAGTTCCGTGAGCGCCGCCTTGCGCTGCGCCTTCAGCGCATCGCGCGCCACCCCGTAGCCGCCTCCGCCCCTCACGCGGTAGTACATGCACCAGCAGCCGCGCGCCTCGGCGCAGCCCTTGGCCTCGAAGATCGCCTCGAGGTCGACCATGCGCTCCGGCGTGAGCGGGCGCACGACGAGCCTCGCGGGTGCCGGCACGTCGGCCTTTCCGCGATTCTCGCGTGCGGCCGCCGCGTCACCCTTTCGCGATGGGGCGCGTCCGGCCACCGGTCATTGCTCCGGGATGCGCGAGATCTGCACGCTGACGATCTTCCACACGCCGTTGCGCAGCACGTAGACGTCGATGTAGCGATAGTGACTGGCGAACGGCTTTCCCTGATACCGCCCGGTCATGCGCGTGCGGCCCGAGAGCAACGCCACGTCTCCGTACAGCCGCAGGTCGAAATCCTCGACCGTGTACGGATCGATGGCGAGGGCAGGGTCGACGAGCCCCTCCACGAAGGTTGCCTTGTTCTCGACGTTGCCGGCGCCGTCGATCTGGCGAAAATCGTCGGCCATGTTGGCTTCGATGCCCGCGCGATCCTTGCGGACGATCGCCTTGTCCCAGCGATCGGCCTGGGTGGTGAGAAGGGCCGTGGTGTCGGTTGTCATGGGCGCAGGGGAGGTCGAGCACGCGGTAAGGGCGGCCAGCGTGAGGGGCACCACGCAGGCACGGAAGGCGATCGGCATCGGCGGAAGGACGGGGCCCGGCAACTGGATTGCGCCAGCATACCTGTGCGCGGGCGCGGCGGGGGGTCGGCGACGAGAGGGGCCATGGTAGATTGTGCCTCCAGCATGACCCGTCTCGTCGCTCCCGCACTCGCCAGGCTGACGGCGCTGCTGCTGGCCGCTGCTCTCGCGGCCTGCGGTTCCTCCCCGCCGCGCTCGACGTCCCCGGCGCCCGGATCGGCCGCGAAGCCGCCGCCCGCGGGCACGCCGTCGGCGAAGTACTACCTCGACGACGGCCCCGCGGCGGAGACCCCCGCCAACCTCGACCAGATCCCCGACGCGGTCCCGAGGAACGAGCCGCTGCACCGATTCGCGAACCGCCCGTATACCGTCCTCGGACAGGACTACGTTCCCGCCACCACGCTGCGGCCCTACCGGGAGCAGGGCATCGCCTCGTGGTACGGCCGCAAGTTCCATGGCCAGAAGACGTCGATCGGCGAGACCTACGACATGTTCGCGATGACGGCCGCGCATCCCACCCTGCCGCTGCCCTCGTATGCGCGCGTGACGAGCGTGGCGACGGGCAAGAGCGTGGTCGTGCGCGTGAACGATCGCGGGCCTTTCCTGCACGGACGCGTGATCGATCTGTCCTACGCAGCCGCGCATCGCGTGGGCATCGCAGCCAAGGGCAGCGGCGAGGTCGTGGTCGAGGCCATCATCCCGGGCGAGAGCCCCGTGCTCGCGGCCGCGGCGCCGATTCCGCCGGTGACCGGCGCAGCCGGGCCCGTCGCCGCCGTCACGGCCACTGCGGCCACCGCCGCTGCGCCCTCGTCCGGGGGGGCGCCGGCACCGCCGGCCGCGGGCTTTGCCGTGCAACTCGGTGCGTTCCAGAACTACGCCAACGCGCAGAGCTTCCTTGCGCACGTGCAGGACGCGCTCGCGAGTGCGCAGGTCGTGCCCAAGGTGCGCGAGACCGGCGGCCTCTATCGCGTCTACGTCGGACCCTATGCCGGACGCGACGAGGCGCGCCGCGTCGCCGATCGCATCACGGCCGCCTTCGGGATAGCCGCCGCGGTCGCACCGCACTAGCCGTCGACCGACGGGAACTACGCCGCACCCGCGATGGTCAACGGCCGGTCAACCCCGGCGAGCCCTATGCGTTCGTTATAATTCGCGAGGTCTTCGCCGCTGGCGAATGGTTATCCGGTGCGCCGGGCCGCCTCATTCGTCGCCATCTCCACGACAAGCCCGGCATGCACCGTTTCCTCCGACTCCTCGCGGTCCTCTCCGCTCTTGCCTTGCTTCCGCTCGCGGCTCGCGCGCAGTTGACGATCGAGATCGTCGGCGGCGCCGGCACCGCGATCCCCATCGCCATCGTCCCCTTCGCGGGCGAATCGAACTTTCCGCTCGGCATCTCGGGCATCGTCGGTGCCGACCTCTCGCGCTCGGGGATGTTCCGCCTCGTGAACACCGACGGCGTCGTGCCCCGCCCGGCGCGCGCCGAGGACATCGACGTCGCCCTGTGGAAGGGGCGCGGCGCCGATGCCGTGGTGGTGGGCTCGATGACGCCCCAGGCCGACGGCCGGGTGGAGGTCCGCTTCGCGCTGATGGACGCGGTCAAGCACCAGCTCCTCACCGCGATGACCTACTCGGTGACGCAGCAGCAGTTCCGCGCCACCGCGCACAAGATCGCCGACGTCATCTACGAGAAGCTCACCGGCATTCCCGGCGTGTTCTCCACGCGGATCGCCTACGTGACCAAGGCGGGGCCGCGCTACCAGCTCCTCGTCGCCGACGCCGACGGCGTCGATCCGCAGGTCGTCGTGACCTCGAACGAGCCGCTGCTCTCGCCGCGCTGGTCGCCCGACGGCACGCGGCTCGCCTACGTCTCCTTCGAGCAGAAGAAGCCGGTGGTGTACGTGCAGAACCTTTCCACCGGCACCCGCCAGGCGGTGGCCAACTTCCGCGGCAGCAACAGCTCGCCCGCGTGGTCGCCCGACGGCCGCAAACTCGCGGTGACGCTCAGCAAGGACGGCGGCTCGCAGCTCTACCTCATGAACGCCGACGGCAGCAACGCGCAGCGCGTGATGTCGTCCAACGCGATCGATACCGAGGCGTCGTTCACGCCCGACGGCAGCGCATTGCTGTTCACGTCGGATCGCGGTGGCAGCCCGCAGATCTATCGTCTGAATCTCAACGGCGGATCGGTCGAGCGGCTCACCTTCGACGGCACGTACAACGTGTCGGCGCGTCCGCTGCCGGACGGCAAGGGATTCGTGTTCGTGCGTCGCGACGGCGGGCGCTTCCAGATCGCCATCCAGGACTACGCCACGCGGCAGGTCCAGGTGTTAACCACGGGACCGCTCGACGAGAGTCCGAGCGTGGCCCCCAACGGCAGGATGATCCTGTACGCAACCGGCTCCGGATCGCGTGGTACATTGGCCGCGGTCAGCAGCGATGGTCGCGTGAAGCAACGTCTGGTCTCCGCCGGCACCGACGTCCGCGAGCCCGCATGGGGTCCCTATGCGCGGTAGACGACTGCGCCCGCCGTCCTGCCTCCTGCCCGCTTCCCTCTTTCGCAATGCGCCCGCGTTTGCCGGGCGATCTCGTCTTTCCTGAAGGAGTCGCCATGAAGAAGATCGTTCTTGCCGTTCTCGTCGCGGTCGCGGTTGCCGGATGCCAGACGACGCCCGAGCCCGCGCCGGTGGAAGACAAGTCCGCCAGCACCGCGGCACCGGGCAGCGGCTCGACGTCGGGGGCGAGCACCTCGGGCGCGAACCAGGGTGGCGTGACGGGCAGCACGGCGGGCGCCGCGAATCCGTTGCGCGATCCCAACAACATCCTGTCCAAGCGCAACATCTTCTTCGAGTACGACAGCTTCACCGTGGCCGACCAGTACAAGCCGATCGTCGAGGCGCACGCGCGCTATCTCAACGCCAACCGTAACGCCAGGGTCGCGCTGCAGGGACATGCCGATGAGCGCGGTTCGCGCGAGTACAACATCGCGCTCGGCCAGAAGCGCGCCGACGCCGTAAAGCGCATGATGGTGCTGCTCGGCGTGCAGGAAGTGCAGATCGAGACCGTGAGCTTCGGCAAGGAAAAGCCGAAGAACCTCGGCCACGACGAGGCGGCCTGGGCCGAGAACCGCCGCGTCGACATCGTCTACGCCGGGGAGTGACATGAAGCAGGCGCGCCTCGTTCTCGCCGCCTTCGCCGTCGCCGCCTGCGCGAGCGTCGCGCATGCCGGACTCTTCGACGACGAGGAGGCGCGCAAGCAGATCGCCGCCACGACCGCGCGGCTCGAAGCCGTACAGCGGGACCTCGAGGCCCGCATCGCCGACCTCGAGCAGCAGGCCAAGGGACGCAGCCTGGACCTGCTGCGCGACCTCGAAGGCATCAAGGCGGACATCGCCAAGATTCGCGGGCAGATCGAGGTGCTGACGTATGAACTGACGGAGGCGCAGAAGCGCCAGCGCGACCTGTACGTGGACCTCGATTCGCGCATGCGCAAGATGGAGGCGGCGACCGCCGCGGGCGCGGCCGGCGGTGGCGCCGCGCCGGTGGCGGATGCCGCAGCGGGCACGGTCCCCGGCGTGCCGCCCGCGCAGATGGCGGGCGCCATGCCGCCGTCGGGCGCGGCGGCATCGCAGACCCCAGCGCAGATCATCCCCGTGACGGCTGCGGAGCAGCGCGCCTACGACAACGCGCTCGACCAGTTCAAGCGCGGCGACTACCCGGGCGCGATCGGCGGATTCTCCGGGTTCGTGAAGACCTACCCCCGGAGCCTGCTTGCGCCGTCGGCGCAGTACTGGGTGGGCAATGCCCAGTACGCACGACGCGACTACCGCGGCGCCGTCGCCGCCCAGCGCCAGCTCATCCAGGCCTATCCCGACAGCCCCAAGGTGCCCGACGCCCTGCTCAACATCGCCTCTGCACAGTCGGAGATGGGCGACAACACGTCTGCGCGGCGCACATTGCAGGAGCTTCTCGAGAAGTTTCCGCAATCGGAAGCGGCGGGCAAGGCGAAGCAGAGGCTCGGTAGCAGGTAGCGCTATCGGGGACCGGGGATATTTCGCTTCGCGGGTGATCGCCTGGCAGCGTGAGCACGGGCGGCACGACCTGCCGTGGCAGGAGACGCGCGATCCGTACCGCATCTGGCTGTCGGAGATCATGCTCCAGCAGACGCAGGTGACGACGGTCCTGCCGTACTACCAGCGCTTCCTCGCCTCGTTTCCCGACGTCGCCGCGCTTGCGCGCGCGACGATCGACGACGTGCTCGCGCACTGGAGCGGCCTCGGCTATTACCGGCGGGCGCACCACCTGCACGCCGCCGCGCGCAGGGTGATGGACGCGCACGGTGGCGCCTTCCCGCGCGACGCCGCCACGCTCGAGACCCTGCCCGGCATCGGCCGCTCGACGGCGGCAGCGATCTGCGCATTCTCGTCGGGAACACGCGCGGCGATCCTCGACGGCAACGTGAAGCGCGTGCTCGCGCGGCATGCGGGTGTCGAAGGCTGGCCGGGTGCGGCCAAGGTGGAGGCGGTGCTGTGGACCCTCGCGCAGGAACGCCTGCCGCGCGGGGAGCAGGCGGCGCGTGACCGCGCCATCGAGGCGTACACGCAGGGCATGATGGACCTCGGCGCCACCGTGTGCACGCGCACCCAGCCTCGCTGCGGCGCATGTCCGGTCGCGGAAGACTGCGTCGCCCGGCGCGAAGGGCGGGCCAACGCGTTGCCCTCGCCACGTCCCGCAAGGGTCTTGCCGCACCGGGACGTGCGCGTGCTCGTCATCGAACGCGATGGCGACGTCCTGTTCGAGCGGCGGCCCGCGCAAGGGGTCTGGGGCGGACTGTGGAGTCTCCCGGAGTGCGCGCTCGACGAGGACGCTCGCGCCGTGGCGCTCGTCCGCTTCGGCATCGCGGCGGGTGATGCGATTGCGCTGCCCGCGCTCCGGCACGCCTTCACGCATTTCACGCTGACGATGCATCCGCTGCGATTGACGGCAACGGCGTTGGCAACGGCGTCGGCGATGCGCGTCGCCGGGCAGGACGAAGTCGCATGGCTCTCGGGTGACGCTGCAGAAGGCGTGGGACTGCCGGCGCCGATCAGGCGCCTCGTCCGCTCGTTGGATCTCGCGGGGTTCCGGCTGGTGCAGTCTCGGGGGTAGCGTCGGTGCCGGCAACGGCGCCGGCGTTGCCATTGGCCTTGGCGTTGGCCTTGACGTTGGCCTCGGCGCTCGCCCTGGCACTCGCCTCGGCGTCGGCCTTCGCCCTGGCCTCGATCTCGCGGCACGCGCGCTTCCATGCGTCGACGGCATCGTGATAGACATCGAACACGCAGGGATCGCAGCCGCTGCCGCAGCACTCGTCGAGGTCGGGCTTGCGCGGCTTGGGCGGTAGCTCTGCCATCAGGCCTCTCGGCCCGGCCTGCGCTGCCTCGGACGCAGCCCGACCATCACTTTTCCCGATCCAGGAGCTGACGCAACTCGGACGGCATGCGCTGCTTCGCGTCCGGAACGAGCGCGTCGAACTCGCGCAACTCGGCGATTGCCTCGTCCTCTCGGCCGTCGTCGCGCAGCTTGCGGATGCGTGCGATCCAGGCATCCGGATCACGCGCGAGGGCGACGGCTTCCGCGCGCGTCGGAGTGCCGCGCGGTCTCGCCAGTTGCGCGATGCCGCCGCTCGCCGCATCGCGCGCGGCGGGTGCGGATTGCGCGTTGCGATCGGGCTTCATCGCGGGCGAAGCCGGAACGGGTGGCGTCGCGGGCGAAGCGAAAATGGATGGCGTCGCGGGTGGTGCCGGAACGGGCGGCGTCGCGGGCGATGGAGAAACGGGAGGCGTCGCGGGCGATGGGGAAACGGGGGGCGTCGCGGCCGCACGAGGCGCGGCCCGACCCTGCGCCTCGAAGCTGTCCTTCGGCGTATCGACGCCAGGCTTCGTGACGTCGGACGATGCGCCGGGGAAGGGATTCGGGCTGCGCGGCGATGCCGCGGGACCCGAGGCATCCTCCGCAGGTGCCGCCTCCGCTTGCCGTCGCAGGGGTGGCGATGCCGGCCGCGACGGCGCCTGGGTGAGGGCCGGCGCGGGATTGGCAGCCTTCTGCGCATGTCCGGCCGCCTTCTGCGCATCTCCTGCCGCCTTCTGCGCGTCGGCGGCGGTCGTCTTTGCGTCTCCGGCCACCTCCTGCGCGTCGCCGGTCCTCGCCCGTGCCGGCTCCGCCGCGACGCCTTCGACGGAGCGGGTTCCTTCCTCCTTCGCCTTCGCGGTGGGTGCGGTGGCCATCGTCGGCGAAGGGGGGCTCGACACGTCGAGCACGTCGAGCACGTCGTGGGACGCAAGCTGCACGAGGCCGACCGCCACCGCGCCGATCACCGCTGCCGCCGCGAATGGCAGCCACCACCTGGGCGGGCGCAGCGCCTCTGCCGACGTGTCGCGCGGGGCACTGCCCACCGCGCGGTGCGCGGCGGCGAGGATCGCCGCGTCGAGGGCCGGCGGCGGCGTCTCGCGCGGCTGCGCGCGCCACGCCGCCTCGAGGACGGGGTCCATCGAGGGCTCGTTGCGGCGGTCGGCTTCGCTCGTCATGGCTTCAGGTGTCGCGCAGGGGACGCAGCGCGCTGCGCAGTTTCGCGGTGGCGTAGCGCAGACGGCTCTTCACCGTCTCCTGGCCCACGCCGGTGGCCTGCGCGATCTCCGCGAGAGACAGGCCTCCTTCGTATTGGAGCAGGAAGGCATCGCGCTGTTCCGCCGGGAGCGCCTCGAGGGCGCGCACGAGGTGCGTGCCGAGCTCTGCGGCGGCGGCACGGGTCTCCGGCTCGTCGAGCGCGGAGCCGGGAATCGACTCCACGATATCGCGCGCCTCACCCTCCTCGTCGCTGTCGATCGACGCGAGCTTCACGTGACCGCTCGCGCGCCAGTGGTCGACGACGCGGTGGTGCGCGAGCGTATAGAGCCACGTCGTGAACTTCGCGGTCGGCACGTAGCTCGCGCGCACGCGGATGGCGTTCATCCACACGTCCTGGAAGATCTCGTCGGCGATCGCCGCATCGCGGCAGTGACGCAGGACGTAGCGATACACGGCGCCCTTGTGCCGCGCGTACAGGACGTCGAACGAGCCCGCGTGGCCCGCGGCGTAGGCCAGCATGAGGGCCTCGTCGGAATCCGGCGCGGTGGCGGCTTCCGCGGCGTTCGCGGGGGTCGAGGCGGAGGGTGGACCGCGCATGCCCCAAGTATAGGCAAGCGCCCGGCGGTCCACGCTGCCGGGCGCCTGGCGGGGCCTCGATCCCGCGAGGTCTGCGATGGGCGTCGAGCTTGCTGCGGCGGGGCGCGCGCAACTCGACGCCCGCTCCGGTCTCGATGCTTGCGGCCAGCGACGCCGCGTCTCCGCGATCAGCGCGGATCCGGCGCGAAGTGCACGCCCGGGAACGGATCGGGATCACGCCGCGCGACGCGCGGCGTGGGCGGCGGCAGCACGCCCATGGCGACCAGGTTCTCGCGCCGGTCGTACTGCATCGTGAGTGTTTCCGCCGGATAGCTCGTGGCGCGCTCGAAGTTGGTCATCGTCACGCGCGACTCCTCGCTGCGTCCGTGGCCGGTGCCGAGCTTGGCCATCGGCCTGGCCGCTGCGGGTGGCTGGCGGCGCTGGAGGTCGTTCTGCACGACGGCACTGTCGCGCGACGGTGCGGCGACCTCGGCAGATTCTTTTGCCGACGGCATGGCAGGCGCCGGTTGCGCGATCGGAGGCGCGGGGGTGGCCGCGGCCTGCCGCCCGTCGTCAGGCGCATCGGGCGCGGCACCGCTCTCTGCCCGTTCCACCGCACGAGCGGTGTTCGCGGCACGCGCTTGCGCCTCGGCCTCGGCGGCGGATGCCGGGCCGGAGCCCGCGTCGTCCTTGCGCTGCGCGAAACGGCCGCGCCAGTCCCACGTGCTCCCGCCGATCCGCGGGCGCGCCTTCTCCTGGAACACCGCCACGCCGATCACGCCCACATTGGCCGGCCGTCCCGTGCGTGCGGCATACGAGTCACCCAGATCGGTGAAGTAGAACGCCGCGGTGCGCGACATGCTCTTGCGCCACCCGGCGATCTCGACCGAGCCGTAGGCGTCGAGCACGTAGCCCGACTGCGAGGGTGACGCCGTATCGCCGGAGATCACGTTCACACCGTCCACGCTCGTGACGACCAGCACGCGCGCGCCGGTGAGGTTGCGGATACGCACCGCGTACTCCTGGCCGGGCACACCTTCGATCCAGTTGCGGCCGCCGTTGGGGTAGATCGGGAGCGCCGCACCGGTGGTGCGGTTGTAGACGTCGACCTGCACGAGGCCACTCTGAAGGTAAGGCATCGACGGCGGGTCGTACGACGCCGGCTTCCAGGCGTGGGCGGTCGCGGCGGCGACGGCGAGGCCCGCTGCCGTCAGCGCGGCGGCAAGCGTGCGGGTGACGAGGTTCGGGGAGGTGCGCATCGAGAGCTCCTTGGGCCACGGAGGCGACGGAAGGGCCCCCGATGGCAGCTATCAACGGCGGGGAGGGCGAGGTGGGGTTAGCGAGGTCGCCGTTCCGAACCCCATGCCATAATTCCTCGCCATGTCAGAAGCCGATATCGCCCGCCTGCCCCTGCTGGTGGCGGGGCTTTCGTTCGTCCTCGCCTTCATCTTCGGCGCCGTCGCCAATCGCGTGAACTTCTGCACCATGGGGGCGGTAAGCGACGTGGTGAATTTCGGCGATTGGCGGCGCATGCGGATGTGGGTGCTCGCTATCGCCGTCGCGGTTGCCGGTAGCGGGCTTTTGCATGCAAGCGGCACCGTCGACCTGCACCGGTCGATCTACACCGGCGCCTCCGTGGCATGGATGTCGGCACTGGTCGGCGGCTTTCTCTTCGGCTTCGGCATGACGCTCTCGTCCGGCTGTGGCAGCAAGACGCTCATCCGCGCCGGCACCGGCAACCTGAAGTCGTGGATCGTGCTCTTCATGCTCGGCATCGCGGCGTACATGACGCTCAAGGGTCTGTTCGCCGTGTGGCGCGTGAACCTGCTCGACCCCTGGCGTCTCGACGTGTCCGCATGGGGTGCCGCCAGCTCGGACCTCCCCACGATCGCCGCCGCCGCCGGGTTGGGCTCGGCCGCGCTCACCTGGGTGCCGCTCGTGGCTGCCGCGGCCCTTCTCGTGTACGTGTTCAAGGATCGCGATTTCCGCGCCTCGCCCGCGCTGATCGTCGGCGGGATCGTGATCGGGCTGGTGATCGTGGGCGGCTGGTACGTCACCGGGCACCTTGGCTATCTGGCGGAAGACCCCGCCACGCTCGAATCGAAGTTCGTGGCCACCAACGGCAATCGCATCGAGTCGTACAGCTTCATCGCGCCCGTCGCCTACACGCTGGAACTCCTGATGTTCTGGAGCGACCAGTCGCGCATCGTGACCTTCGGCATCGCCGGGGTGCTCGGCATGCTGGCCGGCTCGTTCGCCTACGCCGTGGTGTCGAAGACCTTCCGCTGGGAGGGCTTCGGCTCGGTCGAGGACGTGGGCAACCACATCGTCGGCGGCGTCCTCATGGGTTTCGGCGGCGTCACGGCGCTGGGTTGTACCATCGGCCAGGGCCTCTCCGGCGTCTCGACGCTGGCGGTGGGCTCGTTCCTGGCGCTCGGTGCGATCATCGCGGGTTGTGTTGCGGCCGTTCGCTACCAGATGTGGAGATTGGAGAAGATGGCGTAGGCGCGGCGACGCTCCGCCGCGTTCAGGATCCCATGATCGTATTCGACCTCAACTGCACGCACGGCCACGTGTTCGAAGGCTGGTTCGCCTCCGGCGACGAATTCGATCGCCAGAAGGAGCGCGGGCTGGTGCAATGTCCCGTGTGCAACGATGCGCAGGTGGTGCGCCGGCCGTCGGCCAAGGTGCGGGTGCGCAAGGCGGCAGGTGCTGCGACTAACCCGGCGCCGGCCGCTGCCGCTGCCGCGCCGGCGTCCGCAGTGCCGGCACAGTCGTCCGGCGGGAAGCAGGAAGCCATCGCCGGATTTCCGCCCGAGCTCGTGGCCAAGCTCCGCGAGATCGTGAAGAACACGGAGGACGTCGGCGAGCGCTTTCCCGAGGAGGCGCGCAAGATCCATTACGACGAGGCGCCGAAGCGCTCGATTCGGGGCAGGGCGTCTGCGGAGGATGCGCAGGCGCTCTCCGAGGAGGGGATCGAATTCTCGTCGCTGCCGCCGTTCCTGACGGGGGAGAGTCACTGAGGATCGGTGATTCGAGGGGGCGGGTCTGGGTTCGAGGGCGCCCGGGTGCGGCGGTGATGGTAGGGGCCGCCTGTATAATCCGGCCCTCTCTCCAAGGGCCGTTAGCTCAGTTGGTAGAGCAGCGGACTTTTAATCCGTTGGTCACTGGTTCAAGTCCAGTACGGCCTACCAATAGAATCAGTGACTTACGTCGATTTGCTTCATCGATCGCAGTAGGGTCAGTGGCGATTCTCTTAGCCATACCCTTAGCCATAACCAGCCCGCTAGTCTAGCTGCGAGACAACGCTACCGGCCCAAATCAGGCGACCACCATCGCGGGCCCCTCTGGCGCGCGATGCTGCGTGCGCGCGTGCGGCACGAACGGCAGATTGCGCGAGGGCAAGCCCATCCACGGCGCGCGGTAGGTCACGCGTCCTTGTCGGGGTTCAGAACGCCATCCAACAGGCCGTCAGCCCGCGTCACGCTGCGCAATGCCTCGTAGACGGCCTGCACCAGCGGATCGCCCTCAGCTACGCCAGCGGGCAGGCGATCAAAGGTGATTCGCGCGCCGCAGTACAGGTCAATGCAGGGGCGCAATTGTTCGGTCACTCGGCGAATCCTCACAAACGGTCCAGAACGGCAGGTAGGGTGAATGCCACCGCGCGGTGGCAATGCGCCACAGGGCTGCTACGGGCCCTCGGCGGCGGCACGGGCACGCGCCAACAAGCCCAGTCCGGCAGCGTGCGATCGCAGGGCCGTCGTCATGTCCTCCCGCTGGCCCTCAAGGGTCTTCAAGGCGGCGGCATGGCGTACCCGCATCGCGCCCTCGTGGGCCGCGCGGGCGATCTCGCGCGCCGGGCTGCCGGCAGGGCCACGCGCCAGCGCGTTCCTGTGCATGCGGGCCTCGTCGTCCTCGGCGGCGGCAACACGGTCGAGGAAACGGTCGCGCGCATCTCCCGGAGGCATCGCCTCGACAGCGGCGAACCTCGGCATCGCGCATTTCGGTCATCGCGTCGGCCGCAGGCTCGATTGCAAGTAGGGATTGCGCATCGCTGGTCAACTTCTCGCGCCGGGACTGCATCGCTGCATGCCGTTGACGCAGGTTTGCTTCTGCCTTCGTGATCAACGGAAGAATCGTGTTCGTGCGAACGCCTTGCTCCGGCTGGCGATCCGGCTGCCGGTACGGTAAGCTACCGTACAAGGAGGCCCGTCATGACCGCTACCGCCGACCGTCTCGACCTGCGCCTGAGCGTCGAGGACAAGAACCGCCTGCGCCGCGCCGCCGAGCTGCATGGCCTGCCGGTGGCGACCTTCGTCCGCGAAGCGGCGTTGCGCGAGGCCGAGACCACCATTGCCCATCCGCCCAAGGCCCGCCGCGGCAGCCTCGCGGCCCGCCTGCGCGGCCGCGCGACGGCGCGCATGGGGACGGACGAAATCATGCAGCTGACCCGTGGTGCCTGAGGCGCCCGCGGTCACGCCTGCCGTGGCGAAGCGCGTCCTTGTGGATGCCAACGTCCTGCTGGACGTGCTGACCGACGACCTGCAGTGGTACGAGTGGTCGGCCGCGCAGCTCGATTTCTGCGCCGCCGAAGCCGAGCTGTGCATCAATCCCATCGTTTACGCCGAGGTGTCGGTGGGATTCGAACGCATCGAGGAGCTGGACGAGGCGCTGCCGCCCGACGCCTTCACCCGGCTGGAGCTGCCGTGGGAGGCGGGATTCCTCGCCGGCAAAGCCTTCCTCCGGTATCGCCGCGCCAAGGGCGCGCGTAGCTCGCCGCTGCCGGATTTCTACATCGGCGCGCATGCCGCCATCGAAGGGATGGCGCTGCTGACGCGAGACGCGAAGCGGTATCGCACCTACTATCCGACGCTGGAAATCATTAGCCCGTGACCCGGCAACCACGCCACGTCACACCGCACCAGGATCGAACCCGTGACCGAGGATGTTGGTGTCGAAGACGACTTTCACCCGGCGAGGTATCGCTCGAGATCTTCCTCGGTGAGCAGGCCCTTGTCGCGTGCCCTTCGGGTCCAGTCTCCCTGTATGGTTCGAAACTCCTCGCCGCGCCGGGCAATGCGTGCCTGACGAAGGGCATCCTGGATCACCGCGCTCAGCGTCTTGCCTTCGGCTTCGGCGAGCGCTTCCGCCTCGCGCGCGAGGTCAGCGGGAAGCGAGATCGTTTTCTTGACAGCGTTGGCCATGTCGATGAGCGCCCAGATGCGGGCGGTATGAACAAGTCATATTCTGCGTGATCGTAGAGGGCGACAAGGACGTGACGGATCCCTTCGCTTGCTTCCTGCGACACCGAAGTATTCGCCCGCGCTGCGACTCCTGCTCGCCGTGGGTCGAGCGGCAAGATCGTCGCGGTGCCGACAGCCGATCCGACAAGCAACCGATCAAGATCAATGCGCAACCCGCCTCCCCGCCCGAGCCACGGGTTCCCGCAGCCACCCCTGCAATTCCTCAACCGCGCTGGCGCGGTCGAGCACCGAACCCGCCTTCGCTGCGGCGTCGAACCTTGCTTCCCCGAGGTCCGCGCGCGAGCGGGCGAGCCACTCGTCGGTGAAGCGCTGGTCGAGTGGCTCGTGCTGCTCGCCGGAGTCGCGCGCGAGGGCGCCGGCGGCGCCGTGCAGCCGCGCCGCCAGTTCATGGGCGTGGGAGGCCGCCGCCAGCGCGGCCGCGAAGTCCAGCGCGTGGTCGATCTCGCCCTCGTTGCCGAGGGTGCGTGAAAGATCGAGGAGTCGGATGAATGCGGCGCGCGCTGCTTCGAGGTCGCCCCGGATCGTGAGGACCGCCGCGAGGTTGGACAGCAGGTTGCAGACGGAGAACGCGTCGTCCTGCGCCTGCGCGATCGCGCGCTCGTAGAGCGATTGGGCGCGGGCCAGATCCCCCGCATCGCGATGCAGCTCGGCGAGGCTGTTGAGGGCGTTCGCGCTATCGACCGGGTGGTCCCCTTGCGCCAGCGTCTGCACCGCCTCCTCGCTGGCAGCGAGCGCGCCTTCGCGGTCGCCGGTCGCGTTGCGTGCCGCGCTTTGCAGCACGAGCAGATTGCCCGTGAGGCGGACGTCGCCGAGCGCGCGGGAGATCGCGAGCCCTTCCGCGACGGCGTCGAGCGCTGCGTCGTAGCGGCCAAGTTGCAATGCGCACATGCCGAGCGCGGCGAGCGTTTCCGCGCCTTCGGGGCTGTTGCGGCGATCCCCTGCCAGCGCCAGCGCCTGTCCGGCAAGGTGATAGATGAGAGCGCGTTGCGAGGTGGCGCGCCAGTAGCGCCGGAACGCCACGATGAGGCGGAGGGCGAGCGTCCCGCCTTCGGGGACGTGTTCCGCCCACGCGTGGGCAGCGACCAGGTTCTCCTGCTCCGGGAGGATGCAGGCGAAAGTCTCCGCTTGTCGTGATCCCTGCATGTCGGGCCGCAGGCGCTCGCCCAGCGACACGAAGTGGTGCAGGTGCCGGGTGCGCGTCGCGTCGCCTTCGCCGGCGAGATCGAGCTTCTCCACGGCGAACTGCCGTACGGTCTCGAGCATCACGTAGCGGGGTCCGGCGCTCGCGTCGCGGTCGACCGTGAGCAGCGACTTGTCATGCAGCGCGGTCAATCGTTCGAGAACGTCGTACTCGTCGGCGCGATCGCCGCACACGTCGGCAGCGGCGGCAAGGGTGCAGCCATTGCTGAACACCGACAGGCGCCGGAAGAGGCGCTGCTCGGCCGGGGTGAGCAGGTCGTGGCTCCATTGCAGGGTGGCATGCAGCGTCTGGTGGCGAGGTATCGCGCGGCTGCCGCCGGTGAGGAGCCGGAAGCGGTCGTTCAGGCGCGCACGGATGTCGTCGACCGTGAGCACGCGCACACGCGCAGCCGCGAGCTCGATGGCGAGCGCGATGCCGTCGAGGCGCCGGCAGATCTCCGCGATCGCCTGTGCGTTGCCCGGCGTGACGGCGAAATCGGGCACGACGAGGCGTGCGCGATCCACGAAGAGCTGCACCGCTTCCGACGCCTCGATCTCGGGCACGGTCGTAGCGACGGGCAGCCCGAGCGAGCGCACGCTGAATACCTGCTCCCCCGCGATGCCGAGGGGCTCGCGGCTGGTGGCCAGGATCCTGATCGCGTCGCAGGTCTCGAAGACGTGCTCGGCCACGCTCGCGGCCGCGTCGATGACATGCTCGCAGTTGTCGAGGAGGATGAGCGCTCGCTTGCCTTGGAACATCGCTGCGAAACGGTCGAGCGGATCCGTGCCGGCATCCTGAAGGCCGACGGTGGCGGCGAGTGCGGTGGCGACCTGGCTTCCCTCGCGCAATGCGCCGAGCTCGACGAACCATACGCCGTCGGGGAAGTCCGCACGCAAGAGATGGCCGAGCTCGCGTGCGATGCGCGTCTTGCCGCAGCCACCGATTCCCGAGAGCGTGAGCAGGCGTGCGTCCCGCAAGAGGGCCACGGCGTCCGCCAGCACTTTCGTGCGCCCGATGAACCGCGTGCGTGAGCGCGCAAGGTTGCCGGGGCCGCCTGCGAGCGGTTCCGGGCTCGCCGCGCCGCTCAGCGCGACCGGTGCGGCGAACCGATAGCCCCGGCCGGCCGCGGTGACGATGGCGGCGGACCCCAGCACCTTGCGCAGGCTGCTGATCTGGACCTGGAGATTGTTCTCCTCGACCACGAGGCCCGGCCAGACGATGTCGAAGAGCTCGCCCTTGGGCACGACACGGTCGCGCCGCTCGAGGAGCGCGAGCAGCAGGTCGAAGGCGCGCGCACCGAGGGCGACCGGCGCGCCGTCGATCAGCAGCTGGCGCGCGGTCGGCCTGACTTCACAGCGATCGAAGAGGTAGCTCGCCATGGCATTCCCGCGATGGGCATGCCAAGGATAGCCGGGCGGGTCGGTGCTGGCGCGCCGGCGGGCGCGAATTCACAACGATTCAGGGTTGTGGCGTCCTGCCCGGGCAACGTGACGCACCACGGTGTGCGGCGCAGGCGACGACGCGAGGATCAGGGTCGAGAGCGCTGGCGACGCGAAGATCCCATCGCCGCCAGTCCGATCGATGTGGCGTACCGGCCCGGAGCGGCCCGACGAGCACCCGCGCCCTCCGCGAACGGTCCACAATCCCGGTCGTGCACGCCGTCGAGGGCGACGGCACGCCGCGGGAACGGGGCCATCGATGGACAAGAAGGAGCAAGGCGACACGGTGCGGGAGGCGCGTCTGGACCAGGCGTTCTGGGAGGCGCACTGGCAGAACCGGAGCACGGGCTGGGACATCGGCTACCCTGCACCCGCCATCGTGCAGTACATGTCACAGTACGCGGACAAGGACGCTGCCATCCTGATCGCCGGCTGCGGCAATGCCCATGAAGCCGAGTGGCTGCTCGCGCATGGCTTCGGCCGGATCACCTTGCTCGACATCGCCCCGAAGGCCGTCGAGCGGCTCGAGGAGAAGTTCGCTTCGGCGGGGGGCGTCCGGGTGCTCTGCGAAGACTTCTTCGAGCACCGCGGGCAGTACGACCTGATGCTCGAGCAGACCTTCTTCTGCGCCATCCCCCCTGAACGCCGCCCCGAGTACGTGGCGCAGGCCGCAGCCTTGCTGCGTCCGGGCGGCAGGATCGTGGGCCTGTTGTTCGACAGGATCTTCGAGAACCCGGGTCCGCCCTTCGGAGGGCGCAAGGACGCGTACCGGGCGCTCTTCGAGCCCCTGTTCCGCATTCACACGCTCGACGCCTGCTACAACAGCATTCCGCCGCGGGCCGGCGCGGAAGTATTCGTCAACTTCGTGAGCACCCGCAGGGAGTGACAGGCATCGGACCGCCGGAGCGGAGCCGCCTCGGCAGGGACGTCGAGGCATCTCGCGTGGTTCCCCGCGTTGACGCTCCGGGAATGCGGGGTGCAGACTTTTCAGCTTCACGTCTCGCCGCCGACGGCATGGCCTCGGTAGGTATGGCCTCGGTGCCGGCATACGACGAGGAGGTCGCCATGCACCACGAACAATCCGCGCCGGAGACCAGGGGCGTGACGGTGGAGTTGCTCGCCACGGTCGACCTGGGCCCCGAGATCGAGGGCATGGCCGGGCGCCACCTTCGCATGCGCATGGTGACCATGGAGCCCGGTGGCGTATTCGGCCCGATCCACGACCACAAGGACAGACCGGGGGCCGTCTACATCCTGGAGGGAACGATCACCGACCATCGCAACGGCGTCGCCACGGACTACGGACCGGGCGTCGGCTGGCCCGAAGACAGGAACACCTTGCACTGGCTCGAGAATCGCGGAACCGTTCCCGCCGTCGAAATCTCGGTCGATATCGTCAGGCAGACGACGTAGGTCAGCGTCGATTCCGTCGCGGCCACCGGACGCCTCGCGCGGGCGACCTGTTTCGTGACGTGCCGCCGAACCGTCGTTCGTTCACGCAGGCTCATCGAGCGAGCCACCTGACCGGGATCATGCGTACCCGAGGCTCGGCCGCGATCGTCGCGGCGAGCCCAAGGTCTCCTGGAGCGCACGATGCGACGTCACCACGGCACCATCCTCCATTCCGCGAGCGATCTCGTCGCCTTCCTCGAGTGCGAGCACAGCACCACGCTCTCGCTCCTGGACCTCGATTCGCGACTGGTCCGTGCCGCCGACGACGAGTCGGCGGCGCTGATCAAGCACAAGGGCCTCGAACACGAGCGAGAGGTGCTGGCGGGCTTTCGCGCGCAGGGAATGCGCGTCGCGGAACTCGCCGAGCACGGCGATCCCGCCGCCCTCGCTGCCGGGGCGGCGGCCGAGTTGCGCAGCGGCGCCGACATCGTCTATCAGGCCACGCTCGTCGGTGCCCCCTTCTACGGGCGTACCGATTTCCTGCGGCGCGTGGAGCGGCCATCGATCCTCGGTGACTTCAGCTACGAGGTCGTGGACACCAAGCTCGCCCGTCGCGCCAAGGCCGAGTTCGTGGTGCAGCTCGCCGTCTACTCGCAGTTGCTCGAGAAGGTGCAGGACGTGCCGCCGCGGGCGATGCACGTCATCCTGGGAGACGGGACCACCCGGGCCTTTCGCGTCGCGGAATTCGGGCACTACGTCGACGAGGCACAGGCACGCTTCCTCGCCTTCGTGAGCGAGCGTCCCGCGACCTATCCGCAGCGCTGTGCTGCGTGCCGGACGTGCGCGTGGCGCGAGCTTTGCGCCCAGCGCTGGAAACACGACGACCACCTCAACCAGGTCGCGGGGATCACGCGCAACCAGATCGAGCGGCTCGATGCTGCGGGGGTGAAGACGGTCGCCGTGCTGGCGGCGTTGCCGCCGGACACCGCGGTGCACAGGCTCGCCCCGGAAACGGTGACCAGGCTGCAGGCCCAGGCCGTGTTGCAGATCGAGCGCCGGAAGTCCGGTGAGCCCGCGTGGCAACGCCTGCCGGTGGATGCCGAGGCCCGCCGCGGTTTCCATCGCCTGCCGCATCCTGACGCTGGCGACATCTTCTTCGACATGGAAGGCGATCCGCTGGAGGAGGGCGGGCTCGAGTATCTGTTCGGCGTGCGCTTCGACGATCACGATGGTGCCGGCCCGAAGTTCCGCGCCTTCTGGGCGCACGACCGCGCACAGGAGCGGCGTGCTTTCGAGGACTTCGTCGACTTCGTGGTGGCGCGCCGGCAGCGGCATCCCGGCCTGCACGTCTATCACTACGCGCACTACGAGCCCGCGGCGCTCAAGCACCTCATGACGGCGCACGGGACGCGCGAGGCGCAGCTCGACGACCTCCTGCGCGCGGAGGCGTTCGTGGACCTGTACAAGGTCGTGCGGGAAGGCATCCTCACGTCCGAGCCGGGACTGTCGATCAAGGACCTGGAGGTCTTCTACATGCCGCCCCGCGAGGGCGACATACGGGACGCCGGCGCGTCGATCGTGTACTACGACCGCTGGCGGCTCACGCGCGACCCGGCCCTGCTCGACCACATCCGTGACTACAACGACGACGATTGCCGGTCGACGCAGCTCCTGCGCGACTGGCTGCTGCGCCTGCGGCCGGACGGCCTGCCGTGGTTCGGGAAGACCCCCACGGTCGAAGCGCCGCGCGAGCGCGACGGGGGCGACGCCATCCGCGCGCTCGAGGAGGCGCTCGAACGCTACCGCACGATGCTCGTCGCGGGCCTTCCCGAGGAGGATGCCTCGCGTACCGACGACGAGCGCATGCGTGCCCTGGTCTTCCATCTCCTCGATTTCCATCGACGCGCGGCCAAGCCTGAATGGTGGGCGGTGTTCGCTCGTCGCGATCTCACCGACGCCGAGCTCGAGGACGACGTGGAGTGCCTCGGCAATCTCGTGCGCACGGCCACCCCCGCATCCAGGGTGGCGCGCTCGAGCATCCACGAGTATCACTTCCCCGAGCAGGAGACGAAGCTGCGCGAGGGCAAGGACTGCCGCCGCTGCGACACGGCCGAGTCCCTGGGTTCGATCGAGACACTCGATCCGGTGCGACGGCTCGTGTCGCTGCGGATCAGCGATCGGAAGGAGGCCCCGGCGCGGTTGTCGATCGGCCCTGCCGGCCCGATCGATACCACGGCGCTGCGCAATGCCGTGTGGCGGTTCGCCGATACCGTGCTCGCCGGAGACGACCGCCGCTTCCGGGCCGCCCGAGCGTTCCTGCGCCGTGATGCGCCGTCGTTGTGCGGCAGGGAGGCCGGCGCGCCGATCGTTGCCGGCCACGCGGACCTGGCGGTGGAGGCGCTGCAGGCGGTCGAGGCATTGCAGGAGTCGTGCCTCTTCATCCAGGGGCCGCCCGGGGCGGGCAAGACGACCATCGGCTCCCGCCTGATCGTGGACCTGTTGCGCGCAGGCAAGCGCGTGGGCGTCACGTCGAACAGCCACAAGGCCATCCACAACCTGCTCGATGCGGTGGAGGAGCGCGCGCTCGAGGTCGACCTGCGGTTCGACGGCGTGAAGAAATCGTCCGCACGCGATCCGGACTCGGCGTACTCGAGCAGGAACATCGCGAGCGTCAGGGACAATGATGCCGTATTCGCCGGAGATCCCCGTCTTCTCGCCGGCACGGCCTGGCTCTTTGCGGACGCTCGCCTCGAAGGCATCGTCGACTATCTTTTCGTCGACGAAGCCGGGCAGGTCTCGCTCGCCAACCTGGTGGCGGTGGGCACCGCGGCGCGCAACCTCGTGCTGCTCGGTGACCAGATGCAGCTCGGCCAGCCGATCCAGGGAGATCACCCCGGCCGCTCGGGGGAGTCGGCGCTCGAGTACCTGCTCGACGGCCGTGCCACTGTGCCGCCGGATCGCGGCATCTTCCTCCCCACGAGCTATCGCATGCACGAGGACGTGTGCCGCTTCGTCTCGCAGGCCATCTACGACGATCGCCTGCACGCCGAGCCGGGCAACCAGACGCGAAGGCTCGTCCTCGATGCGACGGCGCATCCCGCGTTGCGCCCGACGGGCATCACTTTTCACGGCGTGGAGCACCGGGGTTGCCGCCAGCGCAGCCACGCCGAGGCCGACGCACTGCGCGCGATCGCCGGCAGCCTGCTTGCGCAGAAGCGGATCGCGAAGGACGGCAGCGAACACCCGATTGCGCTCGAAGACATCCTCGTGGTCGCGCCCTACAACTCGCAGGTCAACCTGCTGCGCGAGGTGCTGCCGGAAGGCATGCGCATCGGCACGATCGACAAGTTCCAGGGACAGGAGGCACCCGTGGTGCTGGTGTCGATGACGACGTCGAGCGGCGAGGACCTGCCGCGCAACCTCGAGTTCCTCTACGACCGCAACCGGCTCAACGTGGCCGTGTCGCGCGCGCAGTGCCTCGCCGCGGTGGTGGCCAGTCCGGCGCTGCTGCATGCCCGATGCCACAGCCCGGAGCAGATGGCGCTGGTGAACACGCTGTGCTGGCTGAAGGAGTACGCGGAGACGATGCCTGCGTATCCCGCATGATGGCGACGGCGGGTCGTGTACCCTCGACGCGTCAGCGACCCCGATCGGCGTCCCGGAACGGACCGGGGCCCGGACGCAGGGGGCGCTTCCAATCATCGACCACCATGGACCGCGGAGAACGTTTTCGTCGAATCACCCAGCTCCTTCACGAGCGTATCGTCGTCTCCCGCGAAGCCTTCCTCGCCGAGCTCGAGGTCTCGCCCGCCACGTTCAAGCGCGATCTCGAGTACATGCGCGACCGATACGGCGCGCCGATCGTGTGGGACATCGACGCCGGCGGCTATCGCTTCGACCATCCCGCCAACGGCCCCCGCTTCGAGCTCCCCGGACTGTGGTTCAACGAGGCCGAGGCCTACGCATTGCTCACGATGGAGCACCTCCTGGACTCGCTCGGCCAGGGCGGCTTCATCGGCGCCCACATCGCGCCGTTGCGCGCGCGGCTCGCCGGGATACTCGACCGGGGCAAGGGTTCGGCCGCCGATATCCGCGCCCGCATTCGCCTGATCGCCTTCGCGCCGCGCAAGGTGCCGCTCGAGCACTTCGCCACGATCGGCCTCGCCACCCAGCAGCGCCGGCGCCTGCAGCTTGCCTACTACGCGCGGAGCACGGACTCGACGTCGCAGCGGGAGGTTTCGCCGCAACGGCTCGTGCACTATCGCGGCAACTGGTACCTCGACGCGTGGTGCCACCTTCGAGGTGGCCTGCGCAAGTTCGCGGTCGACGGCATCCTCGAAGCGAGAGCGCTCGACACTCGCGCCGACGACATCTCCGGCGAGCGGCTCGATGCGCACCTGGCAACGAGCTACGGCATCGTCCATGGCGAAGGCGACGTCCGCTGGGCGAAGCTACGCTTCACCGCCGAGCGCGCGAGGTGGGTGGCTGCGGAAGCCTGGCATCCCGAGCAGCGGGGCAGGTCGGAACCGAACGGCCGCTACACGCTCGAGGTTCCGTATCGCGACGACCGGGAGCTGCTGCTGGAGATTCTCAAGCACGCCGGGGCAGTGGAAGTGCTGGCGCCGCCGGAGCTTCGCGACAAGGTGAGGGCGGCGCACGAGGCGGGGAGGGACAGGAACGCCGAACTGTAGGCCGGCGAGGCTGCACCCTTGCTAAGGTGCCCCCAGCAGCAGATAGAAGCTGAACGCCCCGCTGTTCCCGAACCCCGCACCCAGATACCCGGGACCCGCGAAGGTTTGCGCGCCCAGGAACACCGATCCCGACCAGAGCGTGCCCGGGGTCGGGAATCCGTCGACCCGGTCGCGGATGGTGGCCACCTCGGCCGACGCGCCCGCGAAGACACCCGCGCCCAGGATGTCGGGCAGCGCGAAGATCCGGCGGTAGTACATCGCGCGTCCGAAGGCATATTCCCTCCCCGAGAACTGGTCGACGCGGAAGCCGGAGAGGCGCAGCGGCCCGCCGAGCGCGAACGACTCGTACGCCGGCATGCCGGTGCCGAAATCGGAGCCACCCTCGGCGGTGACGTTGAACGTGTTCTCGCCGAAGGACGCCACCCAGGAGGCGCTGCCCCGGGCCTTCTGGTAGTCGACCGCCGAGCCGAGCGCCTGTGTCGCGCCGTAGTAGGCGAGGCGCGCCCCGTAGCCGCTCTGCGAGAACCACGCGTGGTCGAACTGGTCGATCACGAGGCCGGCATGCACGCCCGCGGTCAGTTCCTTCACCGACGGAAGGATGGGATCGCCGGTGTCCACCCGCGCGTTGACGTGCGTCCACTGCGGCCCCAGGCGGACCTCGCCGTAGGTGCCGAGCGTGAGCCCGAGGTCGGCGCCGGCGCGCGCGCTCTTCATGAGATAGGTCGCGATCTTGTCGTCGCCGTCGAAGATGCTGCGCGTGGTTTGTCCCGCAACGCCGTAGACGGAGCCGAACCATCGCCCCGCCGCGGTGAACGGCTGGTACCACTCGCCGAACAGGTGCGTGTCCTCGCCGACCTGCCCTTCGACGAGAAGCTCGCCGCCGAGCCGGTTGATCCACGACCGGCGGTACTGTGCGAGGAGATTGAAGGAGTTCTGGCCCTGGAAGTCGCTCTCGAGGCCGAGGCCGAAGCGCAGGTAGTCGGGGCCCCAGAGCTTCTCGGTAGGGGTGATGACCATCGTGCGCGGGCCGTTGTCGCCGACGATGCGATAGCTGATGCCTTCGAAGTCGCCGCGTCCATAGATGCGCCGCAGGTCCTCGCCGATCTTCTCCTCCGTCAGCGGCTCGCCCGGCTTGCTGTGGACCAGCGCGCGAACGACCTCGGGATTGGTGCGTTCGAGCCCGTCGATGCGGATCTCGGCGACGGTACCGAGCTCGGTGGTCTTCGCCGTCTGTTTCGCGCGGAACGCGGCGTATTGCTCCGGGGGCATGCTGTAGCGCGAGAGCTCGTCGGCGAGCTTGCGTGTGGCCGCCTCGCCGACGGCGATCGCCTCCTTCGAACGGCTAAAGCTCGCGGCGGAGATGTCGCCGAGGTCGGGCTCGATCAGGACGTCACCGGGGCCCAAGCTCTTCAACTGCGCGTCGACGGTGTGCTTGCCCAGGAAATTCAGGAGCTGGACCGACACCGCGAGCGCGGACGTGAGCTCCGAGCGATCGAGCGGCGGCGTGGAGATGTTGACGGCAATGATCACGTCGCCGCACAGCGCCCGCGCCTGGTCGATGGGAAGATTGTTGGCGATGCCGCCGTCGACCAGCAGCTTGCCGTCGATCTCCACCGGCGCGATGGCGCCCGGCACCGACATGCTCGCCCGCATCGCGTGGGCGACGTTGCCGTGGTCGAGCACCACGAGGTCGCCGTTCTCGATGTTGGTCGCCATCGCCTCGAACGGAATGGGCAGGTCACGGAAGTCGCTGATGCCCATCGCCGGCTGCGCGAGCACACGGAAGAACGCCTCGATGGAGATGCCCGAGATCACCCCCTTGGGGAGCGCGAGCGATCCGTCCTTGACGCCGAACTCGGGTGCGAAGAGCGTCTTGAAGTCGTCGCGCTTGCGACGCATGGAGATTTCCTGCCGTGGCGGGTTGTCGCGGAAGAGCTCGTCCCAGTCGGCGGAGAGCACCAGCTCCTCGAGGCGCTTGGGCGGCGTGCCCACGGCGAAGGTGCCGCCCACGACCGCACCCATGCTCGTCCCGGTCACGCAGCTGACGGGAACGCGCAGCTCGTCGAGGACTTTGAGCACGCCGATGTGCGCGATCCCGCGCGCGCCACCGCCGGAGAGAGCGAGGCCGATGCGGGGACGGGGCCCCGTGGCAGACGGCGGCGAAGGCTGGGCGATCGAGGGGTGCGTCGGGGCGGATACGGGTGCGGAATCGGCGGCCTGCACCGGGACGTGACCGGCGAGTCCGCCCACGAGCGCGGCGATCGCCAGCGCCCGCCGCCGGAGCGTCGGAATGGGGGACGGATGGGACATGGACCGGTGCCGGGCACCCGGGCCCGTAGCGTCAGCGCTTGCGGATAGGCCCCGTGACCTCGATGCACACCGGGACGCCATCGATCGTGCTCGGCAGGTCCACCCCCGCGGCGGGAGGCGTCCGAAGGTTCACCTTCACGGCATAGCCGCCCTCGTGGCGCGTGATGCCCACGCCGATCACCTCCACCAGGCGCGAAAAGGCCGAGAAGGCACTCTGCTTTGCGGATCTCGCCTGGTCCAGGCTGCAGGACGCCGCGGGCTCACCGTCTTCGAGGGATTGCATGCGTATCGCCGTTGCAACGACTGTCGATGCTCGCAGAAAGTATATCGCCGCCTGCGGTGGCTAGAAAGCCAGGTCCACCTGCAGCGCGTCCAGCACGGTCCCCAGAGGATTGGCGTAGGTCAGCCCCTTGCCATTGGAGCCGCCGTGGTCGCCGCCGGCGAAGAGGAGCGCCACGCCGCGCCGATCGGCGTCGACGATGAGCGAGCCACTGTCGCCGCCTGCACTGAACGCCTCGTCGCCGGTGCCTTCGATCTCGATCTGGTCGTTGAAGCTGATGTCGCCGATGTCGTAGCCGACCACGACATTGTCGAGCTCGAATGCGGTGACCCTTCCCTTCGTCACGCCGGTGGTGCGGCCGAGCTTGAGCACGCCGGTTCCCTCGTCCAGGAAGTCGGCGCCCTGTCCCGCGAGCGTGCCGATGCCCCTGATCGAGCGCAGGTTCGCGCCGATGCCCGGCGCGATCGATGCCACGGCGCAATCGACGAGGTTGGCGTCGCTGGTCTTCAGCCTGACGAACTTCGCGAGCTTGCCGGCGACGTCCTTGGGCCGCGTCCCACCGTCGAACGCGCCGCGCTGCAGAATCGCGTCGCCTGCCCTGGCGGCATTCTCGTTGGCCAGCACGTGGTTGTTCGAGAGGACGAGCAGTGCGCCGTCGGTGCGGCGCGTCACGAAGCAGCCGAGTGTGCCCGCGGTGACCTTGAAATGCCCGATCGACACGCCGATGCGCAGCGGACGCACGGTCTTGCGGTTCCAGGGAATCGCTGCGCGCTTCATGAGCCGCCCGATGAAGCGCACGTCCGCCTCGCCTCGGGCCCGCTTCACGATGGCAGCGACCTGCGGGCTGTCCACGAGTTCCGCACGTTGCACCCTGATCGCGAGCTGGAACTCGTTCCTGCCCTTCGGCGTGATGCCCAGCGCAACCGCGCGCCGCGGCCCGACGAGGTTCGCCATCGGCTGCGCCGACAGCGCGATCGACGGGTGGCGAATCCGCCCCGCGGACAACGGCGCAACGACCGCTGCCTGCACGCTTGCCTTGAGGTTGCGCACGGAATCGAGTTGCATGGCCATCTCCCGGCGTGGACGATCGTGGCGACGATGGTCGCATCATCCGCCACTGCGATGTTGTAGTCATCAGGATGCGATGGCTGTCGCAATCCCCTTGACGAGATCCCGGGATTCGCTCCAGCATCCGTTCCTTCACGCCAGCCGAAGGGGGAGACCATGCATGCCCGCATCTCGCGATCGGCCCGCCGACTCGCTCTCGCTGCCGTTGCCGGCACGGTCCTCGCCACCAGCCTGACTGCCGTCGGGGCCAACATGCCCGGCGTCTGCACGGTGGTTCACAACGATTACGGCCCGATCACCGTGTCCGGTGCCAATGTCAGCGGCAACCAGATCGTCGGCATCCAGTCGGGCGCCGTCATCCAGCTCGGCCCGCTGGCGGGTGGCATCAACTCTTACGTCGAGTTCGATTGCGACGGCATCGACGTGGGCGTCGGCAGGACGTTCAACATCCGGTCGGGCGCGAGCAACCAGAACGTGTGGCTGGTCAACACCGACGCGAACCCGAGCGTCATTGCGGGCGAGTTGCACATGCTTCCCGGCGCCATCCAGATGGCGGTCCGCGACGCGGGGCCGAACCTCGCACCGGTGAGCGCCGCGCCCTTCCTCACCCTCGTCAACGGCAACGGCATCGACGTTCCCCTGAACGGCCTCATCGACGGCCCCTCCGGCATGAAGCTCATCACGCTTCCCGACTGGGTGACGGGCGAGTCGATCACCAATGCCGGCACCATCGACGGCGGACCCTACCTCGTGGTGCACGGCAAGAAGGTCCAGGGCGGCGGCGCCTTCATGGGCGACGAGATCATCGTGGCCACGCCCACCGTCGCCAACAATCCCGTCAACGGCGCGCACTACCTCGCCAACAGCCTGCAGCTCTTCCCGAGCTCGCAGGGGAGCGACGTGAAGCTCACGCTCCACGGCTACGGCACCACGCCGCAGGTGTTCAACATCAATATCCATGGGGACGGCCAGGTGTTCATGCCGTCGGCTTGGGGGCCGGGCAATACGATGCCGCCCAACAATGCCGTGGTGCCGGTCGGCGGGTCGCGTGCCCCCGGCGTGCCCGAGCCTTCGTATGGCGGCGGCAGCATGATCGTGCAGGCCACGGGATCGCTGAAGGTCGCGGTGGGTCCCACGGGCGACTTCGTATTCCCGGGCGCGATCGTGCTGCGCGCCGCCGCCACGCTGGACCTCAACGGCGCCGTGATCAACCAGGGCTGGACGATCACGGGACAGCAGTTCCAGGGCGTGTTCTTCGAGTCTCCCAACATCGTGAGCCCCGCCGGCGACGTGACCGTGGCGACCAACAATCCGAACTGGATCAACTTCAGCACGCTGCCGCACCGGAGGGTGGTCTCGTGGACGCTCACGCCGCAGCAGAACGGCAGCGCGATGTTCGAGCGGGCGGATACCACCGCCCCGCACCGCAACAGCTACTCGGTGACCACGGAGGCGGCGGCCAATGGACAGTGCTGGGTCTGCCTCATCAACTTCACCGTGATCAACGTGCTCTGAACAGGCGTCCGTCGCGCCGGGCGACTCACACGCCCGGCGCGAGCGCGACGTTCACGCCCGGCTCGACCACGGCGTGAGCGGCGGTCGTCTCGAGCGCACGTCTACCTCTCCATCATCATCGTTGCCGCGCCGGGGGCGTTCCGTTCCTGGATCGCTGGCGTCGCGGGCTGCGCGACGTCCGCGCGCAGGCGCGGCAGTCCCGCGGGGTCGGTGCGCTGCACGTAGGCGATGAGCGCCTCGCGGACGCGGCAACGCAGGTCCCAGCCGCGCGGCGCGTCGGCGGAACTCACCAGCACCCGAACCTGCATCGCCCGCTCGCTCGTCTCCACGACCTGCGCGATGGCCACGCGTCCATCCCATGCGGGATCGGCCTTGCACACGCGCGTGAGTTCGGCGCGCAGCGGCTCCAGCGCGACGCGGTAATCGAGCCAGAGAAACACGGAGCCCAACAGCGACGAGCTGCTGCGCGTCCAGTTCTGGAACGGATTCTCGACCACCCATTGCAGGGGCACCACGAGCCTGCGCTCGTCCCAGATCCTGACCACGACGTAGGCCGAGGTGATCTCCTCGATGCGTCCCCATTCCCCCTCGATGATCACCACGTCGTCGAGGCGGATCGGCTGGGTGAGCGCGATCTGCAGGCCGGCGATGAGATTGGCGAGCACCGGGCGCGCGGCGATGCCCGCGACGAGGCCCGCCACGCCCGCGGAGGCAAGGAGGCTCGCGCCGATCTCGCGCACGTTCGGCAGCGTCATCAACGCCGCGCCGAGCCCGATCACGCCCGCCACGAACATCACGGTGCGCGAGAGGACGCGTGCCTGCGTCTGCACGCGGCGCGCGTCGAGGTTGTCGGCCACGTTGGCCGGGTGCAGCTGCACGATCCCTTCCGTCACGCCGCCGATGGCTCGCACCGCCAGCCACGTCAGCGCCGCGATGAAGGCGATCGAGGCCGTGCGCGCGGCAGACGCGAGATGCGCGAGGTCCTCGGGTGCCGCGCCGAGGACGACCTGCAACGCCAGCAGCGGGGCCACCACGAGCATGGGCCGCGACACGCGCTGGAGCACGCAGGACGCGATCACGTGGAAGCGCGCGAGCCGCGTGAGCGCGGCGCGCACTGCGAGCCAGATGGCGAGCGCAACGGCGATCGCCAGCACCGCCGCCGCCAGCGTGCCAAGCCATGGTGACGCGAACCGGCCCACGAGTTGGTCGAGAGTGTCTGCGGTCACGCGAGTGCCCCTTCCAGGTGGAAACATGGATACAGGGGTGACCGCACCCGGCGGGGGTGGGTTCCGCGTGCAGGGTGCCGCGTACGAGGATGCGACCCCAGAAATGCAACGAGCCCGCAGGATCGCGGGCTCGTGGAGGGGAGGTAAGGTCCGGCTAGCCGCCCGTGCGGGCCACGACCGCACCCTGTGGCAGGGGCTTGCCTGCTGTCGTCTTCCTGGCAGCCGGCTGCTTCTGCTTCACCACGAGCGGGGGCTCGGTGGCCTTCTGGGTGGACGTCACGGGTGTCACCGGCGCTCGCGACGCAACGACGCCGCCGTCGTCGCCACCGGAGAACTTCGAGTCGTCGCAGGCGAGGGCAGCACCGCTCGCAAGGAGGGTCGAAGCGGCAAACGCGGCAAGGACACGATTCATGGCGACCTCCGGAGGGTGGGACAGGAACGGGCAGCGTGCGCCGGAACGCGCCCGGAGTCAACCCCAGGTCGCCGCACCGCGCTGGCGGCGTTCCGAACGGCGCCACGCGGTCCCGGGCCCCTACTTGCCCCCGTTCTTCCCGAATGCCTGCGACAGCAGGAACAGCACGGTGGTCACGAGGATCATCATCGTGGAGATGGCGGCGATCGTCGGGTCGATCTGGTCGCGCAGGGCGAGGAACATGTTGCGCGTCAGCGTGGAATTGGCGCCCCCCGACACGAAGAGCGCCAGGATCACCTCGTCGAACGAGGTGAGGAACGACAGCAGCGCGCCGGAGGTCACCGCGAAGCGGATCTGCGGCAGCGTGACGCTCACGAAGGCATGGGCGCGTGACGCTCCGAGGCTGCGCGCCACCATCTCCTGGTTGCGATCGAACTGCGCGAGGGCGGAGGAAACCACGATCAGCACCAGTGGCACGGCGAGCATGCTGTGCGCGAGCACGAGGCCAAGTAGGGAATTGTTGAGCTTGAGCTTCACGTAGACGTAGAAGACCGCGATGCCCACGAGGATGACCGGCACGATCATCGGGGTGATGAGGAACACGTGCACCGCGCGTGCGAGCCGGAAGCGCGACGACGCGAGCCCGTAGGCGGCGAGCGTGCCGAGCGGCGTCGCCACGAGGGCGGTGAGCGCCGCGGCCTTGAAGGAGGTTCCCGTGGCCTGCATCCACGAGCGCGACTCGAAGTAGTGGCGGTACCAGCGCAGCGACCACTCGCGCGGCGGGAACTCGAGGTACTGCGAGCTCGAGAACGACATGGGCACCACGATGAGCGTGGGCACCACGAGGAAGACCAGCACCAGCCCGGCGACCGCGTACAGCCACAGCCGCGCGCCGTGCGTGACCTGCGTCGGCGTGGCGGGGCGGGAGAGCCAGGTCATCGCCTTGCCTCGGGTGTGGCGCCGCGCCACCGAAGCGTGCCCGCGCGCACGGCGATCATCGCCTGCCCTCGGTCACCACGCGGCGCCACAGGATCATCGCGGATGGTAAAGCGATCATCGCCTTCCTGCCCCCATCGCATGCTCGAGTCGCGTGAGCCTCGATGCCACCGCGAGACAGGCGAGCGTCAGCACGAGCAGCACGACGCCGAGCGCGCTGGCCGGCCCCCAGTTGAAGAAGAGCTCGATGTCGTTAGCGATCTGGTTGGAGACGAGGATCACCTTGCCGCCGCCCA
>CAYTOT010000042.1:0-31571 GCA_964439475.1 uncultured Alcaligenaceae bacterium
CGATTCAGCATTTCGGCACGCCCGGGTCAGTTCAAGCCCGACAGGCTGCTAGCGGGGTGCGACCTGCCCGGCCGCACCACGGTCCGATGCGAGGGTCGCCCGCCAGGCGGCCAGCCGTGGGACGATGCCGGCGCCTGCCGCCCGCTGCGGTTCGGAGGGCGTCGAGCCTTCCGCCGCCTCCCTCCGGGCAATGGCCGGAAGCGCCGCATCGAAAGCGGCGATGAACGAGCCGTGGGCTCGCAACCCCTCGTCGAAGAATGCCTTGCCGAAATGAGTGAGCTCCGCCTCGGCGCTGCAGCCGAAGGAGTTCCGCTCTGCTGCCGAGGCGGTAATGACGAGGGTATCTTCGTCGCGCAGCGCATCCACGAATCCCCCCGAGTAGCAGGCCGATACCACGACCACCCGGTTGCGGATGCCCGCGCCGTCGAGCATGCGGCGCAGTTCCGCCGGCGTGAGGTCAGCGAGCACCAGCGGCTCGAACTCGATCAGGAAACGCCCCTGCTTGCCGTGCGAGGTGAGGAACAGGAACAGGATGTCCTCGTCGCGATCCATGAGCGAGCCCACCTTGTCGAGCGCGGCGGCGAGCGACGTGCCGGTCGCGAGCGGGATCTCCCCTAGCGTCGCCCGGTTGTTGACGAGCCGCAGCGACCGGCCGCGGGTGCCGAAGCGCTCCGCGAAGAGCGCGTCGACGAAGAGGACCTCGCGCATGAACACGTCCTGCTCGGCATAGCCGGCGACCCCCACCAGGTAGAGGTTGGGGCGCCCGGGACGGCGCGGCAGTAGCGATTCGAGCTCGCCCGCAAGCAGCGCAGGCTGCGAGTACAGCAGCGACTCGCCAGCGGCTCGTGCAACGGCAGCGCGGCGCGCCTGTTCCGCGGGATCGGGCGCGCGCACCCACACCGACCAGCCGGCCGCGGTCTCGAACAGCGGCCAGGCGACGACCGCCGTCGCGACGAACGTCGCCGCGACGCGTCCGCGCCACCGGAGCGCCAGCATCCGGCTCGCCGCGGCCGCGAATGCTGCGACGATCCAGGCCAGCCCTCCCACGGCGACGACCCACGGCGTCCACACCCACATCCCTTGCCAGCGAGCGCCCTCGCTGGCGACGAGCAGCGCGCTCACCGCGCCGCCGATCCACAGGTTCGCGGCCAGCGTGCCGACCGCCAGCGGGAACGCGGCATCCGGCCGCGACGCCAGCGCGCACGTCAACGCGGAGGCCGCCGCGAAGAGCGCCACCGGCAGCAACGCCCCGCCGACCCCCGCCCACGTGAACTCGCCCGCGAATCCCGCCATGGCGGCCTGCGAAGCGACCGCGACGAGCAAGTGCAGGACGGCGAGCCACGCCACTTGCCCCACGGAAGCGACGATGCCGCGCGGAGTGCGCAGGAGCGCGATGGCGAGGCCCGCGCGCAGGTTCGCGGTCGGGGCCGCGGGCCGCGACGTCACTACTGCCTCGCCCCCATCGCCCGCGCACGCGCCTGGGTCGTCTGCCGCGCATCCAGGTCGGGCGGCGCCTCGAGCCAGCCCGCCAGGTTGCGAAAGGCGATGTCGGCGAGTGCCGCGATCCACGCCGGATGCTCGTTGAGGCAGGGGATGACGCGCAGCTCACCCCCGCCGGCGCTGCGGAAGAAGGCCTGGCCCTCGATGGCGATCTCCTCGAGTGTCTCGAGGCAGTCGGCAACGAAGCCGGGACAGAACACGTCCACGCGGCGCAGCTTCCCTGCACCGAGCTCCTTCAGCACGTCGGAGGTGTAGGGAGTGAGCCACTGCGCGCGGCCGAACCGCGACTGGAAGGAGAGCGTCCACTGGCCCACTTCCAGGCCGAGCTCGCGGGCGAGGAGGCGGGCGGTGACCTGGCACAGGCAGTGGTAAGGGTCGCCCCGGTCCAGCGTGCGGCGCGGCAGGCCGTGGAACGACAGCACGAGCCGGTCGGGCCGTCCGTGCTTCATCCAGTAGTCGTTCACATTCTGCGCCGCCGCCTTGACGTAGCCCATGTCGGCGTGGAAGGTCTCGACGAAGCGCAGCGCCGGCAGGCGCCGCAGGTGCGCGAGGTGCAAGGCCACCGCGTCGAATGCCGAGCCGGTGGTGCTGGCGGCGTACTGCGGATACAGCGGCAGCACCAGGATCTTCTCGCAGTGCGCAGCGTGCAGCTTGTCGAGCGCCGATCCCACCGACGGCGATCCGTAGCGCATGCCGATCTCCACCGGGCACAGGTCCGCCGGCAGGCCCGCGCGCTTCAGCCGCTGCCCGAGATAGCCCAGGAGCAGCGTGCGCTGGCGCAGGCTGTGGACGAGGAACGGCGAGCCGTCCGGCGTCCAGATCGCGGCGTAGCGCCTGGCCGATCGCGCCGGACGCAGGTTGAGGATGACGCCGTGGAGCAAGGGCTTCCACAGCGCGCGCGGGATCTCCACCACGCGCGGATCGGAGAGGAATTCCGCGAGGTAGCGGCGCACGGCGCGCGGCGTGGGGGCGTCGGGCGTGCCGAGGTTGACGAGCAGCACGCCAAGGCGCGGGGTGCGATCGTGCGCGAACGGCGGCTCGTCGGCGTGATGGGGCAAGGTCGCTCGGGGATGGCAGTTGAAGGTGACGGCAGGCGCCCGGGGTCCGCGCGCCTAGCTCCGGCGCCGCGCGCGCCACAGGTCGAAGCTGCGACGGGCCTCGCTGCGGATCGCCTTGCGCACGAACGGCGTCCATCCGAGTGCCGCGCCTTGCGCGCCCAGGGCCATCCGGCTCCACCGCCACAGGCTGAACGAGTCGACCTGGCTCGCGATGCGTCCGTCGCGAAAGGCGAACCGCGAATCGATGCGGTTGTGCACCGGACGTCCCGTGACCGCGAAGGTGTAGCGCGGCTCCCAGTGCGCACGGCCGTTGGTGTCACTCGCGTCGAGCACGCGCCAGTCGAGCACGAGATCGCGCCCGCGCTCGCACAGCATGCGCCACATGTCGGCGAGCTCCTCGCCGCGCACGTCGAAGATGGGATCGCGGAACGAGGCATCCGGGTGGTAGCACGCGGCCATCGCGGCGCTGTCGCGCTCGCGAAAGGCGCCGTAGAACCGGTCGATCAGCGCCGCGTTCGGATGCAAGGCTACTCGTCCACGAGCTGCTGGCTCATGGCGTTGGAAAGGAGCCTCGCGGTGAGATCCACGATCGGCACCACGCGCTCGTAGGCCATGCGCGTGGGGCCGATCACGCCGAGCGTGCCGACGACCTTGCCGTTCACGCCGTACGGTGCCGTGACGACGCTGCACTCGTCGAGGGGCACGAGGCCCGATTCGGTGCCGATGTAGATCGAGACGCCCTGCGCCTTCTGCGACAGGTCGAGCAGGTGCAGGATCGACGTCTTCTGCTCGAAGAGCTCGAAGAGCTTGCGCAGCCGCGCCATGTCGGAGGCGATGTCCTCGGCGTGCAGCAGGTTGTGCTCGCCGGTCACGAGGAGCGACTCGCATTCCGCGAGGGCGCCTTCGCCCGCGTCGACGGCGGCGGTCATGAGTCTCGCGACGTCCTCCTGCAGCACGCGCAGCTCCGCGCTGATGCGCGCGCGGATGGTGGCAAGTGGCTGTCCTGCGAAGTTGTGGTTGAAGTAGCCGGCGGCCTCGACGAGTTGCGACTGCGTGTAGGGGCGGTCGGTGTGCAGGATTCGGTTCTGCACGTCGCCCTCGGCGGTGACGAGGATGAGCAGCACCCGCCGCTCCGACAGGCGCAGGAACTCGACGTGGCGAAACGCGGCATCGCGCCGCCTTGGCGTCATGACCACGCCCGCGAACTGCGTCAACTCCGACAGCAGGCCGGCTGCGGCACTCACCAGCTCGCGCGGGCGGTCGGCGACGAGTTCGCCCTCGAGGCGGTGGATCTCGCCCTGTTCGAGTGCCTTGGTGACCATCAGCGTGTCGACGAAGAAACGGTATCCCTTGGGCGTGGGCACCCGCCCGGCCGAGGTGTGCGGGCTCGCGATGAAACCCATCTCCTCGAGCTCGGCCATCACGTTGCGGATGGTGGCGGGAGAGAGGTCGAGGCCCGAGTGGCGAGAGAGCGAACGCGAGCCCACGGGCTGCCCGTCGCTGACGTAGCGTTCGATGAGCGTCTTGAGCAGATGCTGGGCGCGCGGTTCGAGCATGGGGCCATTCTAGCGCCGCCGGCTCCATCGCTGCACGGCAGCGCGGCTCGGCCGCGCGGACGAGGTAAGACGCCGTCGCGCGTATGGTTTAATCGGTCATGCCCGCCGCGCGTGCCCCCGCGTCCCGATCCGCCGACCGCTTCCCGCGCATCGCGCTCGTGGGGCGCCTGGCCACGCCGGGCATCGCCGGACCGCTCGCCGAGGTCGCGGCCTTCCTCGAGGCACGCGGCCACCGCGTCGTGATCGACGAAGCCACCGCGCAGTCCGCCGAGCTGCCGGGTTACGCCACCGCCGCGCCGGCCGAGTTCGCCGCCGAGACCGATCTCGCGGTGGTGCTGGGCGGCGACGGCACGATGCTTTCGCTCGCCCGCCAGCTGGCGCCTTTCGACGTGCCGCTCGTCGGCGTGAATCAGGGCCGCCTCGGTTTCCTCACCGAGATTCCCGTGCGCGAGATGACCGCCACGCTCGATGCGATGCTCGACGGCCACTATATCGAGCAGCGGCGCACGATGCTCAAGGTCGCCGTCGAGCGTCCGGACGGCGCGAGCGACCGCGGGCTCGCGCTCAACGACGTGGTGGTCAACCGCGGCTCGATCGGCAGCATGATCGAGTGCGCCGTGGACATCGACGGCCGCTTCGGATACGCGATGCGCGCCGACGGCATCATCGTGGCCACGCCCACGGGATCCACTGCCTACGCGCTGTCGGCCGGGGGGCCCATCCTCGCGCCCGAGCTCGCGTCGCTGCTGCTCGTGCCCGTGGCGCCGCACGCGCTCACCCACCGGCCCATCGCCATCGGCGACGATGCGTCCATCGCCATCACCGTGATCAACGGCCGCGACGCCGGCGTGCACTGCGACGGGCAGGGCTACTTCGCGCTGGCCGCCGGCGATCGCGTCCTGGTCGAGCGCGCCGAGTTCCGTGCCCGCTTCCTCTATCCCGAGGGTCACGACTACTTCGCCACGCTGCGCGAGAAGCTGCACTGGACAGCCACGCCCGAGGGACTCCACAAGGGCAGGACCTGATTCGCCATGCTGCGCTCGCTCGCCATCCGCGACTTCGTGACCGTGGCCGCGCTCGACGTCGAATTCGCGGGAGGCCTCTCCGTCCTCACCGGCGAGACGGGCGCCGGCAAGTCGATTCTCCTCGACGCGCTCGGGCTGCTCCTCGGGGATCGCTTCGACGTGGGCCAGCTCCGCGGCGGCGCCGCGCGCGCCGAGCTCGCCGCCACCTTCGACATTTCCCTCGTGCCCGCGGCCGCCGCGTGGCTCGCCGACCAGGCGCTCGTCGCCGACGGCAACGACGTGCTCCTGCGCCGTGTCCTCGATGCGCAGGGAAAGAGCCGCGCCTGGATCAACGGCCGTCCCGCCACCCTCGCGCAGCAGAAGGCATTGGGCGAGATGCTGGTGGCGCTGCACGGCCAGCACGCGCACCAGACGCTCGGTGAGCCCGAGACGCAGCGGGCGCTGCTCGACGCGTTCGGCGGCTTCACGATCCTCGCCGGCGAGGTGGCCGCGCGCTGGCGCGCCTGGCGCGGCGCCGTCGAGCGCCGTGACGCGGCGCGCACGGCCGCCGCCGCCACCGCCACCGAGCGGGAGTTCCTGGAGGAACGCCGCCGCGAGCTCGCCGCGCTCGGCGTCAGCGAAGCCGAGTGGCGCGACCTCGCGGGCACGCAGTCGCGCCTCGCGCACGCCGCCGAGCTCATCGGCCTCGCCGCCGAGGCCGTCACCATGCTGTCCGACGCCGACGATTCGCTCGGTGCACGCCTCGCGCAGCTCCTCGCGCGGTTGCACGGCGCCGTCGCGCACGACCCGGCGCTGCGGGACGTCGTGAGCCTCCTCGAGCCGGCGCAGATCGAGCTTGCCGAAGCCGCACGCGCCCTGCGCGACTATCAGCGCCATCTCGACCTCGATCCCGCCGAACTCGCGCGCGTGGAGCATCGCCTCGCCGCAATTCACGACGTCGCGCGCAAGCATCGCGTCCGGCCCGAGGCGCTGCCTGCCCTCCTGGCGGAGACCGAGGCTCGCCTCGGCGCGCTCTCCGAAGCGGCGGATGCCCAGGCATTGGCGGAACGAGCGGCCAAGGCGGAGGCCGACTACCGCGAGGCCGCCACCCAACTGTCGAAGAAGCGGCGCTTTCACGGCAACGAGCTCGCCCACCGGGTCTCCGACGCCCTGCAGGCCCTTGCCATGGCCGGCGGCCGCTTCGAGGTGGCCGTGGAACCCAACGGCCACCCGGCGAGCTTCGGGCTCGATGACATCGAGTTCCGCGTGGCAGCGCACCCCGGACAGCCGCTGGGGCCGCTTGCGAAGGTCGCCTCCGGCGGCGAGCTCTCCCGCATCGCGCTGGCGGTTTCGGTGGTGGCAAGCGAGGCCGGCGCGGTACCGACACTCGTCTTCGACGAGGTCGACAGCGGCATCGGCGGCAGCGCGGCGGCGACCGTGGGGCAGCTCCTGCAAACGCTCGGCGCCCGGCGCCAGGTGCTATGCGTGACGCACCTGCCGCAGGTGGCGGCCTTCGCCGACGCCCACTACCGTGTCGCCAAGGCGAGTGGCGCCAACGGCGTCACCAGCGAGCTGACCGAGCTTTCCAGCGCCGAGCGCGTCGAGGAGCTCGCACGCATGCTGGGCGGTGCGGAGATCACGGCGAAGACTCGCGCGCACGCCCGCGAGCTCTTCGGGCGGCACCGGCGCGGAGGATGACGCCTAGCGCCGCGTGCCGCGCGGGCCGATCTTGCCCTTCGCGCGCTTTCCCGATGCCGACTTCGCGCTCACCTTGGTGACCGGCTTGCCCGTGGCCTTCTGGGGCGTCTTCTGCACGACCTGACGCAGCATCGTCGCCGGCAGCGACTCCCCCGTCTCCAGCCAGTGCTTCACCCGCTCCGCATCGGCCACACGTGTGAGCTTGCCGATCGAGTCGAGCAGCACGATCACGACGGGCTTGCTCGCGATGTTGGCGAGCATCACCACGCAGCGTCCCGCCTCGCGGATATAGCCGGTCTTTTGCAGCGTGATGTCCCAGTCGTTGTCCTTGACCAGCGAGTTCGAGTTGCGGTACCCGAGCGTCTGTCCGGTGGCCGATACCTCCACCATGTGCGAGGGCGTGGTCGAGAACTCGCGGATGCGCGGGTACTCCGCCGCCGCGCGCACGAGCCGCGCGAGGTCGTTCGCGGTGGATACGTTCCTGGGTGACAGGCCGGTCGCATCGTCGTAGTGCGTGCTGGTCATGCCGAGCGCGCGCGCTTTCGCGTTCATCGCGGCGATGAAGGCGAGCTGCCCTCCCGGGTAGTGCCGGCCGAGCGACGATGCGGCCCGGTTCTCCGACGACATGAGCGCGAGCCGAAGCATTTCCTCGCGCGACAGCGTGACGCCCATGCGCAGGCGCGACCGGCTGCCCTTGATGTAGTCGAAGTCGTCCATGTCGACCTCGAGCTGCTCGTCCAGCGGCTGGCCGGCATCGAGCACCACGATTGCCGTCATGAGCTTGGTGAGCGACGCGATGGGGGTGACCTCGTCGGCCGCTTTGGCGTAGACGGCCTTGCCCTCCTCGGCATCGATCACCACGACGTTGGCGGAGGCGAGCTTCAGCTTGGCCGCGTCCAGCGTAGGACTGGCGACTGCGGGTACGGCAAGGAAGCTCGCAAAAACAACGGGCAAGAGACGAATCATGACGCGGCTTCTAGAAATTATGGCCGGGTTATCGCACGATTTCCCGCCGACCGTCAATGCCTTCGTGGCATCAAGGACTTAGCGTGGGTGCGAGCCCCGGCGGCGGGCAACGACAAGACTGCAATTTCCGGGCCCGAAGTTCAAGGGAACGCGAGAAAGGGATTCATTCTGCCACTCCGGCGCCCGAAGGCGAGGCGACGGTTCGAGGAACCGCCGCCCCGGCCGCCCCGGATGCCGCGCGGCCAGCCGCGGCCGCCCCTGCCGCCGCGGGGCGCTGGCGTTCCTCGTCCTGCTGCAGCCGCCACATGCGCGCATAGGCACCGCCGGCGGCGAGCAGCACCTCGTGCGTGCCGCGCTCGACGATGCGGCCGGCGTCGAGCACGAGGATCTCGTCGGCATCCACGATCGTCGACAACCGGTGGGCGATGGTGAGGGTGGTGTGGTTGCGCGCGATCGCGCGCAGTTCCGCCTGGATCGCACGCTCGGCGTGCGAGTCGAGCGCGCTCGTGGCCTCGTCGAAGATGAGGATGCGCGGGGATTTGAGGATCGCCCGCGCGATCGCCACGCGTTGCTTCTCCCCTCCGGAGAGCTTGAGGCCCCGCTCGCCGACCGCGGTGCCGTAGCCCGCCGGCAGGCGTGACACGAAGTCGTGGATCTGCGCCGCGCGGGCGGCGGCCACCACTTCATCGTGCGAGGCACCCGGCCTGCCGTAGGCGATGTTGTACTCGATGCTGTCGTTGAAGAGCACCGTGTCCTGAGGGACGATGCCGATCGCGGCGCGAACGGACGCCTGCGTGACGTCGCGGATGTCCTGGCCGTCGATGGTGATGCGGCCCGCGCCGACGTCGTAGAAGCGATAGAGGAGCCGCGCCAGCGTCGACTTGCCAGACCCCGACGGCCCCACCACCGCCACCGTCCGCCCCGTGGGAATCGCGAACGTCACGCCGTGCAGGATCGTGCGCTCCGGCTCGTAGGCGAAGGTGACGTCCTCGAAACGGACGTCGCCGCCGCCGGGTGCGAGCGGCCTCGCCCCGGGCCGGTCGGTCACTTCGGCGTGTTCGTCGATCAGCGCGAAGAGCCGCTCCATGTCCGCGGTGGCCTGCTTGATCTCGCGGTAGATGACGCCGAGGAAATTGAGCGGGACGTAGAGCTGGATCATGAACGCGTTGACGAGCACGAGGTCGCCGATGGTCATCGTGCCGTCGACCACGCCGACCGTGGCGCGCCACATGATGAGCGAGACCGCGATCGCGATGATCGCGCTCTGGCCGATGTTGAGCGCCGACAGCGAGGTCTGGCTGCGCACCGCCGCCGTCTCCCAGCGCTGGAGACTCTCGTCGTAGCGCCGTGCCTCCCAGTCCTCGTTGCCAAAGTACTTGACCGTCTCGTAGTTCAGCAGGCTGTCGATGGCGCGCGTGTTCGCCTTGCTGTCGAGCTCGTTCATCGTGCGCCGGAAATGCGTGCGCCATTCCGTGACGGTGATGGTGAACGCGATGTAGACGGCGAGCGCGGACGCGGTGATGGCGATGAACGTCCAGTCGTAGCGGGCGATGAGGATCCCCGCCACCAGAGCGATCTCCACGAGCGTCGGCAGGATCGAGAACAGTGCGTAGCTGATGAGCGTGGAGATGCCCCGCTGGCCACGCTCGACGTCGCGCGTGAGGCCGCCCGTCTGCCGGTGCAGGTGGAAGCGCAGCGACAACGCATGGAGGTGGCGGAACACCTGCAGGGCGATCTTGCGCACGGCCCGCTGCGTCACCTTGGCGAAGAGGAACTCGCGCAACTCGGTGAACACCGTCGTGGACAGGCGCAACAGACCGTAGGCGACGAGCAGCGCCATCGGGACCGCGAGCAGCGCGGCCTCGCGGTCGAGGCTGTCCACGATGTGCTTCAGGAGCACCGGGACACCTACGTTCGCCACCTTGGCAAGCACGAGGCAGGCGAGTGCGGCCAGCACGCGGCCCTTGTACTCCCACAGGTAGGGCAAGAGCGTGCGCAGGGCGCCGAGGTCGCCCGTGCCCCGCGGCGTGCGGCGATCGGCCACCGTGGAGGGCGCGCGGGCGGAGGCAGTGCGGGCCATGGGCGGCAGAGTCTAGCAGCGCCATGCGGCGAGGCGCGCGCCTAGCGTCCGCGGCGCGGAAACCACTCGGCGTCGCCATAGCCCACGAGGAACATGAGCATGCGCACCGCGCCGTAGGCTACCCACGTCATGGCTTTCGACAGCCGGCCGCGCGCACTCCACCCCTCGGGCTCGACGTGCCGCGTGCCGGTGTCGATCATGGCGAGAAGCTCGACGCGCAGGCGGTCCGCAAAGCGCGCGTCGCGCACGAACACGTTGGCCTCGCGCGCCATCAGCAGCGAATAGGGATCGATGTTGGAGGAGCCTACCGTCGCCCAGTGATCGTCGATCACGGCGACCTTGGCGTGCAGGAACGACCGGTGGTACTCGGCGATCGCCACCCCGGCCCCGAGCAACTGGCCGTACAGTGCGCGCGACGCGTAGTGCAGGAGGCGATACTCCACGCGCGCCTGCAGGAGGAGGGTGACTTTCACGCCCCGCTGCGCGGCCGCCGCGAGCGCATGGCGAAAGCGCATGCCGGGAAAGAAATACGCGTTGGCGATGATGATCTCCCGCTTCGCGGTGCGGATCGCCGCGAGGTACGCGCGCTCGATGTCGCGGCGATGGCGCAGGTTGTCGCGAGTCACGAACTTGGCCGTCTGCGTGCCGACGCGAGGCAGTGCGGGCACCTCCGGGAAGAGCGGCACGTCGCTCGACTCGATCTGCACGAGCTCGACGAGCGCCCACAGCCGCTGCGTCGAGTAGGCGATCTGACCCAGGAGCGGTCCGCTCACGCGCACCGCGAAGTCGAGTCTCGGCGGCGTCTGGTTCGGCGTGTTCATGTCGTCGATCACGTTGATGCCGCCCACGAAGGCGACGTCGCGATCGACCTGGCACACCTTGCGGTGCATGCGCCGCAGCCGGTGCAGGCGGAACTGCCACGGGGCGACTTCGGGGCGGTACTTGAGCAGCTTGACGCCTCCATCGCGCAACGCGCGCTCGAGCCGCTTCGTGAGGTAGTGCTTGGCACCCCAGCCGTCGACGAGCAGGCGGACCACCACGCCGCGGCGCACGGCGTGCAGGAGGGCGTCCGCCACGGCGTTGCCGGCCTCGTCGTCGGCGAAGATGTAGGTCTCGAACCAGATCTCGCGTCGCGCGCCGTCGATCGCGGCGACGAGCGCGGGGAAGAATTCCCGTCCGCTGCAGAGCAGCTCGACGTGATTCCCGGGTGTGAAGCGGAACACGGAGAAGCGACCCCCCTGTGGCCGCCGCCGCGCCTCCTATCGCTTCCCGCGCGGAACCTCGAACGTGGCCGCGAGGGCAGCGTGGTCCGACATGCGCGACGACGGGAATGCGTAGTGTACGCGGGCGTCCTTCACGTCGAGGCCCCGGGCATAGATGCGGTCGAGCCGGAACATGGGGAGCATGCTCGGGAAGGTGCGTGCGGGACGCCCCTTCACCTCGTCGAAGACCTCGACCACGCCGAGCGCATCGGTGAGCGTCCGGTCGCCCTTGCGCCGCCAGTCGTTGAAATCCCCGGCGATCACCATCGGAGCATCGCGCGGCACGGTGGCGTTGATGCGGTCGACGAGCGCGCGGATCTGCCGCTGCCGGCCGCGCTCGAAGAGCCCCAGGTGGACGTTGAGGCAATGCAGCACGGGCGCGTCGCCGCCGAGGCTGATCTCGCAATGCAGGAGCCCCCGGCTCTCGAACGCATGCGCGGAGATGTCGGAGTTCTCCTGCGAGACGATGGGGAAACGCGAGAGCATCGCATTCCCGTGATGGCCGTGGCGGTGCACCACGTTGCGTCCGTACGCCACCTCGTTCCACATCTCGCCGGCGATGAACTCGTGCTGCGGCGCGCCGGGCCAGTCGCGATGGCGCGCGGCGTGGCGATCGTGGACCCCCTGCACCTCCTGGAGGAAGAGCACGTCGGCGGACATCACGTGGAGCTTCTCCTTGAGCTCGTGGATGACCACCCGCCGGGTGAGATGTGAAAAGCCCTTGTGAATGTTGTAGGTGACGACGCTGAAGTTCATCGAAGTTGCATGGAGGATGCAGGGGCCGGCAGCAATGGTACTGGCAAACGCGTGACCCGCGCGCCTGGGGCGACGCGTGGCGGCCTGCGTGCCGCATGTGCGCCCCGCCGAGACCTTCTCGGGGGAGGCATCACGCCCTTCGCAGTCCGCAAGATGGTGATCACCGCCGCGAACCCAACCCCAGAAATGCGATCTTGTTCGTGGTTTGACGCCTTGCGCGATCGAAAAGCTCCCGCGCTTCTTCAGCATGTTACCGCTCGTGCTGGCCCTTCTTCTTCCTGCCACCATCCCTGGTCTTGCCGCCCCCCCTGGCCCCGCCGGCCTTCTTCCCCTTGCCACCCTCCGCCTCCAGGATCGCCCTGGCCTCCGCCAGCTCCGCGCGCTGCCGGTCGTCGATCACGGGGTAGGCGAGGTCGAGCGACGCCAGCGCATCGACGATGGCTCCCGCGACCACGAGGCGCGTGTACCACTTGCTGTCGGCGGGCACCACGTACCACGGGGACTGCGGCGTGGCCGTCTCGCGGATCATCGTCTCGTAGGCGTCCATGTACTCATCCCAGTGCGCGCGCTCGCGCGCATCGGTTGCGGAGAACTTCCAGTTCTTGTCCGGCTGCTCGATGCGCTCGAGGAAGCGCTTCTTCTGCTCGTCGCGCGACACGTTGAGGAAGAACTTGCGCACCACGGTGCCGTTGCGCGCGAGATAGCGCTCGAAGTTGCGGATGTCCTCGTAGCGCTCGTCCCAGATGCGTCGGGTCACGAGCTCACGCGGCAGGTGCTGGCCGGCGAGGATCGCCTCGTGCACCTTCACCACCAGCACCTCCTCGTAGTAGCTGCGGTTGAAGATGCCGATGCGCCCGCGTTCCGGCAGGCTCCTGGCGCAGCGCCACATGTAATCGTGGTCGAGCTCCTCCGACGTCGGCGCCTTGAACGAGTACACCTGACAGCCCTGCGGATTGATGCCCGACATCACGTGCTTGATCGCGCTGTCCTTGCCCGCGGCGTCCATCGCCTGGAAGATGAGGAGCACCGACCACCGATCCTGGGCGTAGAGCCGGTCCTGCAGTTCCGCGAGCGCCGCGCGTCCGATGCCGAGAGCCTCCTGCGCCGCCGGCCTGTCCTCGTTGTCGAGCCCCCCGGTGTCGCCGGGATGGTGATCGGCGAGGCGGAACTTCCGGCCGTGATCGATGCGGTGCGGCGCGGCGAAATCCTTCGTGATCCTCACGATGCGCCGCATCTCCTTGTCGAAGTCGACCATGCTTCCTCCGTGGTTATTGCCGGCCACTATAGGGCAAACGCCGCTCGGGGGCGAGGCGAGTAACATGACGGGATGACTGCTCCCGTCCATCTCCGCTACGGACAGACCGGCCTCGCCGTGAATCTCCCGCCGCAGGCGCGGCCGGTGATCATCGGCAAGCGCCCGCTCGCCAAGCTCGCCGATCCCCACGCCGCCGTGCGCGACGCGCTCGCCGCCCCCATCGGGGCGCCGCCGTACCGCGATCTCGTGCGCGGCCGCAGGAGCGCGTGCATCCTCGTGTGCGACATCACGCGCCCGGTGCCCAACGGACTGTTCCTGCGCGCGCTGATCGAGCCGATGCTCGATGCCGGCACGGCGGCCGACCGCATCACGGTGCTGGTGGCCACCGGCCTGCACCGCCCCAACGAGGGCGCCGAGCTCGACGAGGTGATCGGCGATCCGTGGGTACTCGAGCACGTCCGTGTGGAGAATCACTTCGCGCGCGATGTCGCCGCGCACGTCGACCTGGGCGCCACCTCCACGCGAGGCACCCCGGTGAAGCTCGATCGCCGCTTCGTGGAGGCTGACCTGCGCATCGCCACGGGACTCGTCGAGCCGCACTTCATGGCCGGTTGGTCCGGCGGGCGCAAGGTCATTGCGCCCGGCGTTGCGCACGAGGACACGATCCGCACCTTCCACAGCGCGCGCTTCATGGCCGACCCGCTGGCGATCCAGTGCAACCTGGCCGGCAATCCGCTGCACGAGGAGCAGCTCGAGATCGTGCGCATGCTGGGCGAGCTCTACGCGGTCAACACCGTGATCGACGACGACCGCGACCTCATCCACGTCAACTTCGGCGAGGTGATCGCGAGCCACATGGCGGCGGTCGACTTCGTGGCAGCGTCCATCCGCGTGCCCGTCGGCCGGCGCTTCCGCACGGTGGTCACCTCCGCGGCCGGACATCCGCTCGACAAGACGTACTACCAGACGATCAAGGGCATGGTCACGCCGCTCGACATCCTCGAGCCGGGCGGGCGACTCATCATCGCGTCAGCGTGTTCCGAAGGCTTCGGCTCCGCCGAGTTCCGCGACGCGCAGGCGCGCCTCGGTCACTTGGGCCCCGATGCCTTCCTGCGCTCGCTCCTCGCCAAGCGGTTCGCCGATGTCGACGAGTGGCAGACACAGATGCAGCTGAAGCCGATGCGCGCCGGCGACGTGCAGCTCTACACGACCGGCCTCGATGCCGACGAGCGCGCGCTGACCTGCGTGCAGTCGGTCGACTCGGTGGAGGACGCGGTCGCGGATGCGCTCGCGGCGGCGGGCGACGCCGATGTCGCGGTGATTCCCGAGGGGCCGTACGTCGTTCCGGTGGTGGCGTGATCCCTCAGGCTGCCGCAAGGGCGGGCACGTGCCGGAGCGCGCCGGCGCGAACGGTCGCCTCATGACGTCGAAGGACCGCACCGGCCTCGCCATCCATCTCGATCTCGTCGGCGGCCTTGCCGGCGACATGTTCGTGGCGGCGCTGGTCGACGCGCTGCCCGCGCTGCAGGCGCCGGTGCTCACGGCGCTCGCCGCGATGCGGCCGCCGGACAGCGTGCTGCCCGTCTTCGACACGCAACAGTGTGCCGGCCTGCGCGCCCGCCGCTTCGGATTGCCCAAGGGTTACCGGCATGCGTCCAAGCAAGGGACGCTGGCCGTCGGCGCCAACGCGGAGCATGGCACCTCGGCCCGCGAGATCCACGCGCGCCTCACGGCCGCGCCGCTCACGCCCGCCACGCGCGCGCATGCGCTGGCGCTCCTTGCCGTGCTGACGGACGCCGAAGCGCAGGTGCACGGCACGCCGCGCGACGCGGTTCACTTCCACGAACTCGCGGACTGGGACTCGGTCATGGACCTCGTGGCCGCGGGATGCATCGCCGCCGAGCTCGAGCACGCCACCTGGTCGGCATCGGCGCCGCCGCTCGGCAACGGCCGGGTGCGCACGGCACACGGGATGCTGCCGGTGCCCACGCCGGCCACCGTCGCGCTGCTCGCGGGCTACCCGTGGCACGACGACGGCGTCGGCGGCGAGCGCGTCACGCCTACCGGCGCTGCGATCCTGCGTCACCTCGTGCCGCCCGAGCGCTGCGGCACGGCGCGCGTGACGGGACGGCTGGTGGCGATCGGCAGTGGCGCCGGCACGCGCACCCTGCCGGGGTTGCCCAACATCGCGCGCGCGCTCGTCTTCGAGGCCGTCGCGCGTCCGCTCGCGGCCGACATCGACGGCGACACCGTCGCGGTCATGGAATGCGACGTCGACGACATGACGGGCGAGGAGATCGCGCTCGCCGCGGACCGCCTGCGTGCCCGCGCCGACGTGCTCGACGTCACCCTCGACACCCGCATGGGCAAGAAGGGACGCCCCGTCACGGGGATGCGCATCCTCGCCCTGCCCGCCGCGGTGCAGGACGTGGCGCAGGCGTGCTTCGGAGAGACGTCCACGCTCGGTCTGCGCGTGCGCGAGGAACATCGACACGTGCTGCGGCGGACCGACGTGCTCGCGCACGCCGACGGCCGCGAGGTGACGGTCAAGCTCGCCCGGCGTCCCGGCGGCGAGGTCACCGGCAAGGCTGCGCACGACGACGTCGCCAGCGGCGCCACGCTCGAATCGCGGCGCGCGACGCGCGCGCGGGCCGTCGACCGCGCCTGCGGCGCTCGCGAGGAAGGTGCCCGCGGGGTCGACGAGGCGCACGACGGTGGGGCGGGCAGCGCACCGTCTTCCGATGCCTCGACGTCCGCGCGCCGCCAGCCGGCAGCGGCCGCGGCGCCGGCCGTGCCGGCCGGAGAGCAGCGATGAACGCGCCTGCTGCCGCGCCGCGCGCGCTTGCCGCCCTCGTCGCCGCACTCGACCGCCATCCTCGTCTGGCCATCGCCGTCAGCGGCGGCGTCGACTCGCTCACGCTCGCGCACGTCGCCACGCGCCACGCGCGCCCCATCGCCACGATCTACCACGCGACGAGCCCGGCCGTGCCGCGCGCCGCGCGCGAGCGGGTCGAGGCGCATGCCGCCGCGAACGGCTGGGACCTCGTCGTGATCGACGCGCACGAGCTTGCCGATCCAAACTACCGCGCCAATCCCGTCGACCGCTGCTACTACTGCAAGACGAACCTGTACGCGCGCATCGCTGCCGCGACCGCGGACACCATCGCCTCGGGCACCAACCTCGACGACCTCGGCGACTACCGGCCCGGCCTGCGTGCGGCCGCCGAGCGCGCGGTCGTGCATCCCTATGTCGAGGCGGGCGTAGGCAAGGACGAGATCTACGCGCTCGCCTGCCATCTGGGACTTGCCGATATCGAACGGCTCCCGGCGCAGCCCTGCCTTGCGAGTCGTGTTGAGACCGGCATCGCCATCGACCCCGCCGACCTCGCCTTCATCGATGCGATGGAGGACGCCCTGGCCGCGCGTCTCGGAAGCGAAGCCACGCTGCGTTGCCGCATCACGCACGGCGGCGTGGTGGTCGAGCTGGGAGCGGCCGACCTGGCGCGCGACGCCGTGATCGCCACCGAGATCGCGACCACGCAATGCGCACGCGCCGGCCGGCATCTCGTCGGGGTACGGCCCTACGTGCGGGGCGCGGCATTCCTGCACGGGACGTAGACCGATGTCGGATTTTCGCCTCGACTGGGACCGCATTGCGCGCACCGGCACCGCCGAGGCCGTGCTGTGCGACGCCAAGAGCGTGGCGCAGATCGACGCGATCGCGGCCGAGGCGCTCGCGCGCTCGCGCCGCCTGCTCCTCACGCGCCTGCCCGCGGACAGGTTCGCGGCGCTCGGCGCCTCCGTGCGCCGCGAGCTCGATTACGACGACGTCTCCCGCACCGCCATCCTCGGCGCCCTGCCGCCGCCGCGTCATGCGCCACGCGTGGCCATCGTGTGCGGCGGCACCTCCGACGTGCCGGTCGCAGGCGAAGCCGAACGTACGCTGCGCTTTGCCGGCGAGGCCGTCTCGCGCTACGTGGACGTGGGCGTCGCCGGATTGTGGCGCCTGATGGAGCATCTCGACGACATCCGCGCCCATCGGGTGGTGATCTGCATCGCCGGCATGGAAGGCGCCCTCTTCAGCGTCCTCACCGGGCTCGTGCGCAGTGCGATCATCGCGGTGCCCACGTCGGTGGGCTACGGCGTGGCGGCAGGCGGCAAGGCGGCGCTGCACGCGGCGCTCGCGAGCTGCGCCTCGGGACTTGCGGTCGTGAACGTCGACAACGGCTTCGGCGCGGCGCACGTGGCGCTGCGGATGCTGGACGCGGGCACGGCGGAGGACACGGCCGCGAACCAGCCCGCACGCCGCGCGGTCCAAGAGCCACCGCCGTAGCAGCCACTCGAAAGGTTTCGCTGGTGGCCACGACCAAGGTTCATGCGCCACCGGTCGCTCCGATCGTCGGAAGCGGCCCCGGCGCGCCAGCAAGGACATCGACCATGCGCTTCTCCCTCTCCACCGCGGCCGCTTCCGTCGTTGCGCTCTTTTCCGTCACGGCCCACGCCGCGCCGCTGCCGGCGCCGACGATCGACGTTCCCCGCGCCTCCACCGCAGGGACGCAAACCGCCGTGTTCGCCGGCGGCTGTTTCTGGGGTGTCGAGGCCGTGTTCCGGCACATGAACGGCGTGCAGAGCGCCATCTCCGGGTACGCCGGCGGCCGTACCAAGAACCCGACCTACAACGACGTGAGCAGCGGCATGACCGGCCACGCGGAGTCGGTCGAGGTCAAGTTCGACCCGTCCAAGGTCACCTACGGAGAACTCCTGCGCGTCTTCATGTCGGTGGCGCACGATCCCACCGAGCTCAACCGCCAGGGCCCCGACGTGGGCACGCAATACCGGTCGGCGATCTACTTCGTCAACGACGAGCAGAAGAAGGTCGCGCAGGCCTACGTCGCGCAGCTCGACGGCGCCAGGGCGTATCCGAAGAAGATCGTGACCGAGCTGGCGCCGCTCACGGTGTTCTATCCGGCCGAGGCCTATCACCAGGATTACCTCGCGCGGCACCCCACGCAGCCGTACATCGTCTACAACGACCTGCCCAAGCTGGAGGCGCTGAAGAAGGAGTACCCGTCGATGGTGCGCGCGCAGCCGCTGCGGGGGATGCCGTAGGCGGCAGCGCGGGACCCGTGGGCAGCGACATGCGGGGCGCGGTAATCGCGACATGCCGGGCCGGCAGGCGGCGATATACGGGCCTCCCGTAAGTTCCGCGCCAGCGAGCTCCCGCGGCCACTATCGCAACGACTCCCGAGCCGCCAGCACGTCGACGGGCATGACCGCGGCGGCGTGGTTGCCCCACGACTGCCGGATGTAGGTAAGCACCGCCGCGGTGTCGGCGTCGTCGAGATCCTGCGGCGGCATCCCGTAAGGCCGCGGGACCGCCGCGGTGACCGGGCCGAACACGCCCCAGCGCAAGACCTGCACGAGATTGCGCGTGTCGGCGGCAAGCACGGTGGAATTGCCGGCGAGCGGTGGATACGCACCGGGCTCGCCGCGGCCATCGCGACCGTGGCAATCGGCGCAACGATCGCCGTAGATGCGCTCACCCCAGGCGAGTACTTCGGGCGGTGCCGGCGCGATGCGCATGCGCGGCGGAGCTTGCGGCGGCAGCGTCGCGAGATATGCGGCAGCGGCCGCCAGATCGGCGTCGGTCCAGTGCTGGGTGCTCTCACGCACGACGCCCGCCATCGGCCCGCTCGCGCTGCCCTGTGCGTTGCGGCCGGTGCGCAGGAGCCTCACCAGATCGGCAGCGGTCTCTCCATCTGCCGCAGGCGCATGCAACGCAGGTGCGTGCCAGCCTTGCGCCGGGATGACGCCGCCGGTCAACGTCGAGGCCGGCGCACCCCAGCCATTGCGCGGCGCGTGGCAGGCGTCGCAATGGCCCAGGCCGCGCACGAGATATTCGCCGCGCTCGGCTGGAGCAGATCGCCCGGACCCCGGCGCCTGCTTCGGCCCGGATCCGCGATCGGGCGTGAAGAACAGCCATTGCCACGCCGCGAGTGCGGCCTGCGTGCCAAAGGGAAAGCGCAGCTCGTTGGCACGTGACGGCTGCGCCACGGGCGCGACGCTGCGCAGATACGCGAAGATCGCATCGCTGTCCTCGCGCGAGACACGCGTGTACGACGTGTAGGGAAACGCCGGTGCGAGACGGCGTCCGTCGCGCGAGCGTCCGTCGTGCAGGGCGCGGGCGAAATCGTCGGCGGTCCAGGCGCCGATGCCGGTCGCGACATCGGGCGTGATGTTGCTCGCGAAGACGGTGCCGAAGGGCGTCGGAATGCCGCGACCGCCGGCGTACGGACGACCGCCCGGCGTCGTATGGCAGCCGGCGCAGTTGCCCACCCGCGCGAGGTACGCGCCGCGCTGCACGAGGTCGGTGTCGGCTGCGCGCAATGCCGCCGCCGTGCCGGGCACGCGCGGCGACGGCGAGAGCACGCCGCATTCGAGCGGCCACGACGCCGGTATCGTGGTTGCCGGCGCCGACGGTATCGGCACCGGTTGCGCGGCGAGCCATTGGGCGACGAGGGCTGCGTCGGTCACGGGAAGGCGGCGCGCGATGCTCGCCATGCAATCCGGCTCGCGCGAACGGCGAGCGCCCTCGCGCCACGCGCCGAGTTGCGCCACGAGGTAGTCGCGCGGCAATCCGAGGAGGCCCGGCACGTTGGGGGCCGTCCCCGTCAGCGCTTCGCCGTGACACGCCGTGCACGCCGGCACGTCGTGGGCTGCATCGCCGCGCTGCACCACCTGCGCGGCTCGCTTTCCCGCGTCGCCCGGCGGCCGCACGCCGGCCGGCGGCGGGTAGGCGACGTCGAGTCCGGAGAACCAGGCCGCGAGCTCGTGCAGCATGGCATCGTCGAGATGTTGGAGAAGACGCGCCATCGTGGCGTGCGTCCGCCTGCCCTCGCGAAAGGCGACGAGCTGCGCGTAGAGATAGCCCGCCGGCTTGCCGGCCAGGCGCGGCACGTAACCGTCGGGACGCGACCTGCCCTGCGGACCGTGACATCCGGTGCAGGCCTTGGCGCGCTGCTCGGTCGTGTCGGGTGCGGCGAGGGCTTGCTTCCCGGCGACCGTCTGCGCCCCCGCGACGACCTGCGTCCCCATGAAACCAAGCGCGACCGCGAAGATGAAGCCAGGACGCGCCGGAACGCGCCAGCCGCGCAGCAGGGCCCGGCGAAGCAAGCGAGGGAAACGGTGGCGGAAAAGCGCGCCGGAGCAAGATCTCCGGATGCGAAAACGCATCACGCGGGGCGCGGCGGCGTCGTTCCTGCTGTCGCACGCCGGGCGGCACGTTCCTTTTCGGTCCGCTCGGTCACGTCGCGCGCCATGGCCACCGACCCTGCGACGACGCCATCGGGACCCTTCACGAGGGCGAAGGTCATCTCGACGTAGAGCTTGTCGCCGCCCTTGCGCAGCCCGCGCGTCAGCGTCGGACGACCGTGCAGCCGCGTCGCGCCGCGCGCGATCGCCTCATCGAAACCCTTCCAGTGCGCCGCGCGCAGGTGCTCGGGGATGATGATGTCGAGACTCTGGCCCAGCGCCTCGGCAGCCGTGAAGCCGAAGAGCTGCGCCGCCGCCTCGTTCCAGCGCGCGATCTTGCCGCTGCGATCGGCGTAGATGAGAGCGTCGGATACCTGTTCGACGATCCATTCGGCAAGCTGCGGTGACTCGCTCACGACACTTCCTCTCCAGACAGCACCCCTGCGCACGTACCTCCGGAGCGCGTCGATCCAGGGCCACGGAACCGGCTCGAGCGCCCGGTCGATCGGATAGGCCCGGGCGGCACCCGGACGCCCTTCACGGGGAACACCGCTACCACGGCAGCGTCTCGCCACCGGCAGGATGCGTGCCCGAAGCACCGAGGCTCGTGTGGAACTCGAAGTGATCGACGTCGAGCACCGACACGAAATACTCGATCGCTTCCCCGTGCTCGTCGTAGGATACTCGATCGACGTGGAACACATGGCTGCGGCGCGGCAAACGAAGCAGCGATGCCTCCTCGGCCGTTGCCTCGCTCGCGCAGAGCCGTTGCTCGGCGCGGTGGGCGCGTCGTCCGTAACGGAGCTCCATCATCTGCAGCAGCGATCCGGACAGATCGCTCAGCATGAGGTCCGGGCAGACGTTACAAGGGATGAACGACACCTGGTGGCTCAAGGGCTTGCCGGCGCTCTCGTGCAGCCTGGATATCCGGTAGCACGCCGATTCGGCAGGCAACCCCAGCAATCGGTTCGCATCGGCCCATACCCCCTGCCCGACCTCGAGCACTCGGGTGCTCGGCTGGTGCCCCGCCGCCAGCGCGTCGTCGGCAAAGAAACCGCGCAGGCGATTGAGCTGCTGCCTGACCCTGATCGGCGAGAAGCGCAGGCGTCCACGCGGCCGCGGCCGGTGAATGACACGGTCGTGGATCATCTCGTCGAGCGCACGCCGCACGGTGATCCGGCTGACGCCGTACTCATCCATCATCTCGCGCTCGGTCGGGAGGTCGTCGTCCGCGTCGAACCTCGACCGCCACGACGCCTCCAGCGCCTGCCGCAGCTGGTGATAGACCGGGACAGGACTCGTCGGGTCCAGCACCTGCTTGCGATTGGGCGGATCGGGTTGCGGTGAATCAGGCAACGGAAGGGTCTCGTGCGAGTCGGACCAGCGACTTGAGGTAATAGTAGTCGCCATACATCGTCGATTCATCGATGCCGAGCCCGTGCGGCAGGTCGGCGGTGGCGTGCAGGAGCAGGCCTCCCGTGTCCCCGCGGTTCACGCAGCCATTCGACAGGGCGCGAAGCAGCGAGACCGCGGCATCCAGATGTCGCGGTTCGCGCGTCGCCTCATGGAGTTTCTGGAATCCATAGCTCGCGATCGCGGCGGCCGAGGAGTCCTTGGGCGCGTTGTCGTCCGTCACTGCGAAGTCCCAGGGCGGAATGCCATCCGCCGGCAGCTTTCCGTAGAAGTAATCGGCGACGCGGCTGCTCGCCGCCGCATAGCCCGCATCTCCCGTCATTGTCGCAAGAATGGCGAGACCGGTCATTGCCCACGCCTGACCCCGTGCCCAGGAGCTGTCCGGGCCGAGACCCTGATAGGTATCGCCCCTCACCGGCGCACCGGTCGCCGGATCGAAACGGAACATGTGAAAGACCGAGCCGTCGGCCCGCAACTGATGTTTCAGCGCGGTCGCCACGTGCCGCTGCACCACGGGCATGAGGCCGTCGTCACCGGATTGCCGTGCCGCCCATACGAGCAGCGGCAGGTTCATCAGGGTATCGATCAATACCGAGCCGCTCCAGTCGTCGGCGCCAAAGAACCCCCAGCCGGGAATGAATCCCCCCACGTCGTTGAACTGGGCGGCCAGCGATCGGGCGGCGGCGATCGCGCTGTCGCGATAGCGCGCATCGCCGGTCAGTTCCCAACCTTTGACCGCACTCGGAAAGAACATGAAACCAAGGTCGTGATTGTGCGTATCACCTGCACGCGGCAGCAAGCGGTCGGTGAACGCCATCGCGCGACTGCGCGCCTCCGCCGATCGCGACCACTCGAACTCGAGCCAGAGCAACCCGGCCCAGAAACCACCGGTCCAGACGCCGTCTGGCGTGGTCTGCCATCGACCGCGCGCGGTGATGTGCGGGAAGTCCACGCATTCGAGCGCGATGCGATGCACACGCGCGTGCGCCCGTTGGAGCGCTTCTTCGAACCAGGAAGTCATGTCGGTGACCTTTTTTGATGATATGACATTGGTACGTCTATCCGTCTTGTAGTAGCCTTCTTCCCCGCACTGACGCCTTGTACTGGAGATACTCCCAAGAATGTCGCCAATGAATGCACTAATGTTATAACATATGCAGAATCGAGTTCCAGGAGGATCGCAGTGGGAAAGGTGATCTCCGCGGCAGAGGCGGCGGCGCTGGTCCGTGACGGTGCAACCGTCCTGGTCGACGGCTCGGGGGGCGGCGTCAACGAGCCCGACCTCGTCCTCGCAGCGCTCGAACGGCGCTTTCTGGAACAGGGCCATCCCGCCCAACTGTCGGTGGTGAATCCGAGCGGCATGGGAGATGGCAAGGGGGGCGGCATCGACCGGCTCGCCCACCCCGGAATGGTCCGGCGCGCCATCGGTGGCCATTGGAGCTGGTGTCCGAAGATGCAGCTTCTCGCGACCACCGAGCAGATCGAGGCGTATTGCCTGCCCCAGGGGGTCATGTCGCACCTCTTCCGCGCGATCGCCGGCCATGCGCCCGGCGTGATCAGTCACGTGGGGCTCGGTACCTTCGTCGATCCCCGGATCGAGTGCGGGCGCCTCAACGCGAGCGCCAAGGATGCGCTCGTCGAACTCATGTCCATCAAGGGTCGGGAGTACCTCTTCTATCCGTCCTTCGACATCGACGTTGCCGTCATCCGCGGCACGACCGCCGACGATCTCGGCAACATCACGATGGAGGGTGAAGGACTCTACGCGGAAACGCTGTCCGCGGCGCAAGCGGCCCGTAACTCCGGCGGCATCGTCATCGCGCAAGTGAAGCGCCTCGTCAGGCCCGGCACCCTCGATCCGCGCAGCGTCAAGGTCCCCGGTGTGCTGGTCGATGCCGTGGTCGTGCATTCCGGGCAGCGGCTGTCGTTCATGACGGACGACGATCCGAGCCTGACCGGCGCCGAGCGCGTTCCGCTGGCGGAGTTGCCGCCGCTGCCCTTGAACGAGCGCAAGGTGATCGCGCGCCGCGCTGCCTGCGAGCTGCGCGAAGGCGATGTCGCCAATCTCGGCTTCGGCATGCCCGACGGCGTAGCGACGATCCTCGCCGAGGAGCACCTGGGCGACGCGGTCACGTTCACGCTGGAACAGGGCCACATCGGCGGCGTGCCGGCGACCGGCGCCGACTTCGGCATGGCGCGAAACCAGTTCGCGATGATCGATGCCGGCTATCAGTTCGACTGGTACGACGGCGGTGGACTCGACATCGCGATCCTCTCCTTCGCGCAGGTCGACGCGCAAGGCAACGTCAACGTCAGCAAGTTCGGCGGCCGAATCGCCGGTATCGGCGGCTTCGTGAACATCTCGCAAGGGGCCAAGCGCGTGGTGTTCGTCGGCACGCTCAAGGCGGGCAAGCAGCGCATCGGCTTCACGGCGACGGGAATCGCCATCGAGGAAGAGGCGGGTGCGGCGAAGTTCGTGCCGTCGGTCGATCAGATCTCCTTCAGCGGCGAGTACGCGCGGCGCTGGAAGGTCCCGGTGACCTATGTCACCGAACGCGCGGTCTTCGAGCTGCGGGCAGAAGGCATCGTGCTCACGGAAGTTGCGCCCGGCCTGGACGTGGAACGCGACGTCCTGCAACAGATGGACTTCCGCCCGGGTGTCGCGGCGCCGCTTGGCCGAATGGACGCGCGCCTCTTCGCCGCCGAGCCCATGGGACTGCGCCTCGCGCGCCGTGCGGCGGTGGAGCGTGCGGCATGACGATGCTCCTCCGCGAATCGGACCGGCAGCCAGGCGTCCTGCTCCTGACCCTCAATCGTGCGGCGCAGCGCAATGCGCTCAGCAAGCCCCTGCTGCTGGCGCTGGAAGAAGCGCTGCGCGATGCCGGCGCCGACGCCGCGGTCAAGTGCATCGTCATCACCGGCGCCGGAGATCGCGCGTTCAGCGCCGGTGCGGACATCCAGGAGCAGGTCGGATTCACACCCGCCGTCGCCTACTCGCACATGCGATGGGGGCAGGAGCTCTTCGATCGCCTCGCGGCGTCGGCGAAGCCCACGATCGCCGCCGTCAACGGCTTCGCGCTAGGCGGCGGGCTCGAGCTGGCGCTCGCTTGCGATTTCCGCACCGCGAGCGACACGGCGCACCTGGGACTGCCGGAAGTGACGCTGGCGAGCCTGCCCGGGTGGGGGGGCACGCAGCGCCTGCGCCGTCTCATCGGCGCATCGGCGGCGAAGCTGGTGGCCATGACAGGTCGCCCACTCGACGCGCAGCGCTGCCTTGAGCTCGGCATCGTGAATGCCGTGTATCCGGCGGCAGACTTGCTGACGCAGACCCTGGCGCTCGCCGGAACGATCGCCTCGCACGCCAGCGAGTCGCTGGTGGCCATCAAACGCGTCATCGATGACGGGCTCGGCCGTCCCTGGGCGGAAGCCCTCGACGCCGAAGCCCGCGCGGTGGAGCGCCTGTGGGGTTCGCCGGAGCAGAAGCGCGCGCAAGCCGCGTTCTTCGCGCGCCGCAGCGCGCGACCCGACGACGGACGTCGCGGGTGATGGCACCGCACGGACCCTTCTTCGACCGTGCCTGCAGCTCGCCCGCAGGCAAGGTTTTCGTCACCGGCGACCGGAAGCACGGCCGCCGGCATTCCCGTTGAACCCAGGCAAGGAGGCAAACATGAGACTGCTGAAAAGTACCTTGGTCGGCACGCTGGTCGCGGCTGCGATGCTGGTGACGAGCGCGACCTCGAACGCACAGACCATCAACGACATCGTCAAGCGCGGCAAGGTGTTGATCGGCGTCAACAGCGGCGCGCCCCCGTTCAGCTTCGTCGACGCAGACGGCAAGGCGCGCGGCATGGACGTGGACATCGCCAACCTCCTTGCGGGCTACCTTGGTGTTCCGGCCGAAGTATCGACGTACACGACCGCGGCGCGGATTCCCGCCCTCGAGGCTGGCAAGGTGGACTTCATGGTGGCGACGCTCGGCGCAACGCCCGCCCGCGCCAAGGTCGTCATGTTCACCGGCTCGTACAACGTCTTTCCCCTGGTGATCGCCGCGCACAAGGCAGATGCGATCAAGTCGATGAACGATCTGGTCGGCAAGAAGGTCGCCATCGCCCGCGGTACGCCGCAGGAAGCCGCCTTGATGCGCGTCGCCGTCAAGGGCGTGGAACTGGCGCGCTTCGATGACGACCTGACCGCGACGCAGGCCCTGCTCACCAAGCAGGTCGGAGCGGTCGCCATACCCGAGACGATCTACAAGGAAGTCCTGAAATCGAGACCGGACGCGGACATCGCGGTGAAATTCTCGTTCCACAACGACTTCCAGTCCATCGCCGTCCGCAAGGACTCGTTCGAGCTGCTGCAGTGGCTCAACACGACGCTCGCCTACATCAAGGGCAATGGCGAACTGGATGCGATCGCGATGAAGTGGGTCGGGCATCCCATGCCTCGGGACATGCCCGTGTTCTGATCCGTCGATAAGCCGGCCCGGCAGCTCGAAGCTGCCGGGCGGCCGCCTCGCTCGAGGGCATCGGCACCGGAACCTCGATCTCCCTCGGGAGTCCTCATGGCATTCGAACTGCAGTTCGCACCCATTCTGGATCAGGCTCCCGCCTTGATGCAGGGGTTCTGGCTGACGATCAAGCTGTCGATCGCGGCCATCGTGCTGGGCAGCGCGGTCGGCCTTCTCGCCGAGAGCGTGCGCAGCCTGCTGCCCAGGCAATTCGGCTGGATCGTCACGCTGTACGTCGAGACGATCAGGAACACGCCCTTCCTGGTCCAGCTCTACATCATCTTCTTCGGGCTCCCGGTGCTCGGCGTGAGGCTGCCGGCCCTGTATGCCGGCTTGCTCGCGACGGTCATCAATCTTGGCGCCTACAGCGCCGAGATCTTCAGGGCCGGAGTCGATTCCATCCACCGCTCGCAGATCGAAGCCGGCCTGTCCTTGTCACTGACGCGCACCCAGGTTTTCGTGCACATCGTGCTGCGGCCCGCCATCGCGAAGGTCTGGCCTTCACTCGTCACCCAGTTCACCCTCACGATGCTGGCGTCCAGCGTGTGCTCCTTCATCTCGGTCCAGGAGCTCAGCGGCGAGGCGGCGACGCTCCAGTCGCTGACCTTCCGCAGCTTCGAGGTCTACATCGTCGCCTCCGTGCTCTACCTCGCCCTCGCCCTCGTCCTGAAGGCCATGCTGACGCTGCTCGGGCACTTCCTGTTCTCCCAGCGCTCGCGCGACAGGGGCACCGCGGGCGATGGGAGCATGCTGACGGGGGCCCAGCCGTGATACGCCCGTTCGGACTCCACGAGCTCCTGTTCCTGCTGCAATCGGCGGGCTGGACGCTGGTCCTGACGCTCATCGCCTCGCTGCTCGGCGGCGCGTTCGCGCTGATCCTTTCGCTGGCCCGGGTCTCCGCGAATCCGCTCCTGCGGGAAGCATCGCGCGTGTACATGTCCATCATCCAGGGCATCCCGGTTCTGATGGTCCTGTTCCTGTCCTACTACGGCCTTGCCCAGGCCGGATTCGAGCTTCCGCCCATCGTCGCTGCGTCGCTGGCGCTATCCATCTACGCGAGCGCCTACCTCGGCGACATCTGGCGCGGCGCGATCCAGTCGGTGCCCCGGCAACAATGGGAAGCCTCGGCATCGCTCGCCCTCACCAGGGCGCAGCAATACAGGCACGTGATCCTGCCGCAATCGGTGCGCATCGCCCTGCCTCCGACGGTGGGCTTCCTGGTGCAGCTCGTCAAGAACACCTCCATCGTATCCATCGTCAGCGTGATCGAGTTGACGCGCGCCGGACAGCTCGTCAACAACCTCACCTTCGAACCCTTCAAGGTGTTCATTACCGTGGCGTTCATCTACCTGATCATCTGCTATCCGATGTCACGCGCCAGCCGCTATCTCGAGGAGAGAACACGTGTCTATCGTGACAGTTGACGACGTCCACAAGCGCTTCGGCAGCAACGAGGTGCTCAAAGGTGTCTCGCTGAAGGTGGAGCGAGGCCAGGTGATCGCGCTGGTCGGACGCAGCGGCTCCGGAAAGAGCACCTTGCTGCGCTGCCTCAACGGACTCGAGGTGATCGACAGCGGCCGCATCGAGATCGCGGGTCACGCCATGGACTACGAGCCGTCGAGGTTGCGCGCCCTGCGCAAGGACGTGGGAATCGTGTTCCAGAGCTACAACCTGTTTCCGCACCTGTCGGTTGCCGAGAACATCATGCTGGCACCCGGTCTCGTCAAGGGCGTGGACAGATCCAGCAATCGCAAGCTCGCCGAGCGCGTCCTCGACCGGATCGGGTTGCTCGAAAAGATCGACGAATATCCGGACAAGCTGTCGGGCGGCCAGCAGCAGCGCGTCGCGATTGCGAGGGCCCTGGCGATGGAGCCGCGGGTGATGCTCTTCGACGAGGTGACGTCGGCGCTGGACCCCGAACTGACGGAGGAGGTTCTCGCGGTGATCGAGCAGTTGGCCCGGGACGGGATGACGATGCTGCTCGTCACCCACGAGATGAACTTCGCGCGCCGTGTCGCCGACACGATCGTCTTCATGAACGAAGGCAGGATCTGGGAGGCGGGCGAGCCGGAAGCCATGTTCCGCAGTCCGAGGACGCCGGAGTTCGAGGTTTTTGCCAGTCGCAACGTGAAGTAGGAGCCGGGCATGAAGGATCGATCGGGCGGCGAAGGGGATTCTCATTTGAAGGTCGGCGATCGGGTCAGGTTCGCGAAGACCATCGCCGAAAGCGACGTCTACCAGTTCGCCGGCATCACCGGCGATCTCGCCCCCGTGCATACCAACCAGCAGTACATGCAGAACTCGATCTACGGCCAGAGGATCGTGCACGGCGTGCTGCTCATGGGATTCATGTCGACCGCATCCAGCATGATCGTCGCCGACATCGCCTACGACAGCGACGGCGAAGTGCCGGTATCTCTCGGGTACGATCGGGTCAGGTTCCTCCGAGCCGCACTGATCGGCGACACCGTCACCGTCGACTACGAGGTGACCGGCGTCGATCCGCCGCGGTCTCGCACCACGGCGGCGGTCACCGTGACGAACCAGAAAGGTGAGACACTGGCGGTTGCGCAACATATCCTGAAGTGGGTGCGCAACCCTCGCCTGATGGAGGAGTGACCGCGAAACAGCGTCGGTCGTCCAACGTCGGGCGGTGCCGCCCGCTTCGGAACCCGCCGTCGCTCGCTTCGATATCCGCGGCGCCCCTGTCGAAATCTCCCCCTGCCGATGACCATCACGAGCTTCGCCGACCTGCTGGACGCCGCCCGCGCACAGCCCCAACCGCAACGACTGCTTTTCGTATTCACCGTCGCCGAGCTTCCGCCGGACAGCACCCCGGAACAGCGCCGTCAGTTCGACGCCGGGCGTGGCGGCGCGCTCGTCCCGTTGATGTGCGTCGACAAGACACCCGCCGAGATCTCCACGTTCGAGAACCTCGTCGGGGAGTCGCGCCAAATGCAGCGCGACTGGTCGGTGGTCTTCGTCGCGGCGCTCGACGGACGCAACGGACGCGCGCCGACGAGCAAGGAAGCGGAAGCGCCGCTGCAGCGAATGATCGAGAGTATCAAGGCGGGATCGCTCGCCGCGTTCATGGCCTTCGACCACGAGGGTGAAGCGTTGATGCTGGGGTGAGCGGGAGCACGGGCACCGACTCGGGATGACGTCGGCCTCAAGTCCCTGCGCCCACCCGCCTCCACCTTTTCGCCCTCAGGTTCGTGAACATCGTCCGCATGGAGCCGACGACCGCCTTGTCCCGTAACGCCGAATTGAGGAGATCGAACAGACGCTGGAGTTCCGCGTCGGAGAGCGCAGCCACGCTTAGGCCCGGTCGCCGATGCTGGAATCGATGTAGATGTTGCGGCACCGAAACGGCGGCGGCGAATTTGCGAGCAGGTACAGCCGGAGGCTCATCAGCGTCGAACCGAATACCGGCTCCGGCAACGGCGCGATCGATTGCGTCCACCGTGGCGGCACGACGCCGCGTCGTGCGCAGGCACACTCGACCATCGCGGCGATGTAGTTGGAGTGGAACGGCGACAACTCCGAAGCGGGCCCGACCGCGACAGCCTCGCGCAATTCCGCGCCGGTCAGGGCGCCCAACCAGGCATTGAGTTCGGCAAGGCCATAGCGCGCGGTATCGACGTCACGGCAGGCGTCCGTCCGTCAGGTCGGAGAAGCGGCGTGGGAGCGCCGGCAGCGCACGTGCCAGGACGTAGGCGGACATCTCGATTCCAGCCCGCTTCGCCGCCTGCCTGATCGCGGCCTTCTGGGCGGGCGAGACCCGGATCTGCAGTTGCGCGGATTTGGTGCCGGTGGTCATCGGCAGACGCTACTAGCCCGGTATCCACCTGATGTCACTGCGCATGTATTGACATATCACGGGAAGGAACCAGCGCGCGCATCGGATCATCATGCAAAGCGGGGCCGGTAGCCCGGCCTTCTCCAATCGAATCCGGCCGGGCACGGCACGGACCACACTCGGTCAGGACCGAGTGGGGGATACCGCGAGTCTCGCTACCAAGGAATGGGGTGGCTGATGGGAGACCATTGGCCACCTCGGAACCCCAGTGTTTGCGCGGCTTTCCGGCCGGTGCGACACGGGTCTGGGGTACAGATTGTGTTACAGGCGGGCACGCTCGACAACATGAATTTCCTCTCGTAGCGGGCGTTCGGTACGCCCTTACCGACGTACGTCCCCGCATTGCCCACAAGTCGTGGCCGTTACAGTGTGAAGTCTGTCGATGCCAAGATGAGCGTGGCGGCGGCCAGTTGGACGAGCTAGCAGGTCCGGAACCGAATTCGCCCCCTCACAAAGCGGCGAGACAGAGCGCGAAAGAACCGGCCGCAGCGGTAAATCCCTTCGCACCGAACCGTCCGACGATGCCGCATCGTCCTTAGCACGACGCCTCGCTGAACGTCCGCCTCGGAATTGCACGATGCGTGGACGCCGTTGCCCTACTCCGATATGTCGGAACCAGCCGCCTGGGCAAAGGCCCAAACCACTCGCACTGTTTGCCGGGCGACGTCTAGCGAGGATCGCCAGGTCATGGCCCGTAATGCCCGCTTGGCGGCGCTGCGCACCTTCGCACGGTTCCTCGTGGCCGATCACCCTGAGCAGATGATCACGCTGCGGAACGTGCTCGGCACGCCTTTCAAGCACGGCGCCAAAGATGGCTGGCGTCGATCGAGTACCTGTAGCAGAAGAACATCGAAGCGCCTCAGGACAGAATCGATCGCAGCTCCATGCGCGTTCGTCCGCGCTCCCTGCGCCACACCACGGCCACCTGCTCAAGGCCGGGTCCACTTCGCCATCATTTGGTCAATGGTAGGGACACTCACGCTTTAACGCCCCATGCACTACGCCCGCGCGGAACTCGATATGAAGCGTCACACCGGCACCGACACTCTGATCTGCTTGAACCTCTGAATAAATGCAGTGATTGCCGGTTCGGCCGCCAACACATCGTTGCTTGCCCCGCCGAAGAAGCCGTGCGCCCCACGTACGTGCTTAAGTACGTACTCCGCCTCCTCCGGAGTGGCAATCGGACCACCATGGCATAAGACAATCACATCAGGGTTGACGCGCTTCGCCGCGTCGTGCATGGCTTGCACCCGTTCAACGGCTTGATCGAGTGAAATCGTCGTCTTGCCACCACCGTGACCTTTGGTTGTAATCCCCATGTGCGGCACGATGACATCCGCTCCCGCGAGAGTCATGGCTTCGGCCTGTTCACTGTCGAACACGTAAGGGCAGGTCAGCAGATC
>CAYTOT010000042.1:31671-32839 GCA_964439475.1 uncultured Alcaligenaceae bacterium
ACCGGCAAGCGCACCACGCCCGGCCATTCGAAAGTAGCTCGACGTCGCAACGCCAATCAGATCGACTCCACCACGCTCCGCACAAACAGCTGCCAAGCCGATGCCCGACCCTGTACCGATCACCGCGCGGCCTGTGGCTATCGTGCGGCGCAATCGTTCCAGCACCTGTGTTCTGTTCACGGGTCACTCTCCTTGTTAAAGACTGCACAGCTACGTTCGTTCGCCGTTCAGTTGAGCGCGTGCCGACGACATGTCGCCGCGCTCACCACTGCCCAATCGCCATGTCACTGAAGCGCGACTGCTCGAGAAAGTTCGTAATGAATGCATCCGAAACAGTGGTCCGCCTCTTGCGTTCGACCAACCAGTGGAACAGCTGTGCGTGGAACCTCTGACAGATGCTCTCGTGGCCGGAATCGGCGCCGACGTCGTGGAACTCGTCCGGATCAGACTGTAGGTCGAACAGAATCGGGCGAAAGCCCGAGACGTATACGTACTTCCAACGCTCAGTCCGCATCGTGAACGTTACGCACTGTCTCGGATGCCGGCCTAGTTCCAGTCGTGTCGCTCCGCGGAACGAATAATCGAGCTCCGAGTAGACGCAACTCCGCCAATCCAATGGCTCGTGACCGCAGAGGAGCGGAAGTAAGCTTCGCCCTTCGAGAATCTCCATTGGCGGGTGGGCGCCAAGGGCATCCAGAATGGTTGGAACGATGTCTATGGATTCAACCAACAGCGGGCAGACTGAGCCTCGCGTACCGTCGGCCCGCGCGTCCGGGTCATACACGATGAGCGGGACTCGATTGACGCTGTCATGGTAAAGCTCCTTCTCGCCCAGATAGTGATCGCCGAGATAATCTCCGTGATCACTCGTGAAAATGATCATGGTTTCCGACATCCGTCCTGACTGTTCGAGAAACTCGAAGAGCCGTCCGAGATGGTCGTCGATCTGCTTCACCAGACCCATATACACTGGCACGACGGTGTCTCGCACCGCATCGCGAGAGAACTCGCGGCTCGCCTGGTGCTTTAGGTACGATGCATAGAGAGGATGTGCGTCCTTCCGCTCATCGGGGTTGCGACATGCCGGAGGAATGTCATCCGCCGTGTAGATCGCGTGATACGGAGCAGGGGCTACATACGGCCAGTGTGGCTTGATGTAGCTAAGATG
>CAYTOT010000042.1:32939-44581 GCA_964439475.1 uncultured Alcaligenaceae bacterium
GTTAGTCAAAGCCTCGTCGGAGCCGGGGTCGGCCAGAACCCCATCGTGGCGATCGCTTTCGAAGAAGCCGCCGGCAAGCAGCAACTTGCCTCCGGGGCTTTGCCGGTCGATCTGTAGACGATCGAGCGCTGCATAGTTCGGTTCAACGTGCGTCTTGCCCACGAGTGCCAAGGGTAGGCCGTGCGAGTGCAGATAGTCGCCGAGCGTCAACTCATCGATTGGCAGCGGAACGAAGTTGGCGAAGCTGCGATGGCTTGTGACGTACCGACCGGTGTAGTACGACATCCTCGATGGGCCGCATGACGCTGACTGAACGAAGGCATTCGTGAACCGCACCCCTTTCGTCGCCAAGGCGTCGATATTCGGTGTTCTCAGACGAGGATGGCCGTAGCAGGACAGGTAGTCCCAGCGGAGTTGATCGCACATCACGAACAGAATGTTGCGGACGCTTCCCATCGCGTTTCTTCCACAAAGAGTACCAGGTGCGCTTCAGGTAGTCGTAGCTTGGGCACCGACGAACGATTGCGTGTAGAACTACTACGATTGATGAGTCCAGCTCGCAGTTGTCGCTAAGGACGGTGCGCCTGGCTAATTTCGTAGTCAGTGATTATCTGGATCTTGCCGCCCGATGGGGATCCGGCGTCGAAGTCGTAGCCTAACCACTCCAAAGCCAAGCGCCGAGCGAGCTGCAATCCGATCACGCGCTGGCCGATCGTCAACACCTGACAGTTGTTCGAACGAATCGAGCGCTCGACACTGAACGAGTCATGCGCGACGGTCGCCCGTATCCCGTCCACCTTGTTGGCCGCGATCGCGACACCAATGCCTGTTCCACAGAAAAGAATTGCACGGTCGACCGCACCGTCGCGTATCAGTTCACCAGCTCTGATCGCGACCTCGGCATATGTTAGCGTGCGAGGGGCATCTGCGGACACGCCAAGATCAATGACGGATGCCACACGAGGATCTCCCTTGAGGTCCGACATGATCGCCGTCTTGTACTCAAGACCAGCATCGTCGGACCCAACAACCATACGATATTGCTTTGTCATATCTAGACTCCATCACAAATGGGATAATGTCTTGCAACGTGCAAGGCGATCGTCTGTAGGCTCTCGAATGATGGATCGTCGGGCGCGTGCGCCTACGCAGTTGCCCCTTCGATCGCACGCGTGGCTACCCAGCCGTAGGCGGCGCCACCTCTGCTAGTCTGATATCCACCCCGGTTTGTTTGAGCGCCTGCAAGTCGGAGGCGTCAACGTTCGAATCCACTATGATGAGATCGAAGTCCCTGACAGACGCGATTGCGTGTAGCGCGCGCCGTTCGAATTTCGAGTGATCCACGATGAGGACCTTTCGCCGGGCAGAGCCGAGCATCGATTGCTTGACCAGCACGATGTCCTGATGTGGGTGGTAGCAAACATCGCCGGTGATTGCGGCGGCGGACATGAAATACGTGTCGGCCGCAAGGCTTTTCAGCGACCGCAGGGTCAAAGCTCCGCGATACGCATCGCAGACCTGCGAGTACTCCCCGCCGGTGGAGATCAGGTTGATTCCCCGCTTGCCCTCGAGTTCTTCCAGAATGCGGGAGAAGTTCGTGATTATCGTCAAAGGTTCTCGTTCGATCAGGCAGCGTGCCACGCACAAGCCCGTCGTCGAATCATCGAGAATGACGGCCTCGCCGGGCTCTACGATGCTGGATGCTACCTTCGCGATCGCGTTCTTCTCCGCCTGGGCCTGCCGGACGCGCCACTCCACGCTCGCCTCGAAGAGGCTGCTTGCGATGGCGGTGACGGACCCGCGTGACCGGCGAAGAACACCCCTGTCCTCGAGAGCGTCGATATCTCGATGAATTGTCATCCGGCTCACGTTGAACCGGCTGGACAGTTCGTCAATACGCATGGCACCTGACGCCATCACTGCTTCAGTGATGGCGTCTTGTCGGGCGGACAGAGTAAGCTCCCGTTCAGGGACACTCTCCGCGCACTCGTCTTCACCGCTTCTCATGGTTGTGATGTGGGCCGCCGGGTAAGGCGCAGCGTGCGGAAGCTTTCGACTGTCTGCGCCAACGCTCTCTCGACCGGTAAGCGCTCGATGCTGGACGCGCCGAGATATCCATCGACGTCGGTCGAATCGTATGCACGCTGTACCGACTCTGGGTCCTCGAAAGGACCACCGTGTGCGACAACAAAGATGTCGTTGCGAACCGCCCGCGCGGCGACCGTCATCTCCTGCATGGCGCGGCAAGCAGCGTCGATCTGCATCGTGGCAGGGGAGCCGACCAGCCCGCCGCTGGTGAGGCCGACGTGTACCCCGATGACATCCGCTCCGGCGGCAGCCATCTGGGCCGCCTCGTCGGGAGTGAATACATAGGCTACCGAGAATACATCTCGCTCATGGCAGGCGCGGATCAGCTCAATCTCACGCGGATACCCAAGATGGGTGCCGTCGATCTGCTTGCGGAAGTTCCCGTCGTAAATTCCCGCTGTGGGTACGTTCGTGATACCAGCATAGCCGAGGCGGAGCATCGTGTCGATCATGGCGATCGAGTCGCGCCTTGGATCAGCGGCTCCGATGCCTGCGACGACCGGAGTGTTCCTTACCACGGGAAGAATACTCATGGCCAGATCCGCCGTGATCTGGTTGGAGTCGCCGTAGGCGAGGTAACCGGACAGGGACCCATGGCCGTCCATCCGGAACGGGCCGGTGTTGTAACCCATGATGATGTCGATGCCAGCACGGTCTATTGCCTTCGCTACGAGACCTATGCCCGCACCGCCAAGGAGCAGCGGTTCTCGCCTTGCGCGCTTGGACTGGAGGCGATCAACTATCCCCTTTCGGGTCCATTGGGACCTTGTCGCGGTCGGAATCATCATCTGGGCTCCTGTTTGAGGTATGTGGTGAATGGGCGGCTCGTTGACACTCCGATCAGTAGGAGTACCTACCAGCCGCCGTTGCGAGCACTGGTGCCTGGCGTCGACGGAAGACATTCGCAACCAGGCTGAACGCAGCGGCCGCAGGGCCAAATGCTCAGCCCTTCGACTTGGCAAGGGCCGCGTTGTAGAACCGCAAGTCCAGCAGTTTGTCCGCCGGGAGAGCCTTGCCTTTGATCGCACCAGTACCCTCGAGAAACGTGCTGTAGTCCGCCAGGTCCTTTCGGAACTCCGTGTCGAGCTCGATCGGAAACTGGTAAAGACTCCACGCTGCCTGGACATCGGCGAGTTTCTGTCCGCTCCACTCTACAAAGATGCGCTGCGCCTCCTCCGTATTTCCGGGCTGGCTGAGGTACTTCTGCGCGCGCATGATCGTCGCGAGAACCGCGGTAGCGGTGTCCGGATGCTTTGAAGTGAATCCCTCGTTCATGACGAGGATGCAGCGGGTCTGACTGAACTCCGCCTTCGAGCCCTTGTCCTTCTCGAATCCGCTGACGCGGCCCGCCACCTCGATGGCTCGCGCCTCGTGCATCGCCTTACCCGTCGTTGGCGGGAAGGTTACGGCTGCCCCCACACCGCCGCTGATCAAGGCCGCCAAGGACTCAGCTGGCGTCATGTTGACGATCTTGAGTTTTGAGAAGTCGAGACCGTAATGCCGCGCCAAATTCGCCAAGTAGGCATTGAGAGTGCTCCCCTGCAGTACCGCGATACTCGTCTTGTACAGATCTTCCGGGTTCTTCACACCTGCATCCGGGCGGACCAGAAGGGATTCGAGCCGACACTTCGAACCTTGTCCGACGATACGCACGGGTGCCCCTCTGTTGATCAAGCTAATGGCCGGAACGGATGCGGGCTGCCAGACATCGATGCTGCCTGCAACCAGCGCCTGTCCGGCCTCCACTCCAGCAGTGAACATCTTCGTCTCAACCGTTTCGATCCCTGCTTCCTTGAACCAGCCCTTCTTCATCGCAACGACGATCGGAGCAAGCGCGGGGTCCGGCTGGAGCGCGATCCGGACCTTTGTTTGACTAAGCGCAGCCTTGCTGGCGGTGGCGCCCTGGGCTTGGACCATCGGGCTAATCGTGAGTACACATGCCGAGATCGCGACCACAGCAAACGTACGCCGTTCGGCCTGTGCTGCCTGCCTTACGAAAGTTCTGAACGATGACATGATTGTGCCTCCAGTTGACTACGTGCTGTGTTTAGTTGCCTGCTTCAAGAGGAGCGAAACCCAGACAGCGTCCTCTGGAAGCGCCCTCCCGCCTCATGACTCGTAGGCCGCGCGATGTGGAACGATGAGCCGCCGAACCACGACATCCAACAGATACGCCAGCGTCGCAATGAGAATGATGGCGATCAGCACTATTCCGAAGTCGCCATCCAGCCGGCCGCGCATGAGCATGTAACCGAGGCCGCTGTCTGCTCCGAGCATCTCTGCCGCTACAAGTGATGCAAAAGCGAGGCTTGTGGAAATGCTCGCACCCACCATCAACTCGGGGCGGATTCCTGGGAAGACGACACGACGAATCAGGGTGAAGCCACGCAGGCCATAGCTACGCCCCTGCCGTATCAGGGCAGGGTCGAGCTCCCGGATTCCCTTCTCGGTGTTTGTGAGCATTACGAAGAAGCAGCCGAGACCAATCACGAACACCTTTGATCCATCGCCGACCCCGAACCAGATGATCGCCAGGGGAATCCAGGCAAGTGGGGGAATGGGTCGCAGCAGTTCCAGCGGCAGATTCAACAGGTTGCGAAGCCGATCGCTCCACCCGATGAGCACTCCCATCGCAAGACCCAGCAATGCGCCGACTAGACCACCAAGCAGGACACGCCAGAGGCTGATCCAGACGTCCAGGGCTACAGTAGGCCAGTCCAGAGATTGAGCCCGTCGGACGAGATCCAGTGGACTCAGCAGGATTCGCTGATCAACCGCGCCTGTGAGCACGAGCAGCCACCACATCCCGATTGTGACGATCGCGCCAGCGCAGCCCGCGATAAAGGACTTCCCCGGAAGCTTCATCGCGCGCCCTCCAAACGGTTCTCACTCGCCGCCCAAGGAAGAAGCCACGCTTCGAGCTTGTCCAGGGCGAGCGTCAGCAGATACCCGATCACGCCGATTACTATCATGCCGACGATGACGATGTCGGTTCGATAGAGCCTCTGTGCGTTCGAGATCAGGGCGCCCACGCCAGCCTGCGTTCCAATCAGTTCGACCGCGACGATCACCACCCAGCTGACACCCAGCGCGACCTTCAACCCCGAGAATATCTTCGGAAGCGTTGCGGGCAAGGCGACGTTGAGATACAGCCTCAGCCCGTTTGCCCCAAGAGCCTTCCCGGCCCGCAGGAGGTCCACTGGAATCCGGCGAGCACCTTCGATCGTATTCGTGAAGATGATCCAAAATGCCGCATACGCGATCAGCGCGATGCGGGCGAGCTCGCCAGGTCCGAACATCGCAAGCGAGATGGGTAGCAGACTGATGACCGCGATCGATCTGAAGAAGGTAACAGCCGGCTGCGTCGCATCGCGCAGAACTGCGAATTGACCAACCACAAGCCCAAGGGGAATCGCCACTGCTGCGGCAAACAGATATCCCTGAATCACTCGCGGCATCGTTGCGCCGAGATGGCTCAGCAACGTGAGTCCAAGCGGAAAGCCTTCTGTGAACATGCTGGCAAAGGCATCGAGAATCTCTGATGGAGGTGGAAACAGGAACGCTTTGATCCATCCGAACGCTACGCCGAGCTCCCAGACCAGCAGAAGCGCGACGATCAGCAGGAAGGACGGCACCAATGCGATCAGGCGGTCCACGATGGGCGCGCGGGTAGTCATGGGAGGCGGCGTTTGACTTGGTTGAGGTGACTAGTCGGTACCGATCGCTTGGCGAATTCGTCCGTAGTAGGCCGCGAACTCGGGCGCTGCCTGGTCCCGCGGATCCGGCAGGTGGATCGGGATGTCCTCGACGATCCGCCCCGGCCGCGGCGCCATTACAGCAACGCGGTCGGCCAGGAAGATTGCCTCTGAGATGCTGTGCGTGACGAATATCACTGTCGTCGATGTGCTCATCCACACCCTCAGCAGCTCTGACTGCATGGCATGACGCGTGATATCGTCAAGCGCACCAAACGGCTCATCCATCAACAAGATCGTTGGTGCGATGGCCATCGCCCGGGCAATGGCGACGCGCTGCTGCATGCCACCGGAGAGCTGGCGGGGGTAGGACGCTTCGAAGCTCTTGAGGCCGAATAGGTGTAAGAGTCGATGTGCTTCCTCCTTACGCTCCCGCTGGGACATGCCCTTCATTCGCATGCCGAACTCAACGTTCTCGAGTGCGGTGAGCCAGGGGAACAGTGCTCCGTTCTGGGCGACAATGCCACGATCCAGGCCAGGCCCGGCGACTTCGGCGCCGTTTACAAGTACCCGCCCTTGCGTTGGCTTGAGAAAGCCGGCCAGCATGTTCAGTAGCGTCGACTTTCCGCAGCCGCTGCGGCCCAACAAGCAGATGAATTCTCCTGCCTGAATCCGAAAGTCAACGTGCTCGATCGCAAGCGAGCGAGTGACCTTCGTAACGAACTCCTTCCTTATCCCGTCGAGATGGATCCGGGGCCCTTGCACTTCGCCCTGCATGGCGCGCATGCGCTCAGCGCGAGTCGACCATCTGTCGACGACAGTTGCCTGTTCATTCATGAGCGGTCCTCGAATCGAATGCGAGACGCGAACTTGTGATCACGGTGGACAGTACTTCGTCAAGTACCTTGGCGAAGTTACGGGGATCGTGTGCACGCCGTCCGAGGAACAGTCCGTCCACATGACCTGCAAGGTGACGGTACAGGCCGGTCCCGGCACTGCCGCCATAGATCCAGCGCAGACGTTGAGCATGCGACCTCAGTTCAGTGTGGATGATCCCAAGAACCGAGTTGATGTGGGTGGGGTCAGCCGGCCGATCGACACCGATCGCCCAGGTTGGCTCGTAGGCAAAGACGATGGGAGCACCGTTTGGCAGCACCTCCAGAACCGACCGAACCTGGACCAGGCATTCCTGCGCAGCGCCCCGTGCATCGCGCTTGCTCGTTTCGCCGACGCAAACGACTGACTGCAACCCATTGCGGTGGCCCGCGAGCACCTTCGACGCTGCCATGCGGTCCGTTTCGAGAAATATGCGGCGCCGCTCTGCGTGTCCGACTTCGACCCAAGCGCAACCTATTTCCCGCAGTAACCGCCCAGAGACCTCACCTGTGTACGGTCCCCAGTCTTCCCAGAATACGTTCTGGGCACCGACCTCGATCCCCGACTCGAGGGTCAGTTCTCGACACGTCTGGAGTGCAGGATAGCTGGGGAAAATCGCGACATCGACGTAAGCCGTTGCGTTGCGGGCGCCGACTTCATCAACTATGGCGCGGGTCCAGTCATACGTCTCCTGGAGGCCCAGATACATCTTGAGGCTGACCGCCAGCATCGGGCGCGAAAGCACGCTTCGAGCGAAGGCTGCGGCAGCTTCTCGACCGTCCGATTCGCTGTGGCCCGCCATCTGGTGGGTTTGTTGGCGCGTCATCGGTTGCTACCGCTGGCGCAGGTATCCGGCAACCATGCCCCATCCAGCATCAACGCCATCTGCTGGTTCAACAGTTCGGCGAACTCGACATCGAGGATGTGGTTGTCGGCCGAGATCAGGCCGACCTTGGTCGCGTCGAGTTCCTCGTGCATGATATCTAGCATGAGCGTGGCGCGACGCGACCACTTAGGATTGCTGGGGTCCGGCTGCCAGGTGGGTCCATCGCCATTACCCTCAGGCCAGCCTCTGTCACGGCTTGCCAGTTCGGCAGGCTGGTCGTAGGCGGACCAACCGCGCATGGGAATCACGAACGCCGTCGGGCCCTGGGTTCGATTGAGCAGGCCAGCGATGGTCCGGGTTATTGCGGCCACCTCTTCCAGCGTGGGCACCATCACTGTCACCGCGTCGTTGTGCAGGTATGGCTTGCCCGTGCCGCGGAAATCCTGGCGCACTCCAGTTCTGAAGTCCTCCTTGTATCGTTCGGGTAGCTTGTCAAACGCTCCGTGCGCACACTGATCGAGACCACCCGGAACGACGATCTGCGGAATTCCGATCTCGCTCGCCGCAGTGAGCCGCACCCCCTCCCACGTCCTCGGGGTACCGTAAGGAGAGCCGAACAAATTGTTGGTGAGTTCCCCTGGCGTCAGGTCGAGTACGGCCGTAATCATTCCCGATCGAATGAGATCTTCCATCGTTGCGCCGGCACCGACTGCGTGGAACATGGCGCAGTCCCAGCCTCTTGCTTCCAGGGCGCGTGCGCAGCGCAGAACCGTCGGTGTTGTCACGCCGTACGATGTGATCGCTGCCAGCGGCCGGCTCGCTTGTTGCACCTCCTGCACGCGCGCCATGGCCACGATTCCAGCGCAGGCGGAGCGCACGATCTTTGTCGTCACTACATTGATGCCCTGCTCAGCCGTTGGATTGACAAAATAGATGTCCTTGTTGCCCATCCACATGCTGACATCGGACGATGCCATGTCCGTCAGCATGATCTTCGGCACTCCGAACGGAAGCGCGCGCATCGCCCGCGTCGTTGTCGTCGTACCTACTGACCCAGCCCACGAGATGATGCCTTCACACTGACCGGCTTCGTGCATCTCGAGCACCTTTTTTGCGGCGGCGCGTCCCACCAATTCAATCGCTTCGGAACGGTGCGCGGCGTAAACGGCGCCAACCTCCACACCGGTCGTAGCGAGCACTTCGGCAAGTGGTACATCCGCCCAGTCAACCGCCTCCCCTAAACTGAGATCCATGACCACCGGCTCGCCGCCGAACTCCGCAACTTGTTGCGCCAGATACCGAATCTCAATGCTCTTTGTGTTGCACATTCCAGCGCATACGATCTTTGGCTTCTTCATGACCCCACCGCCGTCTACGAAAGGATTCAGGAACCTCGAGAGGTCCCGTGAGTCGCCGATGTCCACGGCCCACTGGGTCCCTCGCGCCATTAGCCCCGGATGGATTCAGTCAACTGCCGCTTTGCACGTCCTAACATGTAACATAGATGACGGTATATCACACAATATTTGATGGTACAACGTGTTTTTTCTATCATCTAATTATGATATAAATATCATGGACTTAGCAATTTGAAGCAGGCCTATCCCTCTACCCTTGCGGAGAACTCCGAATGCGTCGCTGGCTCACTAACCTGTCCAAGCCGATCCTCTTCGCGGGCGTAGGCTCGGGCCTCACTGCTACTGCCGCGGCCGCAGGTGGGGCAGATGCGCTCGCGGTCTACAGTACGGCGACCTATCGGATCAGAGGAGCACCCACAGCTCTGTCCTTCCTACCGTACGAGCACTGCAACGACGTGGCGTTTTCGACACTGCGGGACGTTCGGGGGGCGCTCTCACAATCGCGAGCGCCACCACCAATTTTCTTGGGGCTGGGTGCACACGACCCGCGTGTTGAACTGAGGGAACTCCTGAGTACTGCAAAGACTTGTGGGGCTGACGGCATCTCAAACGAGCCATTCGTGTCGATCTACGGTCAGGACATAAGCGCGGCACTGGAGCGAGCAGGGCTCGGATTCGGACGAGAGGTCGAGCTCCTAACCCTTGCGAAGGAGCGCGGATTCCTGACGTTCGGCTGGGCGTTTAGCCCCGAACAAGCGGCAACGCTCGTCGCTGCCGGAGCGGATTTCATCGGCGCGATGGCTGGAATATCCACGAACACTGTCCCGCTGGATAGCTTCGCCGACGAGATTCAACGTCTAGGCGAGATCAGCGATACGGCAAAGCGGTGCCGGACGAGTTGCCTCGTTCTGGGCCACGGTGGCCCATTCACCACGGCCAGCGCTATCGGAGAACTGTTGACCCAAACGAGTCTGGACGGCTTCGCGACCGGCTCAAACATCGAGCGCGATGTCGTCCACTTGGCGGTAAAGAATGCGGTGGCATCACTGAAGCAAGATTTGGCCTGAGACTCGGTCAGATGCGTGTGTATCACTTCGAACCTGACGGCGACGTAGCGAGGTTGAATGCAATGACTAAGATCTTCGATGACCCGAGGACGTTTGCAACGATGGCGCTCGCTGGGTTTGGATCTGTCCACCGAGACACTGTCCGACTAGTACGTGGCGGAGTCGTTCGGGCTACTCGCCGCTCGGTGGGTAAGGTCGCACTCGTAGTAGGTGGAGGCTCTGGCCACTATCCAGCCTTTGCAGGCTTCGTGGGGCCAGGGCTCGCAGATGCTGCGGTCATTGGGGATGTGTTTGCTGCCCCTTCTGCGCAGGCTGTGGCGCATGTGGCCCGGCTTGCTCACTGCGGTGGCGGACTTATCCTCAGCTTCGGCAACTACGTCGGCGATGTGATGAACTTCGGGATCGCCGCGGCAAGGTTGCGCGCCGAGGGCATCGATGTGCGCGTCCTGCCCGTGACTGACGACATCGCCAGCGCACCGCGCGATAAAGCGGCGATGCGACGCGGGGTGGCCGGAAACCTGATCGTAATGAAGGTCACCGGCGCGGCGGCAGAGGCAGGGCTTCCAATCGGGGAGGTCGTGCGCATTGCGCGCAAGGCAAACGAACGCACGGCTTCAATCGGGGTCGCCTTCGCCGGATGCACACTGCCAGGGGCGAATGCGCCATTGTTCACAGTGCAGCGATCACGCATGGGTATTGGCTTGGGAGTTCACGGCGAACCCGGGATCAGCGAAGAAGAGATCATGCCAGCCGCGCAACTCGGCTCGTTTCTGGTCGAGCAGCTGATGACCGAGCAGCCGGCTACTGCGAGCGATCGAGTGGCGATCGTACTCAATGGTCTGGGCAGTTCGAAGTACGAGGAACTGTTCGTCCTGTGGGCCAGTATCGAGGCGTCACTTGCGCGCGCGGGACTACGGGTGGTAGGTCCGGAAGTGGGCGAGTTCGTTACGAGCTTGGACATGGCAGGATGCTCGCTCTCGATTACATGGCTCGACGATGAACTCGTGAAGTTCTGGTTGGCACCCTGTGACGCGCCGGTTCTGCGTCGAGGTTCGATCATCCCTACGGAGCCTGCTGCGCCTGTTGTTGAGGATCCGGAATATGTGTTGCAAGTCGGCCCTTCCTCCGAAGCCGCACGTGCCGTGGCCCGATGCGTTGCGACACTGCTCGTGCAGATTGCTGCCGAACTCGACCGCGCGGCGGAACAGCTGGGACAACTCGATGCGATTGCGGGTGACGGTGACCACGGCCGGGGTATGGCGTGCGGTTCGACTGCGGCTTCCGAGGTTGCGCTCGCGGCTGTAGAGGCTGGCGCGGGAGCGGCCACATGCCTTGCCCTCGCGGCAGACGCCTGGGCCGATCGTGCAGGTGGCACCTCCGGCGCGCTCTGGGGTCTGGCGCTACGCACTTGGAGCTGCGCCTTGAGCGATCATTCACAACTGGACGCGAAAGATGTGATGCTTGGAGCCCAAGCCGCTTTGGATGCCGTGATCCAGTTCGGCGGTGCTCACGTTGGCGACAAGACGATGGTGGACGCTTTTGTTCCGTTCGTCACGACACTAAAGAGCGAGATCGAAGGTCAGCAAACCTTGGCCACCGCCTGGCAGGCAGCAGCAGCTGCTGCTGCTGTAGCAGCGGATGCCACGAAGCATCTAACACCAAAGGTGGGTCGTGCGCGCTCGCATGCAAAGCGCAGTAGCGGGCATCCCGACGCCGGAGCGGTTTCCTTTGC
>CAYTOT010000043.1:0-43561 GCA_964439475.1 uncultured Alcaligenaceae bacterium
AGTTCTGCGGCGTCGCCAGCATCGAGCGCGTCTGGTTGTCGTACACCGTCAGCGACCAGAAGTTGTGATAGGGGATGCCCTTGGGCAGCGTCAGCCTGTAGGTCTTGCCGCCGTCGAAGAACTGCTTGTCCGCGTCCTGCATCGCCAGCAGATACTGCGAACCGACGCCGGGCAGGCGCATCGCCATCGCCGGCGTGATGCCGGTGATGCCGTAGAAGAAGGCGCTCCGCGCTTCGCGCTGGCGATAGCCGGTGGACGGGAAGGGCTTGGCGCCTTCACGCGTGATCTGCGGGATCGTCGTCTCGAACTCGTAGCCGCTCTGGAACAGGAAGTTCGTCCAGGCCGAGCCCGGATAGTAGTACCAGGACGGATCGCGCGGAGCCATCAGCAGCGTGCGCGACGCCGCATTGCCGACCGCCACCGCCTCGCCGAGGATCTTCTTCATGCGCGCGTCCGGCGCGAAGGGCTTGCCCTTGACGATGCCGATCGACGCCAGCGGCCCCATGAGCTCGGGATCGAGCGCGGTGGCGGGCTCGCGCTGGACCATGTCGTTGAGCATCTCGTAGTAGGTCACATCGTTCGGCGGGACGGTGTTCATCACCTTGCCGCTGCCTTCGTGGAACACCGTCGCCGGTGCGGGCTCGATGCGTGACAGGCGGCCCTTGCCTTCGAGGAAGCGCGCGATGCTGGTGCCCTCGCCGCCGGCGTCGTAGGGATAGATCTTCGCGAACTTGCGGATTGCCTCGACCGCGGGCTGCGGGTCGTTGTTCTCGGGCGGAATGTCGCCGTGCGGCAAGCCCGGCTGCTTCAGTGCAACCTTGCGCCGCGATGCGAACAAACCAGTTTGCGCCACGGGCCGGAGCCTCGCGACGGCGCGCCCTGATCCCGGATTCGCGCAGTGGAACGTGACAGGCGCGCCGGCGGCTCAGGCACAGCCCCGGGCACTCCGTGCCGCGCCGTTCGATCCCGCCGTCCTCGCTCGAGGGCGACTCAGGAAGACGACAGCCGCTTCACCCCGGCCACGAAGCGCTGCAGCGTGTCCGACAGCACGCCGCGCGAGATCATGATCTCGACGAGCTGGAAGCTGCCGCGCGCTTCCACCGCACGCGCGAGCGCGTCGCGCAGTTCGCGCCGGGTTCGCACGCGCATGCCGGCGCCGCCCAAGGGAGCGGCGAGGTCGGCGAAATGCCAGTCGTCCATGGCCGTGAACTTCGACTCCGGCTGGAACGTGCGCAGCATCTCCCAGCTCATGTTGTTGAGCACGAGGACGACCGGATCCCAGCCGTAGCGACGGCAGTTGCCGAGTTCCCACCCCGTCATCTGGAAGGCGCCGTCGCCCACCAGGATGAGCGCGCGCTTCCCGAGCGTCGCCTGGACGCCGAGCCCGGCGGGCACGCCGAAGCCCATCGTCGCGTAGTACGCCGGCGCCACCAGCGCGGTGTGCTCGATGTCCATCGCGGTGAAGAGGCAATCGCCCATGTCGGCGGCGATGGGGAAGCGGTGTCCCTGCGCCATGAGGTCGTTGATCGCGGTGGCGACATCGGTGGGCGTGATCGGCGCGTCGTCGGCGACGAGTCCGCGCGGATAGCGCTGCGGTTGCGCGTCCATCACGCTCGTGCTCTGCGGCGCACGCGCGAGCAGTGCGTCGACCAGCGCCGGCAGGGGGATCTCGGGGTAGGTGTGGTAGCCCATCGTGACGCGGCGATCGAGCGCCTGGATCGTCTTGCGCAGGTCGATCTGCTGCGCGGAGACAGCGAAGTTGCCGTCGCACACGATCACGCCGAGCAGGAGCAGCGCATCCGAGCCTTCCACACGCTGCGTGATCGACGGCGCACCCGCGACGCCGAGGTAGGTGCCGAGCGCCGGTGCGGACGTGCCGGTGAGGAGGCCGCGCGCCATGAAACTCGTGACCAGCGGGACGCCGAGCCTGCGCGCGAGTGCGGCGACCTTGTGCTCGAGGCCAAAGCGGCGCACCTCGACGCCGACCATCATCACGGGACGCTCGGCGTCGCGCAGGCGGCGAAGGATCTCCCCGGCGCAGGCTTCGAGCGCGTCCTCGTCGAAGGGAAGCTCGGCGGCGGCCACGACGGGCTCGCAGGGCACGTTGACCATGTCGCGCGGCAGCTCGATGTACACCGGTTGCGAGTAGGTGAGGCAGTTGCGCAGGACGCGCGCGATCCGTGCGGGCGCCGTCGATGCGTCATCGAGCCTCGCCTGGTCGCAGGTCACTTCCCTGAAGATCGCGAGCTGCGAGTCGATGGTCTTCACCTGGTGGTGGAGGAGGAGCCCGCGGCCCGACTCGCTCTTCCCGGGGGCGCCGGAGACGACCACGACCGGAGACTTCTCGGCGAACGCGCCGGCCACGGGATTGACCATATTGAGCGCACCGGCGCCGTAGGTCACGGCGGCGACACCGATGCCGCAGGATGCGCGCGCGGCGGCATCCGCGGCAAACCCCACGCCCGGCTCGTGACTCAGCGTGTAGAGCGGCAGCACCTCCGATTCCTCGATGACCTTGAAGAAGGGCAACGCGAAGTCGCCGGGGATTCCGAACACCTCCCTGGCGCCATGGGCCTTCAGGGCTTCGAGGAGGACTCGTGCGACGTTCATGGCAGGGAATGCGGGGGGACGGGTGACTGGCGGGCGGTCGCCATCATGGCAAGAGGCGAGGGCGATGGCCTTGTCGCGGATCAAGCGGCGGCACGACCCGTCGGACGAGCGCGGGCAGATCGCTGCGCCTATCGCCGGAGCACATCGGAGCACATCGGCGCGCTCGGGTGTCGCCCCCGGGCGCGACCGACCCCGGGGCGACGACCGGGATCGCACTAACGGCGATTCGCCGCGATCGCTGCTTGCTTGATCTCCTCCGATGCCTGACGCAACAGCTCCTTTGCTTTCGCCGCGTGCCCGCCCAGGTCGAACTCGTTGGCTTGCTGCGCGGCCGTCATGCGGTCGAAGGCCTGCGCGATGAGGCTCTGTGCGGCGGCGAGATTGCCGTGCCGTCGGGGATCGATGTTCTGCGCGGGCTGCTGCGCCAGGGCGAGGGCGGCAGCGGCGATGGTGCATGCGGCGAGGATGGGCTTGAACAGTCGGGATTGCATGGGATGTCTCCTGGTGATGGGAACTGCCATGTGGGCACTGCAACGTGGAAGCTGCAACGTGGAAACCGCAACGTGGAAACTGCGTGGGAACGGCGACAGGATGGCTAGCTTCGATCGACGGCCTGGTCGGATGGGTCGGGCAGCAGGCCCCCGGCGTCTTCGGGAAATCCGGCGGCGCGATAGGCTCGCGCCTTGGCGGCGAAGTATGACCGCACCCAGGCGAACCGCTCGCTGGTCTTCGACAGGCCGACGGCACCGGCAATGCTCGCGAGGCTGATGGTGCGGCCGCCGCAGCCCCAGTTGCCTTCGGGAACCTCCTGCAGCACCACCTGCGCACTACCGCCGGCATCGGTTCGTCCGGACGCGCCGAGCACGTCCATGATGGCCGCGTTGACGCCCGCATGGACCTCGGTCTTGTGGGCGGCATTCATGTAGCCCTCCGGGATGCGGACGTCGACGAGGAAGCGGCCCGGCGGCAAGACGAATGCGTCGTCCGTCCGTCCGCCGGCCCACCAGTCGCCCTTGGCGATCTCGGTGTAGATCACCCAGGCGAAGCGGCGGCCTCCGCTGGTGTTCGCACCGCCTTCCATGGTGATCATGAGATCGGTGAGCTTCGCGGCAAGTGCCGACTTCTGCGCCGTGGTGAGAGCGCCCTGTTCGTACTGCACGTTCATGATGGGCATGCGTGTCTCCCTTGCGTATGGCTACACGATGGTTTCGACGAAGAGGATGTCGGTCTTGCCCGGCCCGGTCTCGCACGGAACGCTGTCGACGCCCCAGGCGGCAGCGCTGTCGCGGCGATCGAGCGCCACGTCGCCGAAGCGCGCGCTGCCTTCGATCACGAAGGCGTACACGCCGTGGCGCTGCGAGATGAGCGGGTAAGGGACCTTGGCGGGCGTGTCGCTCACGAGACGCGAGACGCGCACGTCCTGCGGGATGGGCAGGGCGCCGTCCGCTTCACCCACGAGTTGCGTCAGCCTGTTGCGGGCAGCTTGCGTATCGAAGTGCTTGCGGTGGTACGACGGCGGAAGGTAGAGCTCTTGCGGCAGGAACCAGATGTAGATCGCGTTCATGTCGTCGGAACGCAGATTGAGCTCGCTGTGCTTGCCTCCGGACCCTGCCGAGAAGACGTAGTAGTCGCCGGCCGAGAGCTGGTCGACGTTGCCCACCGTGTTCACGTGCGTGAGTTGTCCCTCGAGCACGAAGGCGCAGATCACGAAGTCGTGGTGCGCGTGCATGTTGTAACCGCAGCCCGTCCCCGAGAACACCTCGTCGCCGAATACGCGCACGCGGCCGAAGCCCGGGCGTCCCGTCTGGTAGTCGTTGAAGTTGAAGCTCGAATGCCGGGTGATGCGCCCGTCGGGGTGCCCCGCGACGTAGCTCGCGGCGGGGCCGGTGGACTCGAGCTCGGTGTAGCCGCGCTCTCCGGCACGGATGACGAAGGATCCTTGCATGGGGGTCTCCTTGGAAGACGGGTTGTTTCAGAAGCCGGGGCGAGCTGCCCGGGCGGCCGCCGGCTGTCGGTCGGCGTAGGGGATCTCGACCATCTCGAAGCGGTGCTTGGGTGTGCCGCAGTCGAAGCAGACCCAGTCGTCGGGGATGTCGGCCCAGCGGGTGCCCGGGGCGATGCCGTCCTCGGGCAAGCCGAGGGCCTCGTCGTAGAGGAAGCCGCAACCGAGACAGAGGTAGCGGCGGAAGGGTTCGTCGGTCATGGAAGTCTCCTGATGTCGTGGGCGCTGGGATCCTGGAATCCCGGGCAGTCGTCCTGGCGGCACGAAATCGGCCCGGGATTCCCATATGGCGCGTGACGCATTTATAGCGCGCGTGACGCGTTACTGTCAAGTGCGTCACGCGCTACCAGTCGAATTGCCCTACAATGACGGCATTGCAACGGTCAGGAGGAGAAATGACGGTGGTCGAGGGAGCAGCGGCGGGTGCCAACCTCCGCCAGCAGATCCTGGAGCGCTTGCGCTGGGAGATCGTCTCCGGGCGAACGCCCCCTGACAAGCTGTTCTCCGTGCCCGCGCTCGCCAGTGAGCTCGGCGTATCCACCACACCGGTACGGGAGGCGTTGCTCGAGCTGGCGCGCGACGGCCTCGTCACGCCGCTACGGAATCGCGGCTTTCGCGTGGAAGCGATGTCCGCGCCGGACCTCGAGAACCTGTTGACGCTGCGCGAGCTGCTCGAGACACACGCTCTGGTCGTCGCCGCTCGCCTGCGAATCACCGATACGGATGACTTGCGACGAGCCGCGGATGCGGTGGCGGATGCCGTGCGCGATCGCGACGTGCCGCGCTACCTGGCGGCCGATCGCGCGTTTCACCGCGCACTCGTCGGCAAGGCGGACAATCCCCGTCTCACGAAGATGGTTCTGCAACTGCGCGACGACATGCGCCTGTACGGCATCGATTCACCCGAGGGCCGGGAACGGCAGGAGACCTCGGTTCGCGAGCACTACGAGATGATCGAGGTGGCATCGCGAGGTGACGTGGAGCGGGCGGCGCCGCTCGTCACGCAGCACATCATGTCGTGGAAACCGCTGTTCCTTGCGGCACTCGTGAGCGGGGAGGCGCGCTGATCCTGGTGCGCGAGCTTGCGGGCCGCAGCGGTCAACCCGCGCGTTCCGCGGTCGATGCAGGACGTGCCCGCCCTGCCTCTTCAGTCATCCCGCGCGGATCGCCCAGCCGAGCATCAGCAGGCCGCTCGCGGCGATCCAGCTGCCGACCACCCGCACCGCGATCCTGCCCCAGTGCGCGCGCACCTGCACGACGAGTGCCGCGGCCAGCACGACCAGCACGAATACCGCGCCCATGATGGCGAGCGCAGCGGCGATCGCCGGCCACGACCACCCCATGCCGGTTCCGTTGAAGTAGCCCTGCACTCCGCCCACCAGCGCGCACAGCGCGACGAGTGCGCGTTGCGACAGCCGGGCATCGATCACGACGAGTCCGCCCAGGAGCAGGAACCACAGTGCGGCGCCCAGGGTCCCGAGGCTTCCGGCGGATGCGCCCAGTCCCACGAGGCTGCCGATGGCCCACGCCGCCGGCAGCGTGAACACTGCACGGCGGCCGTGCGCCGCCCCGCGCAGCCCGGCGAGCAACGCAACCGCGAGTACCACGACGAGATCCTCGGGACTCGTGAGGAAGTGCGTGATCCCGTCGTACACCGGTCCCATCCCCGTGCTCTCGAGGTGCGCCCGCGCCGGCGCGCAGGCCAGCGCGCAGGCCAGCGCGAGCCCGAGCATCGCCGCTCGCTTCACGCGAGTGCCCTCCACATGAAGACCACGCCGCCCACGGCAACCATCGAACCCGCCACGCGCAGCACGGCGGCGCCCCATGACCTTGCATGGAGCGCGCCGATGCCGATGCCCACCGCGTGCAGGAGGCCCGTCGCGATCACGAAGCCGATACTGAAGAGCAGTGTGCTGGCGCCCGCAGGCAGCTCGGTGCCGTGGGCGTATCCGTGGAAGATCGCGAACACGCCCACGAGCAGCGCGGCAAGCACCACCGGCGGGCGAATCTCGAAGGCCACCGCCGCGCCGAGCAGGATCGCGGATGCCGCAATGCCGTATTCGACGCCCGGGATCGGAACGCCCAGGAAGCCGAGCAGGGCGCCGATCGCCATCACCAGCGGAAATGCGATCGGCAGCACCCACAAGGCGGGCGCCCCGAGCAGCGCGCCCCACAGGCCGACGGCCACCATCGCCAGCACGTGGTCGAGTCCGGAGATGGGGTGCAGGAAGCCGCTCAGGAGGCCGGTGGCCTGACCCGATTCGACATGGGCCAAGGTCGGCGCCGACGCGACCGCGACGGCGGCAGTGGCCAGCAGACGAGGAATCGTCATCGCAACACTCCAACGAGCAGCGCCACGCGCTGGATCGTCCAGAACGCGCCCAGGCTGCCGAGTACGTAGCCCGGAAGCACCCGCGTCCACTGCGGCCACCGGATCTCGAGCACCCGGAACGAGGCCATCAGCGCGAGCACCAGCGCGACGAAGGCGAGCTGCCCGATCTCGACGCCGACATTGAATGAAAGGAGCGTGAGCGGAAGCTCTGCGCGCGGCAGGCCGGCGCTCTCGATCGCGCTGGCGAATCCGAAACCGTGGAGCAGTCCGAACAGGAACGCCACGGCCCAGGGATGGCGGAGAGTGAAGCTCGTCTCGCCGCGCCACACCCGCACGACCTCGGGTGCGAGAAACAGGATGGAAAGCGCGACTGCGGCGTTGAGCGGCAGGAGCGGCGGCAGTGGGACATAGCCGAGCGTGGTGATGGCAAGCGTGATGCTGTGCGCGACGGTGAAGGCGGTCACCGTCTTCACGAGCATCCCCACGCTGCCGACGATGAGCAGCAGCCCGAACACGAACAGCAGATGATCCGCACCGAGCAGGATGTGCTCGATGCCCTGCCGCAGGAACACGCCGGCGGCTTGCAGCGCACCGCGCGGCGGCGCCGGCTCGAACCACGCCTTGCCGGGCCGCACGATCTCGGTCGAGCTGCTGCCGTCCTGTCGCTGTACGCGCACCAGCACGTCGGTGATCGTGAACTGCAGCCCGGGAAACTCGATGCGCCGGCCGGCCAGGCCCTGCGGTCCGGCGTCGATCCAGCGGCGCTCGAGCAGCGAGTCGGCGAGTTCCTGGACCTCGGGCTCCTTCAGGTTCTTCACGCCGTCGGGCAGCTTCAGCCGAACCGGCAGGCGCATGCCGGCAAGCACCGGCGTGCGCCAGAGCACGTCGTACTGGCCGGGCGCGCGCTGCGTCAGCTCGAGGTAGGCGGGACGGGCCTCGTGCGCATGCGCCGCCGGCCACGCCGCGAGCCAGCCCAGCAGCACCACCGCCAGCGCCCGCCACACGCTCATCGCGCGGCCGCCGCCGCTTTGACGGGGGGCTCGGCCTCGGGCACCGGCATCAGCACCGTGTAGGTTGCGCGCATGTCCGCGTAGGCCTTTTGCCACGCCTGCGCCTTCTGCTCGGCGAGCCACGCCCGCTTGACCTCGGTCTCGATCTCCTCGAACGCCGGCACGCGACCGGGGATCGTCGTGTCGACGTACACGAGGTGCCAGCCGAAGCCGGATTGAAACGGACCTTGCCACGACCCGGGCCTGAGGCCCGGTAGCGCTTGTGCGAAGGTGGGGCCGAATTCCTTGGCCAGGAACTCGGGCGTGCGGTCGCGGTAGTAGTCCTGGAACATGAAGGGGTCGGCCAGCGTTGCCGCGAGTGCGCTGTCCTCGGGCTGGCCGGCGAGCCGGCTGAGCGCGGCCTCCGCATCGTCCTTCGCCCGCGCGCCGCGCCGGTCGGACGCGAAGTACAGGTGCCGGAAGCCCACGCGCGGCGGCTGCGCGAACAGTGCCTGGCGCGCGTCGAACCAGTGCCGCAGCTCGTCGCCGGTGGGTTCGCGCGCCGCGGCCACATCCTCGGCCAGGAACTGCATCTTCTGCGCCATGCGGCGCTTGACGATCTCGTCGTCCTTGTCGAGTCCCATCGCCAGTGCTTGGCGGTACAGGACCTCCTGCTGCACCTTGTTCTCGACGAGCTGCTGCAACTCCTGCTGTGTCGGCGGCCGCCGCCACTGCGCCTTGAACACCAGCACCAGTTGCTCGAGCTCGTCGATCGACAGGCGGATCTCCTTCGACGCCGGGCTGGCGCCGGGTCCGCCGGACGTGGCCGCGTACAGGCCGAACAGCAGCGCGCCGATCAGCAGGAAGTGCAGCAGCGGTTCGCGCAAGAGACGCTTCATGGGCGGCCGGCAGTCAGGTGCATCGCGCGCATCGCGTCAGCCCTTCCAGTGCAGGTCCCGCAGGGTCTGCCTGGCCTTGTCGGCGACCTTCCGCACCACCTCTTCCGCCATGCGCCGGCGCAGCGCCTCGCGCATGGACTGGAACTTCTGCTGCTGCTCGGCATTGAGCAGCGGCCTGATGTGCGCGTCGACCTCGTCGCCCACCGCCTTCAGCTTCTCGACCTTCTGCAGCGCGGTGAGCGAGCTGTCCTTCTTCAGCGCGCCGAGCTTCGTGATCTCCTCCTTCAGGAACGGGAGGATCTCGCGGCGCTGCTCGGCCGTCAGGCCCAACTCGAGCGCGACCTGGTTGCCGATCGACTGCAGCGGGTTCAGCGCGATCTGCGGTGCCGCGATGATCTCGTAGTTGGCGTATCCGAACTCGTTGCTGCGGGCGGCGTAGATGGTGTCGCCGAGCTTGTAGAACGTCATCGAATACGGCTCCTGCGCGACCCAGGTGACGAGCTTGCCGTCCTGGATCTGGTAGCGGCTCGTCGCCGCCTCGTAGCCGCTCTGGGCGAGCCGGCCGACGGCGCTCGGCGTCGTCGCGTCGAAGCCGACGCGGAACACGACCGTGTTGCCGTCGGCCGTGAAGTTCTGGCTGAACTGCTCACCGGAGACGTTGTTCTGCATCCAGAACGCCTTGCCGACGATCAGCGCCTTCAACTGTGCGTCGCCGAGTACCGTGGCGCCCTTCTTCTTCAACGCGGTGACGGTCAAGCCCGGCGCTGCGGCCTTGCGCGCGTCGGCGGAGGGCGCGTACCAGATCGGCGAGCTCCACGCGCGTTCCTGCCCGGTCAGCGGCACGATGTCCGGCGGCGGCAGCCCCGACTTGACGGCCTGGATCAACGTCCACCGCGGGGTCGGGATCTCCAGCACGCGGGCGTAGTAGAAGGCGTGCTGGCTGGGATCGAAGTCCGGATCCTTCCAGACGGTTTTCAACTCGTTCGAGCCGACGTCGTTGGTGTAGGTCGCCTTGTCCAGGTCGACCGTGTTGCGGATCGCCGGTACACGGCCACTCCACTTGTCCGGCTTGCGATCGCCGGACCAGACGACGTCGTAGACCTTCTCGAAGCTCTGGCCGTCCTGCGTCCAGCCCTTGACGACCTGGATGCGGTCGAGGTTGCCCGACGTCGGGTCCTTGACGGCCCAGACCACGAAGCTCGGCGCCGTCCCTTTGCCGCCCGCAGGCATCGGCGGCAGGTCGGCGCCCATCGGCACGCCGCCGGCGTAGGACTGCTTCACCCAGTCGCGTGCTCCCGCGAGTTCCTTCGCGTAGTTCCAGCCGCCGAAGAAGCGCAGCTTGATGTGCGGGCCGCTGACGCCGAAGGTCTCCTTGCGGTACATCGCGTCCCACAGCGACGCGCGCGTGTTCTCCTCGGCCCAGACTCCGGTCAACCCGCCGGGGTTCACCAGCCGCGAGTCCATCGTGCCGCCGATCAGCACGCCGGCAAAGCGCCGCTCGAGCGTGCCGTCGGCGTCGGCATGCATGCCGAAGTAGTTGTCGTGGCGGTACGCCATCGCGCTGTTGTGCGAGTCCGATCCGCCGGCCATGCCGAACTTGTACGGGTTGTAGCCGCGCACGTCCTGCATCGCGATGCCGTCCTTCAGCGCCTGGCGGCTGTAACTGCCGTGCAGGCGGTCGATGCGGCCGTCGTCGGCGGGCAGGCCGAGAATGACCTCGAAAAGTTCGTAGCTCGCGAATTCGTCGTTCGGCGAGAGCAGTGGATGCGTCTCCGACTGGCCCTTGCCCTGCTTGATCTCGATCAGCCGCTCGTTGCGCATGCGCGCTTCGGCCCAGGCCGCGTCGATCGGCCGGCCGGTGGTCTGATCGACCTCGGTCGGATACATCCAGCCGCTGCTCAGGTTGGCGTTGTGCGAGATGGCGAGGAGCTCGTTGCCGGCCTTGCGCTGCGCGTCCATCCAGTTCCACAGCTCGGTAGGCTTGTTGGACTCGAGCGAGCTGAACGGATAGTCGGGCACCTTCTCGCAGGCGCGGAAGAAGACGTTGCGGTGCAGGTTGCGATTGCCCGGCATCGAGGTCCACTCGTACGAGCAGAAGGCGGTGAACTTGCCGGGCTGGTTGGCCTCGTCGGCGATCTTCACGTTCTCCTTCCACACGGTGGACGCGATCTTCGGGTCCATCAGCGCCTTCACCGGGGCGCCCGAGTTGAGCTTGAGCAGGTACGAGAAGACGCGGTTCTGCTCCTCCTTGCTGTTCGGGTCCTTCATGATCATCGGCTGCGCGGCGGGCAGCTTGCTCACGTAGGAGCCCGGCGTGTTGGCTTCCCGGGTGATGCCGACGTATTCGGAGTGGTCGGTCACGCCCATGAAATCCATCGGCGTGTCGATCCTGATGTCGAAGCCCATCGGGTGCTTGATCGTCTCGCCCTTGGCGTACTTGTAGGCGTCGGCCGGGCCGGTGAGGCGGTTGCCCATGACCCAGGCGTCGACCGACCAGCTCGTGTGGATGTGGGTCTCGCCGAAGTAGGCATTGCGCTCCGGGTTCGGCGGCGGGGGCGCCGCCGGTGCCGGCGCGGGGGCCGGCTGCGCGGAGGCGATCGCCACCGGCGCGAGCGCGGATGCTGCCTTCTTCACGGCTTCACCGGCGGACGCGGAAGGCTCCGGAGATGGCGCCTCCTGCCTCTGGCAGGCCCCTAGCGAGAAGAGGGCGATGATGGCGAGACTCGTCGCGCAACGACCGGATGTCATGATGGCCTCGTCTGAGTTGGTTTAGTTGAGTTCGGAGTCCTTGACGAACCTCGTCCCGCCGACCGTCAGCGTCGCCGAAAGGCCCGTTTCCGTGAGCTGGTACAGATACACGCCCGGCGCAACCGCGGCGGCGCCGCTGAACATGCCGCCCTGACCGCCCGCCATCGCCGACAGGTTGACCTGGGCGCCGAACTCCCAGCCCTGGTCGATGAAGTTGCGCAGCGCCCGCTCGTTGGTGAACACGAAGATGAGGCGATTCTGGTTGATCCCGAAGCCCAGTCCGCCCTGCACCTGAAGCATCTTCATGAAGGTCTGGCGAGTGGTGCGCGCGTTCACCACCATGCCCTTGCCGGTGGTTCCCCCGGCAAAGAAGAGCTTGACGCCGAATGTGCTGAAGACGGCATGGCCGGCAGCGCGCTCGATCGCGCGCCTGGCGCCTGGCGCGATCTCGTAGAGCGAAGCGAGCGCGTCCTGCGCCATCTCGCGGACCTGGTGTCGCGCCTGGATGATCCTGCCTTCATCCGGCGTGCCTTCCGGCAACACGTCCTGGACGGCCTTGAGCGGGTCCCAGGACAGGATCTGCGCCGCTGCGCACGTCGACGCGAGCGCGGAAGCGAAGGCCAGCACGGCGTGTCGACGGTTCATCGTGAATCGGTCCGGGTGTGAACTGCGCCGAACCTAACCGTCCGGCACCTTCGCGACAACTGGACCAAGGTCCAGGTGGCAGCGCAGGTTTCGGGCACGGTCGAGGCCCGACTTGCGCAGCGGTTCGCACGGCCGGATCGAGGGCAGGCTTCACCGTGAAGCAGGAACCTGGACCAAGGTCCAGTTGGAAGCGGCCCTCGCGCTCGCTACCGTGTTCGCGTCTCCTCGCCGTGGTCGCCAGCGTTGCACGACGACCCACGTTTCCTTCACCCGCCGTCCAAGGAAGCCGCCATGATCACTCGCCACTGGAAAATCGCTGCTGTCACCGCCGCGCTTCTGGCCGGCGCTGCCTACGCGCAGTTCCCCGTTCTCGACATGGTCGCCAACCGGGTGATCGACAAGTACAACAACGCCAACTGCGAGCAGCTCTGGCAGGACCGGGGCAAGCCCAAGTCCGCCGAGGAACAGCGAGTGATCGGGATCCTGAAGAACGATCCGCAGATGCAGCAGGCGTTCCTCAACAAGGTCGCCGGCCCGATTGCCAACAAGCTCTTCACCTGCGGGATCATTCCCTGATCGCCATGGATGCGTTGCGCGCAACGGTGCTCGCAATGGCCCTCGCCCTCGGGGGAACGGTCGCGGCGCAGCAACCTGCGGCGCAGGCGGCTGCGACGAAAGCCGCGAAGCCTGCCGGAAAGGCTGCGGCAAAGTCCGTCGCCAAAGGTGGCGCCGGCGAGTTCAAGCTGGTTCTCGAGCCGCGCGCGATGGAACTCTTGCGAGCGATGAGCGACAAGCTTGCCGCCGCCCAGACGATGTCGTTCACGGCCACCGTCAGCTACGAGTATCCGAGCAAGCTGGGTCCGCCGATCGTGTACACGACGCGGTACGACGTGACCATGCAGCGGCCGGACCGGCTGCGCGTGATCTCCCCTGGCGACGGCCCTGCGTCGGAGCTCTACTACGACGGCAAGACGATGACGGCGTACGCGCCGGTCGAGAACCTGGCAGCGGTGGCGACAGCCCCGCCCACGATCCCGGCGATGCTCGAATCCGCGTTCCGCACGGCCGAGATCTACTACCCGTTCACCGACTTGATCCTGCCCGATCCCTACAAGGTATTCGAGAGCGGAACGCTCGCGTTCGTCATCGGGCCGTCGAGTGCGGCCGGTGTGAAGACCGACATGGTGGCATGGGCGAACGACGACGTCTTCATCCAGCTGTGGATCGGCACCGAGGACAAGCTGCCACGCCGCGTACGCGCCGTGTTTCGCGAGGACCCCCTGCGCCTGCGTCACGACATGGAGCTTTCCGACTGGAAACTCGATGCCACGGTAGCCGCGGACGCCTTTGCGTCGCAGAAGGCGCAGTCGGCCGGCCGCATGCCTTTCGCGGCGCCCGCGCCGCCGCCGAAGGGCGCCAAGCCCGTGTCGCTGGGCAAGCCTGCACGATGACATCGAAGCGGAGGACGCTGTGAAGGCGATCGTGAGTGCAACGATGGTCGTGCTGCTGGGCTGCGCATGGACGGATGCCGCGCATGCATGGGCGCGTGGCAACCGCGCGGGCGGCAGCACGAGCCACAGCTACGGTTCGACGAGCCACGAGAACCGTTGGGGCGGCAGCACGTCGCACACGGCGGGCGAGGGTACCTCCCACTCGAACGTGTACGGCGGCGGCACCGCGCACGCTTACGGCGGCGGCACCGAGCACACCAACATGTACGGCGGCAGCACCTACGGCCGTTACGGCAGCGGCGCCTATCACACGTACCCGTCCGGCTACACCGCCTATCACCCGCCGGGCTATCCCGCCTATCCGACCTACCCGGCTTACCATCCGCCGGTCGCGGTGCCGTACTACTCGAGCGGCTGCTACGGCTGCGCGGCGGCAGCCGGCGCCGTGGTGGGCATGGCGGCAGGGGCGGCCGTTGCGTCGGCCAACTCGGCCGCGGCGACGTCGAGTGCGTACTCTGCCGGTGTCGCTGCCGGCAGCGCTTCCACCGCCGCTGCAACCACGGCGGCGTACAGCGCGGGTGTGGCGGCGGGTGCGACCGCCACGGCACCCGTGTCCGCCGTCCCCGCGTCGGGCAGTTTCGTGATGGGCATGAGCTACGCCGCGTTGCCGGCCGGCTCGATGTCGATCGCCAAGAACGGGACGACGTACTACCTCAACGGCAACACCTGGTTCCAGCCGGCGTATGGGGCCAACGGCGTGCACTACGTGGTGGTGTCGGGGCCCTGAATGCGCCGCCGTCGCGCCTGATGGCGCCGCACCCACCGTGCCTGCCACGCCACCTGCACCGAGTCCGTCATGAAGCCCGCTGCGTTGCGCATCGGTGTCTGGCTCGTGCTTTCGATGCTGATCGCCGGATGCGCGACGCGCCCGGTCAATCCACCGCTGGCGACGCTGGACTACGCGACGGGCTACCGGTTCGAGACCCGGGAGCGCTACATGAGGGACGGGCAGGATCTCGTCATCCTCGCCTTCTCCGGCGGCGGCACGCGCGCCGCGGCGTTCTCCTACGGCGTGCTGGAGGCGTTGCAGGGGCTGACCGTGCGGGACGGCGACGGCAAGGAGGTGCGCCTCCTCGATTACGTCGACGTCATCACGGGAGTGTCCGGCGGCAGCTTCACCGCACTCGCATACGGGCTGTACGGCGATCGCCTGTTCGCCGAGTACGAGGAACGCTTCCTCAAGCGCGACGTCGAGGGCGAGCTTCTGCGCCGGCTGATCTCACCTGCCCACTGGGGATCGCTGTGGTCGCGAGGCTGGGGGCGCTCCGAACTCGCCGCCGAGCTCTACGACGAGATCCTGTTCGAGGGCGCCACGTTCTCCGATCTGCAGCGTCGCAAGGGGCCGCTGATCGTGGTGACGGCCACCGACCTGTCCACCGGTGCGCGCGTGTATTTCCTGCAATCGATGTACGACGCGATGTGCTCGGACCTCGGCCCGGTCCGGCTGTCCCGTGCTGCCGCGGCCTCGTCGGCGGTCCCGGTCGTGCTGTCGCCGGTCACGATCGACAATCATGGCGGGACCTGCGGCTATACGGAGCCGCCGTTGCTGCGGCCGATGCTGGAAGCGAAGGATCGCGCGCGTCCGGCGGCGCGCGCCATCGGACGGGCGAAGGAGCTCGCGGCGTATGGCGACAGCGTGCGCCGCCCCTACGTTCACCTGGTCGACGGCGGCGTGTCCGATAACGTGGCCATGCGCGGCGTGCTCGAGGCGATGGACGACCTCGAGGCCCTGCACATGCTCGGCCGCAAGACCCCGCTCGACAGCGTCAGGCGCATCGCGGTGTTCGTGGTCAACTCACTGTCCACCCCCTCCACGCACTGGGACGAATCCGTCGATGCTCCCAATACCTTCGACATCCTGCTGAAGGCGGCGAGCGTGCCCATCGACCACTATTCGTTCGAGGCGATCGAGCTACTGCGCGACATGGCTTCCCGCTGGCGCGACCTGCGGGCCGTCCGCGACTCGGTGATCGTCCGCGACAAGGACAATCCGGCACTCACCATGATGACGAGAGTGCCCAACGCCGAGATCTACGTCATCGACGTCTCGTTCCCGGCGCTTGCCGACAGGGCCGAGGTCGCGTACCTCAACAGTCTGCCCACGTCGTTCGCGCTACCTCCGGAGGCGGTGGACCGTCTGCGCGGCGCGGCGCGGACGATCGTCCTGCAATCGCCGGAGCTCGCGCGCTTTCTGCGCGACCGCGGCGAGCGGATCGTGGATGCGCCGAAGGCTTCCCTTGGCGCCCCGAAGTGAGGTGCCTGGCTTGCCGGGAGCCACGGATGAGACGAATGTCGATTGCATGAAGGAGAGCGCGATGAGGGGACGTAAGAAGCTTGGTGTCGCGACGGTTGGCGCGGCGGTCGCGGCGGAAGCGTGGCTCAACGGCTACGTCGATTCGTTCACGCAATGGAACTACGCGAAGGCGGCGTTCGACAAGTGGTCGTCCGAGGTCGCGCAACGGCTCGCCGAGCTGCGGCGGAGCTGAATACAGATCGGCATCGACCATTCCGGTGCCGAGACGCCGGAGGCCAGTCTCGAGGGCCTGCGTGCCTGCCGCTTCGTCGGCGAGTCCGCGGCGAATGAGGCACGCCGCCGCCCAGCCCTCGCAAGTACTGGACGCGACGCGGCATCGCGCGCTGGTTGGCCGGGCGGGAAGCCGTCCCGACGATCGTTGGCATCGATCACGGCTTTTCCTTTCCGCTGCCACTTCCAGGTGCATCGGCTGCCGCTCGACTGGCCCACGCGTCCCGTACCCGACAAAATTGACCAAAAATACGCCCATGGTCATAATATTGGTCAACTACGCGCGGGAGGGTTCTCATGACTACGATGCAGGCGTCCGAGTTCAAGGCGAAATGCCTGGCACTGATGGATGAGGTCGCGCGCACCGGCGTGACCATCCTGATCACCAAGAATGGCAAGCCGGTGGCCGAGCTCCGGCCGCATCGCCCACCTCGCATCAAATCGCCCATCGGATTGCACAGGGGGCGATCCGCGATTCTGGGCGACATCATCGAACCCATCGGTTCCGGCGTGTGGAAAGCGCTCAGGTGATTCTCCTCGATACGCACGCCCTGATCTGGCTGGACACCGCGGATCGGCGCCTCGGTCGCAGGACACGTGCGTTGATCGAGAAGCATTGGACGGCGAACAAGGTCGCGGTGTCGGCGATCAGCTTCTGGGAAGCTGGCATGCTGACGGCACGCCGCCGTTTCCGGCCGGCGGTGCCGATCGAGGAATGGCGGGTTCGTTGGCTCGACGCTGGCCTGCTCGAAGTTCCGCTCGACGGCGCAATCCTGATTCGCGCCCTGGACCTGGGTGGGTTTCCGGAGGATCCGGCCGATCGCTTCATTGCTGCTACGGCCCTGATGGGGCAAGCCGAACTGGTGACGGCGGACGAGAGGATCCTCACGTGGTCGCACTCGATGGCGCGCCACGACGCCAGAACGTAGTGCCCGCTGCCGCGATCCCGATGCGGGACCGGCATTCTGCCTTTCAGTCTTCGCTTGCCGCGTTCGTGCGCTCGAGGTGGCGGCGCAGGCCCGCCTCTCCCACGCGCATCACGCCATCGTGGTTCCAGCGGAACACGGGGGCGAGCAGCGGCGCCAGCCAGCGCATCCAGCGCCGCGTCAGGTTCACCCGCCAGCGGTAGGTGACGTCGGTGTAGCCGTCCCCGGTACGCAGCAGCCAGAGACCCTCGCCATCGAGCTGCCCGCGGGCACGTCCACGCAGCCGCCGATGACGCTCGGACTCCACGGTTTCCACCTCGATGACGATGCGGTACGGCAGTCGCGTGGACCAGTCGATCCGCCAGACGGCGCCGACGCCGCCCGCACCGCCCTCGCGCATCATGCGCACGCGCTGCACGTAGGGCCACCAGCGCGGCCAGGCGGCGGGGTCGGTGAGGGCGGCCCAGACCTCGTCCACCGGAGCGCGAATACGCCAGTGGGTGGTCAGGTCGAAGTGCGTCGACGACATCGCGGGCCAGGGCTCTTCGCTGGTGACGAGTGCATCCTCCATCCTGCGGAATCATGCCGCAACCGGATGCAGGTCGAGGCTGGCGTCACGCGCCGCCGGATCAGCCGCGCGGCCCTGCCGTCAGCGCCGGTCGCAACACCGGCGCCTCGCGGATAGGCAGGTTCACCAGTGCCGCAAATGCCGCGAGCGCCATGTCCGCGTACCACATCCATTGATAGCTGCCGGACGTGGTGAGCGCGATCCCGCCGAGCCATGCGCCGAGGAATCCGCCCACCTGGTGCGACAGCAGGGTGAGGCCGAAGAGCGTGGCGAGATAGCGGATGCCGAAGAGCTTGCCGACGATCGACGCCGTCGGCGGCACGGTCGCAAGCCAGGTCAGCCCGAGGCCGATGGCGAAGAGATAGAACGTCCACTCGGTCTTCGGGGCGACCAGATACCACGCGATCAGGACGGCGCGCGACCCGTACATCGCGGCGAGGATGTACTTGCTCCGGAAATGCGCGATCGACGATCCGACCAGCAGGCTGCCGACGATGTTGGCAAGGCCGATCAGCGCCAGCGACCAGCTCGCCACCGACGCCGGCAGGCCGCAAAGATCCACTTCGCCGGGCAGGTGGGTGACGAGGAACGCGATGTGGAATCCGCAGGTGAAGAATCCGACGTGCAGCAGCAGGTAGCTGCGATCGGACATCGCGCCTCGCACGGCGCCCCACGGCGTCGCATGGTCGCCGGCGTCCCTGGCGGCAGGCGCCCGTTCCTTCGGACTGATGACTTTCGCCAGCGGCAGGGCGCCGAGCGTCATCGCGGCGAGTGCCCATAGCGCGCCCATCCATCCGACCAATGCGATCAGCCCTTGCGAGATGGGCGCGAACACGAACTGGCCGAACGAGCCGCCTGCATTGATGATGCCTGCCGCCTTGCCGCGGCCTTCGGCGGGGAGTTGCTGTGCCGCGGCGCCGATCAGCACCGAGAAACTGCCCGCGCCCGAGCCCATGGCGGCGAGCAGCCCCAGCGCGACGATGAGGCCGAAGGTGGAGGTCATGAACGGCGTCATCGCCGTGCCGACCGCAAGCACGATGAGTCCGGCGACGAGCACCCGCGCGGGTCCGTAGCGATCCGCCATCGCCCCGGCGATCGGCTGGATGACGCCCCACATCAACTGGCTCACGGCGAGCGCAAGGCTGATGGCGGCGATGCCGAGCCCGGTCGAGCTGTTGATCGGCGACACGAACAGGCCGAGCGATTGCCGCGTGCCCATCGTCACCATCAGGAAGGCTGCCGCGGCGAGGGTCACGACCCACGCGGTGCGCTGGCTCTTGTTCGTCATTCGACCATCCACTCCTTCGACACGGCGGGAACACGGCGGCGACCTGCGGCGGCGTCCCGAGACGCAGGACGATGATCGCGGTTGAATTATATGACGGTCATCATATATCATGTCAAGACCCACCGTGCCCCGGAGCGCACGTCATGAAGGTATCCAGGGAAGAAGCGGCCCGTAACCGCCAGCGGATCGTCGAAGCCGCAGCGCGCCTCTTTCGCGAGAAGGGATTCGACGGCATCGGCGTTGCCGGCCTCATGAAGGAGGTCGGATTGACGCACGGCGGCTTCTACGGCCACTTCCAGTCGAAGGACGACCTCGAGGCGGAAGCCTGCACGCGCGTCCTCGATCGCTCGCTCGCGCGCTGGGCCGACCGGTCCGCGGCCGCGCGTGGCGATCCGCTGTCGGCGATCACCGATGCCTATCTCACCGCGAGGCACCGCGACGATCCGGGCACCGGATGCCTGCTCGCAGCGCTCGGCCCGGATGTCGCGCGGCGGGGTCCGGGCGTACGACGCGCAGTCACCGGCTACCTGGGTGGCGCCTTCGACCTGCTGGCCGGGCTCGTCCCGGGCAAGTCGAAGGCGGCGCGCAGGCGCAAGGCGATCGGCACCTATGCGAGCCTCGTCGGTGCTCTGGTGCTCGCGCGTGCCGTCGACGATGACGGCCTGTCGCGCGAGATCCTCGACGCCGTCCGCGACAGCATGCATTCGTGACGCGCCGGTCGGCGGACGCCATTCGCTGCCCTTCGACGATCGTCGCCGGCACCGCGACGGGCCACCGGCCATGCCCGCTGCGGCGGATCGGCGCCTGTGGCCTTTGGTGGAGCCGGGCGGAAGGTGTCAGCGAGGGGGCGACGGCACCGGCTGCTGCACGGGCACGCCGAAGACGCGAGGACCCGCCGCCACGGCGGCATCGTCGTAGCGCATGCTGACGACGATCAGCCAGAGACAGCCTGCCATCGACGCGGCGAACACGGCGATGCCCAGCCAGACCACCGGCTGCGCGTACCAGGCGTCCCGATGCCGGGACTCAGCGAATCGAGGAAGCATCCCGCGCCTGCGACAGTTGGTGGACGTAGCCGGCCAGGATGTGGATGTCGCTATCGGACAGGCGTCCGCCCCAGGCGGGCATGTGTCCCTGTCGGCCGTCGCGAATCGAGGTCTCGATGTCGACCTGTGTGCCGCCCCAGAGCCAGACATCGTCGGTCAGGTCCGGCGCGCCGATTTGCTGGTTGCCCTTGCCGTCGGGGCCATGACAGGCGACGCAGGTGGTCTTGAAGATGGGCTTGCCGAGCGATGCCGAGGTCGCGTTGTGCGTGCGGCCGGACAGGCTCAGCACGTACTGGGCGAGATTCTTCACCGCGGCATCGCCGAGCGAACTCCACGGCGGCATCGCACCGGAGCGTCCGTCGCGAATGGACGTCGTGATGTCCTTGGCGCTTCCGCCGTGGACCCACACGCCATCGGTCAGGTCGGGTGCTCCGAGCAGGGGGTTGCCGCGTCCGGCCCGGCCGTGGCACGCCGCGCAGTTGTCGACGAACAGCCGGTGGCCGATCTGTTGCGCCTGGACGTCGGCGCCGAGCGCGTCCACGCTCGTGCCCGTCAGGCGCGCCAGCACCGGATCGAGCCGCGCGTCATTGGCCGCCGTGGCGGCGGCGTGCTCGCCCTGCGAGGTCCAGCCGAGCGTGCCCGTGTAGTTGCCGAAACCCGGATACAGCAGGAAGTAGGCGAAGGCGGCGAGGTACATCGCGAGCGACACGATGATCCACCATGCCGGCAGGCGATGCATGCCCTCGCGGATCACGCCATGCGCCCAGACATGGCCAGTGGTGCCGTCGGGCAGCACCGGCACCTTGGCGCGCGGTGCCCACAGGAACAGGAAGAACGTCAGTCCGAGGTTGAAGACGATGAGGACGACGATCCACCACGACCAGCCGCTGGTCATCGGCGCTCCTCTTCCGCGGTGGGCGGAATGGCCTCATCGGAACGCAGCCCGTCTTCCATCGGCAGGCGCGCCATGCCGCTAAACCTGCGCCGGTGACGGGGCAGCCACGCCCAGATCCATACCCCGATGAACGCCGCCATCAGGAGCACCGTGAACACGCCCGCGAGGTGGCCCCAGATCTGGCTCATCGCGGGGTCCCCGCGTTCGCCGGCGTGACGGCACCCGTTCGCACCGGCTGGGGCTCGTTGGCAATGCCCAAGCCCTGCAGGTAGGCGACGAGTGCATCGAGCTCCGACCTGCCCTTGACCGCCGCAGCGGCACCCTCGATGTCCTTGTCGTCGTAGGGGTCGCCGAGCGTGCGCAGCGTGCGCATCCTGGCCGCGATGTCGGCCCCGTCGAGACCCGCCGTCGCGAGCCACGGGTAGGCGGGCATGTTCGACTCCGGCACGAGGGCCTGAGGATCCAGCAGGTGCTTGCGTTGCCAGTCGTCCGAATACTTGCCTCCGACCCGCGCGAGGTCGGGACCGGTGCGCTTGGAGCCCCACTGGAACGGCCGGTCGTAGACCGACTCCTCGGCGGTGGAGAAGGGGCCGTATCGCTGCGTCTCGAAACGCAGCGTGCGAATCATCTGCGAGTGACAGAGATAGCAGCCTTCACGGACGTAGATGTCGCGCCCGGCCAGCCGCAACGCATCGTAGGGCTTGATGCTGGCCGGCGGCTTCACGCGATGCGCCTCGATATACAGCGGCAGGACCTCGGCGAGTCCACCGAGCGATACCATCACCGCCGTCAGGATCCCCAGCGCCCAGACGTGCTTCTCGATGAACTCGAAGTGGCGGTAGGCCATGTGAGCGTCAACCCACGGCCGGCAGCGGCGGCGGCGTCTGCGCGGCCACCGGTTCCGGCACCGGGACCGGCACCGGCTTGATGAGTTTCAGCCGTGCATCGGTGGCCGTGTACCAGAGATTCCATGCCATCACCCACATGCCCAGCCAGATCAGCACGCCGCCGAGCCAGCGCAGGACGTACAGCGGCTTGATGGCGATCAGGCTGTCGATGAATGCGTAGGTGAGCGAGCCGTCGGGCAGCGTGGCACGCCACATCAGGCCTGCGGTCACGCCGGCGATCCACATCGCGATGACGTAGAGCAGCGTGCCGACCGTGTGCAGCCAGAAGTGCAGCTCCATCGCCTTCTGCGAGTGCATCGCGGGGCGGCCCAGGGCCCGCGGCGCCATCGCATACAGTGAACCGATGGTGATCATGGCGACCCAGCCGAGCGAGCCGGAATGCACGTGAGCGATGGTCCAGTCGGTGTAGTGAGACAGCGAGTTGACGCTCTTGATCGCCATCATCGAGCCCTCGAAGGTCGATGCGGCGTAGAACACGAGCGCGATCACCATGAACTTCGCGGCCGGGTCGGTCCGCAGGCGGTGCCACGAACCGTTGAAGGTCAGGAGCCCGTTGGCGGCAGAGCCCCAGCTCGGCATCAGCAGCACCAGCGAGAACGCCATGCCCACCGATTGCACCCAGTCGGGCAGGGCGGTGTACATGAGGTGATGCGAGCCCGCCCACATGTAGATCGAGATCAGGGCCCAGAAGTTGACGATCGAGAAGCGGTAACTCCACAGCGGCTGCTGGGCCTGCCGCGGGACGAAGTAGTACATCATCCCGAGGAAGCCGGCGGTGAGGAAGAACGCCACGGCGTTGTGCCCGTACCACCACTGCGTCATCGCATCGGTGACGCCGGAGTAGATCGGATACGACTTGGTGAGCGAGACCGGGAGCGCCAGGTTGTTGACGATGTGCAGCAGCGCGACCGCGATGATGAACGCCGCGTAGTACCAGTTGGCGACGTAGATGTGGCGGATGCGCCGGCGTGCGAGCGTGGCGAAGAACACGGCACCGAAGCAAACCCAGACGATCGCGATCAGGATGTCGACGAACCACTCGGGTTCCGCGTACTCCTTGCTCTGCGTGATGCCGAACGGCATCGTGGCCATGGCCAGCACGCAGGCTGCCTGCCAGCCCCAGAACGTCCACTCCGCCAGGCGTCCCCACGCGAGGCGGACGTGCGCGGTGCGTTGCACGACGTAGTAGCAGGTCGCCATCAGCGCCGAGCCGCCGAAGGCGAAGATGACACCGAAGGTGTGATCGGGCCGGATCCGGCTGAACGTCATCCAGGGGATGCCGAGGTTGAGCCCCGGCCACGCGAGCTCGGCCGCTGCATACATCCCGAGCAGCATGCCGATGATCCCCCACACCGCCGACGCCATCAGGAACAGGCGCACGACGTGATCGTTGTAGTACTCCCTATTGGGCATCGTGGTTCGCGGCAGAAGTCGGTACCGGGATGAAACGGGGCAGGACCGGTTCGTCCTGGCGCGTTCGCCGGGAAACCCGGGACAGGTCCGGTTCCGATGATACCCCCAGCGGGCCAGTCGCGCGCGCGGGGAAGCCCCGGGGAACGCGGCGGGCGATGGCGTCATCCAATGTTCGGAGGCGGCGCTGCGGGACACGTGCCAGCGTACTTGCGCGGCCTTCTCCAGCAAGGCCCACCCACCGACACACGGCGACAGGAGCAAGCGATGCTGACCGACGTACTCGCACCGGCATTCAGGCGAGAGCAGGCCGTCTCCACGATCAGGACGAAGGCCTCCGACCGGATCCGGCACCGGCTGGCCGAAGCGGGCCGCAGCTTTCGCGCCAACGACAGCATCGCGGATTTCATCGAGGAAGGCGAACTCGAAGAGCTGCGTGCCGAGGTGGAAGCGAGGATGGAGGAGGTCCTGCGCGCCCTGGTGATCGACACCGAAGGCGACCACAACACGCAGGATACGGCACGGCGCGTGGCGAGCATGTACGTGAACGAGGTGTTCGCGGGCCGCTACCGGGCCGCGCCTTCGGTCACCGCATTTCCGAACGTGGCGCAGTTGAACGAGCTGATGATCGTCGGCCCGGTCGCGGTGCGCAGCGCCTGTTCGCATCACCTGTGCCCGATCGTCGGCAAGGTGTGGATCGGCGTGCTGCCCAATGCCAGGTCCGACCTGATCGGGCTGTCCAAGTTCGCCCGGCTCTGCGACTGGGTCATGAGCCGGCCCCAGATCCAGGAAGAGGCTGTAGTGATGCTGGCGGACGAGATCGAGCATCGCATCGAGCCCGACGGCCTGGCGGTCGTGATGGAAGCGGAGCACGCCTGCATGCACTGGCGCGGCGTCAGGGACGACGAGTGCGTGATGACCAACTCGGTCATGCGCGGGGCCTTCCTGAAGGACGCCGCGCTGCGGCGGGAGTTCCTGAGCCTGCGGCGCAGGGGCGAAGGCTGAGCTTCGCATCGCCCGCCTGCCGGTGTAATGTGAACGGCCCGATCGTCACTGTTCGACGCGGGACGCGAGGAGGAAGACCCGATGGCTTCATCTACCGTGGACGATGCCGGCCCTGACCTGACCCTGGGCATCACGCTCGCCGACTTCGGTGACAGGCCGATGCTGCGTGGGCATGTCGGCGGCGATGCGGTGCTGCTCGCGCGCCTCGGCGACGAGGTGGTGGCCGTCGATGCGGCGTGCACCCACTACGGCGGACCGCTGGCGGAAGGCATCGTCGTGGGCGACACGGTGCGCTGCCCCTGGCACCACGCCTGCTTCTCGCTGCGCAGCGGCGAGGCGCTCGGAGCGCCCGCCTTCGATCCACTGTCGTGCTGGCGCGTCGAACGAGAGGGCGAGCGATTCGTCGTCCGGGAGCGGGCGGTCACGACGCCGCCCGCATCCGCGCCGGCCGTCGATGAGCCGACCGACATCGTGATCGTCGGTGGGGGTGCGGCGGGTTTCGCCTGTGCCGAGATGCTGCGGCGGCGCGGCTATCGGGGGCGCCTGACCCTGCTGAGCGACGACGCCGACGCGCCATGCGACCGTCCCAACCTCTCGAAGGACTACCTGGCGGGCACCGCTCCCGAAGAGTGGATTCCGCTGCGGCCGCAGGAGTTCTACGCGCAGCAGGGCATCGACCTTCGTCTTCGAACGCAGGTGACGCGGCTCGACGTGGCTGCGCGCGCCGTGACCACGGACGACGGTCGGGTGCTCCCCTTCGACCGCCTGTTGCTGGCGACCGGCGCCGAACCGGTGCGATTGCCGATTCCAGGTGCCGACGCACCCCATGTCTTCACCCTGCGCTCGCTTGCGGACAGCCGCGCGATCGTCGAGCGGGCAAGGACAGCGAAGTCGGCCGTCGTGCTGGGCTCGGGTTTCATCGGCCTCGAGGCCGCGGCGTCGCTGCGCACGCGCGGGATCGCGGTGCACGTGGTCTCGCTCGACGCGCGCCCCCTGGAGAAGGTTCTCGGGCGCGAGCTCGGCGACTTCATCCGTGGCCTGCACGAAAGCCGCGGCGTGTCGTTCCACATGAGCACCTCGCTCGCCTCGATCGGTGCGCATGCGGTGCGGCTCGCCGACGGGACTGAACTCGCCGCGGATCTCGTCATCATCGGCGTCGGCGTCAGGCCGCGCAGTGCGCTCGCGGAAGCGGCGGGCATCGCCGTGGAGAACGGCATCCTCGTCGACGAACGAATGCAGACTACCGTGCCCGGCATCTTCGCCGCCGGCGACGTGGCTTCCTGGCGTCAGCCTGGCAGCGGACGCACGAACCGCATAGAGCACTGGGTCGTGGCCGAGAGGCAGGGGCAGGTGGCGGCCGAGAACATGCTCGGGGCGGACAAGCGATTCGTGGAGGCTCCGTTCTTCTGGAGCGCCCACTACGACACCACCATCCGTTACGTCGGTCACGCGCCATCCTGGGATTCGATCGACATCGACGGTGACATCGCGGCGCGCCATTGCCTCGTGAGCTACCGGAAGGACGGGAGGCGCATCGCGGTCGCGGCGATCGGTCGCGACGTGGAGGCGCTGCGCTGCGGCCAGGAGTTCAGCCGATAGCGGTGCGGCCGCGCAACCCGGCTCGGCCCCGCCTGCCGGAGCGGGACGATGATGTGTCCGCGAAGGGCAGCGACAGGAGGGAATGGCGTGGAAGTCTCGTTCAGCCGGGAAGCCCGCATGCTGCGCCGTGGCAACGGGGAGACCTTCCACGGCGAGGGTATCCTGGCGGTCACCAGGGCGCTGCTGCAATCGGGTGTCGCCTACGTCGGTGGGTATCAGGGTGCGCCGGTGTCACACCTGCTCGACGTGCTGGTGCAGTCGAAGGACTACCTGACCGAGCTCGGCGTGCAGGTCGAGGCGTGCTCGAACGAGGCCTCCGCCGCGGCGATGCTCGGCGCGTCGATCCACTACCCCGTGCGCGGGGCGGTCACGTGGAAGTCCATCGTCGGCACCAACGTCGCCGCCGACGCACTGTCGAACCTGGCCTCGCCTGGCGGTGTCCGCGCGCAACCCGCTGGCCGAGCCGGCCGCGTTCGACTACGGCAAGCTCGCGCATCCGCCGGTGACGTTCCGCCAGGAGAAACTCAAGGGTGACGAGCGCATTCCCGCGGCGCGCCGCTACATTGCCGCGAACGCGCTGAACGAGCGGTTCGGCGGCGACCGCGCGGGGCTTGGCCTCATCGTGCAGGGCGGCCTCTACAACTCGCTGATCCGCGCCTTGCAGCAGCTCGGACTTGCCACCGCGTTCGGCGACGCCGACGTCGCGATCCTGGTCCTCAACGTCGTCCATCCGCTCGTTCCCGACGAGATCGCCGCCTTCTGCCGGGGCAAGCGCGCGGTGCTCGTGCTGGAGGAGGGGCAGCCCGAGTTCATCGAGCAGGAGATCCTCGCGCAGCTTCGCCGCGCGGGCGTCGCCACTCCCGTGACCGGCAAGGGCCCGTTGCCCATGGCCGGCGAGTACACGGTGGAGATCATCGCCCGCGGACTGGTGCAGTTCGTCGCCGCGCACGCACCGGAAGTTCCGCTGACGGAGGGCAACGCGTGGCTCGCCGCGACCGCGGCGCGTCGCGACGAGATCGCACGGCAGCTTGGCAAGCCGCTGCCCGGCCGTCCGCCGCAGTTTTGCGTCGGCTGTCCCGAGCGGCCCGTATTCGCCGCGCTCAAGCTCGCGCAGCAGGACATCGGACCCGTGCACATGGCGGGCGACATCGGCTGCCACGCGTTCGCGACTTTCGAGCCGTTCTCGATGGGCCACTCGATCCTGGGTTACGGGATGAGCTTGCAACCCTCATGACGCCACGGTCGATCCTCGTCGGCGCGCTCGGGGGCGAAGGCGGCGGGGTGCTCGCGCAGTGGGTGGTCGAGGCGGCGGCCGCCGCCGGCTATCCGGCGCAGTCGACGTCGATCCCGGGCGTGGCGCAGCGTACCGGCGCCACGACGTACTACATCGAGGTGTTTCCGCAACGGTGCGCCGACCTGCGCGGCCGCGAGCCGGTGCTCTCGCTGCTCCCGGTTCCGGGCGCGATCGATCTCGTCGTCGCGTCGGAAGTGCTCGAGGCGGCGCGCATGGCCGGCAGCGGCATGGTCAGCCCGGATCGAACGCTGCTCGTCACGTCGACAGGACGCACGCTCACGACCCTCGAGAAGATGGCGCCGGGGGACGGCCGCTTCGATGCCGGCGTGTTGCAGGAGGTTTTGTGCCGGCACAGTGCGCGCTGCATCGCCTTCGACATGGCGGAGGCTGCGCGGGAAGCGGGCACCGCCGTCAGCGCCGTCATGTTCGGCGCCATCGCCGCCAGCGGCGTGTTGCCGGTGGGGCGCGGAGCCTGCGAGGCGGTGATCCGAGCCGACGATCGTGGCGCGGAGGCCAGTCTTCGCGGGTTTGCCACGGGGTACGCGGCGGTGCAGGGTGCCGCGGCGACGCGCGGTGCCTGGGACCGTCGCCGCCAGCAGCGGGGCAAGGCACCGCTGGCCGTTGCGCTCCGGGTGCGTACCGACCGCATCGGCGGTTTTCTCGCGCTGCGCGTCCTCGCTTCCCTGAAGGGACTGCGGAGGCGGGGCGCACGATATGCGCAGGAGCAGGCGGACATCGAGCGCTGGCTCGCTGCGGTCGAAGCCGCGGCCGACGTCGAGTGGGCCCGCGCGCACGAGCTTGTGCTGTGCGGCCGGCTGGTCAAGGGCTACGGTGCGACCAACGAGCGCACGAAGCGCAATCTCATGCACATCGTGACGCATCTCTCCGGTGCGCCGGCGGCGGCGATTCGCGAGGCGCGCGAGGCGGCCCTCGCCGACGAGGGAGGCGCCGCGCTCGACAGGGCGCTGGTCGCGCACGGCGCGCCGGCGCGTCCGGTGGCCGCGCAGCCGATCCGCTGGACGAGGCGGCCGCGCAACGCATCCACGCCGGGGGCCCGATGACGGATCGGGGGAGCGGCCTCCTGCCCGCCGATGCGCCAGTGCTTCGACGCCTTCGGCCGGATCCGCGGCAGGCCGGGCATCCTTCAACCGCCGGGACAGGGACCGACTCTTCATGACCCATCACCACTTGAGCAGGTTCACCGTCGAATGGGGTGACTGCGATCCCGCGGGAATCGTGTTCTTCCCCAACTTCTTTCGCTGGATGGACGCGGCGGCGTTGCACTTCTTCCGCGCAGCCGGCGTCCCGCCGTGGCGCGAGTTCGAGGCGCAGTCCGGGATCCTGGGCGCTCCGCTCGTCGATGCGTCGGCGAAGTTCCTGCGGCCAGCCAGCTACGGCGATGTGCTCGACGTGCAGACGCGGGTCGACGAGTGGCGCGGCAAGAGCTTCGTGATGTCGCATATCATTCGTCGCGGCAACGATGCGCTGGCGGAAGGACGGACGGTGCGCGTGTTCGCGCGCCGCCATCCCGACGATCCGGCGCGCATCCAGGCAGTCGAGGTGCCCGAGGCCTTCCGCACCTGGTGCGAGTGACCGCGACGCAACGCAAAAGGGGGCGACGATGCTTGAGGCGCCGACGCGCGGGCCGGACGGTCCAGCGGCCAACTTCGGTCCGGGCGGGCGGGGACTGCTCGCTGCCTGCAAGTACCTGGCGATCGCCGGCGGCCTCGTGTTCGTCGCGCTGGTCGCGATGTCGATCGTTTCGATCACCGGCCGCAAGCTGTTCTCGGCGCCGGTGCCCGGCGACGTCGAGGTCCTGCAGATGTGCGCGGCCTTCGCGTCGTCCTGCTTCTTCGCCTATTGCCACATGACCAACGGCGATGTGAAGGTCGATTTCTTCACGCACCACCTGGCGCCGCGCAAGGTCGAGTCGATGGACGCGCTGGGCTCGCTGCTCGTCGGCCTGTTCGGCGCGCTGATCGCCTGGCGCACGGGGGCTGGCGCGCTGAACGTGATGGACGCCGGCGAGATCTCGGCGATCCTCGGCTGGCCGGTGTGGCTCGCGCAGGTGCTGATGGTGCCCGGCTTCGCGTTGCTGGCGGCCGCGGGCTTCTACATGTGCGTGCTGCACTTGAGGCGCGCCGTGCGACCCGGCACCGCCGCATGAACCGGCCGGGGAGCTTCGGGACCCGAGTCGCACGGAGTCTCATGGCACGGAGCCTCGGTGCATGAGCGGCACGGCCGTCGGCGTCGCGATCTTCGGCGTGATGCTGGCGCTGATGGTCGTGCGGGTCCCGATCGGGATCGCCATGTTCACCGTCGGCGCCGCGGGCTACGTGTACCTGACCGGCAATCCCGTCGCGCTGCTCAATTCGCTCAAGAATCTGGCCTATGCGCGCCTGTCCAACTACGATCTCGTGGTGATCCCGCTGTTCCTGCTGATGGGCCAGTTCGCCACGCACGGCGGCCTGTCGAAGGCGCTGTTCCGCTGCGTCAGCGCGTTCATCGGGCATCGCAGGGGCGGCGTGGCGATGGCGGCGGTCGGCGCGTGCGCGGGCTTCGGCGCGATCTGCGGGAGTTCGCTTGCCACGGCGGCGACGATGGGGCAGGTCGCGCTGCCCGAGTTGCGCCGCTTCGGGTACTCGGGAGCGCTCTCCACTGGCGCGCTGGCCGCGGGCGGCACGCTCGGCATCATGATCCCGCCGTCGGTGCCCCTCGTGATCTACGCGATCCTGACGCAGGAGTCGATCGGAAAGCTGTTCATGGCTGCGGTGCTGCCGGGGGTGATCGCGATGCTCGGCTACATGCTGGTGATCCGCGTCATCGTGACGCTGAAGCCCTCGGCGGGCCCGGCCGGCGCGGAGGCTCCGTGGCGGGAGAAGCTGCGCAGCCTGCTGCGGGTGTTTCCGGTGCTCATCGTGTTTCTCGTCGTCATCGTGGGCATCTACGGCGGCTGGGCCAACCCGACCGAGGCCGCTGCGGTCGGCGCCGCCGCCTGCGGCATCCTGGCGGTGGTCGGCGGGGGAATGCGCGGCAAGGGCCTGGTCGACAGCGCGCTCGGCACCGCGCAGGCAACCGCGATGATCTTCCTCGTGCTGCTCGGCGCCGACATGCTGAACACGACGCTCGCCCTGTCGCAGATGCCGGGCGAGCTCGCGGCATGGGTGAAGGCGAGCGGATTCGAGCCGCTGCTGGTGATGGCGATGGTCCTCCTGATCTACATCTTCCTCGGCTGCGTGATGGATTCGCTGGCGATGATCCTGCTGACCATCCCCATCTTCTACCCGATGATCATGGGCCTCGACTTCTGGGGCATGTCGCACGAGGACAAGTCGATCTGGTTCGGAATCCTCGCGCTCATGGTCGTCGAGATCGGCCTCGTGCATCCGCCGGTGGGCATGAACGTCTACATCATCAACCGGCTCGCAAGGGACGTGCCGCTCACCGAGACCTTCAAGGGCGTCGTCCCGTTCCTGCTGTCCGATCTCGTGCGGATCGTCGTCCTGCTGTACTTTCCGGTCATCTCGCTGTATCTCGTCCATGCGTTCCGGCAGTAGCTCGTCCATCGACGTCAAGGAGGCAACATGAGTACCGTCAGACCCGTCCTGCTGGCCGTCGCGACCGCCCTGGCCCTGGGTGCCGGCGCGGCGCACGCACAGGAAGTCGTGCTGAAGATCCATCATTTCCTGCCGCCGCAGGCGACCATCCAGGCGATGGTGTTCAACCCCTGGTGCGAGAAGATCGGCAAGGAATCCGGAGGTCGCATCAAGTGCCAGATCTATCCCTCGATGCAGCTGGGCGGCACGCCGCCCCAACTGTTCGACCAGGCGAAGGACGGGGTGGCCGACATCATCTGGACGATCCCCACGTACCAGGCCGGCCGCTTCCTCAAGTCCGAGGTGTTCGAGCTGCCTTTCATGGCGCGCAATGCCGAGACCGGCAGTCCGGCGCTGTACGACTTCGTCCACCGGAACGCGATGGACGAGTTCAAGGGAGTGAAGCTGCTCGCGCTGCACCTGCACGACGGTTCACTGCTGCACTTCTCCAGGAAGCAGGTGAAGACGCTCGAGGACCTGAAGGGGCTCAAGGTGCGCGGGCCCACGCGGATCGGTGCGCATGTGCTGACGGCGCTCGGCGCCACGCCGGTGCAGATGCCGCTGCCGCAGGTGCCCGAGTCGATGTCGAAGGGAGTGATCGACGGCGCCATGGTGCCCTGGGAAGGCGTGCCGCCGATCAAGCTGCAGGAGATCGCCAAGTACCACACCGACACCGCTGCGGGCGCGCCGCGGATGTCGAACTCGATCTTCGTGATCGCGATGAACGAAGCCAGGTACAACAGCCTGCCGCCCGACCTCAGGAAGGTGATCGACGCCAACACCGGGCTCGAATGGTCGAAGCAGATCGGCCGCGTCTTCGACAGCACGACCGAGCCCGGCAAGAAGCTTGCTGCCGCGGCCGGCGGCGTGTTCGACACGCTGACGCCCGCCGAGTACGAACGCTGGGTCAAGGCTACCGAGGGCGTCAACAAGGACTGGGTCGCGCAGACCAACGCCAAGGGGGGCAACGGCGAGGCGCTCCTGAACGACGCGCGGGCACTGATCAGGAAGTACGGTGGCTGACGGCTCCCGCCGGCTCGACGCGGGGCCGCGCCCGTCGGACGTGGCCCCGTCCCGGCGCGGCCCGCCTGGCCGCGGCAACGTGCGCCGGCGTTCCCGCGCGCTGCCCGCGCCCGCCGGTGTCGCCGCTGGGGAAGGGCACGGCGACGGGGCGAATCGCGCGGATTTGACTCAAGTCATGACGGATGGCGGCACGACCGTCAGAATCGTCGTCTCGTCATGTTCCGATCCCTTCCTCCCTTCCTGCGGGGCGTGCTGGCCGCCGCCTTGCTCGGCATCAACACGCTCTTCTGGTGTGGCCTGCTGTTCGCGCTCGCCATCGTCAAAGTCGCGGTCCCGGCGAAACGGGTGCGCGTCGTGATCGATCGCGCGCTGAACGGGATCGCCACCCGCTGGGTCGCCGGCAACAGTGCCTGGATGCGCGCCACGCAGCGCACCCAGTGGGACGTCGCCGGCTTCGATGACCTCCCGCACGGCGGCTGGTATCTCGTCAACGCCAACCACCAGTCGTGGGTCGACATCCTGGTCCTGCAGCATCTGCTCAACCGCCGCATCCCGATGCTCAAGTTCTTCCTCAAGCAGCAGCTCATCTACGTGCCGGTGATCGGGCTCGCCTGGTGGGCTCTCGACTTTCCCTTCATGCGGCGCCACTCCGACGCCCATCTGCGCAAGCATCCGGAGGCACGCTTCGACGACATCGAGGCGTCGCGCCGGGCGTGCGAGAAGTTCTCCCTGGTCCCGACGTCGGTCATGAACTTCGCCGAGGGTACGCGCTTCACCGCAGCGAAGCACGCCGCGCAGCGCTCTCCCTACCGTCACCTGCTCAAGCCGAAGGCGGGGGCGATGGCGCTCGCGCTGGACGTACTCGGTGACCGTTTCGATTCCCTGCTCGACCTCACCATCGTCTACCCGGACGGGGTGCCGACGTTCTGGCAGTTCCTCCGCGGCGACGTGAAGCGCATCGTCGTGCGTGCGCAGCGCGTGCCGATCCCGGCCGAGTTGCTGCGCGGGGACTATGCGCGGGATCCCAAGTACCGGAAGACCTTCCAGCGCTGGCTGCAGGCGCTCTGGGACGACAAGGACCGCCGCATCGAGGACCTCGTCCGGATCCCGGTTGTGAGGGCGCCGGGAGGGTGATCCGCTGATGCAGGGAAGCATCCGGGCGGTCCTCGCCGGCACCGTCCAGCCACTCGGCAACACGGTCAGCGGCATCGACAAGCGGCCGGTTGCGGGCCCGCAGCGAGTGGAAGCCCAGGGACTGGTGAACGACCGGCAGGCCGACCTGCGCGCGCACGGTGGCGTCGACAAGGCGCTGCACTGCTATGCGTGGTCGCACTATGCGTCGTTCTGGCAGGCGTGCCTGCCGGGTCACGCGCTGCTGGCTCGACCCGGCGCGTTCGGGGAGAACCTCTCCATCGACGGACTCGACGAGCAGACGGTGTGCATCGGCGATCGCTGGCGGGTCGGCAGCGTGCTGCTCGAGGTCACTCAGGGCCGGCAGCCTTGCTTCAAGCTCAACCTGCGCTTCGGCGTGGCCGACATGGCGCATCGCGTGCAGGACAGCCTGCACGCCGGCTGGTACCTGCGCGTCCTCGAAGCGGGGGAGCTTGCGGCCGGCGATCGCATCGAGGTGGCGGCGCGCCCCTTTCCGGAGTGGACCGTCGCCAGACTGTTGCGCGTGATCCGCGACCGGCACACGCAGCCCGACGAGGTCGAGCCGCTGCTCGCGCTGCCGCTGACGCCGTCGTGGCGGCGCCTGTTCGAGCGCCGCTTGCGCACGGGGCGGGTGGAGGACTGGTCGCCGCGCATGGAACCCCCCGGCGCTGGCTGACCATCGACGCTCGCGAGGCGGCACGGCTTCGATCCGCTCGTCGGCGGCTTCAGGACCCAGGCCGCCGATCCGTTCGAAGTCAAGGGTGCCCGGCCGCGTGCGCGATAATGCCGGCACTGCCGGAACACGCGTGGAGGAAAGGAAGCCATGAAGTCACGAGCCGCCGTTGCATTTGCCGCCGGCAAGCCGCTCGAGATCGTCGAGATCGACGTCGAGCCGCCGAAGCGGGGCGAGGTGCTGGTCAGGATCTCGCACACCGGCGTGTGCCACACCGACGCCTTCACGCTCTCCGGCGACGATCCGGAGGGTCTCTTCCCCTGCGTGCTCGGTCACGAGGGTGCGGGCGTGGTGGTGGAGGTGGGCGAGGGCGTGACGTCGGTGGCGCCGGGCGATCACGTCATTCCCCTGTACACGGCCGAATGCGGCCAGTGCCTCTTCTGCAAGTCGGGCAAGACGAACCTGTGCGTGTCGGTGCGCGCCACGCAAGGCAAGGGCGTGATGCCCGACGGCACGTCGCGCCTGTCGTACAAGGGCGACAAGCTCTACCACTACATGGGTTGCTCGACCTTCAGCGAGTACACCGTCGTCGCCGAGGTCTCGCTCGCGAAGATCGATCCGCGCGCCAACCACGAGGAGGTGTGCCTGCTCGGATGCGGCGTCACCACCGGCCTTGGCGCCGTCAAGAACACCGCCAAGGTGCAGGCGGGCGACTCGGTCGCGGTCTTCGGATTGGGAGGCATCGGCCTCGCCGTGATCCAGGGCGCGAAGAAGGCCAAGGCGGGCCGCATCATCGCCATCGATACCAATCCGGGCAAGTTCGCGCTCGCCAGGGAGTTCGGCGCGACCGACGTGGTCAATCCCAAGGACCACGACAAGCCCATCCAGCAGGTGATCGTGGAGATGACGCAGTGGGGGGTGGATCATTCGTTCGAGTGCATCGGCAACGTCGCCGTGATGCGCGCCGCCCTCGAATGCGCCCATCGCGGCTGGGGCCAGTCGATCATCATCGGCGTGGCGGGTGCGGGTCAGGAGATCTCGACGCGGCCGTTCCAGCTGGTGACGGGACGCTCCTGGCGAGGCACCGCGTTCGGCGGCGTGAAGGGGCGCTCGCAGCTTCCCGGAATGGTGGAGGAGGCGATGCGGGGCGAGATCAGGCTCGCGCCCTTCGTGAGCCACTCGCTGCCTCTGGACCGGATCAACGAGGCGTTCGAGCTGATGCACGAGGGCAAGTCCATCCGGACGGTGATCCACTACTGATCCACGCGGCATGGAGCGCATCGAGCAGCGAGCGAGCTTCGGCGGCCGCCAGGAGGTGTGGACGCACGCTTCCGCGACGCTCGGGTGCGACATGCGATTCGGGATCTACCTGCCACCGGCCGCGTTGCGCGGCGAATCCTGCCCCGTCCTGTACTGGCTGTCCGGGCTGACGTGCACCGAGCAGAACTTCATCACCAAGGCCGGCTCGCAGGAGCACGCGGCGCGACACGGTTTCATCGTGGTCGTCCCCGACACGAGCCCGCGCGGCGAGGACGTGCCCGACGATCCCGGCTACGACCTCGGGCAAGGCGCTGGCTTCTATCTCGATGCGACACAGGCGCCGTGGTCCGCGCACTACCGCATGCAGTCGTACATCGCCGACGAACTCCCCCGGCTCGTCGAGGCTCGCTTCGCGGCGAGTGCGGCGCGTGGCATCTTCGGCCATTCGATGGGCGGCCACGGGGCACTCGTCACGGCACTGCGGCATCCCGGCCGCTATCGCAGTGTCTCGGCGTTCTCGCCGATCGTGGCGCCATCGCAGGTGCCGTGGGGCGAGAAGGCGCTCACCGCCTACCTCGGACCCGATCGCGCGGCGTGGCGGGCCTGGGATGCGGTCGAGCTCGTGAAGACGGCGACGGAGCGCCTGCCCCTGCTCGTGGATCAGGGCGCCGCGGATGAATTCCTGGCCGCCCAGTTGCGGCCCGAGCTGCTGGAGCTGGCCTGCTCCGCAGCGGGGCATGCGCTCACGCTGCGCATGCAGCCTGGATACGACCACAGCTACTACTTCATCGCGACTTTCCTGGCCGATCACTTCGCCCACCATGCGGCTGCGTTGCAGGGATGAAGCGCCCTGTCATGCTGCGGCAGGGGTGCTGGCGGTCACACCGGCATCCGCAGTGAGCCCGTCGGGGCGACGCTCCTCTCCAGGGGCAGGGCATGGGCGACCCCGGGTCGGTACAATCGCAGCAGGCACGACCGTGCCTGCACCCGGCCCCGCGGCCGGGGCGCCGATCGATGCCCGCGGAGGGCAAGCCAGGGACGGTTTCGCGATGACCACCACGAAGGGATACACCGCCGCACAGATTGCGCTCCACTGGCTCGTGGGCGTGCTCGTGGTCTTCAACTACTTCTACAGCGACGGAATGGGACGCGCACTTGCCGCCAAGCTCGGCACGGCGGGGGTACGCACGCCGCCGATCGAGCCGCTGGTCCACGTCTGGGTGGGGGTCACCGTGCTCGCGCTCGTGCTGCTTCGGCTCCTGCTGCGGCGCGTGCGTGGCGCACCCGAGGCGCCCGGGACGGGGATCGCGCGCGCTGCGGCCGTCTGGGGACATCGGCTCCTCTATGCCCTGCTGCTGGTCGTTCCCATGCTGGGCGGGCTCGCATGGTTCGGGGGCCTGCGCGCGCTGGGAGATCCGCACGAGGTCCTGGCGAACGCGCTCCTCGTCGTCGCGGGCGGACATGCGGTGATGGCGCTCGTGCACCACTACGTCATCAAGGACGGCACGCTCACGCGAATGCTTCGCGCGGAGTGATCGCCATGCGCCGCAACATCGCCTCCGGCACGCCGTGGGAGCCCATCGTGGGCTACTCGCGCGCGGTCCGCGTGGGCAACCTGGTGTACGTGGCCGGCACCACGGCGACCGATGCCGCTGGCGCGATCGTGGGCGTCGGCGACGCCTACGCCCAGACGAAGCAGGTCATCGCCAACCTCGAGTCCGCGCTGCGGCGCGCGGGCGCGAGCCTCGCCGACGTCGTGCGCACGCGCATCTACGTTACCGACATCGCGCAATGGGAGGCGGTCGGCCGCGCGCACGGCGAGGCCTTCGCCGGCATCCGTCCGGCGTGCGCGATGGTGGAGGTCGCGCGGCTCATCGCGCCGGAGATCCTGGTCGAGATCGAGGCCGACGCGGTCGTCGCCGATGGTGACTCCGCGTAACCGCAGCGTCCCGGCGTCGTCGTTCGACACGCGCCTGTCGCCACCGCACGTATACATGTCGCGCGTGTGGCGCTGCGCATGGTTGGCGCTTTCGATGATGGTCGCGACGCTCACGGTCGGAACGCTGGGCTATCGCTGGATCGACGGCTTCGCATGGCTCGACGCCTTCCACCAGTCGGCGCTGCTGCTCGCGGGAATGGGTCCCGTGAAGGAGGTGACCTCCGCTGCGGGCAAGCTCTTCGACAGCGCGTACGCGCTCACCTGCGCCCTCGTGATGCTCGGCGCGGCCGGCTTCCTCTTCGCGCCCATCATCCACCGCGTGCTGCATCGCTATCACCTCGAAGATGCCCGCGACGATCGCTGACGAGGGCTGGATGGACGCGGCGCTCGACCTCGCGCGCGCCGCCGCGGCGCGCGGCGAGGTGCCGGTGGGCGCCGTGGTGGTGTGCGACGGCGCCATCGTGGGGCGCGGCGGCAATGCGCCGATCGGCGGCCACGACCCCACGGCGCACGCCGAGATCGCAGCGCTGCGCGATGCCGCCCGCACGCTTCGCAACTATCGCCTGCCGGGCTGCGCGCTCTACGTGACGCTCGAACCCTGCGCGATGTGTGCGGGTGCGATCTTCCATGCGCGCATTGCCCGCGTCGTGTTCGGCGCGCGCGATCCCAAGTCGGGCGTGTGTGGGTCGGTAGTCGACCTCTTCGGGGAGTCGCGGTTGAACCACCACGCGGTGGTTCATGGCGGCGTTCGTGCGCAGGAATGCGGGGCGCTGCTCTCCGCGTTCTTCGCGGCACGCCGCGGCGAGGTCGCGCGATGATCCGCCCGCGCGGCATCGGCTTCTACGCGCCGTCGGGTTTCGCGCTCGACCCCTCCGCCGTCGATCGTGCCGCGACGCGCCTGACGGCGATGGGGGCGCAGGTGACCGTCGACCCCACTTGCCTCACGCGCCTCCAGCGCTTTGCGGGCAGCGACGACGAGCGGCTGGCGGCCGTGCTGCGCATGGCATCCGATCCGCAGGTGGACCTTGCCATCGCGCTGCGCGGGGGCTACGGCTGGACCCGCCTCCTGCCGCGGATCGACTTCGGCGCGCTCGCCGCCGCGGGCAAGCAGTGGCTGGGCTACAGCGACTTCACCGCGTTCCAGTTCGCGGCACTCGCCCGCACCGGCATGGTCACCTACGCGGGTCCCGTGGTCAGCGACTTCGGCGCGACGGAACCCTCCGCCTTCACCCTCGATCACTGCTTCGGTCTCCTCGGCGGACAGCAGCACGAGGTCGCCTGCGCCCTCGACGGGCCGGACATCGCCTGCGGCGGCACGCTGTGGGGCGGCAACCTCGCGATGGTCGTGCATCTCGCCGGCACGCCCTACTTCCCCGACGTCGACGGAGGTATCCTGTTTCTCGAGGACGTGGGCGAGGCGCCGTATCGGGTTGAACGCATGCTTTACCAGCTCCATCACGCCGGCGTGCTGGCGCGCCAGCGGGCCATCCTGCTCGGCCAGTTCACCGAGTACGCACCATCCGCCAACGACGGCGGCTACGACATGGACACGGTCGTCGCGCAATTGCGTGCCGCGTGCGCCACGCCCATCCTGACCGGGTTGCCCTTCGGCCACGTGCGCGACAAGCTCACGCTCCCGGTGGGGGGGCACTGCGACCTCGCGGTGCGCGACGGCGCGGCCACGCTAGGCTTCAGCGACTATGGGCATTGAGGAATCCGCCGACGGCTTCACCCTCGACGTCGTGACCTGGGCGCAGGAAGAGCGACGGCTGCGCGCGGTGCGCCACGCCGTGTTCGTCGTGGAGCAGAACATACCCGAGGAACTCGAGTGGGATGCCGACGACGCCGTCAGCGCGCATGCGCTCGCACTCGACCGCGACGGCGTGCCCATCGCCTGCGGCCGCCTGCTCCCCGATGGCCGCATCGGGCGCATGGCGGTGCTGTCGGGCTGGCGCGGGCAGGGCGTGGGGGCGGCGATCCTCTCGCAGCTGATCGAGGTTGCACGCGAGCGCGGCGATGCCGACGTGCGCCTCCACGCCCAAACCCACGCCGTGGCGTTCTACGCGAAGTTCGGCTTCGTCGCGGAGGGCGACGAGTATCTCGAGGCGGGGATCCCGCACCGGACGATGGTGCGCCGGCTCACCGCGGCGTAGTCCGCGACCGACACGCCCGGTGCGGTGCCGTTCGCTGTCCGTGCGGGTAGCGTGAAGCAGCGCCTTCGATCGGAAGGCGTCAGGCCAGGCTCTCGAGCCAGGTACGAACTTCGGAGTAGACATCGTGGCGGCGCAGCGCAAGGCCGGCCGTTTCCGCTGCCGCGAAGTCTTGCGGCTTCATCGCAGTGCGTGCCTGCTCGACGAGCGGCATGATCACCCGCTCGTCCGCCTGCTCGAAACCAGGCATGACCTCCTCCTGCTGCCGTTTCACGGCGCCGAAGAGGCGTGCCGCGCGCTCGGATCCCGCGCGTCTTGCCGGACCATCCTGGCGATCACGGCGGTCACGCTTTCCGAATCTGCTCGACCACGAGCCGAGCCACACCACCGGTTCGCGCGTGCGCTACCCGACCCGGAACGTCTCGACCCGTGTCCCGAGCGCCACCCCACCCGGACCGAACGATCGCTCCTCGAAGCGCGCCTCGCCCTCGCGGTCGACGACGAGCAGCGTGGAGCAGCGCGTGCCGTAGCTGTCACTCACGATGAAGGGCGCGGCGAGGCTGCGCTCCCATTCGAGCGTGACGCCGGTGGCGGGAAGGTCACGGTCGTCCGCGCCGGTCCGATCCGCGAGCGCGGAGAAGAGTTCCTCGACGTCGTCGGCGTCGCGAGCCACCCAGTCCGCGAGCGCCGCTTTCGTGCGCACGAGCTTGGGCCAGGGCGTGTCGAGCGCGGCGTTGGACAGCCCGTGCACCCCCGGAGCGACCGCGCGGCTGCCGGCGACGCGGTTCGATATCCATCGGGCGCCGGCCGCGTCGCCGGCAAGGAGGTTGAAGCCGTTGTACGCGTGACCGTCGTGCGCGACGTCGGCGAAGGCGTCGGCCAGGGCCCGCCCGTCGTGCAGCACGCGCGGCACGAGTTCGCCGCGCGAGCGTGCCGCGGGATCGCGCCCCGTGCCCTGGCGGACGTTGGTCACGAAGGCGAAGCGTCCGCTCCGGTGCACGCCGAGCCAGGTGCCGCCGGCCATGAGGTCGCGCCCGGCGAGGATGGACGCGAAGCCGTCCTCGGCGCTACCCCAGGCGGCAGCTGCCGCGGGACGCGCGTAGAACTCGTCGCGGTTGGCGGCGAGCACCACCGCGTAGCGCGGATGCGCGTCGAGGGCGAGGACGGCGAGGCACATGTCAACGGCGGGCAGCGACGGCAGCGGCGGCGCGAACGTCGTCCGCTACGTGACCGCCACGAAGGGTTCGGCGTGCCGCTTGCCGCCTTCGGCAAGGCCGGCGGCCCCGTGCTGCCGCACGGCGGCGAGCAGCGCCGTCTCGAAGGCGGCGGCGTCGACCACGTCCTCGTAGATCTCCATCCACGTGCGCGCGTCGTCGCGGCGGACGAGCACGCGGCCCTTCACGCCGCACCGGCGGGCGACGTCGCGCAGGACGCCGTCGATGGTGCGGTGCGCCTGCGCGGCGTCGCCTTCGATGCGATACCAGACGTAATAGTGCGTGCAGCGTGGCGGAGGAGCCATGGTTTACAGCTTGACCCGGTCGGGGGCCACGGGGACGGGAATCGCGTAGGGCAGCGGCAGGACGGCCGGTACCGGCCCGCCGGGGGTGCCGAGTCGCAGCGCACCGGCAACGGCGGCGTCGTAGTTGGCCACGGCGAGGAACTCGCTCCCGGCGTCGCCCATTGCGGCATTCACGACGGTGCCGAGGGCGGGGCCGGGCGCACCCGCGGCGAAGAGCGGCGCGCCCGGTGCGGGGGGCGGCGCGTCGACACGAAAGGCGAAGAGCCGTTCCTTGAGGCGGCCGAGGTACTGCATGCGCGCGACGATCTCCTGGCCCGGATAGCATCCCTTGCGGAAGTTGACGCCGTCGAGGAGGTCGAGGTTCAGCGCCTGAGGAACGAAGAGATCCTGCGTGGCCTGCGAGACGAGCGGCACGCCCGCGCGGATGCCGGCGAGGGCGAACGTCGAGGACGGTGCAGCCGGCAGGCCGAGGCGTTCCGCCAGCGCTGCCGCGGCAGCCGGTTCGGCGATGACCAAGCGGCGGCCGTCGGGGAGGGCCACGACGACGCCGTCGGCCGTGGTGATCCCGTGACCGGCCGGCGGTGCATCCGGGAGCGCGCGGGCCAGTGCCTCGCCGCTGCCCTCGCCACCCACGCCCGCGATGACCTTGCCGGCCGTCGCATCGGTCACGACGACCCTGGCCCGCAGGACGTACATGGCGAGGCGCTTGCGCAGGGCCGTGGCGAGATCGGCGGCGACGAGGGCGAGGAAGGCGTCGGGCGCACGGCGGTAGAGGACGAGGCTCGCGAGCACCCGGCCCTTGGGCGAACAGTAGGCGCCAAGGCCGATGGCCCCCACGGGCATCGCGATGACGTCGGTCGAGAGCTGGCCATGCAGGAACGTGGCGGCGTCGGCGCCGTCGAAACCGATACCGGCGAGCTGGTCGTCGACGGGGACGGCGACGCCCGGCAGGATGGAGGGTGGGGTCGAGGCGAGCATGATCGCTACAGTGAGGCCGGGCACGGACGCTGGCAAGGTCCCGCGGAAGGCGGCGTGCGACGGCGCGGTGCGGGCCGTATCGCGGTGCAGCATCGCGGTCGCGGCGTGCGCTGAAATCGTGCTAGAATAACGAGTTAACCCGATCGCGCCCGTGTTGTGCGCCGGCATCCGCCGGCCGGGTGGCAAGGTCCGGGGTCCGTCAGTTCCGCCTCCCGGCGGGGCACGCGGGCGCCGCGAAGACGACCGGGAATCCGCACATCCGCGGCCATTGAGGTGTCCCTCGGCGCTCGAGGGATCACTCCGCGGATGGAGGCCAACCTCAAGGAGCAGTCACATGTCGGTCACGATGCGTCAGATGCTGGAAGCCGGAGTCCACTTCGGCCACCAGACACGTTACTGGAACCCGAAGATGGCGGACTACATCTTCGGCCAGCGCAACAAGATCCACATCGTCAACCTCGAGAAGACGATGCAGATGTACCAGGATGCCATGAAGTACGTCCGGCAACTGGCAGCCAATCGCGGCACCATCCTCTTCGTCGGCACCAAGCGCCAGGCGCGCGAGATCGTCGCCGAGGAAGCGCAACGCGCCGGCATGCCGTACGTCGACCATCGCTGGCTCGGCGGCATGCTCACCAACTTCAAGACCGTCAAGGCGTCGATCAAGCGCCTCAAGGATCTCGAGCAGATGTCCACCGACGGCACCTTCGAGCGCATGAGCAAGCGCGAGGCGCTGTCGCATCAACGGGAGCTGGACAAGCTCGTGAAGAGCCTGGGCGGCATCAAGGACATGAACGCGCTGCCCGACGCGATGTTCGTGGTCGACGTCGGCTATCACAAGATTGCGGTGACCGAGGCGAAGAAGCTCGGCATTCCCATCATCGGCGTGGTCGATACCAACCACTCCCCCGACGGCATCGCCTACGTGATCCCGGGCAACGACGACAGCAGTCGCGCCATCCGTCTGTACGCGCGCGGCGTGGCCGACTCGGTGCTCGAAGGCAGGAGCACGGTGGTCCAGGAGATCGTGCAGGCCGGCGACGAGTTCGTCGAGGTGAAGGACGAGGCCACCGCCTGATCGGACGGTCCCGCACAACCCGCGCGCACGGCCGGCCGTGCGCGCCACGAGCAACGGACGCCGGCCGCGGGTTCCGGCAGAGGAACCCCGGCGTCCAACGAACGACGAGGTAGCAAGATGGCGGAAATCTCCGCGAGCATGGTGATGGACCTGCGCCAGCGCACGGGTCTTGGCATGATGGAATGCAAGAAGGCGCTCACCGAGGCCGATGGCGACATCGCCAAGGCCGAGGAGCTCCTGCGCATCAAGAGCGGCGCGCGGGCGTCGAAGGCGGCAGCGCGCGTCGCTGCCGAAGGTGTGGTGGGCGCGTATCTGGCGCCCGATGCGCGGTCGGGCGCGATGGTCGAGGTGAACTGCGAGACGGACTTCGTCGCCCGCAACGAGGACTTCGCCGGCTTCGCGCGCAAGGTCGCGCAGGTCATCGCCGAGCGGAAGCCGGCGGACGTCGCCGCTCTCTCCGCGCTGCCGCTCGAAGGCGGCACGGTCGAGTCCGTGCGCCAGGCGCTCGTGCAGAAGCTCGGCGAGAACATCTCGTTGCGGCGCTTCGAGCGCTTCGAAACCTCGGGGCAACTCGCGCAGTACCTGCACGGCGGCGGCCGCATCGGCGTCACGGTCGACTATGCCGGCGGAGACGCGGCGGTGGGCAAGGACATCGCGATGCACGTGGCCGCCGGGGCGGCGCCGGGCGCGATTCGCCCGGTGGCCGTGTCGCGCGCCGACGTGGCACCCGAGGTCATCGAGAAGGAGCGCGCGATCTTCACCGCGCAGGCGGCGGAGAGCGGCAAGCCCGCCGACATCGTGGCGAAGATGGTCGAGGGTCGCGTCAACAAGTACCTGGCGGAGGTCACGCTGCTCGGCCAGCCGTTCGTCAAGAATCCCGACGACACGGTCGAGAAGCACCTGAAATCGAAGGGCGCCTCGGTCAAGTCGTTCACCCTGTACGTGGTGGGCGAGGGCATCGAGAAGAAGAAGGACGACTTCGCCGCCGAAGTGG
>CAYTOT010000044.1:0-41448 GCA_964439475.1 uncultured Alcaligenaceae bacterium
AGGTGCAGGATCGCGTGCTCGATGCCGCCGATGTACTGGTCCATCGGCATCCAGTGGTCGTTGCGGGCATCGACCATCGAGGTGGCGCCCGGGCAGGTGTAGCGCATGTAGTACCACGACGAGTCCACGAAGGTGTCCATCGTGTCGGTTTCGCGCTTCGCCGGCTTGCCGCAGCGGGGGCAGGGCACGTCGGTGAAGTCGGCACGCTTGCGCAGGGGATTGCCGCTGCCGTCGGGCACGCAGTCCTCGGGCAGCACCACCGGGAGATCCTCGTCGGGAACGGGCACCGCGCCACAGGCCTCGCAATGGATGATCGGGATCGGCGTGCCCCAGTAGCGCTGGCGCGAGATGCCCCAGTCGCGAAGGCGCCAGGTGACGCGCTTCTCTCCCAGGCCCTTTGCGGCAAGGTCCGCAGCGACGGCATCCACGGCTTCGAGATGCCCCATCTCGTCGTACTTGCCGGAGAACACGCAGCGTCCGCGCTCCTTGTCGGCGTACCACGGCTGCCACGCGTCGTTGACGAAGCTCTCGTCCTCCACCGCGATCACCTGCCTGATCGGGAGGCCGTACTTCAGGGCGAAGGCGAAGTCGCGCTCGTCGTGCGCGGGAACGCCCATCACCGCGCCGTCGCCGTAGGTCATGAGGACGTAGTTGCCGACCCATACCTCGACCGGCTCCTCGGTGATCGGATGCCGCACGAAGAGGCCCGTGGGCATGCCCTTCTTCTCCATCGTGGCCATGTCGGCCTCGATCACGGAGCCGCGCTTGCACGCGTCGACGAAGGCGGCGAGCTTCGTGTCGCGCGCCGCCGCCACGGCGGCCAGCGGATGCTCCGGGGCGACCGCGCAGAACGTGACGCCCATGATGGTGTCCGCCCGCGTGGTGAACACATACATGCGGCCGTCGTCGACGAGCGCGCCGCTGTCGTCGCGGATGTCGTGGGTGAAGGCGAAGCGCACGCCCACGCTCTTGCCGATCCAGTTGGCCTGCATCGTGCGCACACGCTCGGGCCACCCCGTCATGCCGTCGAGGCAGGAGAGGAGCTCCTCGGCGTAGTCGGTGATCTTGAGGTAGTACATCGGGATCTCGCGCTTCTCCACCAGCGCGCCCGAACGCCAGCCACGGCCGTCGACCACCTGCTCGTTGGCGAGCACGGTCTGGTCGACCGGGTCCCAGTTCACCACGCCGGTCTTGAGATACGCGATGCCCTTCTCCAGCATGCGCAGGAAGAGCCACTGGTTCCACTTGTAATAGTCGGGATCGCAGGACGCGAGTTCGCGCGACCAGTCGATCGCCCAGCCCATCGCCTGGCACTGCCCCTTCATGAAGGCGATGTTGTCGCGCGTCCACTTGCCCGGCGCCACGCGGTTCTTCATGGCGGCGTTCTCCGCTGGCAGGCCGAACGCATCCCAGCCCATCGGCATCAGCGGATTCAGGCCCCGCATGCGCAACTGGCGGTACATCATGTCGTTGATGGTGTAGTTGCGCACGTGCCCCATGTGCAGCGCGCCCGACGGATACGGCAGCATCGACACGCAGTAATACTTGGGGCGGTCGGTGCGCTCGGTGGCGCGATAGACGTTGCCGGCCTTCCAGGCCGCCTGGGCGTCGGCTTCGATCTCGTGGTGATTGAAGGGTTTCATGGGAGGCGCTTCGGGCGAATCGTCGATTATACCGAGGGGGGTGGGAGCCACGCCCCGAACCGGACGTTCGTTCGATGCGTTCGATCGTGCTATCGTCATGGACGCTGCAGCGCGGGCGCGTGAGCCCGGATGGCGGCCTCGAAGGGCGGGGCAGCACGGGAACGCGAAGCCCGAAGCCGGTTCAGGAGCCGGATTGGGGATAATGGCGATCCCCGGGGAACCTCCAGGGAAGCTTCACGTACCAATCGCTGTTGTCGACATGTCGAGCCGTGGATCGAGGTCGCACGGATCGTCGCGACGGCAATGTCGCCGTCGAGCATGCGGGCGGCCGCGCTTCCGGTCGCTGTCGTTCCCGTTGATTGCCGGATCTGTCATGTTGCGCCGGTCGCTGACTCGATTCCTGCTTCTCGCGCTCGCCTGCGTCGGCGTGGCCGCCTCCGCCGCGCCGGTGAAGACACCCCGCGTCGAGGCGGAACTCGTCGCGGAGCGCACGGCCCTCGTACCCGGCGCCACGACGACCGTCGCGCTGCGCCTGGCGATGGCCCCAGGCTGGCACACCTACTGGCAGAACCCCGGTGATTCGGGGCTGCCGACCACGCTGACCTGGAAGCTTCCCGAAGGCATGACGGCAGGGCCTATCCAGTGGCCCGCGCCCCGGGCGCTTCCTGCCGGCCCGCTCGTCAACTTCGGGTACGAGGACCAGGTCCTGCTGCTGACCGACATCGAGGTGCCGGTCAGCGCGCGCGTGGGCGAGGCGCTCACGCTCAAGGCGAAGGCCGAGTGGCTGGTCTGTCGCGAGACCTGCATTCCCGAGGAAGCCGATCTCGAGCTGGCGCTCCCGGTGTCGGACCGGGCCGATACCTATCCGCAGTGGGGCAAGGCCATCGCCGCCACGCGCGGCGCGCTCCCGCGCAAGCTCCCGGGCTGGGTCGCCGACGCCCGTGGCGAGGGCCAGAAGGTGACGGTCACGCTCGCCGGACCGGCCGGCGCCGCCGCGCCGGGGACTGTGCACTTCTTCCCGTTCCAGGAAGGACGCATCGAGCCCGCCGGCAAACAGACGTTCGCGCGCGACCCCAACGGCACCTTCGTGCTCACGCTGCCGGTGGCGAGCCAGCTCGTGCCGGGCTTCACCGACGTGGCCGGTGTCGTCACCGCCGACGCCGGGTTCGAGAGCGGCGGCGGGAAGGTCCAGTCCATGGTGCTGTCCACGCCGCTCGTGGGCACCGTGGTGGCGGGCCCCAAGCCGATCTCCACCGCGACACCGGCGCTGGACACGTCGGCCGCGGCACCAGCACCTTCGAGCGCAGCATCGCTCTCGCTCGCGGCGGCGATCCTCTTCGCATTCCTCGGTGGCCTTATCCTCAACCTGATGCCCTGCGTGTTCCCGGTGCTGTCGCTGAAGGCGCTGTCGCTGGCCAAGCCCGGCCACGGGCCGCGGCCGCACCTGCGGCGCGAGGGGCTCGCTTTCGGTGCTGGCGTGGTCGGCACGTTCCTGCTGCTCGCCTTCCTGCTGCTCGCCTTCCGCGCCGCAGGCGAGCAGTTCGGCTGGGGCTTCCAGCTCCAGTCGCCGGCGATGGTCACGGCGCTTGCGATCCTCTTCTTCGTCCTCGCCTTGAACCTGTCCGGCGTGTTCGAGTTCGCGACGCTGGTTCCAGGCTCGGCCGGGGGCTGGACCGCGAAGAACCAGTACGCCAATGCCGCGCTTTCGGGGGTACTCGCGGTCGTGATCGCATCGCCATGCACCGCGCCCTTCATGGGCGCAGCGCTCGGCTTCGCGCTCGCGCAGCCCGTCGCGCTCACCTTGCTCGTGTTCGCGGCACTCGGCATCGGCATGGCGCTGCCCTTCGTGCTCCTCGCCTGGTTCCCGGGCTGGCGCAAGGCGTTGCCCAAGCCCGGCATGTGGATGGAGCGCTTGAAGCAGTTTCTCGCCTTCCCCCTCTATGCGACGGTGGCGTGGCTCGTGTGGGTGCTGGGCGCACAGGTCGACAACGACGCGGTGGTGCGGCTATTGGTCACGCTCGTCGTTCTCGCGTTCGCGCTGTGGGCCTGGCGTGCGTTCCGCGGCGGCGCGGCGCGCGGCTTCTCGTTCGCGGCCGCGATCGGTCTCCTCGCCGCGGCGTACGTCGCGTGGCCGCTCTTCTCCGGAGAGGCCGCCGCCGACATGATGTCGCCCGCTCGCGCGGCGAAGGCGGGCGCCGTCGCCGATCCGTGGCAGCCGTTCACGCCCACGCGGGTGGCCGAGCTCACCGCCGCCAGGAAGCCGGTATTCGTCGACTTCACCGCGGCGTGGTGCGTAACCTGCCAGGTGAACAAGCGCCTCGTGCTGAACAACGCCGAGGTACGCAAGGCCTTCGCCGAGCGCGGCGTCGAGCTGGTCCGTGCCGACTGGACGCGCCGCGATCCCGCTATCACGCAAGCGCTCGCTGCGCTGGGCCGGCAAGGCGTCCCCGTCTACGTGCTCTACCGTCCGGGGAAGGAGCCGATGCTGTTGCCGGAAGTGCTGGCCCCCGGTACGGTGCTCGACGCGCTGGCAACGATCTGATGTCACCCTGCCTCGCGAGGTCTGTCATGAAACTCCCGTCCTTCCGCCTGGTTCCCGTCGCCATCGCCTGCGGCTTCGTGCTGGCGGCAGGTTCCGCGCTCGCCATCAACGCCGGCAGCGCCGCGCCGGACTTCGCCGTGGCAGACGTCCATGGCAAGACCGTCAGGCTCTCGGATTACAGGGGCAAGTTCGTGGTGCTGGAGTGGACGAATCCCGACTGTCCCTTCGTGCGCGCGCAGTACGGTGCCGACGCCATGCAGGCCGCGCAGAAGGAAGCGACCGGCAAGGACGTCGTCTGGCTCACCATCAACTCCACGAACCAGCGCAACGGCGAGTTCAAGACCGGCGCGCAAATGGACCAGTGGATGCAGGGGAGGAACGCGGCGCCGAGCGTGATCCTCATCGATCCCACGAGCGCGACGGCACGCGCCTACGACGCCAAGACCACGCCGCACATGTTCGTGATCGATCCCAAGGGGACGATCGTGTATGCCGGCGCCATCGACGACAAGCGCAGCGCACGCGAGTCCGATCGCAAGACCGCCCACAACTACGTGCGCGCTGCCCTCGGCGAGGCGATCGCCGGCAAGCCGGTCACGGTGGCCAGCACGACACCCTACGGCTGCTCGCTGAAGTACGACTGATCGCGCCATGAAGGATGTCCCGTGACCCTCGAGACCTGGCTCGCCTTCCTCGTCGCGTCCTTTCTCATCAGCCTGTCCCCCGGGGCCGGCGCCATCTCGTGCATGGCGGCGGGATTGCGCTTCGGTTTGCGGCGGGCGATGTGGAACATCATGGGTCTCATCACGGGCATCATGCTGGTGCTGGCCGTGGTGGCCACCGGCCTGGGCGCGCTGCTGACGGCGTCCGCGCTCGCCTTCACGATCATCAAGTGGCTCGGGGTCGCGTACCTCGCCTACCTCGGGATCGCGCAGTGGCGCGCCCCGCCGCACGCGATCGATCCCTCTGCGGATGCGAAGGCACTGGGGGGATCGCCGCGCCAGCTCTACGTGCGCGGCTTTCTCGTGAACGCCACCAATCCCAAGGGCATCGTGTTCATGCTCGCGGTGCTCCCGCAGTTCATCGATCCCGCCCGCCCGCAGGCGATCCAGTATGTGATCTGCGGCGCCACGCTCATCTCCACCGACCTCATCGTGATGACCGGCTACACGGCGTTCGCCGCCAAGGCGCTGCGGCTCCTGAAGAAGCCGTCGCAGATGAAGGTGATGAATCGCGCGTTCGGCGGGTTGCTGATGGGGATGAGCGCGCTGCTGGCGACGTTCAAGCGGGCGGGTTGAGGCGTTACGCCGGGGGAGGTGGTGTCCGGAACCGCGAGAATGATTGAGTAGTGAATCTGACTACTTGAAGGGCGTAATGGAAGAGTCGCGCTCGATACGAACGTTCTGGCCCATGCGGAAGGACCGATCATCGGCTTGGAATCTGGGACGCTGTCATCCTGTCCGCGGCTTCGGAGGCGAACTGCCGGCTCTTGCTGTCCGACGACTTGCAGGAGGGCTTCGCCTGGGGTGGCGTGGCGGTCGTCAATCCTTTTGCCGCTTCCCGCCACGCCTTGCTGGAGGCACTGTCGGGGGACGGATAGAGGCGCAAGGGGTCCGCTCGCGCCAGTCGGCGGCGCGCCGCGGTTACGGCCGCTCAGCCGCGAACACACCCTCCATCTCCCGCCGGAACTGCACCGCCGCATCGTTCGCGTCGTACGCCACGTCGTCCCACCGCAGGGCCGAGCCGGAGGCAATCGCACGCTTCAGCGTGACGCCGTGCGCGAGCCCCAGCGGCAAGCCGCCGATCGCCACCGAGTCCTTCGCGGGCATCAGCTTGCCGTACACCGTGTAACCGCCTTCGCCGTCGAGCTTCTCGCCCGCGGCGAGGTTGCGCTTGGCGGTGGCCACGACGTCGCCGTTCCACGCGAACGCCTGTCCCGTGGGCTCGCGGCGCAGCCCCACCGACGCCACGCTGATGCCGAGTTCGAGGCCGATCGCGTGATACGGCTTGTACATCGCGCAGTAGCGTCCCGAAGGATCGGTGGAGAAACCATACTCGCGGAAGCAGCGCCGCACGTAGTCCTCGCCCTGCGCGTCGCCGGCGCGGAACGTCACGTACACGCCCCAGCGCAGGTCGCGGAACACGGGCCGGCCATCGCGCTCGAGGCTGCTGATCACCTCGACCTGGCCGGCGCGATCGAGGAGGCCCCCTTCGTCGCGGGGCTTCAGGATGCGCGGCAGGTCGTCGACGCCGCAGGGCGGGAAGCGCAGGCCGTCGGGAGGCGGCGCAAGACCAGCGGCATTGGCCACCGCCGCCATCTCGATCGCGCTCTTGGTGCCGTCGAGGAACGAGTTGAACATCCGTGCGTTGAAGTCTCCTGCCGCGACCATCTCCGGCGTGAAGCCGTAGTGCGGCCATACCGTCGTCGGCGTGGACGCGTGGTACTCCGGCAGGTACTTCGTGCCCTTGCCTGCCGCCACGACCTCGAAGCCCGCCGTGCGGCACCAGTCGACCATCTCGCAGATGAGCGCGGGCTGGTCGCCGTAGGCGAGCGAGTAGACGATGCCGGCGTCGCGGGCGCGCTGCGCGAGCAACGGGCCGGCGAGGGCGTCGGCCTCCACGTTCACCATCACGATGTGCTTGCCGTGCGTGCAGCAGGCGAGCACGTGGCGGATGCCCGCGGCGGGATGGCCCGTGGCGTCGATCACGACCTCGGTCTCGCCCGCGGCGATGGCTGCCGGCACGTCGTCGGTCACGAAGGTCGTGCCGCGCTGCGCCGCTTCGGCGATCGATCGCGCGGCGTGGCGTTCGGCCGGCCAGCCGACGCGCGCGAGCGCCTCGCGGGCGCGCGCAGGCGCGAGGTCCGCGACGGCGACGACGTGGATGCCCGCCGTGTGCTTCGCCTGCGACAGGTACATCGAGCCGAACTTGCCGGCGCCGACGAGCGCCACCCGCAGCGGCCGGCCCTCGGCTTGTCGTTGCAGCAGCATGCGATGGAGGTTCACGGTCGTTCCCCGGGGTGGAGCGCGTCAGCGCAGGCGCGTCACACGATAACCATCGGCGCGCAGCATGGCGAGGAGCCCCTGGTCGCCGTAGAGGTGCGACGCCCCTACGGCGACGAAAACGCCGCCCGCGCGCAGCGGCATGAAGAGGCCATGGTGCATCACCACGGTGCGGTCGGTGATGAGATGCTTCACCAGCGCGCGGTAGTGCGGAGCGAGCGCGGCGTCGCGCCGGGCCGCGGGCGGCAGGGCGGCGAGCGCCGCGAGATCGCCCGCGAGGTAGGCGCGCACGCTCCGTTCCCGCGCGTCGTCGCCGTTGGCCGGATGCTCCAGCACATCGCGCAGCACCGCGGCCTGCGACGGCAGCGGAATCGCATCGAATGCCGCGAGCTGCTCGTCGGCCGATTCGAGCGTGCGCACCGGCAGGCGATGCGCGCGGGCGACGACGTAGAGGTTCTCGTCGAGGGTTGCGCCGGACGTGTCGCGCGACGACGTGAGCCGCAGCAGTGCGGCCCACGGCTTCATGCGCGCGATCGTGGCGGGCGGCACGTCCTGCTCCACGAGCCTCAGCGTGAGCGCGGCGTATGCGTTGCGGCCCAGCAGCGGTGCAAGGCGTTGCGGCTGCTCCAGGAGCTCGGCATCGGGCAGGTGATCGCCGACCATGCGCAGCACGAGCTCGGTGGCGAGCACGCGCGAGCTCGCCAGCGCGATGCGCACATCTTCCGGCACCGCCGAGACGCGCGGGTCCGCGATGTGGATCGTGCCGAAGACGAAGCTGTCCGGGACGTTGGCCCGCGACACGCGCCAGAAGAGGCCGGAGGCGAATGGCTGGGCAGCGAGCGCGGTGGAGGAGAGGGCGAGCGCCAGAACCACGCACACCCACGAGGCGGCGCGTGAGGTCCGCAACTGCGCGGCGACACCGATGGCGGCCATGGCCGATTCTCGCACGGGAGCTCGGCGACGACGTCGAAGGCGTCGGGCATGGCGCGTGAGGGAGGGCGTGTTGACGGCAAGCACCTCTACGAGTTCGCGTACTCCCTGCCGCAGGAGCACGAGCGTTCCGTCGCGGCGGGCGCAGGGGATTCGAATGTCGTCGCCGCATTGCGGACGTCCCTGTTGTTCGTCCGGCGGTACTCACGCACACTCCCGGTCTCGACACGCGCCGCAGGGTGACAGATGAAGGCAGCCTGGTACGAGCAGCAAGGTCCGGCCGCGGAGGTCCTTGTCGTCGGCGAGATGCCGACGCCAGTGCCTGGAAGAGGTGAAGTTCGCATTCGTGTCGCATGTTCCGGCATCAATCCCGGCGATACCAAGAAGCGCGCCGACGTGTTCGGTGTCGGCATGCCGTACCCGAGAGTGGTTCCGCACAGCGACGGCGCTGGCGTGATCGACGAGGTCGGGAACGACGTGCCGCGATCACGCATCGGCGAGCGGGTGTGGTGCTTTGGAGCGCAGAGCTATCGCCCGTTCGGGACGGCCGCTGAGTACGTCGTCGTGCCGGGCAACCAGGCGGTAACGCTGCCAGGCGGGGTGTCGTTCGAGCAGGGATCCTGTCTCGGCATTCCTGGCATCACTGCCCATCGCGCCGTGCACGTCGCTGGCCCGGTTCGCGGGCGAGTGCTGCTGGTCCAGGGCGGCTCGGGCGCGGTGGGCCAGTGCGCGGTCGCCCTCGCGCGGCATGCAGGAGCCACCGTTCTCGCCGCCGTTCGCCACGAACGCGACATGCGCCGCGCGCGGCGAGCCGGAGCCGACCAGGTGTTCGTCACCGGCGGGGGTTCACCTCGGGCAGTCCTCGAGCGCCTCCGCGCCTGCGCTCCCGAGGGAGTCGATCACATCGTCGAGGTTGCCTTTGGCGCGAACATCGCACTGGATGAGCAGGTCCTGCGACCAGGCGGCTCGATAGCTACCTACGCCACAGGCGAGCCAACGCCAGCGATTCCCTTCTGGCCGCTCATCTTCAAGAATGTCGCCGTGTACTTTCTCGGAAGCGATGACTTCCCGGCCTCGGCCAGGATGGAGGCGGCCCGCGGACTGAACGAGGCATTGGAAGGCGGTTGGGCAGGCTTCGACATCCAGGCCCGCTATCCGTTGGAGAGCATTGCGCTGGCGCATGAAGCCGTCGATCGGGCGGGAAGCGCGGGACGAGTTGTCCTGGACCTCGGAGCGGGCGGATAGTGCGACCGTAGCCGCGCCCGGCCAGGCTAGGCGAAGAGCCCGAGCTCCTCGAAAGCCGCAAGCGCACCCTCGATGCCCGCCACGCGGCGCGTCAGGAGGCCGAGACGGGCCGCGGCATCGACGTTGATGGCATTGTCGTCGATGAAGAGCACGCGTCGTGCAGGCATGCGGAGCTCGGAGAGCACATGCTCGAAGTACTCGGCGTCGGGCTTGAGCTTGCCCACGAGATGCGAGGGGAAGTTGTGGTGGAAGGCGTCGGCGAGCCGCCACGCATTGGCGAAGCGGTCCCAGTGGATCTCGTTCGTGTTGGACACGCTGGCGATCGTGTAACGCTCGCGCATCCTGTCGAGCAGCTCCAGCGCCCCCGGAAAGACGCTGCGCGGCCACCAGGTGAAGGCGTCGATGAACTCCCCGTGGCTCACCGGCAGCGCGAACTCGGCGACGAGCGCAGCGGCGAACTCGTCGCGGCGGATGCGCCCGGTCTCGAAGCGGCGCACCGCCTCGGAGTGCAGCCAGCGGCGCCACAGTTCGTCGGTGCTGCCGAGGTCGGGCGCCCATTCGAGCATCTTGCCCACGCCCGCGAGCTCGACGAGCACGCCGCCGAGATCGAAGAGCACGACATCGATGTCGTGCGACCCCGGTGTCTCAGCGGATCGCAAGGGCGAGCCCCAGGGGAACGAAGATCACGGCCATGACGTTGCCGATCAGCACGATCGACGCCACCTTCCCCGGCTCCTGCTTGAACTGCTCGGCGACCATGAAGTTGAGCACGGCAGGCGGCAGGACGGCGAAGAGGATGAGGAGCCCGCGCTGCAGCTCGGTGAGTCCGAGGAAAGGCGCCAGCGCGAGCGCCGAGACGAGGCCCACCACGGGGCACACGATGCCGCCGATCACGCCGATGCGCCAATCCGCCCAGCGCACGTCGGCCAGCCGCACGCCGAGCGAGAGGAGCATCATGGGGACCAGCGCATCGCCCACGATACCGATGCCGGCACGCAGCCAGTCGGGCATCGGCGGATGGGTGAGCGCGAACGCGAAGCCCACGATCGTGGACCAGACCATCGGATTGCGGAGCAGGCCGCCGAATCGCGCGCGATGGTCCATGAGCCAGGTCCCCAGCGTGAACTGCAGGAGGTTGCTGATCGTGAACAGCGCCACCATGGCGGGGAACCCCGCCTGGCCGAAGGCGAGGACCGCGAGCGGCAACCCCATGTTGCCGCAGTTGTTGAACATCATCGACGGCACGAAGGTGCGGTAGTCCACCTTGAGCATCCGGCCGATGGGCCACGCGAGCAGGCCCGAACCCAGCACGACGCCGACGCAGCCCACCATCAGGAGCACGTTGGCCCGCGCGTCGAAATCCTTGCTGGCGAGCGCCGAGAAGACGAGCGCGGGGGCCAGGATCGTCATCGACAGGCGGTTGACCTGCGTCATGTCGGGCTTCACCCGCCGTGCGTACCCGTAGCCGACCACGATCACCACGAGCACCGGCAGGAAGATGCCGAGGACGCGTTCGATCATGGCGCGAGGCGGGTGTCGCGGGCGGCCGGGTCGGCTCGATGCGGTGCAGGCGAAGCACCGCATCGGCGGTCGGCGTCATGCGCGGGGACCCCGCGCACACGCGCTTCCTGCCCCGCCGCGATCAAAGGATGTACTTGGCGAGGTTATCGTCGCCCGCGATGCCCGCCAGCGTGGCATCGACGAAGGCGGCGTCGATCGCGACGTGCTCACCGGTGCGGCGCGCGGCGTGATACGAGACGTCGTCGAGCAGGCGCTCCATCACCGTGTACAGTCGCCGCGCGCCGATGTTCTCCTGCTTCTCGTTGACGGCGAAGGCGATCTCCGCGAGGCGGCGGATGCCGTCGGGCGCGAACTCCAGATGCACCTGCTCGGTGGCGAGCAGCGCCGCGTACTGCCGCGTTAGGCAGGCGTCGGTGGCGGTCAGGATCTTCTCGAAGTCGCCGACCGATAGCGAGGAAAGCTCCACGCGGATGGGAAAGCGCCCCTGCAATTCGGGGATGAGATCCGACGGCTTCGACAGGTGGAAGGCTCCGGACGCGATGAAGAGGATGTGGTCCGTCTTGACCATCCCGTACTTCGTGGTGACCGTGGTGCCCTCGACGATCGGCAGGAGATCGCGCTGCACGCCCTGCCGCGAGACGTCGGCGCCGTGCGTGTCGGAGCGCGACGCGATCTTGTCCATCTCGTCGAGGAACACGATGCCGTGCTGCTCGGCGGCGGCGAGCGCCTTCGTCTTGATCTCGTCGTCGTTGAGGAGCCGCGCGGCCTCCTCGTCGGTGAGCACCTTCATCGCCTCCGCGACGGTCATCTTGCGCAGCTTCTTCCGGCCCGAGCCCATCTGCTGGAACATGCCCTGGATCTGGCTCGTGAGCTCCTCCATGCCGGGCGGCGCCATGATCTCCATCTGTGGCGGGAGCGTCGACACCTCGATCTCGACCTCGCGATCGTCGAGCGCACCCTCGCGCAGCATCTTGCGGAATTTCTGGCGCGTGGCGCTGTCGGCGGGCTTGAGATCCGAGAAGTTGACCTCGCGCGCGGGGGGAATCAGCACGTCGAGGAGGCGCTCCTCGGCGTTGTCCGCCGCGCGATCGCGCACCTTGCGCGTTTCGGCCTCGCGCGTCTCCTTGATCGCCACCTCCACGAGGTCGCGGACGATGGTGTCCACGTCGCGGCCCACGTAGCCCACCTCGGTGAACTTGGTGGCCTCCACCTTCACGAACGGTGCGTCGGCCAGTCGCGCGAGCCGGCGCGCGATCTCGGTCTTGCCGACGCCCGTGGGCCCGATCATCAGGATGTTCTTGGGCGTGATCTCATGGCGCAGCGGCTCGGCGACCTGCTGGCGCCGCCAGCGGTTGCGCAGGGCGATGGCCACGGCGCGCTTGGCGGCCTGCTGTCCCACGATGTGCTTGTCGAGCTCGGAGACGATCTCTTCGGGAGTCATGCGCGAGGACATGGCGGCGCAGCGGATGGAGGCAAGGGAGGAACGACCCGCGCCGCGACGATGCAGCAGCGGAGGACACGATTGTACTGCACCGCGTCGGCGGTCCCGGGCCGGGAAAATGCGACAATCAACGAATGAGCCCGATCCGGCGCCTTTCGTTCTGCAGTCTCTTCGTTGCGCTCCTCGCCGCCCCGCTCGGGATGCTGCTCGCAGGCTGCGGATCGTCGTCCGGGCTGCAGGGCCTGAAGGGACTCGACGCCTACGAGGAGCGAGAGGGCGGGCTCGTCGCGCGCATGCACAGCCGGTCCTCCGCGGTCACCGGCACGGTGCGCGTATTCGACTATCGCGACGGCGTCCAGATCCAGCTCGCGGTGACCAATCTCTTCGCTGGCGACTACCGGCTCGCGCTGCACGAGCGTGGCAACTGCACCTCGCCCAACCTGTTCTCGGCCGGATCACCATGGGCGCCTCCGGGATGGACCAAGCCCGCGGCGGACCTCCTCCCCGGGTTCACCGCCAGCCTGGAAGGCGACGTCTCGGGCTACGTCGCCTACATCAAAGGGGTGAGCACGAGCGGTCCCAATTCGATCAAGGGACGCTCCTTCGTGATCCATTCCGGACGGCTCGTGGGCGAGGCCTTCCCCGGACAACCCAACAATCGCATCGCGTGCGGCGTGCTGGTCGAAGGCCAGGCGCTCTTCTGACCGGAGACCTTCGAGCATGGGCTTTCTCGCGGATCGCAGGATCCTCATCACTGGCGTGCTTTCCAACCGCTCCATCGCCTACGGTGTCGCGCGCGCGTGCCAGCGCGAGGGCGCCACGCTCGCGTTCACCTACGTCAACGATGATTTCAAGGATCGGGTGGCGAGGCTCGCCGCCGACTTCGGCAGCGTGCCCCTGCTCCCGTGCGACGTCTCGCGCGACGAGGACATCGACGCGCTGTTCGATGCGCTCGGCCGGGAATGGGGTGCGCTCGACGGCCTCCTCCATTCGATCGCGTTCGCGCCCCGCGAGGCGCTTTCGGGCGACTATCTGGGCAGTCTCTCGCGGGCGGCGTTCGCGACCGCGCACGATATCTCGAGCTACAGCTTCGCGGCGCTGGCCAAGGGGGCGCGTCCGCTCATGCAGCGACGGCATGCCGCGCTGGTGACGCTGAGCTACCTCGGTGCCGCGCGTGCGGTGACCAACTACAACGTGATGGGGCTCGCCAAGGCGAGCCTCGAGGCCAACGTGCGCTACATGGCGGCGGCGCTCGGGCCGGAGCAGATCCGCGTCAACGGCATTTCCGCCGGCCCGATCAAGACGCTCGCGGCCGCCGGCATTGCCGGCTTCTCGAAGATCTTCGGCTTCGTCGAGCGCAACGCACCGCTGCGCCGCAACGTGACGATCGACGAGGTCGGCAACGTCGCCGCCTTCCTGCTCTCGCCGCTTGCGAGCGGCATCACCGGTGAGATCACCTACGTGGATGCCGGGTTCTCGACCGTGGCTGCCGGGCTCGGCGAGGAATAGCGCGCAGGGGCGAGAGGGGCATCCGGTGACCGCGGCGGCCGGGGGTTTCGACGCCGTCGTCGTCGGCGCCGGCCACAACGGGCTGACCTGTGCCGCGTACCTCGCCGCGGCGGGGATGCGTGTGTGCGTCGTCGAACGCCGCAACGTGGTCGGCGGCGCTGCGGTGACCGAGGAGTTCCATCCGGGCTTTCGCAACTCCACCGCGAGCTACACGGTGAGCCTGCTCGATCCGCAGGTGATCCGCGACCTTCGGCTCGCGCATCATGGTCTCGTCGTACGCGAACGTCCCTTCTCCAATTTCCTGCCGCTCGGCGGGGAGGCGGCCGACGGCTACCTCATGGTCGGAGGCGGTCTCGCCGCCACGCAAGCGGAGGTCGCGAGGTTCTCGCCTGCCGATGCGCAGGCGCTGCCCGCGTACTACGCGATGCTCGACCGCGTCGCGGCGATCCTGCGCGCGCTCCTAGGCACGACTCCGCCCAACATCGGCGCCGGCATGCGGCAGGACGTCGCCTTCGCGGTGGAGGCGCTCAAGACGAGCAAGGGCTTCCGGGCGCTGGACCTTCCGGCACGGCGCGATCTGCTCGACCTCTTCACCAAGAGCGCGGGCGACCTTCTCGATCGCTGGTTCGAGAGCGCGCCGATCAAGGCCGCCTTCGGCTTCGATGCGGTCGTCGGCAATTTCGCGAGCCCGTACACGCCGGGCTCGGCCTACGTGCTGCTGCATCACGTGTTCGGCGAGGTCAATGGCAAGCCCGGACAGTGGGGACATGCGGTGGGCGGCATGGGCGCGATCACGCAGGCGATGGCCGCGGAGTGCGCGGCGCGCGGCGTCGTGATCCGTACCGCCTCGCCCGTGGCCCGGGTGGTCGTCGAGCGTGGCCGTGCTGCCGGCGTGGAGCTCGAAGGCGGCGAGACCATCGCGGCGGCACGCGTTGTCGCCAACGTGAATCCCAAGCTGCTCTTCGAGCGCCTCGTGGCGCCCGAGCACGTCCCGCCCGACTTTGCCGCCCGCATCGCGGCCTATCGCTGCGGATCGGGCACGTTCAGGATGAACGTTGCGCTGGATCGCCTGCCCGGCTTCGCCGCGAAGCCAGGATCGGCGGCGCAACCCCACCACGCGAGCGGCATCATCATGGCGCCGTCGCTCGATTACATGGAGCGCGCATTCTTCGACGCGAAGGTCGAAGGCTGGTCGCGTGCGCCGATCGTCGAGATGCTGATTCCCACCACCGTGGACGACTCGCTCGCGCCTTCGGGGATGCACGTGGCGAGCCTCTTCTGCCAGCACGTGCATCCCGACCTCGGCGCGGTCCAGCCGGGCCGCACCTGGGACGACGCGCGCGAGCAGGTTGCGGACCTCATGGTGGCCACCGTGGAGCGCTTCGCGCCCGGATTCGCCGCCAGCGTGCTCGGCCGCCGCATCCTCTCGCCGCTGGACCTCGAGCGCGAGTTCGGCTTGGTGGGCGGCGACATCTTCCACGGCGCGCTCACGCTCGACCAGCTCTTCAGCGCACGCCCGGTGCTGGGCAACGCCGCCTATCGCATGCCGGTTCCGGCGCTTTACCTGTGCGGGTCGGGCGCGCATCCCGGCGGTGGTGTCACCGGCATTCCCGGCCGCAACGCGGCGCGCGAGATCCTGCGCGATGCGCGCCGGCGCACGCGCCGCGCCGTACCATGAGATCGGACCGCCCGAAGAGCGAACAGGCATCGACGCGCGGTAGCGCGCAGGGGCAAGCCTCATGATCCATCGCGAAGCATCGACCGTCGCCAACGTCGCCAGCCTTCTCGTGCGCACCGCGCAGCGCTGGCCACGGCTGCCGGCCGTCGCCGTGGGCACGCGGGTGCGCCACGACTATGCGTCGCTTGCATGCCGCTCGCACGCGCTCGCCGCGGACATGCTGGCCGGTGGCTTGCGTCCCGGTGATCGGGTGGTGCTCGTCGCGCGCAATTGCGCCGGGTACATCGAAACGCTCTTTGCCTGCTGGGTGGCCGGGCTCGTCGCGGTACCCGTCAACGCCAAGCTCCACCCCAACGAACTCGACCATGTGCTTCGCGACAGCGGCGCGCGCTGGGTCTTCGCCGACGACGGCTGGGTCGCCGCCGTGCCGCCCGATGCGGGCGTGGAACGCGTCATCGCGCTGGACGGCGTGGAGCACGAGGCGATGGCGGCGGGGACCGCCACGGCGTCGGTCGCGCCGGTCGCCGCCGATGCGCCGGCGTGGCTCTTCTACACGAGCGGCACCACCGGACGTCCGAAAGGCGTCGAGATCACGCACGGGAACCTGTTCGCAATGGGCCAGTGCTTCCTGTCCGACGTCGAAGGCATCGCGCCCGGCGATGCGCTGTTGCACCCGGCGCCGCTGTCGCACGGCTCGGGCCTGTACGTGATCCCGCACGTCGCGCGCGGTGCGGTGAGCGTCGTGCCCGAGTCGGGCGGCTTCGATCCGGGGGAGATCGCTTCGCTCGTGCGCGCCTTCGATCGCGCGCTGTTCTTCGCGGCGCCCACCATGGTGAAGCGGCTGGTGTCGGCGGCGACGCTCGCCCGCGACGATCTCCTCGCCCGCCTCAAGTGCATCGTCTACGGCGGCGGTCCCATGTACGTGGCGGACTGCAAGGAAGCATTCGCGCAACTCGGCCCGCGTCTCGCGCAGATCTACGGGCAGGGTGAATCGCCCATGACGATCACGGCCATGGATCGCGCGCTCCTGGCCGCCGCCATGGCGAGTGGCGACGACGCGCGCATCGGTTCGGTGGGCTGCGCGCAGGCAGGCATCGACGTGATCGTCGCCGACGGTCCTGACCGGCCGCTGCCCGCGGGCGAAGTGGGCGAGGTGCTCGTGCGGGGCGCCACGGTGATGCGCGGCTACTGGCGCAATCCGGAGGCCACCGCGCGCACGATGGCCGGCGGATGGCTGCACACCGGCGATCTCGGCAGCATCGCGCACGACGGCTTCCTCACGCTCCGCGATCGATCCAAGGACCTCATCATCAGCGGCGGCTCGAACATCTACCCTCGCGAAGTCGAGGAGGCCTTGCAGCGTTCGCCCGACATCGCGGAAGTCGCGGTCGTGGGGCGCGTGCATCCGGAATGGGGCGAGGAGGTCGTGGCCTGCGTGGTGGCGCGCGGACCGCGTCCCGAAGGCGACGCGGCGCGCCGCCTCGAGGTCGCGCTCGATGCCCTGTGTCTTGCGCACATCGCCCGCTTCAAACGTCCGAAGGCCTACGTCTTCGTCGATGCACTGCCCAAGAACAACACGGGCAAGGTGCTGAAGACGGCGTTGCGGGAGTTGGTGGCACGGTCGCCGATGGCGCCCTGAGGCGTTCCCGCCTCGCGTAGAATGGCATCTCCGAAGCCAGCCAGACCGTCGCTGCCCGCGCGAGCGGGCAGAGGAAAGTCCGGGCTCCACAGGGCAGGATGCGGGGTAACGCCCCGCCGCTATAAGCCGTCGCTTGCGGCGGCCCAAGGCGAGGAACAGGGCCACAGAGACGAGTCGCGTGCCGCAAGGCATGCGGGTGAAACGCGGCAACCTCCATCCGGAGCAACACCAAGCAGGCGGACATTGACGCTGCTCGCCGAGTCCGCGGGTAGGTGGCACGAGCGTCGCGGCAACGCGGCGCCTTAGAGGAATGACGGCCATAGCGCATCGTGAAAGGTGCGCCGTAACAGAACCCGGCTTATCGGCTGCGCTTCGGTTCTTCTCGCAAGGTCTCGGACGCCCGTGGGGCACCCCGACGCCTGATCTACGACACCACTCGCCACTCGAGGCTCTCTCCGGCGCGCAGCGGGACGATGGTGTCGCCGCCGAACGGATACGCCGCCGGCGCCGTCCACCGTTCGCGGATGAGCGTGACGGTGTCCTGCGCGATCGGCAGTCCGTAGAAGCGCGCGCCGAAGCGGCTCGCGAAGTCGGGCAGCCGGTCGAGCGCACCCGCTGCCTCGAACGCTTCGGCGTACAGCGGCAGCGCGACGGGGGCGGAGTAGCAGCCGGCCCCGCAGCACGCCGCTTCCTTGGCATGCCGCGCGTGCGGCGCGGAGTCGGTGCCGAGGAAGAAGCGCGGGCTCCCCGACGTCGCGGCCGCGACCAGCGCCTGGCGGTGCGCCTCGCGCTTGAGTATCGGCAGGCAGTAGAAGTGAGGACGCAGTCCACCCGCGAGCAGCACATTGCGCGACCACAACAGATGCTGCGGCGTGATCGTGGCGGCCACGCCCTCGCGTGCCCCCTGAACGAAGGCGACGGCCTCCATCGTGGTCAGGTGCTCGACCACGATGCGCAGGCCCGGGAAATCGCGCACGATCTGCGGCAGCAGGGTGTCGACGAACACGCGCTCGCGATCGAACATGTCCACGGCAGGATCGGTCACCTCGCCGTGCAGGCACAAGACGACGTCGTGCCGTTCCATCGCGGCGAGCACCGGATACACGCGCGACAGCGCCGTCACGCCGGAATCGGAGTTGGTCGTCGCACCCGCCGGGTAGTACTTCACCGCGTGCACGAAGCCGGCCCCCCTGGCCGCCTCGATCTCCGCGGGCGACGTGTTGTCGGTGAGGTACAGCGTCATGAGCGGCTCGAAGGCCACGCCTGGTGGCACCGCGGCAAGGATCCGCTGACGATACGCCGCTGCCGCCGCCACCGTGGTCACCGGTGGACGGAGATTGGGCATGACGATCGCGCGTCTGAAGACCTGTGCCGTCGCCGGCACCACGCTCGCCAGTGCCGCGCCGTCCCGCAGGTGGAGGTGGAGGTCGTCGGGGCGGGGGAGGGTCAGGCGATCGGTCGATGGGGTCATGGAACTCCTCGCGGCCATTATAGGTGGCGCCCTTCCCGCGGTCCTGACCGTTCCCACGATGGCCTGCGGCCGGGTGCGGCCAGGTGCCACGCGGCAAGCCCGGGTGGGTCGCCGGAGGGGCGCGCAGGTGGCATGGACTTCGCTTTTCCCGCTATAATGCGCAATTTACCTTTGGGCGCGTGAAAGCACTTCACGATGCTCCTCGCGCGCCTCCGGGCGCGCGTCACGTGATGGACAGAAGCATGGCCACCAAGACCGCAACCGCCGTCAAGAAAGTTCGCGAGCTCACCGACGAGGAGATCCTCAAGGCGCCCGAGAAGGACTACATGAACGAGGCGCAACTCGCCTTCTTCAAGAGAAAGCTCCTCGAGCTGCGGGACCAGCTTTTGCAGAATGCCGACGACACCGGCGAGCACCTGCGCGAGAACGAGGTCACTACCGACCCCTCGGACCGCGCCACGCTCGAGGAGGAGTACACGCTCGAGCTGCGCACCCGCGATCGCGAGCGCAAGCTCCTGAAGAAGGTGGAGAAGTCGCTGCGCATGATCGACGACGGCTCCTATGGCTGGTGCGAGGAAACGGGCGAGCCCATCGGCGTCGCACGCCTCATCGCGCGCCCCACGGCCACGCTTTCGCTCGAGGCACAGGAGCGGCGGGAGCGAGTCCAGAAGCTCTACGGCGACTAGACGGAACCCGGTGCGCCCGAGAGGCGCCAGACGAGGCATCCGCACACCGGGACGTCGCGCGCACTCCGGCCCGCCTTGCGCAGCTAGGCCGGCCATCCCGGCGGCGTTGTTTACAATGGCTATCCCCCGCCATACGAGCCAGGAGAATCCAGCCATGTTCACGCTTCCGCCGCTTCCGTGGGCCGACAATGCCCTCGAGCCCGTCATCTCCGCGAACACCATCTCGTTCCACTACGGCAAGCACCACAAGACCTACGTCGACAACCTGAACAATCTCGTCAAGGGCACCGACTACGAGAGCGCGACCCTCGAGAAGATCATCACCGAGACGGCCGGCAAGGCCGACAAGGCGGGCCTGTTCAACAACGCGGCCCAGATCTGGAACCATACGTTCTACTGGCACAGCATGAAGCCGGGCGGCGGCGGCAAGCCCACGGGCAAGATCGCGCAGATGATCGACGCCGCGTTCGGGAGCTACGACAACTTCAGGAAGGAGTTGTCGGCCACGACCGTGTCCCAGTTCGGCTCGGGCTGGGGCTGGCTGGTGCAGGACGGCGGGGCGCTGAAGGTCGTCAAGACGCCCAACGCCGAGGTACCCTTCACCAAGGGCCAGAAGCCGCTCCTGACGATCGACGTCTGGGAGCACGCCTACTACCTCGACCAGCAGAACAAGCGTGCCGCGTATGTCGATGCTGTGATCGACAAGTTGCTCGACTGGGACTTCGCGACCCGCAATCTCGGTTGAATCGCCCCAGCGGCTGATCCGGCGCCGCGACGGACGAACCCCGTCGACGGGTCGTCGCACGGTTCGCCGGCAAGCCGCCCCGCGCGCGTCCTGTGACGATTCGCAGGGGCGCGACGGCGGCCGGTCACGCTGCGGCGGTTTACGGTTGGCTCGCAACCCGACATAATCGGACGGGCGTAGCGGGTCCTCGGACTGGCGGCCAGCCGGGTCGCCGGACATTGCCCCGAGGCGAGCCTCCCCCCGTGGCCGGGTCCCTTGTCGCCACCGGGTCCGGCCCCGTTCGACGCTGCCTCGACTGCATGGCTCTCTTCTCCAAACCGCCCGCCAAGAAGACCACGATCCTCAAGCCGACGGGCAAGCCCATCGAGGGATTGCCGCGCACGCCGGTTTCGGCGCGTGACGTTGCGGTCCAGGCGCAGGGGCGACGCGGGGCATCCGAGCGACCGCGCGCCGATCCCGCGGCGGAGATATCCATGGCGGGCGCAAGCCTCATGGACATGTCGCCGGCCCGCATGTCGATCGAGGTGGGCCAGTCCAATCCGGGTCTTTGTGCGGTGCTCGAGAATGCGGCACTGCTCTTCGCGAGCGGCCAGACCCAGCCGGCGCGCGCCCTCCTGGAGCAGGGCGTCGCCAACGACCACGACGCCCGGAGTTCGGCACTCGCCTGGCTCGGCCTGTTCGATCTGCTGCAGCGGCTGCACGATCGCGCGGCCTTCGACCAGCTCGCGCTGCAGTACGTGGTCCAGTTCGAGCGCTCGCCGCCAGCGTGGGAAGAGCAGGACAGCATGGCCGTCGGCGACAAGCCGAAGGCGGCAGCTGGCGGATATGCCGTCATCACGGGCAAGCTCACCGAGGCCACGGCGGCCCAGATCGACGGCTTCCGGCGCACTGTCGACAAGGGCGCGCCGGCGCGGCTCGACCTCGCACAGGTTGCCGGATTGGACGACGCTGGCGCGCGCCTGCTCGCAGACGCGCTTGCCTACGCGCGCAAGCGGCAGGTGCAGATCACCATCCAGCGCGCAGAGAAGTTGCGCGCGGCGCTCGACATCCTCGTCAGGCGCGGGCGCGATGCAGGCGAGGGGGCATGGCTGCTCGCACTCGAATTCCTGCAGTTCGACCACACGCAGGAAGCGTTCGACGATCGCGCCATCGAGTACGCCATTGCGTTCGAACAGTCGCCCCCGTCGTGGGAACCGCCACCGCAACCCCCGAATGCGCCACCGGCGCAGGTCGGTGCCGCGGCCGGACAGGCCGAGGAGGCGGAGGAGGTCGACACGACCGGAGCCGTGACGTGGACGGGGGTGATGGCGGGCCCCCTGGCGCCCGCGATGGCGAAGATCGCGGAGCGGGCCGCCACCCAGCCGATCGTCGTCATCGACATGACCGCCGTGCAGCGCGTCGACTTCGTCTGCGCCGGGGCGCTGCTCAACTCGATCAATCGCGTGGAGTCGCAGCGCAAGGCGGTGCAGATCGTGGGTGCCACGCCCATCATCCGCGCGCTGCTGCTCCTCATCGGCATCTCGCCGCGGCATTTCCTGAAGAAGCTGCAGTAGCCGCACTGCCGCGGTGCGCCGCGGCATCGCTTCGTGTCCCACCATCCCCATGGAACAATTTCACGGCACCACCATCGTTTCGGTCCGCCGAGACGGCGTCGTCGCCCTCGGCGGCGACGGTCAGGTCACCCTCGGCAGCGTGGTGATCAAGGCCACTGCCCGCAAGATCCGGCGCCTCCATCACGACCGCGTGCTTGCAGGATTCGCCGGCGCCACCGCCGATGCCTTCACGCTGTTCGAGCGCTTCGAAGCCAAGCTCGAAAAGCATCAGGGGCATCTCGTGCGCTCGGCGGTCGAACTCGCCAAGGACTGGCGCTCCGACCGTGTGCTGCGCCGGCTGGAGGCCATGCTCGCGATCGCCGACACCCAGTCGTCGCTCGTGATCACCGGCAACGGGGACGTCCTCGAACCGGAGCTCGGCATCGTGGCGATCGGCTCGGGTGGGTCCTACGCGCAGGCAGCGGCGAGGGCTCTGCTCACGCACAGCACGCTTGCCGCACCGCAGATCGTGAAGGAGGCGCTGACCATCGCCGGCGACCTGTGCATCTACACCAACCAGAACCATGCGATCGAGGTTCTGGAGGCGACCCCATGACGGGGGACGCCCCCTTCGACGTGGTCGTGGCCGGCGCAGGCCTTCCCGGCCTCGCGCTCGCGGCGGCGGCCGCGCGCAGCGGCCTGTCGGTGGCCATCGCCGACGCCGCGCCGATTGCCGGGGATGTGACCGTAATGTCCGCAGGTGCCTCCAGGATCGGCGAGGATGCAAGCGCGGCAGCTATCGGCGACACCGGCACGGGATCGAGCGATGCCGTCACGATGCAGACAGATGACCGTACGTTAGCCGCAGATTCTGGCGGGATGGAGGCATTCGACATCCGCGTCTATGCGGTGAGCCCCGGCAGCGCCACCTTCCTGCGGGGCATCGGCGCCTGGCAGCGGCTCGATCCCGAGCGGCTTGCCGCCATCGAGGCCATGGACGTGCAGGGCGATCGCGGCGGCAGGCTCGAGTTTTCAGCCTACGACCTGGGCGAGCGGGCACTGGCCTGGATCGTCGAGGAGCGCGCGCTGCGCAAGGCACTGCTCGCCGTGGCGCTCGAGGCCGGTGTCGAGCCATTCGGCGCAGTCCCGTTCGTCGGCCTGCAGTTCACCACCGGGACCGCTGCGCTGGCGTTGCGCGGGCGGACGCTGGAAGGGCGCTTGCTGGTGGCTGCCGACGGCGTGCACTCCTGGGTTCGGCACGCAGCCGGCATCGCCGCCGAACCCAAGCCCTACGGGCAACGCGGAGTGGTCGCTCACTTCTCTTGTGAGCGAGCGCATCACGGAATCGCCCGTCAATGGTTCCGGGATGATGCGAGCGTGCTCGCCTGGCTGCCGCTGCCTGGCCGGCGGATCTCGATGGTGTGGTCGGCCCCCGATGCCATGGCGGCGGAACTCATGAACCTCGCGCCGCCGGCCCTGGCGGCGCGCGTCGCCGCCGCGGGCGGCCGTATCCTGGGCGAGTTGACCTCCATCTCGCCAGCCGCGGGCTTTCCACTAGCTTCCCTGCGGCTGGCCACCACCGTGGCGCACCGGCTCGCACTGGTCGGGGATGCGGCGCACGGGGTGCATCCGCTCGCCGGGCAGGGCGTCAACCTCGGTTTCGGCGATGCGCTGGTGCTGGCGGACGTGCTGGCCTCCCGTGGTCCTGTGGCCGATGCCGGCGCGCCGATGCTGCTCGCCCGCTACGCCCGGCGACGGACCGAGCCGGTGCTTGCGATGCACGCGGTCACCGACGGTCTCGTCCGCCTTTTCGGCCCGCGACAGCCGTGGCTGGCCGCCGTGCGCAATGCCGGCATGGCCGCCGTTGATCGGCTCCCGCTATTGAAGCGAGCGCTGGCGCAACCGGCGCTGCGCTAGACTGTCCAATCGGGCCTTGCACGCGTGCGTGCCGCCCATCCCCTTTCGGAGACGTCGTCCATGAATTCCCCTTCGCGCCCCGCAGTGCGCGCATCCCTCGTTCTGGCCGTCGCGGCGCTGCTCGCCGCCGGTCCCACCGCCGCCCAGCCGGTCAGGCCGCAGCCTGCCCAGGCCGCGCCCTCCGCGCCGTCGGCGCCCGCCGCCCTGAGTCCCGAGGCGGCCGGCATCAAGAAGGCGCTCGAGCAAAAATTTCCCGGCGCCGAGGTGCGGGGCGTGACCAGGACGCAGTATTTCGGCCTGTACGAGGTCCAGTTCGACGACCGTATCGTCTACACCGATGCCAAGGCCAAGTACCTCGTGGTCGGCGCCATGTACGACGTCGACTCCAAGGTCAACCTCACCGAGGAGCGCCAGCGCAAGCTCAACCGCGTGAACGTCGCCCAGCTTCCCCTCGACATGGCGATCAAGAAGGTCAAGGGCACCGGCGAGCGCACGCTGTACGTGTTCTCCGACGCCGACTGCCCGTTCTGCGCCAAGCTCGAGCACGAGTTGAAGAGCGTCGACAACGTGACGATCTACACCTTCCTCTATCCGATCGACAGCCTGCATCCCGATGCCGCCCGCAAGTCGCGCATCATCTGGTGCGCCGAGGATCGCGTGAAGGCATGGGATTCCTACTACGAGACCGGTGCGCTACCCGACAACAAGGGGGATTGCGACAACCCGGTGGCCAAGCTCGCCGAGGTCGGTGCCCGATACAAGGTGAACGCCACGCCGACGCTGGTGTTCGCCGACGGGACGATCGTCCCGGGCGCGCTGCCCGCGCAGCGTCTCGAGGCCGAGCTTGCGACCGGCGAGGCGGAAGCGAAGAAGCTCGCCGCCGCCAAGAAGTCGTAGACTTCGCGTTTTCGCACGGCACGGGATCAGGCAATGGCGATCATCGACTTCCTGAAGCGGCAGTTCATCGACATCATCGAGTGGACGGACGACTCGCGTGACACGCTGTCGTATCGCTTCCCCGACGAGGACAAGGAGATCAAGAACGGCGCGCAGCTCATCGTGCGCGAGTCGCAGGTCGCGCAGTTCGTTTACCTGGGTGAGTTCGGCGACAAGTTCGGCCCCGGCAAGCATTCGCTGACGACCGACAACATCCCGATCCTCACCAATCTCAAGAGCTGGAAGTACGCCTTCGAGAGCCCGTTCAAGGCCGACGTCTACTACGTCGTCACGCGGCTGTTCACCGGCAACAAGTGGGGCACCGCCAACCCGGTGATGATGCGCGACGCCGACTTCGGCATCGTGCGCCTGCGTGCCTACGGCACCTACGACTTCCGCATCGTCGACGTGCCGCGGTTCCTGAAGGAGGTGGCCGGCACCGACAACCACTTCCGCCTCGACGAGTTCAACGACACGATGCGCTCGCGTCTCGTGTCGGTGTTCACCGACGCGCTGGCCACCGCGAAGATCCCGGCGCTCGACGTCGCGTCGCGCTACGGCGAGCTTGGCGAGGCGCTGCTGCCGCTCATCAACCCCGCCATCACGGCGAAGTACGGCCTCGAGATGACCACGTTCATCGTCGAGAACGTGTCGGTGCCGCCGGAGGTGGAGGCGGCGATCGACAAGCGCTCGAGCATGGCCGCGGTCGGCAACCTCAACGACTACGTCAAGTTCCAGATGGCCAACGGCATGGCCAGCGGCAACGGTGGCGGCGGCATCGGCGGCGCCGGCGCCGAGCTCGCCATGGGCATGGCGATGGCGCAGCAGATGATGAACCAGCCCGGGGGCATCATGGCGCAGGGCGCGCCGGGGATCCCGGCGCCCGCATCGGCACCCGTCGCACCTGCGGCGGCGCCGCTCGATCTCATGACGCCGGAGCAGGTCGCGCAGATGCTCGGCGTGTCCGAGTCCGATGTCCTCGCCAGCCTCGAAGCGGGCGACCTGAAGGGACGCCGCATCGGCACGCAGTGGCGGGTCACGCGCGGAGCGATCGACACCTTCCTCAAGGGCTGACCATGCGTGAATGCGATACCGGGCGCCGCAAGGCGGTGGCGGCGCTGTCGGTGTGCGCACTGGTCGCGGGATTTCCGGCGTTCGCGCAGGACCCGCGACTGTCGGAGGCGCATGCCGCCGGGATGGCCTGGCTCCAGCTTGCCGATGCCGACGACGTGTCGGGCAGCTACAAGGCCGCCGGCAAGCGGTTCCACGACGCGATGCCGGAGGACAAGTGGCCGGTGGCGTTACAGACGGCGCGCGGCCAGTTCGGCAGGAACGTACGGCGCACGATCGTCTCCACCCAGCCCTCGAACGGCGCGCCGGGTGCGCCGGGCGAGTTCGTCGTGATGATCTTTCGCGCCGAGTTCGAGAAGCGTCCCGACGCCGTCGAGACGCTGACCCTCGAGCGCGAGGCCGACGGCAAGTGGCGCGTGGCCGGGTACCTCATGCGCTGATGCAGGACCTTCCTTCCGGTGACGGCGCGGGCGCCGCGCCGCCCGCGCAAACGTCCGCGCTCGCCAAGTTCGCGTGTCCCGCCTGCGGCGGGCAGGCGGTCTGGAATCCCGCGAAGCAGAAGCTCGTCTGCCCGTTCTGCGGGACCGAATCGCCTGCGAAGCTCGTCGAGGCCACCGGTGAGGTCGTCGAGCACGATCTCGTGGAGGCGCTGCGCAACATTGGCGACGAGGATCGCGGCTGGAAGCGCGCGACGCGCCAGGTACGTTGCCAGAGCTGCAATGCGATCTCGGTCTTCGATCCCACGCGACAGGCGCAGAACTGCGAGTTCTGCGGCTCCGCGCAGCTCGTCGCCTACGAGGAGGAGAAGCCTGCCTTCAGTCCGGAGAGCGTGCTGCCCTTCGTGGTCAGCGAGTCGGCCGCCCGTGATCGCATCCGCCAGTGGTACGGGAAGCTGTGGCTCGCTCCGCGCGCGCTCAAGCGCCGAGCGCTCACCGACACCGTGAAGGGCGTATACCTGCCGTACTGGACCTTCGACGCGCAGGTCGATGCGCGCTGGACGGCGGAGGCAGGTCACTACTACTACACGACGGAGACGTACAGCGAGGGCGGTCAGACGCGCACGCGCCAGGTACGCCACGTGCGCTGGGAGCCGGCGGCGGGGTCGCTTTCGCACTTCTTCGACGACGATCTCGTCTGCGCCTCCGTCGGCGTGCATCCGGGCCTGCTGCGCGGTGTCGAGCCGTTCCCCACGCGCTCGCTCAAGCGCTACGACGCAGGCTACGTCGCGGGCTGGGTGGTTGAGCGCTATCAGATCGACCTCGTCGGCGCCGCGCAGCGTGCACGCGACGCGATGGAAGCGAAGGTCACGCAGATGTGCGCCCAGCAGGTGCCGGGCGACACCTATCGCAACCTCGTCGTGCATACGTCGTACTCCGGGCAGACGTTCAAGCACATCCTGGCCCCCGTGTGGCTCATGAGCTACGCCTACGGCCGCCGGGCGTTCCAGGTGGTGCAGAACGGCGTGACCGGCGCCATCCAGGGTGAGTATCCGAAGAGTCCGTGGAAGATCGCGCTGATCGTGCTGGTGGTGATCGTGCTCGTCGTGCTCGTGATGTCGGGCGGGGGACGATAGCGGCAGGTCGGTGGACGGTAGCGGCAGGTCGGTGGCTGGACGGCAGCCGCGAGCTTCGTTGCGGGTCAGCGACCGCGTGCCGACGGACCGGGCGGAGCGGTCATGGCGACGCCGGATGCAGCGCGTCGAGGGTCGCGTACAGGTCGCCCGGACGCGCGACCAGCGCGTCGGCACCGGCGAGCTCCTCGCGCGAGCCATAGCCCCACAGCACGCCGATGGCGCGGGCGCCGTTGCAGAGGGCGGCGCGGATGTCGTGCGAACGGTCGCCCACCATCACCGCCGCGGCGGGATCGATGCCCTCCTCGCGTGCGAGGTGGCCGAGCAGCGCAGCCTTGTCGTCGAACGTGCCCGCGAAGTCCGTGCCGTACACGTCCCTGAAGTGCGGCGTGAATCCGAAGCGCTCGATGATGCGGCGGGCGAAGACGGTCGGCTTGGCGGTGCACAGGAAGAGCGGCCAGCGGGCGGCGAGCGCCGGCAGCGCGTCGGCGATGCCCTCGTAGAGCACGTTCTCCTCCCAGCCGACATCGGCGAATCGCTCTCGATAGGAGGTGATGGCGAGCTCGATGCGTCCCGGATCATCGGTGGCCAGAAGGCGGCGGAACGACTCGCGCAGCGGCGGCCCCACGCAACTGCGCAGCACCGATTCCGCGACGGGTTGGGCGCCAAGGCGCTGCAATGCGTGCGCGATGCTCCGCGAGATGCCGAGGTAGTTGTCGGAGATCGTGCCGTCGAGGTCGAGCAGCACGGTGGGTGCGGGTGTTGGCATGGCGGGGTTGGGACGGCCAAGTGAGTGTTTCGCACTCCTCGGATCTACTATATAGTACTAGAGTGCAAAGACAGCAGACACTCCTTTCGAGCGACGGTGCGGGCCACCTCTACGAAGTCCTGGAGCCGTACCGCGCGCGCGCGATCGATGGGCTGCCGAAGTACGCACAGTTGCGGCAGACGTTGCTGGCGGCGATCGAAGGTGGGCTGTGGAAGCGCGGCGCCAAGATCCCGACAGAGCAGGCGCTCGCACGCGACATGCCCTACAGCCTCGGAACCATCCAGCGTGCGTTGCGTGCGCTGGTCGACGACGGCTTCCTGATTCGGGTGCAGGGTCAAGGGACATTCGTCGGTGAAGGATTCAAGGCGATGGACGCGCCGTGGCACTGCCGCTTCCTCGACGATAACGGCGGGTACCTTCCCGTGTATCCGCAGGTCGTATCGCGCCGGCGCATCGCCACCCGCGGACCGTGGAGCGGCTTGCTGCAGCAACGCGGCCGCGACATCCTGCGTATCGATCGCCGCCTGCGTATCGCGGAAGAGTTCGCCGTCTACAGCCGCTTCTATCTCGATGCCCACCGTTTCGGCAGCATGCTCGAGCGGCCGCTGGCCGAGCTCGACGCGGCGAACTTCAAATCGATCCTCGATCGCGAGTTCAACCTGCCGATCACGCATCTGTCGCAGACTATGCTTGCGATGGCGTTTCCCGTCGCCGTCTGTCGATCCATACGCGTCGCGGACTCCACCGTAGGCACTCTGCTCGAGATCGTGGCGAGCGCTGGCCGCACGCGTAGCGTCTACTACCAGCAGCTATTCATTCCCCCTACACGACGAAGGCTCGTTGTTTCCGACAAGCTCGACGGCCGTGCCTTCGGAGAACGATCCACGTGAACCCTACCAATCTGCTGATCATCATGTCTGACCAGCACAGCGCGCGCATGTCCGGATGTTACGGGCATCCGATCGTGCGTACGCCCAACCTCGACGCGCTCGCGCAACGCGGCACGCGCTTCTCGAGCGCCTACACGACCAGTCCCGTATGCGTTCCTGCACGTGCGGCGTTCGCGACCGGCAAGTACGTGCACCAGATCGGGTACTGGGACAACGCAGACGCGTACGAGGGCGCGATTCCATCGTGGCACCACCGTCTTCGCGATCGGGGTCATCAGGTCGTATCGATCGGGAAGCTGCACTTCCGCGCGCCCGACGAGGATCACGGATTCTCCGAGGAGATCGTGCCAATGCACATCGTCGAGGGCAAGGGCGACCTCATGGGCCTCGTTCGCGACGACATGCCGGTGCGCAAGGGCGCCTACAAGATGGCCGGCATGGCTGGCCCTGGCGAGACGACCTACACGTTCTACGATCGCGAGATCGCCGCGCGCGCGCAGGTATGGCTTCGTGAGGAAGCCGCGCGCAGCACCGGGAGGCCCTGGGTGCTCTTCGTTTCATTCGTCTGCCCGCACTATCCGCTTACCGCGCCGCCCGAGTTCTACTACCAGTACTTCGACCAGGCGCTACCGAGTCCCAAGCTCTATGCCAAGCAGGAGAGGCCGGGCCACCCTTACGTTCGCGACTACCGGGACGCGTTCAACTTCGACGACTACTTCGACGAGCAGGGCGTGCGCCGCGCAACTGCGGGCTACTACGGCCTGTGCACGTTCATGGATGCCAACGTTGGCAAGGTGCTGCATGCGCTTGACGAATCCGGCCTCGCCGCTTCGACGCGTGTCGTCTACACGAGCGACCATGGAGATAACCTGGGGGCGCGCGGACTGTGGGGCAAGTCGACGATGTACGAGGAGACCATCGCCGCGCCGCTGATCATGTGCGGACCGGACATTCCGGTGGGTGCGGTATGCGACACGCCTGCGAGTCACGTCGACGTCTACCCGTTCATCATGGAGGCGACCGGCGAGGACCGGCCGGAGATGTACGACGGGCAACCAGGTCGATCGCTTTTCGCGCTCGCCAGAGGAGAAGCGAAGGATCGGAGCGTACTCTCCGAGTACCACGGCATGGGCAGCACGACGGGTGCGTTCGCGTTGCGTCACGGCAAGTGGAAGTACGTCCACTACGTGGCGTACCCTCCGCAGCTCTTCGACCTCGGGCGCGACCCGGAGGAACTCGTCGATCTGGCCGGTGATGCGCGGTACGCGGACGTCCTCGCACAGTGCGAGGCACGGTTGCGCGCGATTTGCGATCCGGCCGACGTCGACGCCCGAGCCCGGCGTCGCCAGGCGGAACTCCTCGCCGAGCACGGAGGCCGCGAGGCAGTGATCGCGCGTGGTGACTTGGGATTCACCCCGGCGCCGGGTGTGGCGCTGAGTTTCGACTAGAACGAAGCGGAGGAGAGATGAATCTACCGATGGTTCGCGGCATTGCCCTCTTGGCGACGGCGCTCGTGGCGGCAGGTGCTTCGGCACAGCCCTACCCCGCTCCCGGAAAGCAGATCCGCTTCATCGTACCGTTCTCGGCCGGCGGCGCGACCGACCTGATCGCCCGAGCGGTCGGCCAGAAGCTCACCGAGAGTACCGGGGCGCAGGTCATCGTCGAGAACCGCCCCGGTGCGAGCGGCATGATCGGCGCGGACATCGTCGCGAAGTCGGCGCCAGACGGCTATACGCTGTTGATGGCGTCCACCGCCGAGATCGCAATCAACCCGAGCGTGTACCCGAAAATGACGTACGATCCCGCGAAGGATCTCGCGCCGGTCACGCTCGCCGGCATCACGCCGCTGATCCTTGTTGTCAATCCAGGAACGCAGCTCAGGTCGGTAAGCGACATCGTGGCGCAGGCGAAAGCCAAACCGGACAGCATCTCCTTCGCGTCGGCAGGCGGCGGGAGCGTGCAGCATCTTTCGGGCGAGCTGCTGAAGACGCTGACGTCCACGCAGATGGTACACATCCCGTACAAGGGTGCGGCCCCCGCGCTCGCCGACCTCCTGGGCGGCCAGGTCTCGATGTTTTTCTCGGGCATGCCGCCGGCGATGACGCACGTGAAGTCGGGCAAGCTGCGCGCGCTTGCGGTGACGACGTCGAAGCGCTCGCCGGCCGCGCCCGACGTCCCCACGATGGCCGAAGCCGGCATCGCAGGGTTCGACATCAGCAACTGGTTTGGCGTATTCGCGCCCGCCGGCACGCCCGAGGACATCCTGAACAAGCTCAATGCCGAGATCGTGAAGGCGTTGGCGCTGCCCGACGTCAAGGAACGTCTCGCTGGTGCGGGCGCAGAGACCGTCGGCAACACGCGCGCTGAGTTCGCGACGTTCATCGACAAGGAAATGGCGAAGTACGCGAAGCTCGCGCGTGAATCCGGCGCGAAGGCGGAATGATGCGCTCACCCGGATCCCCCCGCCGCCGCACTCTCGTATTGGGCGGTGCGTCGCTTGCCGCGATCGGCATTGCCGCGCCGCTCCGCGTACTCGCACAGTCGTATCCGACGAAGCCGGTGCGTCTCGTCGTGCCGTTCCCGGCCGGCGGCCCGACCGACATCGTTGCGAGGCCCCTCGCCCAGGCGCTGTCCGAGGCGCTCGGACAGCAGGTCATCGTGGACAACCGCGGCGGCGCCGGCGGCAGCATCGGCGCAGACATCGTCGCCAAGTCGGCTCCCGACGGCTACACGCTGCTGATGGCCACCGTCGGCACGCACGCGATCAATGCATCGCTGTACAGGAACCTGCCCTACGATCCGGTGAAGAACTTCACGCCTATCGCCCTGGTCGCTGCGGCACCGGTTGCGCTGGTCGCGCATCCGTCGCTGCCGGCCAACAGCGTCGGAGAGCTGATCGCCCTCGCGAAGAAGTCGCCGGGCAGCCTCGGCTTCGGCACCGCCGGCAACGGCACGCCGGGCCATCTCACCGGCGAGATGTTCAAGGTCGCCGCGCAGGTTGACCTGAAGCACGTTCCCTACAAGGGAAGCGCTCCGGCGCTGACCGACCTGATCGGCGGGCAGATCCCGCTGATGTTCGATCCGCTGCAGACGTCGTTGCCCCACGTGCAATCCGGGAAGCTCAAGCTCCTCGGCGTCAGCAGCGCCACGCGGTCGAGCGTCGCGCCGAACGTGCCGACCTTCGCCGAATCGGGCCTCAAGGACTTCGAGGCGACGGCCTGGTGGGGCGTGTTCGCACCGGCGAACCTGCCCGCGCCCATCGCGACGCAGCTCAACGCCGAGATCGATCGCATCGTGCGCTCCGACGCGTTCCGCGAGCGGCTCGCGCCGCTCGGCGTGCAGGCGATGGGCGGCACGCGTGACGCCTTCGCGCAGTTCCAGCAGCGCGAGCTCGCCAAATGGGGCAAGGCGGTGCGCGATTCCGGCGCATCGGTCGACTGATGGGACGCACATCCGTCGACTGACGGGGTGCGCATCCGTCGCCGAAGATCACTGGTTTTGGACAGGGCATGAAGCTGAACGACGAAGAGAAGTCGATGCTGGCCGGCGAGCTCGGGCCGGTGCGCAGGCTCGCGATCGAGCACCAGATGAAGGTGGGATCGTTCTTCGGCGCCGAGCGCTTCGTGCCGGTGTCGCAGGCGCACGTGATGGCCGACACCGAGAGCCTCGGCGAAGCCGGCGTCGCCTGGCTCGAGCAGCTCGCCTCCGGCCCCGAGCGCGAGCGGCGCGTGGCGATTCCGACGATCACCGATCCGCGCGGCACCGACTTCGCGAACGCGGGCAAGCTCGGCCAGGCGGCATGGATGCTGGCCCTCGAGCGGCGCGCGATCGACGCGTTCGTCAAGCTCGGCGTGATGATGACCGACACCTGCATCAACTACCAGACCGTGCGGGCGCCGACCCACGGCGAGCACGTCGCGTTCGGCGACACCGGCGTCGTCATCTATTCGAACTCGGTGTGCGGGGCGCGCTCGAATTTCGAAGGCGGTCCCTCGGCGCTGTCCGCCGGGTTGACCGGCCGCACGCCGTGCTACGGGTTCCACCTGGAGGACAAGCGCCGCGCGACGCTGCACGTGCGTACCGGCTGGACCCCGGGGACCCTGAACGAATGGGGCGCCCTCGGCGGTGTCGTCGGGCGCCTCGCGGGCAACTACTGGGCGGTGCCGGTGATCGAGGGCATCGAGCGCGCGCCGAGCTCGGACGAGCTGAAGCACTTCGGCGCGTCGATGGCGAGCTTCGGCTCGATCGCCATGTTCCACATGGTCGGCGTCACGCCGGAGGCTCAGCGGCTGGCCGACGTGACCGGCGCGTCGGTGCCGCAGTTCCGCATCGGCCGCGGCGACGTGGAGGCGCTCGCCGAGTCGTACCGCAGCGACGGCCCGATCGACGTCGTCGTGTTCTCGGCACCGCAGTTGAGCCTGATCGAACTCGCGGCACTCGCCGCGCTGTGCGACGGGCGCCGCTTCGTCGTGCCCGTGCTCGCGGTGACGAGTCCGCAGGTGAAGCCGGACGCCGACCGCATGGGCTTGACCGGCCGCATCGAGCGCGCGGGCGGCAGCGTGTTGTCGGGCATGTGCTTCTACCAGTCGTACGCGCGCGAGATCGCGCAGGCCAACGGCTGGAAGCGGCTGGCGACCAACAGCGCGAAGATGGTCAACATTCTCGGCGGCTACGGCTACCAGCCGATGCTGGCGTCGATGGAGGACTGCGTGGAAGCGGGCTGCACGGGGCGGCTGCCATGACCCTTCGTGAATTCCGGGCGCAGCACGCGATGGGCGAGCGCGTCGAGGGCGTGGCGCTCGCCGCCAGCGACGGGTTCTCCGCGCGCTACGATCTCGATCGCATCAAGGGCGTGTTCTCGCGGCCGCAGCACCGCCTCGCGGGCGAGTCGTACGTCGGCCGCATCCTCGTGCTCGACACGGCGAAGGGCGGGGTCGCGTCGGCGTGGATGCTGCACGAGATGAAGACGCGCGGCATCGTCCCGCTCGCGTTGGTGTTCAACTCGGTGAATCCGATCATCGCGCAGGGCACCGCGCTCGCCGACCTGCCGATGCTGGCGGGCTTCGACTGCGACATCACGCGCGAAGTCCGCAGCGGCGACCGCGTCGAGTTGCTGCCGGACACGAAGGTCCTGCGCATCCTCGGGTGACCGACGAGCCCGGCCGCTGCCGGGCCGCCCCAAGCCATTCGCCCCCTTCGGGGGAGGCGAGCCGAGCTACTGACGGGTCGGCGGCAGCACGCGGATCCTGTAGTCGACGATCGCGCCTTCCCTGCCCACGTCCCAACGGACGCAGTATCGGCGACTCGCCGGCGGCGGAAAGATCCCGCTGGCTTCGGTCACGTCGTCGCGAACGACGGGGGCGATGCGCGCGATGCCGTCCTTGTAGTAGATCTCGAAGTGCACGGGCCGCGTGGCCGAGAAGCGGAAGTCGATGCGATCGCCGGCAGCGATGTCCCCACACTCCTCGTGGAACTCGAACGGAGCGATCTCCCGGCCCTCGACCGCCAGGGGTGTTGCCGGAGTGAGGGTGATCGGCGCGCAGGCGGCCAGCCACGCCGCGGCGAGCGCGATCGGCAGCAATCCCCGGCGTTGCATGAGGAACGCGTGGCGGGCGTGCCTTGCGTCGCTCGCGGACCCCGTCACGGCCTGCGTGCACCCCGCGGCAGGTGCTTGCGGCGCAGCGTCCGCCAGTCTTCGACGAGCATCGCGTAGCGCTCGTGGTCTCGCCAGCGCCCGGCGATCTTCACGTAGCGGCGCGAGTAGCCCTCGCGGGTGAAGCCCAGGCGACGCGCCAGCGCGAGCGAGCGCGCATTCGTGGGCTGGATGTTCACCTCCACGCGATGCAGGCCGAGTTCGCGGAAGGCGACGTCGAGCACGAGCGCCATGCCTTCCGTCATGTACCCCTGCCCGGCGAAAGGGACGAAGCCGAAATAGCCGAGGTAGGCGCTGCGGAATGCACCGAGGACGATCTCCGAGAGGTTGAACACGCCCACCAGCGCGTGATCCGCGCGACGGAATACGAGAAGGCCGGCGTGGGTGCCGGGCGGGACCGCGCCGTAGCGGGCCGCGAAGGCCGCGAATCGCGGACGGGTATCGGGCGGGCGCGTCCATGGCCCGTGGAGCATACGGCTCGCGCGCACCGCGGCCAGGAAATCGTCCGCGTCGCTCTGGCGGGGAGGGCGCAGGTAAACCCGCGGCCCCACGATCGTCGGCCGCGGACGGGTAGGCATAATGGGAGGATTCTACGCGACCGATGGCAGGGCGATGGCGGGGTGGGTGGAAGGACGGGTGGCCGGCAGGCGGCAATGGACGCACGATCTCGTCTCGCTGTACGTCGACGCGCCGGAAGTCACGTTCGTGGCCGGCCAGTTCGCGCGTCTCGCGTTGCCCGGGCCGGCCGGCGGCGCCGAGGCGATGGTCGGACGACCCTATTCCTTCGTGAATCCGCCGCACGCGGCACCGCACGAGTTCTACTTCATCGTGCTGCCGGAGGGCCCGCTCTCCCCGCGCCTCGCCGCGCTCGACACCGGCGCCGCTGTCTGGCTGGCGGCGCGCGCCAGCGGCTTCTTCTCCGTCTCCGAGGCGCCTCCGGCCGAGGTGCTGTGGTGCCTTGCCACCGGTACCGGCATCGGGCCGTTCCTGTCGATCCTGCGTACCCCCGAGACATGGGATCGCTTCGAGCGCGTGGTGCTCGTGCACGCGGTGCGGCGGGCGATCGAACTCACCTATCGCGATACGTTGGGCGGGATCGCGGCCGAGCGGGGCGGCGCGTTCAGCTACGTCCCGATGGTGAGCCGCGAGACCCATCCGGACGCGCTCGCGGGGCGCATCCCCGCGGCCATCGAGGATGGCCGCCTGGAGGCACGCGTCGGCATCGCGCTTGCGGCGGAGAATTCGCACGCGATGCTTTGCGGCAATCCGGCGATGGTGGACGATACGCAGCTCGCGCTGATCCACCGCGGCATGCGGCGGCACCGCCGCAAGGAGCCGGGGCACATCACGATCGAGACCTACTGGTAGTTGCGGTACCCTACACCCATGAATCCTCACCGCGGCGTCGACTCGACTTACGCCTGGCAGCGTCTCGTTGCGGCGATGGCGCTGTCCACGATCGGCGGCGTGGGCATGTGGTCGGTCGTGGTCGCGCTGCCGGCCGTGCAGGCGGAGTTCGGCATCGCGCGCGGCGGGGCGTCACTGCCGTACACGCTGACGATGATCGGCTTCGGCTTCGGCAGCATCCTCGTGGGCAAGTTGTCGGACCGCTACGGCATCATGGCGCCGATCGCGGCGAGTGCCGTGCTGCTTTGCGCCGGCTATCTCGCCGCGGCGTCGGCGCCGGGCATCGGCTGGTACACCGTGGCGCAGGGGATCATTGGCGTGGCCGCGTCGGCGACGTTCGCCCCTCTCCTGGCCCACGTATCGCTGTGGTTCGCGCGGCGTCGCGGGATCGCCATCGCCGTCTTCGCGAGCGGCAACTACATGGCCGGCGTGGTCTGGCCGCCGATCGTCGCGTACTTCATCGCCACCTTGGGCTGGCGCGCCACGTACACGGGGATCGCCGTCTTCGTGCTCGCCACGATGATCCCGCTGGCGCTCTACCTGCGCGGCCCGGTCCCGAAGTCGGAAGCCTCCGGCGCGCTCGCGCCGCCGGTGGGCACGCCGGCGACGCTCGGGCTCACGCCGGGGTCGCTGCAGGCGCTGCTCCTGATCGCCGGTGTCGCGTGCTGTGTCGCGATGTCGATGCCGCAGGTGCATCTCGTCGCGTATTGCAGCGACCTGGGCTATGGCCCCGCGCGCGGCGCGCAGATGCTGTCGCTGATGCTCGCCTGCGGGATCGCGAGCCGGCTCGTCTTCGGCATGATCTGCGACCGCATCGGCGGGCTGCGCACGCTGCTCATCAGTTCCACGCTGCAGGGCCTGTCGCTGTTCTTCTTCCTGCCGTTCGACGGCCTCGTGTCGCTGTACCTCATCTCGGCGCTCTTCGGCCTCGCGCAGGGCGGCATCGTGCCCTCCTACGCCATCGTGATCCGCGAGTATTTCCCGGCGCGCGAGGCGGGCGTGCGCGTGAGCTCGGTGATCACCGCCACGCTGTTCGGCATGGCGCTCGGCGGCTACATGTCCGGCGTGATCTTCGACGCCACCGGGTCGTACAAGGCCGCGTTCGTGAACGGGATCCTGTGGAACGCGCTCAACGTCTCGATCGCGTGGTTCCTGCTGCGCAGGTCGCTGCCGCGGACCGCGGGAGCGATGGCGTGAGCGCGAAGGCAGCCGCACCTGACCCGAAGGGCCGTCCCGAGGGCGAACGAGCCCCGAAGCGCGTCCGCGCGAAGGGCGCCTCGAAGGGCAAGCAGACGAGCAGCAAATCGCGCCGCAGGACGCCGCAACCCGCCGGATCCGAGTCGACCCTGGCCGGCGCCGCGCGGCAGGTGCGCGCCTGGTCGGATACGGTGCTCGGCATCGCCGGCGCCGCCGCCGACGTCTCGCTCGGTGCCGCCAAGGCGATCCTGGTTCGGCCGGAGCAGCGCGCGGGGCTCGCCAAGGCCGGCAATGCGCTGCGCGCGCTGCGTGAAGCCGCTGGACTGTCGGTGCAGGAACTCGGCCGCGCGGTCGACCTGTCGGATCCCGCACTGCTGGAACTCGTGGAGAACGGCAAGGTGGCGTTGCCGTTCGAGATCGTCTTGAGGCTCGCCGCGGTGCTCGGCCGCAACGATCCGGTTCCCTTCGTGATGCGCTTCACCCGGACTTGGAATCCCCAGGTGTGGCACACGCTGGAGAGCCTGGGCATCGGCAGGCTCGCCGTGCAGGCGGGCCGCGAGCGCGAGTTCGCGAACATCTACCGCGCGAGCGACGACGCGCGCACACTCGACGATGCGGCCTTCGCGGCGGTTCTCGCGTTCACGCAGAGCGCCTTCGATCTTGCGATGACGCTGCACCGACGGGACGCGAAGGTGCCGCGCAAGCGCTCCGCCCCTGAGGCCAGCGACGCGAAGCCTGCGACTCGGGGACGGCGCAAGGCCTGACGGCCGTCAGGCTGCGAGGGTGCGGGTGACGACCTCGGTGACGTCGGGCGACAGCCCCGGGGCCGCGGCGATGCGCTGCAGCGCGGCCTGCATGTAGCCTGCCCGCGGCTGCGGGAACCGCTTCCACAGGTTGAACGCGCCGGCCACCGCGGCAGCGAGCTGCGGATTGGTGGCGTCGAGCGCGAGCACCTGGTCGGCAGCGAACCCATAGCCGGCGCCGTCGGCGGCGTTGAAGCGTGCGAAGTTGCGCAGCGTGAGCGCGCCCACGAGGGAGCGCACGCGGTTGGGGTTGCGTGCGTTGTAGCGGGGATGCGCGAGGAGCTGCTGCACGCGGGCGAGCGTGTCCGGACGGTCCGCCGTGGCCTCGAGCGAAAACCACTTGTCGAGCACGAGGGGCTCGTCGCGCCAGCGCGACTCGAAGCGGGCGAAAAGGACGTCGCGCTCGGTCGATGCGCTGTCGCGCAGGGCGAGCAGCGCGGCGAACGAGTCGGTCATGTTGTCGGCGCCGTCGTAGTGCCCGATGACGAGGGCGCGCGCGGCAGGGTCGTCGATCGCACCGAGGTAGCGCAGGCAGGCGCCGGCAAGCCTTCGCGCACCGACCTGGTCGTTGCTGGGCGCGTAGGCGGCACGCACGCGGCGCGCTGCGTACACCTCCTCGAATCGGGGGCGGAGCCTCACGGCCAGTTCGCGGACGAGGAAGCTGCGGGCGGCCACCACGCCGTCGACGTCGAGCACCGGCTCCTGGGCGGCGACATAGGCGGCATCGGGCGGCGTCAGCGCGAGCGCGAGCAGCGCCGGATCGCTGCCGTGATCGTCGAGCAGTGCGCTCGCGATGCCGGACAGGGTGTCGGGCAGGGCCGGGGCGCCACCGTCGCGGCCGGTGCGCGCGAGATCGAGGATCGCGTTCGAGAAGCTCCGCTGCGCGGCGTCCCATCGGCTGACGGCATCGCTGTCGTGGGCAGCGAGGAAGGCGAGCTCCTGCGCGGTGTAGGGAAAATCGATGCGGACCGGGGCGGAGAAACCGCGCAGCAGCGACGGCACGGGCGGAGCGTCGATCCCGCCCAGGACGAATGACTGCCGGGCGTGCGTCACCTCGAGCACGCGTGTGGTGCCCACCGGCGCCGCCTCGTGCGCGAGGCGCAACGGGATGTCGCGGCCGTCGGGGCCGAGGAGCCCGATCGCCAGCGGCACGTGCAGGGGAAGCTTCTCCGGTTGGCCTGGCGTGGACGGCGTGCTCTGCGCGACGTCGAGGGTGTAGGTCCGGGCGGCGCGGTCGTAAGCGCCGTGCACCGTGAGTTCGGGCGTGCCGGCCTGCGCGTACCAGCGCTTGAACTGGCCGAGATCCACGCCGGAGGCATCGGCCATGGCCTGCACGAAATCGTCGCAGGTCACGGCCTGGCCGTCGTGACGCTGGAAGTAGAGGTCCATGCCCCGGCGGAAGCGGCCGGGTCCGAGCAGCGTGTGCTGCATGCGGATGACCTCCGCCCCCTTCTCGTATACCGTCGTCGTGTAGAAGTTGTTGATCTCGATGTACTCGTCGGGGCGCACGTTGTGCGCCATCGGTCCCGCGTCCTCGGGGAACTGCTCGCGACGAAGGTACTCGACGGCGGCGATGCGCTCCACCGCGCGCGAATTCTGGTCGCTGCTGAACTCCTGGTCGCGGAATACGGTGAGGCCCTCCTTGAGCGAGAGCTGGAACCAGTCGCGGCAGGTCACGCGGTTGCCGGTCCAGTTGTGGAAGTACTCGTGACCCACCACGCTCTCGATGGCTGCGTAGTCGTCGTCGGTGGCGGTGGCCGGATCGGCGAGCACGAGACGGCTGTTGAAGATGTTGAGACCCTTGTTCTCCATCGCGCCCATGTTGAAGTCGTCGGCGCAGAAGATCATGAAGGTGTCGAGGTCGTACTCGCGGCCGAAGCGCTGCTCGTCCCAGCGGAACGAGCGCGCGAGCGAGTCCATCGCGTGATGGCACCGCGGCAGGTTCTCCGGCGTGGAATAGATGCGCAGCGCGACCTTGCGGCCGGACATCGTGGTGAAGCTGTCCTCGAGCGCGGCGAGGTTCCCGGCGACGAGCGCGAAGAGGTAGGACGGCTTGGGGAACGGGTCGTGCCACGTCGCGAAGTGGCGGCCTTCGGGCAGCGCGCCCTGCGACACGAGATTGCCGTTGGACAGGAGCACCGGGAAGGCCGTGCGGTCCGCGCGCAGCGTCACCGTGTAGCGCGCAAGGACGTCCGGCCGATCCGGGAAGTACGTGATGCGGCGGAATCCCTCTGGCTCGCACTGCGTGCAGAACACGCCCGACGAGATGTACAGCCCCTCGAGGGACGCGTTGCGCGACGGCGCGATGCGTGAGCGCACGGTCAGCGTCCCCGCCGGCGGCGGGTCGAGGACGGTGAGCGTCTCCGGGGTCAGGACATAGCGCTCGCCCGGCAGGAGCGTGCCGTCGAGATCCACCTCGACGTCCGCCTGCTGCTCACCGTCGAGCACGAGGGGCGCGCTGCGGTCATCGGCGCCGGCATGCGGGTTGCGATGGAACGCGAGCCGCGCCGTGACGCGCGTTGCGTCGGGCTCGAGGTCGAGGGCGAGGTCGATCTCCCCGACCAGGAAGGCGGGGGGTCGATAGTCCTGGCGCCGCTTGATCGCGACGCTGCTGTCCCGGGGAAGCATGGCTCGCGCAGCCGTTCGGTCTATTTCACCTCGATGAGTTCGACGTCGAAGATGAGCGTGGCGTTCGGCGGGATCACGCCGCCCGCGCCGCGCGCGCCGTAGCCCATGTCCGGCGGGATCACCAGCGTGCGTTGTCCGCCGACCTTCATCCCGGCGACACCATCGTCCCAGCCCTTGATCACGCGACCGCCGCCCAAGGGGAACGAGAACGGCTGTCCGCGGTCACGGGAACTGTCGAACTTCTGTCCCTTCTGGTCGGGCTTTCCGGGGTCGTAGAGCCATCCGGTGTAATGTACGACCACTGGCCTGCCGCTGACGGCTTCGGCTCCAGTGCCTTGTTTTACATCTATTTTTTGAAGGGTCGTGGGCATGGCACTTGTCTTGCTTTGAGTTTGGGGGGCGGCTTGGGCAGTGTGCGTCTGTGCCTGCAGCGAGTCACTTGTGGTCGACAACGCGGCGACCAGCGCAAATGTGGCGAAAACTGCGACTTTGCGGTCGGTGGCCGGCCCGCGGCCGGGTGATCTGACGATTCGGGAAGCGTTCATGGGAAGCAAGGGGAGTCTCCGGGCGTTGTCCGGGGAACATCGGGGTGCCGCAGGCAACCCCGACGCGTGGACAAGGCCGGCAATTGTAGCCGACTGCTCGCCGATTTTGCGCCAGCGGCGGATTTGGACTATAAGTGTCAGCTTGCCCGCATGGGGCGTGGGGTCGCGCCGGCTTCGCTGCGGCCCGACGTGCGGCGCGGCGTAGGCGACGAAGGGACCCATGTTCGGATTCCTGACATCCGGAGCGAAGGACATCGCGGATCCGCTGGTGTCCGCGAAGGCCACGGGCGCCTGGTTGCGCCAGTTGCCGGCGCTCGATGTCATCGGCCGCCAGCAGCACGTCATGGGTGCGCTCGATGCGATGCGCCAGTCCAGGCGGCCGGTGGATCCCGCGCGCGCGCAGGCGGTGCAGTTCCTCGATGCCGCGCTCGGCGCCGACCGCCGCCAGCTCATCAAGCAGTACGTCGAGAACTACGAC
>CAYTOT010000045.1:0-41353 GCA_964439475.1 uncultured Alcaligenaceae bacterium
CGCGCTCGGCGCCGACCGCCGCCAGCTCATCAAGCAGTACGTCGAGAACTACGACGCGGCCTCCAGGCTCTCCGAGCGCATCTGGCAGGCGATCTACGATCTCTCGCAGGGCTTCATCTTCGCCTACCAGACCGCACTGGAGGCGTCGCTCCAGGCACCGCAACATCCGCGCTGGAAGGGTTTGCCGCCGGCGCTCTTCGCGCGACTGCTCCACTACTACGGCACCGACGCCAAGCTGCGCGTCTTCCGCTTCGAGCGCTGGATCCCGGGCAAGTGGATCGAGCTGCATCGCACGTACATGCGTGCCAGCGAGCTCGGGCTCGATCGGGTGCCGGCCATCCTCGGGGGCGCGGGCGGGAACGCCACGCGGTGGAGCGCCGAACAGGAGTACATCAACGTGCTCCTCGTGCATCAGCTCAACACGGGCAACATGACTCCTCCCGAGCTCGACTGGGCGATGTCGCAGCTTCGTGCCTGGAGCCGGCGGCTCGAACTCGACGCGGTGCCGCGCTCGCCCGAAGGTTTCTTCGTCGACGTTGCCGGCAAGTCGGGCCTCGGCAGGCGCACCGGCAACGACAGCGGCTCGATGCTGCGCTACCTCGATACCACACCGCTCGCCGAGGCACTCGAGCGCGCGATTGCCGCGCTGCGCCAGGCGGAGGCGACGGATCACGGGCCCGCCACGGCGATCAACCAGTCGCGCATCGCGATTCTCGAGCGGGTGGCGCCGTCCGTGGCGCCCAACATCAATGCCGAGCTGCGTCGCGATCCGCGCATCGCGTGCGCCGTCGCGGCGAAGGTCCGCATCGGGCTCTCACGGATCTGCCACGAGCTCACGCAGGACGGCGCCGATGCCGATGCGGCGCCGGGCACGGAGCAGATCGAGGTGTTCGCGGTGGCCAGCGGGCGGCGCCGCACGCCCGACGAGCACGATTCGCTCGCTGCGTCGCTGTCGTCCTTCTCGGATCCGATGTGGCAGGTCAAGGACCGCAGCGTGGCCGGCCTTCGTATCGCGGCGTCGGGCGGGATTGGACAGGCGCTCACGCTCGGTGCGCTCGTGGCAGTGCGCCAGTCCGACCTCTCGGACTGGGTCGTGGGCGTGGTGCGGCGCCTCAACAAGGTGAACAACGACGAGGTCGAGGCCGGCATGTCGATCATTGCCGACCGTCTCGTCGCCGTCGCCCTGCATTCGGTACGCCAGCCCAAGGACGACCGCGGCTTCGTGGTCGACGGCATCGATGTCTCCACGATGGGAGCGCGCTTCCACGGCCTGTATCTTCCGCCGCCGTCGCGTCCCGACAAGCCGCTCACCGTGAAGACGCTCATCGTGCCCACGCAGGAATACGCCGAAGGACGCCGCGTGATCCTCACCACCGGGCGGTCGATCTACACCGTCGCCCTGCGTCACCTCATCGAGCAGCGCGTCGACTGGAGCTGGGCCGCGATCCAGATCGTGGACAAGAAACCGCGGCAGTAGGCGGTGCCGCTCGATCACATCGCGTACATCGCCCAACGCCTGAACCGCGACGTCACGCGCGTCCCGGAAAGCGTCAGTCGAGGGGACGGAACTCGAGGCGCAGCTCGCGCTGGAACAGGTCCGGCCGGTCTGGCCGCGGCAGCGGCGAGGACTTCAGGATCGCACGCTGCACGGCTTCGTCGTATGCGCGGTTCCCGCTCGACTTGCGCAGCGTGGCCTGCAGGATCTCGCCCGTGGGCAGCTGCACGACGTCGAAGATCGCCGTCGGATTGCCTGCCACGTCCGCGGGCACGATCACGTTGCCGCGGACCTTGGCCTGGATGCGCCGGATCCAGTCCTGCTCGGCCCTCGTCCGCGCGGCGCCTTCCTGCGCCTGCTTGGCGAGGCGGTCCTGCTGCTCGCGCGCGGCACGTTCGCGCGTCGCCTGCTCCCGTTCCGCCTGCGCGCGCATCGCCGTGAGCTCCTGCTGACGCCGCTCGCGCTCCCTGGCCTCCGCCTTCTGCTTCTCTTCCGCCTTGCGCCTCTCCTCGGCCTTCTGCTTCTCCTCGGCCTTGCGTTTCTCCTCGGCTTTCTGCTTCTCCTCTGCCTTGCGTTTCTCCTCGGCTCGCTGCCTCTCTTCCGCCTTGCGCTTCTCCTGCTCGACCTTGCGCTCCTCCTCCTCGCGGCGCCTGCGCTCCTCCTCCTTCTTCGCTTCGAGGGCGATCTCCGCCGCGCGCGGATCGGGTTTTTCCGCCACGGCCTCCGGGGGCTTGGGTGGTGGCGCGGGTTCGGGCTTCGGCTCCGGCGGTGGGGGCTCGACCTTCGGCTCGGGCTTCGGCGGAGGCGGCGCCGGCTGCGGCGCCGGCGCCTTCACCGGCGGTGCGTAGAGTTCCACGGCCACGCCCTCGGGAGGACGGCGCTGCCACTGGATCGAGAAGACCAGCACGCCGAGGAAGCCGAGTTGCACGGCCAGGGCAAGGACGAAGGCCCAGCCCTTGCCCTTCACGCGCCGCGGCTTGCGTGGACGCTCGCGGCGGTCTACGGTCGTGCTCACCATCGCCATCGCAGCCCGCGGCGCGGCGCTGCCCTCACCTGGCGGTGGGGCGCGCGAGCAGGCCCACGCGCTTGATGCCGCCGCTCTGCAGCTTGTCGACGATGGCGATCACGTCCTCGTAGCGCGCGTCCTTGCTGGCGGCGATGACCACCGGCTGCGACGTCTCCCTTTGCGTCGCGAGCAGTTCCGGGATGAGTTCGTCGATCGGCGCGCGACGGACCGTCTTGCCGGTGCGCATGTCACGCAGCGAGACCGTGTTCTTCGCGACGAGCGTGATCTCGAGAGGCTGCTCGGGCTGCCTGGGCGCGCCGCCCACCGACGGAAGCTCGATCTCGCCGGGCGTGATCAGCGGCGCCGTCACCATGAAGATCACGAGCAGCACCAGCATCACGTCGATGTACGGCACCACGTTGATCTGGTTGATGGACTTGCGATGGCGTCGCATGGTCGCGTGCCCGTTCCCGGTCAGCCCTGCCGCTGCAGGATGTTCGAGAACTCCTCGATGAAGGTCTCGTAGCGCGTGGCGAGGCGGTCGACGTCGTGCGTGTAGCGGTTGTACCCGACCACCGCGGGGATGGCCGCGAACAGGCCGATGGCCGTCGCTACCAGGGCCTCGGCGATGCCGGGCGCGACGTTGGCGAGCGTGGCCTGCGTGACGTTGGCGAGACCGCGGAAGGCGTTCATGATGCCCCACACCGTGCCGAAGAGCCCGATGTAGGGCGACACCGAGCCGACCGTGGCGAGACCCGACAGGCCCGCCTCGAGGGCGTCGATCTCGCGCTGGTAGGCCGCCCGCATCGCGCGCCGCGCCGAATCCAGCGTGACCGCCGACGAGCTCCCCTGCTTGCGGTGCTTGGCGTACTCCCGGAAGCCAGCCGTGAAGATGTGCTCCATGCCGCTGCCGGTGCGCGCCTGCTGCGTGCGCTGGTAAAGATCGGCGAGGTCGCCGCCCTTCCAGAATGCGTCCTCGAAGCGGTCGGTGTCCGAGGCGGCGCGGCGCAGCTGGAACATCTTGAGGAAGATCTGCCACCACGACCACAGCGAGAGGAGGGCGAGCAGCGCCATGACGGCCTGCACGACGATCGAGGCGTGCAGCATCAGCGTCACGAACGACAGGTCGGTGTGGACGTTCAAGCGAGTGTCTCCAGGCGTTGCATGAGAGGTTCGGGCATCCGGGTGGGGCGCCAGCGGGAAGTGTCGACGCACGCCAGCGTGACTCGCGCGGCGGTGAGCAGGACGCCGTCGCGCAGTACGTGCTGGCGCGCGATGAGCCGTGCCGCTCCGCGGTCGACGACTTCGACCGTGACCGCGAGCGTATCGTTCAATCGCGCCGGCGCCCTGAAATCGATCTCGGCCCGGTGCACCACGAAGGCCACGCGGTGCTCGCGCTCGAAGGCCGCGAGCGGGAATCCGAGGGCCGCGAGCCACTCGGTGCGGGCGCGTTCCATGAACTTGAGATAGTTGGCGTAGTACACGACACCGGCGGCATCGGTGTCCTCGTAGTAAACGCGAACCGGGAACGAGAAGGGTTGCTTGCCGGTCATGCGCCGAACAGGTCCGCGCCACCCTGGGCGGCCGGCGGGGTCAGGCCGAAGTGGCGGAACGAGAGCGCCGTGGCGACACGGCCGCGCGACGTGCGTTGCAGGAAGCCCTGCTGGATGAGATACGGCTCGAGGACGTCCTCGATCGTGTCGCGCTCCTCGCCGATGGCGGCGGCGAGGTTGTCGACCCCGACCGGGCCCCCGGCGAACTTGTTGAGCACGGTGGTGAGCAGCTTGCGGTCCATGACATCGAGGCCGGAAGCGTCGACGTCGAGCATCGACAGCGCGGCATCGGCCACGTCGCGCGTGATCGCTCCGTCGGCACGCACCTCCGCGAAGTCGCGCACGCGGCGAAGCAGGCGATTGGCGATGCGCGGCGTGCCGCGCGAGCGGCGCGCGACCTCCCGGGCGCCGTCGTCGTCGACCGCGATCGCGAGGAGCCTCGCCGAGCGCTGCACGATGCGCAGGAGCTCCTCGGTCGTGTAGAACTCGAGGCGTGCGACGATGCCGAAGCGGTCGCGCAGCGGATTGGTGAGCATCCCCGCGCGCGTGGTGGCGCCGACCAGCGTGAACGGCGGGAGGTCGAGCTTGACGCTGCGCGCGGCCGGGCCTTCGCCGATCATGATGTCGATCTGGAAGTCCTCGAGCGCGGGATAGAGGATCTCCTCCACCACCGGCGAGAGGCGATGGATCTCGTCGATGAAGAGGACGTCGCGCGGCTCGAGGTTGGTGAGCAGCGCCGCGAGGTCCCCCGGGCGTTCGAGGACCGGACCCGAGGTCTGGCGCAGGTTCACGCCGAGCTCGTGGGCGAGGATGTGCGACAGCGTGGTCTTGCCGAGTCCCGGCGGCCCGAAGAGCAGCACGTGATCGAGCGCCTCGTTGCGCTTGCGCGCCGCCTCGATGAAGATGCCGAGCTGGTCGCGGATCTTCTCCTGGCCCACGTACTCCGCGAGGCCGCGAGGGCGCAACGCGCGATCGGCGACCTCCTCCTGCACGCCGGCCGTTCGCGCCGTCACGACCCGGTTGAGCTCGTCGCTTTCGATGGCCATGGAGCGTGATTCTATCGCTCGCGCCGTGGGCTCCGGCCCGCGGCGCATCGTTGCGACGCCCGCAAACGGGCCGCTCCCGGAATGCCGATCTCCATGCCGGCGCGCTACGCCTTGCCCAGCAGCTTCAGTGCCTGGCGGATGCCGTCGGCCACGGAGAGGCCGTCCGGCAGCGTCCTGATCGCGGCCAACGCCTCCTTCTCGCTGTAGCCCAGCGCGACGAGCGCGTGCAGCACGTCGCTCGACGCGGGTGGCTCCCGGTGCACGCCGACCGCGGTGGTGAGATCGGCGCCAAGCTTGTCCTTGAGTTCGAGGAGGAGCCGCTCGGCGGTCTTCTTGCCGATGCCCGGGATCTTCGTGAGGCGTCCCGACTCCTGGAGCGTGACCGCCTGCGCCAGCTCGGTCACGGAAAGACCCGACAGCACCGACAGCGCGATGCGCGCGCCGATGCCGCTGATCTTCACGAGCTGGCGGAATGCGCGGCGTTCGCTCTCCGTGCCGAAGCCGTAGAGGAGATGCGCGTCCTCGCGCACCACGAGGTGCGTGAAGAGCGTGACGGCCACACCGGTGGCGGGGAGGTTGTAGAACGTGCTCATCGGCACGTCGACCTCGTAGGCGATGCCCTGGACGTCGAGGAGGACCTGCGGCGGACTCTTCTCGAGGAGCGTTCCGTGGAGGCGGCCGATCATGGCCGATTATCGCATCCGGGGCCGGTATCGGGTCGGATTGCTTCCATCGTCGTCAACGCCTGCATTGCGCCGATGACCTGCGCGCGCGCCCGCCTCCTTCCCGGGATCTCCAGGGCACCGGCCGTGCACGACGTTGCAGCCGAGGCCGGCGTTTCGATCGCGACGGTGTCGCGCGTCCTGAATGGCTCGAATCAGGTGAGTGATGTCACCGCAGCGCGCGTGAAGGCGGCTGTGGGCAAGACACGATCTCGAGCCAATGCGATCGGCCGCATGCTCAAGCCCCCGTGACGCGCACGGTCGGAGTGCGGGTGCCGAGTCTGCGCAATCCCGCGTTCGCTGACGCTGTGGCAGGCGTCGAGCGCGCCCGCATGGAGAATGGCCATGCTCAGTCCGGCGTCCGGAACCTCTTCGGCACCTTGGCCAGCGATTCCAGCACCAGCACGCCCTGCGTCAGGATCGCCGTCGACGGCGGCGCCAGGTCCGGCACCATGATCGGCGTCATGCCCGCCGCGAGTGCGGCGCGTACGCCTGGCTCCGAATCCTCCAGCACCACGATATCCACCGGCACGTAGCCCATGCGGCGCGCGGTGAGCAGGAAAATGTCCGGCGCCGGTTTGCCTTGGGCGACCTCGTCACCGCCGGTGAGCGCCGTGAAGCGATCCACGATGCCGGTCTGCGTGAGCTTGGCGAGCGCGCGCTCGCGACGCGTGGACGTGGCCACCGCCTTCGGGATGCCCTCCTGCTCCAACCAGCCGAAGAGCTCGAGCAGGCCAGGCTTGAGGTCGATGCCCTCGCGGGCGACGATCGCGTCGTAGGCCGCAGTCCACGCCTGCAGCATGTCGTCGACGGGGAAACGCGGACCGTGACGCTCGACCACCAGCGCGCGGCAATCGGCGGTGTTGCGTCCGACCATCGCCGGCAGCAGATCCATGTCGAAGTCCACGCCGAGCGTGCGCGCGGCATCGGCCCACGCGGCGGGCGCGAGCCGCTCGGTGTCGAGCATGAGCCCGTCCATGTCGAAGATCACGGCGCGCGGCCGGGCGAGCGTGCGCATCACGGGCCGTCAGCGCACGAAGCGCCCGTCGCGGCGGCGGTAACCCGCCCCCTGCAGGGCGCCCACCCCGGTGGTGCCGTGGGCGTGGCAGATCGCGCAGGCGAGCGCGTCGGCGGCGTCGGGCGACGGCATGCCAGGCAGCGAGAGCAGCCGTCGCACCATCTCCTGCACCTGCGGCTTCTGCGCCCGTCCGCGGCCCACGACCGATTGCTTGACCTGCCCCGCCGTGTACTCGTGCACGGGCAGGCCCGCGAGCACCGCGGCCGCGATGGCGGCGCCACGCGCCTGGCCGAGCAGGAGCGTCGAGTTGGGATTGACGTTGACGAACACGCGCTCGATCGCGACCTCGGTGGGCCGCCCCTCGGCGATCACGTGCGCGATGTCGCGGGCGATGACGCCGAGCCGCACCGGGAGACTGTCGCCGCCCGCCTTGATGCAGCCGCTCGCGGCGTAGAGGAGGCGGCCGTCGTGCTCGATGACGAGGCCGAAGCCCGTGATGCGGAGGCCGGGATCGATGCCGAGGATGCGGCGCGCGGCCATGACTTGCGCGCCCCGCGCACTACGCCTCGTCGAGAACGGCCGAGGTGTACACCTCCTGCACGTCGTCGAGTCCTTCGAGCGCGTCGAGGAGCTTCTGCATCCTGACGGCATCGTCGCCTGCCATCTCCACTTCGGTGGCAGGCTTCATGACGACCTCCGCGAACGCCGCCGTGAATCCGGCCTTGCCCAGGGCATCCTTGACGTTGACGAAGTCGTAAGGCCCGGTGATTACCTCGAAGCTGCCGTCGGCGTTGGTCACCACGTCCTCGGCGCCGGCATCGAGGGCGGCCTCCATGAGCCGGTTCTCGTCGGTTCCGGGGGCGAAGACGAGTTGCCCGCAGTGCTTGAAGAGGAACGCAACCGACCCGTCGGTGCCGAGGTTGCCGCCGTGCTTGGAGAACGCGTGGCGGACATCGGCGACGGTGCGCGTACGGTTGTCGGTCATGCAGTCCACGATCACCGCGGCACCGTTGATGCCGTAGCCCTCGTAGCGGATCTCCTCGTAGTTGACGCCTTCCAGGCCGCCCGCGCCACGCTGGATGGCGCGCTGGATCGTGTCCTTGGGCATGTTCTGGGCCGTCGCCTTGTCGGTGGCGAGCCGCAGGCGCGGATTCATCGCGGGATCGGCGCCGCCGAGGCGCGCCGCGACGGTGATTTCCTTGATGAGGCGGGTGAATATCTTGCCGCGCCTGGCATCGGTCGCGGCCTTCTTGTGCTTGATGTTCGCCCACTTGCTGTGGCCGGCCATGGTGTGTCCGTGCATCGTTTCGAGGAGGCAGAAATTATACTCGGCCGGTCGAGCGTCGCCGCGGGGCACGGGCCCCCTGGCCCGCCGCTTCCGGGAGAACGAGCATGGCCCTGCGTGCCGCACGCGACGTCCTGTCGCGCATCTTCTACCAGCGCTGCTTCTACCTGTTCGTCGCGCTCCTGATCCTGCTCACGGTGGTGCCGTTCCTGCCTGAGACGACGGAGGGCCGGATCGTGCTCAACTGGGTCAATGCCCTCCTGGTGGTGTCCACGGTGGCCACCGTCGGCCGCAGCCTCTTCTCGTTCCTCATGGCGCTCACCCTCGCGGCGGGGACGCTCCTCTTCCACTGGATGGCGCTGCAGGGCGGCAGCGAAACGTGGCTCGCGTACGCGTGGATCTTCGGCGCGCTGCTGTACGCCACCACGGCGATCTATCTCATGCGCTACGTCTTCGACCCGCAGGTGATGACGGCGGACAAGCTCTTCGGCGCGGCAGCGGCCTTCCTCATCCTGGCGGTCCTCTGGGCCTACTTCTACGCGATCGTGGGCTTCTATGTTCCCCGCTCGTTCATGGTGGTGGGCGTACCCGGCAGCCTCGACTACCTGCAGGCCATCTACCTCAGCATCTCGGTGCTCACCAGCAACGGCTTCGGCGACATCAGCCCCCTCTCGCAGCAGGCACGCGGGCTGTGCTCGATCGAGCAGGTTGCCGGTGCGCTGTTCCTCGCGATCCTCATCGCCAGGCTCGCGGCGGACTACCCGCGCATCCGCGGCAAGGACGCGGCGGTCAGATGACGCCCTGCCGGGCGAGGAAGCGCTGCAGCACCTGCAGGCGCACGCCGGACTCGTTGATCTCGAGCATGGACTGCTTGATGTGCAGGGGCAGCGGCAGGACCTCGGCCAGGCGATAGCCGACCCACGACGCGTCGTCGTAGTCGCGCACCGCCGGGAAATTGTCGGGGCCCACGCGCGAGGCGACGAGCTCGAGCAGGTTCGCGAGCGGCCGGTACTCGGCGGCGAGCGGCGTGCGTGCCTCCGGCGCGAGCGGCGTCACCTCGCCGACCAGGAGGCCGTCGGGGCGGGGCGCGTGGCTGCGCACCTGGAAGCGCGTCTCGCCGAGCGTCGACACGTGGAGGATGCCGAGCTCGGGCATGTCCCATTCGGTGATGCGGGCGAGCGTGCCGACGGTCGCGATCTCCGGCGCCGGCGCGCCGGCACGCGCCACTTCCTCGCCCTGCGTGATGAGGCACACTCCGAAGGTCGTACCCTCGGCGAGGCAGGCCTTGGCCATCTCGATGTAGCGCTGCTCGAAAATCCGGAGCGGCAGCATGCCGCCGGGGAACAGCACCGTGTTCAGCGGAAACAGCGGGAGTGTCTGCGTGTCGCGCGGGGAGAGTCTCACGCCGCCGCCTCGATGCCGACGCCGACGTTGAGCTCGCGGTGGCGGACCAGGACCTGGTAGCGATGACGGAACGTGCTTGCGAGGCGCTCGACGAGGTAGACGGAGCGGTGGCGCCCGCCGGTGCAGCCGATCGCCACGGTGAGGTAGTTGCGGTTGTCACGCGCGTAGTCGGGCAGCCAGCTCGCCACGAAGTGATAGATGTCGCTGTACATCCGCTCGACCTCGGGCATCCCTTGCAGGAAGGCGATCACCTCGGCATCGCGGCCGGTGAGCGGCGCGAGCGTGCGCTCGTAGTGCGGATTGGGCAGGCAGCGCACGTCGAAGACGAGGTCGGCGTCGAGCGGGACGCCGTGCTTGAAGCCGAAGGACTCGAAGAGCAGGGTGAGCTTGGACGGGTCGACGGCGATGAAGTCCTTGATCCAGCCGCGCAGCGCGGCGGCGGACAGGTCGCTGGTGTCGAACGTGAATCCCTGCTGGCGCTCGGGCGCGAGCAGCGCGCGCTCGTGCTCGATCGCCTCGGTGAGGGTGCGCGACTCGCTCGAGAACGGATGCCGGCGGCGCGTCTCCGAGAAGCGCTTGACCAGCGTGTCGGTCTTGGTGTCGAGGTAGAGGAAGCGCACGGTCCAGCCGGCGGCGCGACCGCGGGCGATCACGTCGGCGAGGCCCGGCAGTCCGGGGCCGCTCTTCACGTCCAGTGCCACGGCCACGCGCCGCTGGCCGCTCCGCTCCAGATCTGCGGCGGTGTCCACGAGCATCGACGGCGGGAGGTTGTTGATCGCGTGGTAGCCGGAGTCCTCCAGCGCCGCGAGCGCGACGCTCTTGCCGCTGCCCGAGAGGCCGCCGATGAGGAGAAGGTCCACGTGCGTTCTACCTGTTGTCGTCGTCCATCAGCTTCTGCTGGCGCTCGATGAACTCCTTGGTGCTGTCGATGCCGCGCTGGTTGAGCACGAAGTTGCGCGCTGCTGCCTCGACGAGCACGGCGAGGTTGCGGCCGGCCGCCACCGGGATCGTCACCTTGCGGATCGGCACCGAGAGCACGTCCTGGTAGGTGGCGTTCACCTGCAGGCGATCGAGATCGGAGAATGCCTCGTTACTGTGGTCCTCGAGGTGCACGATGAGCTTCAGCAGCTTGCGCGGGCGCACGGCGGTCTCGCCGAAGATGGTGCGGATGTTGAGCACGCCGATGCCGCGCACCTCCAGGAAGTCGCGCAGCACGTCGGGGCAGCGGCCCTCGATGGTGTCGGGCGAGATGCGGAAGAGCTCGACGATGTCGTCGGCGACGAGGCCGTTGCCGCGAGAGATGAGCTCCAGCGCCAGCTCGCTCTTGCCGATCGCGGAGGCGCCGGTGATGAGGACGCCCATCTCGAGCACGTCGAGGAACACGCCGTGCAGGGTCGTCGAATCGGCGAGGACGCGCGCAAGGTAGAGGCGGATCACGTCGACCACCTGCGGGGAGGGCAGCGGCGACGTGAACAACGCCACGTGATGGGCATTGCACTGGTCGAGCAGGTACGGCGGGACCTCCTCGCCGTTGGCGACTAGCACGGCCATGAGTTCGTGATCGACGATCCGGTCGATCGTGCGACTGCGCTCCGCGTCGGACAGGCTGCGCAGGTACTCGCTTTCCACCGCGCCCAGTATCTGGATCCGGAACGGATGGATCATGTTCATGTGCCCGACCTGCCCGACGGTGGGCTTCTGGGCATCGTCGGCCGTGAGCACGCGGTTGCCGCCCTGCCGTCCGCCGAGCCAGTGCAGGCCCAGGCGGTCGCGGTTCTCGTCGAAGATGCTCTGGACGCTGGCCTGGCGCATGGCGGCGCTCCCGCGCGCTACGGCTCCCAACCGCTGAAGAGGGCGAGGAGGTCGGCGGGATCCCTGGCCGTGGCGAGACGGTCGCGGAAGGCCCGCTCGGAGAACATCTGCGCGAGCTCGGACAGGAGCTGCAGGTGGAGATCGGTCGCCTGTTCGGGAACGAGCAGCACGAAAACCTGCGTCACCGGCTTGCCGTCGGGCGCGTCGAACGCGACGGGCTCGCGCAGGCGCACGAAAGCCCCGCGCGCTTCTTTCAGGCCCTTGATCCGCCCATGCGGAATGGCGATGCCCTGCCCCAAGCCGGTGGAACCGAGCTTCTCGCGCGCCGTGAGGCTGGCGGCGATCGTGCCGGCATCGAGCCCGCCCCTGGCGAAGAGCGCGCCGACGGCGTCGAACAGCCGCGCCTTCGAGGCAACGTCGAGGTCGAGCGCGATGTTGCTCGTGTCGAGCAGATGGGCGATCTGGTTCATCGGGAGTGCGGCGGCGACTTCCTGGGGATCCCCGGAAATGAAACGGCGGGCAGGCCGTGCATGACCTCCCGCCGCCTCCTGGCGTATGCCGGAAAATTATACGCCGCAGCCCGCCGCCCGGGCGGAGCGTCCGGCCGGACTACTTGGCGGCGGGCGACGGAGGCGCGGTGGTCAGGGTGCGCTCGATCGTCTCGCGGTCGCAGCGGTGGTCGGAGAGCTTTTCCTTGTACTTGAGGACCTGGCGGTTGAGCTTGTCGGCGAGGGCGTCGATGGCGGCGTACATGTCGGGGTCGATCGCCTCGACATGGATCTCCTTGCCGCGCACATGGACGTTGACTTCTATCTTCTGGCGCAGCTTGTCCACGGAAAGGACCACGTTGACGTCGATCACATGGTCGAAATGGCGGTTGATGCGATCCAGCTTGGCGATCACGTATTCGCGGATCGCCGGGGTGATATCGAGATGAACTCCGGTGAGGTTGAGGTTCATCGATCCTCCTTTCCTGGATGGTTGCTGCCTGAGGGGTCCCGTCGCAAGGAGCAGGCCACGTGCCGTACGCTACAGGGCCTTGCGCATGTTGACGGGAGGAATCGAGAGCGCTTCGCGATACTTGGCGATGGTCCGTCTGGCGACGAGGATACCCTGCTCTCCGAGCAGATCCGCGATCCGGCTGTCGGTCAGCGGGGATTTCGGATTCTCCGCAGCCACGAGCTGCTTGATGAGCGCGCGTATCGCGGTGGCCGACGCTGCGCCGCCGGTGTCGGTCGCCACGTGGCTGCCGAAGAAGTACTTGAGCTCGAAGGTGCCGCGGGGCGTCAGCATGTACTTCTGCGTGGTCACCCGCGAGATCGTCGACTCGTGCAGGTCGAGCATGTCGGCGATCTCGCGGAGAACCATCGGGCGCATGGCGACCTCGCCATGCTCGAAGAAGCGGCGCTGGCGCTCGACGATCGCCTGCGTGACGCGGAGGATCGTCTCGAAGCGCTGCTGCACGTTGCGGATCAGCCACTTCGCTTCCTGGAGCTGGGCAGCGAGCTGCTGGTTCGACGCATCGCGGTTGCGGGTGAGGATGTCGGCGTAGATGCGGTTGAGCCGCAGCTTGGGCATCGCCGCCTCGTTGAGCGAAGCCTGCCACTGGTTGCGCACCTTGCGTACGACCACGTCGGGCACGACGTAGTTCGCCTCGTCCGTGGCGAACGACGCCCCGGGCCGCGGATTGAGGCTGCGGATCAGCTCGCGTACCGCCTTGACGCCTGCCTCGTCGACATGCAGCACGCGGCGCAGCTTGGTGAAGTCGCGCGCGGCCAGGAGGGGCAGGTGGCCGTCGACGGTCTTCAACGCCTCCTCGCGATAGGGCGTGGCTTCCGGCAGCGCCTTCAACTGCAGCGCGAGGCACTCCGCCGGCCCGCGCGCGCCCACGCCGGCGGGATCGAGACTCTGCAGGTACTTGAGTCCGATGGTGAGCTCCTCCGGCTCGAGCGCATCGTCGTCGGTGAAGCACTCGGCGATCTCCTCGAGCGAAGACGCGAGGTAGCCGTCGTCGTCCAGCGCGTCGATGAGCGCCGCCACGATCTGGCGGTCGCGGAACGGGAGCTTGAGCAGCGCCAGTTGCTGCAGGAGGTGCTCACGCAGCGAACTCGACGCGGCCTGCTGGGGCGCGAAGTCGTCGTCCTCGTTGTTGCCGTTGCCGCCCCAATCGTTGTCGCCGCTGGCGCCGGTGTAGTCGGAGAAGTCGGTGACGTCGGGCAGGTCGTCGCGGGTGGGTGCGGAGTCGACGCCGGCCATGCCGTCCGCGTCGCCATCGCCGTCGTCGTCGCGGGTGCTGCGCTCGGTGCTGGCGGTGCTGGGAGCGAGGCTCGACAGCGGCACCTCCTGCGGGGGACCGTCGTCGTCGCCCTCCTCGCGCTCGAGCAGCGGGTTCTCCTGCAGGATGCGATCGACCTCGGCATTGAGCTCGAGGGTCGACAGCTGCAGCAGCCGGATCGACTGCTGCAGCTGCGGCGTGAGGGTGAGGTGCTGCGTGAGCTTGAGCTGGAGCGTCTGTTTCATCGGGTCAGAGGGGGCTCAAGCCGCGTTACAGGCGGAAATGCTCGCCGAGATAGACCTTGCGGACGTCCTCATTATAGACAATGTCACCCGGAGCGCCGGAGGCGAGCACCCGGCCCTCGTTGATGATGTACGCGCGATCGCAGATGCCGAGCGTCTCGCGGACGTTGTGGTCGGTGATGAGCACGCCGATGCCGCGCTCCTTGAGGAAGCCGATGATGCGCTGGATGTCGAGCACGGCGATCGGGTCCACCCCCGCGAAAGGCTCGTCGAGGAGGATGAAGCGGGGCCGGGTCGCGAGCGCGCGGGCGATCTCGCAGCGCCGTCGCTCGCCGCCGGACAGCGATACCGCGGGCGCGTCGGCGAGATGCGAGATCGACAGGTCCTCCAGCAGTGCGTCGAGGCGGTTGCTGAGCGTGTCCGGGTCGAGGTCGGAGAGCTCGAGGATGGCGCGCACGTTCTCCGCCACCGTGAGCTTGCGGAAGATCGACGCCTCCTGCGGCAGGTAGGACAGGCCGCGGCGCGCGCGCTGGTGGATCGGCAGGTGCGAGAGGTTCTCGCCATCGAGCTCGATGCTGCCACCGTCGGCGGCGACCAGTCCCACGATCATGTAGAAGCAGGTCGTCTTGCCGGCGCCGTTGGGACCGAGGAGGCCCACGACCTCGCCGCTCGCCACGTCGAGCGATACGTCGTGGACGACGGTGCGCGCCTTGTACCGCTTCTTGAGGTGCGCCGCCTTGAGCTCGCTCATTTCGCGGCCGGCGCGAGTTCCCCGGACTGCCGCAGTTTGAGGGGGGAGGACTTCGTGTCGGCGCCCTTGCCCGGGACGGAATCGGACTTCGGCTGGAACGTGCCCTGCACGCGCGACTTCGGCGCGTCGGCGGCGGCGGCCGCGGCCGCCGGCCGGCCCTCGGCGCGGAAGAGCTCGGTCGCCGAGTTGTACGAGATGTAGTTGCTGCGGATCTCGTCGGCGCCGCGGCGGAGAATCGCGTTGTCGAAGAGCTCGAGCTGCGACTTCGAGCCGTCGTATACCGCGCGCTGCGCCCAGCCTTCGTCGTAGGCGTCCATGCCGTCGCGCTTCTGGCGGAAGGCGAGGGGATTGCCGTAGGCCGTGGCCGACATCGAGTTGTCGGGGTTCTGCTTGAAGTCGATGCGGTTGGCGCGGATGGTGATGGTGCCCTGGGTGATGATCACGTTGCCCTTCAGGACGCCGGTTCCCGTCTCGTAGTTGACCTCGGCGCCGTCGGCGGAGAACGTGATCGGCTTTCCCTTGTCGGCGGCTTCCGCGCTCGCGCCGCCGGCGAAGGCGAGTGCCAGGCAGGCAACGAGAATGCGCAACGGAGGCATGAGCGGCTTCATTTTCTGGATGGGACCTGATTGCCCGCGTCGGGCAGCACGCCGGGCTGGAGCGTGCCGCTGACGGCGGACTCGAGCTTGAGAGTCCTGGCCTTGTTGTCCAGAGCGAGCCCCGTGGACCGGATTATTCCACGCGGCTCCTCGATCGTCACGGGCTTGTCGGTCGTCGCTCGCTCGGTATCCGGAACCACGTGCAGGTACTCCGTGGTCACCGTCACCGGACCCGCCGGCTCGCTGCCCGGGCTGGTGGGGCCCGCTTCGCGGGTGGCGCGCACGTTTCCGCTGAACCACACGTCCTTGCGGTCGCCGGAGAGCTTGCCCTTCGCCGCGGTGATCCGCACCGCCGGCTTGCCGGCCTCGGTCTGCGCGAGAAGCGGCTCGATGACCTCGGTGGTCTGATCGTCGCCGAAATGCACTGCGCGCTTGCCGGCCACGAGCTGCTTGGGCAGACCGCGCGCATCGAGCTCCACGGCGCGGAAGTTCTCGATGTAGATGTCGGGATCGTGGCGCTCCGATCCGTCGCGGCGCGGCGCCGGTGGCTGCACCTGCGCGTCGAGCCAGTAGGTGAGCGCCGCGAGGCCGCCCAGGAGCAGCACCGGCGACCACGCCGTCAGCCGGTCGAGGAAGGTGCGCGTGCGATCTTCGCGGGTCATGGCTCGTGACGGCGGTCAGCTCGACCGCAGCCGCGTGTCGCGCGCGGCGCGTCCCTGCGCGGCGAGGATGAACTCGGCGAGCTCGCGCACCGCTCCGCGTCCGCCAGCGCAGGTGGTCACGTAATGCGCGTGCTCGCGTACCGCCGCGGGCGCGTGGGGCACGCTGGCCGCGAAGCCGCAGGCGCGCATCACCGGCAGGTCGGGGATGTCGTCGCCGATGTGGGCGCAGGCCTCGGCCGGGATGCCGAGCTTCTCGCGCAGCGTCTGGAAGGCCGTGAGCTTGTCCGCGATGTCGAGGAGCACGTGCTCGACGGCGAGCCGCTTCGCGCGGAACAGCACGGTGGGAGCGGAGCTGCCGGTGATCCACGCCACGGCGATGCCCGCGTCGCGCAGCATGCACATCGCGTAACCGTCGAGCGCGTTGAACGCCTTCATCTCGTGGCCGAGATCGTCGAGGTAGATCGTGCCGTCGGTGAGCACACCGTCGACGTCGCAGCAGAGGAGGCGCACGTTGCGCGCGCGTGCCGTGGCTTCGGGGGACATGGTCGGCGGGCGGCGCGTCAGACGATCCGCGCCTTGAACAGATCGTGCAGGTGCAGGGCTCCGGCGAGGCGCGCGTCCGCATCGACCACCAGCAGCAGCGTCACCTTGGGCGGGGCCTCCATGAGCTCGACGCAGTCGATGGCGAGCGCGTCCTCGCGCACCGTGCGCGGCGTGCGCGTCATCACGTCGGCCACCCGCACGGCCGCGATGTCGGGTGCCTTCGCAAGGCAGCGGCGCAGGTCGCCGTCGGTGAAGATGCCGGCCACGTGCCGCGCGCCGTCGACCACCGCGGTCATGCCCATCCCCTTGCGGCTCATCTCGTCGATCGCCGCGGGCAGCAGCGCGTCGATGGGTACCGTCGGCAGCGCCTCGCCCACCCGCATGACCTCCGCCACGCGCAGCAGGCGCCGTCCGAGCGCGCCCCCGGGGTGCGAGCGCATGAAATCCTCCGCCGAGAAGCCGCGCTGGTCGAGCAGGACGAGCGCGAGCGCATCTCCCAGCGCCAGCACGGCGGTGGTGCTCGCCGTGGGCGCGAGGCCCAGCGGGCAGGCCTCGCTGTCGACGCGGGCATCGAGGTGGATGTCGGCCGCGAGGGCGAGCGAGCTCTGCTCGTTGCCGGTCAGCGCGATGACCGGTGCGCCGGCGCGCTTGACGTGGGGTAAGAGCGCCACGAGCTCGTCGGTCTCACCGGAGTTGGAGATCATCAGCACCACGTCGTCTGCGGTGATCATGCCGAGGTCGCCGTGCAGCGCCTCGGTGGCGTGCACGAAGAACGCTGGAGTGCCGGTGGAGGCGAGCGTGGCGGCGAGCTTCGCCCCGACGTGTCCCGACTTGCCGATGCCCACCACGATCGCCCGGTGACGGCAGTTCAGAACGAGTTCCACGGCGGCGACGAAGCGCTCGCCCAGCCGGCCGGCGAGTGCCGAGATCGCGGCCGCCTCGATGGCCAGCACCTCGCGCGCGAGCTCCCGCGCACGCGCGCCGTCGACGCGGCGGCGCGTCGCTTCGACGGTCCCGTCGCTCGCGAAGTCGTTCATGGCGGAAAGTATAACCGTGGGGTAGGGCGGGCCCGCACCGGCCGCCGCGGGGAGCGCGCCCGCCGCCGTTCCGCGAGCACCCTGACATATGATGCGAAAGGGGCTGCCACCCGGTTCCTGCCCCGGCCGCCATGCCGCACGCGCTTCTTCTCATCATCGAGCTGCTCGCCGCGGCGGTCGTCGTGGTGGTCGTATGCCGGCTCGCGCGCCTGCCGCCGATCCTGGGCTATCTCGCGGTCGGCATCGGCCTCGGGCCGCACGCGTTGGGTCTCGTTCCGCTCGACTCCACGACCCGCTTCATCGGCGAGTTCGGGGTGGTGTTCCTCATGTTCTCGATCGGGCTCGAATTCAGCCTGCCGCAGCTTCGCGCGATGCGGAGGGCCGTGTTCGGCCTGGGCCTCGCGCAGGTCGTCATCACCACGGCGCTCGCCATGGCGAGCCTCAGTCTCCTCGGCTACGGGTGGCAGGCCGGACTGGTGCTGGGCGGGGCGCTCGCGATGAGCTCCACCGCCATCGTGTCGAAGATGCTGGCCGAGCGCATGGAGCTCTCGTCGCCGCACGGGCGCGACGTGATGGGCATCCTGCTCTTCCAGGATCTCGCGGTGGTCGCCTTCCTGATCGTGATACCGACGCTCGGCCAGTCGGGACGCGAGCTCGCGGTGGACCTCGGCATCGCGGCGATCAAGGCCGCGGTGGCGCTCGCCGTCATCCTGTTCTTCGGCCAGGTGCCGATGCGCGCGTGGTTCCACCTCGTCGCGCGCCAGCGGTCGTCGGAGCTCTTCGTGCTGAACGTGCTGCTCGTCACGCTGGGGCTCGGCGCGATCACCGAGTCGCTCGGCCTGTCGCTCGCGCTCGGCGCCTTCCTCGCCGGCATGCTCATCGCCGAGACCGAGTACCGCTACCAGGTCGAGGACGACATCAAGCCGTTCCGCGACGTGCTCCTCGGGCTGTTCTTCGTCGTGGTGGGCATGGCGCTCGATCCGCGCGTCGTGCTCGAGAACTTCGGCACGGTGGCGTTGCTGGTCATCGTTCCCATCGCCGGCAAGCTCGTGCTCGTGGCGCTGCTGGCGCGCGCCTTCGGGGCCCCGCTGGCGACCGCGTTGCGGGTCGGCTTCTACCTCGCGCAGGCGGGGGAACTGGCGCTCGTGATGCTGGCCCTCGCGGTGACGAGCAACGTCCTTCCCGAGGGGCTGCTGCAGCCCGTGCTGGCGGCCATGATCGTGTCGATGTGCGTCGCGCCCGTCGTGATCCAGTTCGCCGAGCCGATCGTGCGCCGGCTGACCGCCAACGACTGGCTTGCACGCGCTGCCCTCGTCACGCAGATCGCTGCGCGCACCATGGGCCGCCAGGACCACGTGCTGATCTGCGGCTACGGCCGCAGCGGACAGAATCTCGCCCGCCTGCTCGCGGCCGAGGAGATCACCTGTGTCGCGCTGGATGCGGACCCCGAGCGCGTGCGGCAGGCCGCCGCCGACGGCAGCGACGTGATGTACGGGGACGCCTCCCGGCGCGAGGTGCTCATGAGCGCCGGCCTCGGCAAGGCGCGCGCCGTCGTCATCACCTTCGCCAACACGCCCGTCGCGCTCAAGATCCTGCATCACGTGCAACAGACGCGCCCGGAGGTGCCGGTGATCGTGCGCACCGTCGACGATTCCGAGATCGCCCGTCTCGAAGCCGCGGGCGCCACCGAAGTGGTGCCCGAGGTCCTGGAAGGCAGCCTGATGCTGGCCTCGCACTCGCTCCTGGTGGTGGGAGTCCCGCTGAACCGCGTTCTCAAGCGCATCCGCGCGGTTCGCGAGGAGCGCTACGGGCTCTTCCGCGGCTTCTTCCACGGGGCGAGCGACGCCGCCAGCGGGGCCGACAACCTCCAGGACCGCCTGCATACCGTCGTGCTGCTCGATCGCGCGTCGGCCGTGGGCCGCAGGCTCGCCGACATCGACATCGGTGACGCCGTGGAGGTGACGGGGGTGCGGCGGCGCGGGTCGCGCCCTTTCCGTCCGGATCCCGAGTGGCGGTTCGAGGCGGGAGACGTCGTCGTGCTTCTGGGGCCCCCGGAAGGGCTGATGCTGGCAGAGCAGCGCCTCCTCAAGCGCGGGCCGTGACCGCGGAGCGCCGGCGGGCGGTCCCCGATGGCCTCCGCCCGTTGGGAGCAGGGCGAGCGAAGCCCGCTGCGGGGCGGCGGCGCGCTAACTGACCGCGGGTCATTGTCCCCTCCGGGCTCCTCCGGATAGAATCGACCCTTTCGCCCGATTGACCCCCGCTTGTCCGAGACCCCCTCGCGGCCCGCCGCAACGCCGCCCCGTGGACCCGTCCCTGCCATCGAGATGGCGGGGGCGACGTTCGGCTATGACCGCCGCCGTCCCGTGCTGCGCGGCATCGACATGGTCGTGCCGAAGGGCAAGGTGGTCGCCATCATGGGCGGCTCGGGCTGCGGCAAGACGACGATACTGCGCCTCATCGGCGGGCAGATCCGGCAGCAGCAAGGTACGGTGCGCGTGGATGGGGAGTCGGTCAAGGACATGTCCCGCGACGAGCTCTTCGCGTTGCGCCGCCGCATCGGCATGCTCTTCCAGTTCGGTGCGCTGTTCACCGACATGACGGTGTACGAGAACGTCGCCTTTCCGATGCGCGAGCACACCGACCTCGACGATGCGCTGATCCGCGACCTCGTGCTCATGAAGCTCCATGCCGTGGGCCTGCGCGGCGCGGCGCACCTCACGCCCAACGAGCTGTCGGGCGGGATGGCCCGGCGCGTGGCGCTCGCCCGCGCGATCGCGCTCGACCCGATGCTCGTGCTCTATGACGAGCCCTTCGCAGGACTCGATCCGATCTCCCTCGGCGTGGTGGGACAGCTCATCCGCAAGCTCAACGACGCGCTCGGCATCACCTCGGTGATCGTCACCCACGACGTCTACGAGTCGCTCAAGATCGTCGATTACCTCTATTTCGTCTCCGACGGCCGGATCGTCGCGCAGGGCACCCCCGATGAGGTGCGCCATTCAGATGATTCCTTCGTGCGCCAGTTCGTCGACGGCGAGCCGGACGGTCCGGTGCCCTTCCACTACCCGGCCCGCCCGTACGCCGACGAACTCGGGATCGCCGTTCAATGACGAGCCTTGCCTCCGGCATGCGCCGCATCGGCGCCGGGACGATACGCGCGATCTCGCGCGTGGGCTTCGCTGCACGCTTCTTCGTGGCCATGCTGCTGCACATGCCGGCGGCGATCCGCCGCTTCCAGCTCACGGCGCGCGAGATCTACTTCGCCGGCGTGCTCTCGCTCGTGGTCATCATGGTGTCCGGCCTGTTCGTGGGCATGGTGCTGGGACTGCAGGGCTACGACGTGCTCGTGAAGTACGGCGCCGGTGACTCGCTCGGCATCTTCGTCGGCCTGTCGCTGGTGCGGGAACTGGGACCGGTGGTGGCGGGTCTGCTCTTCGCGAGTCGCGCGGGCAGCGCCGTCACGGCCGAGATCGGCCTCATGAAGACCACGGAACAACTCTCGGCGATGGAGATGATGGCGGTGGATCCGCTGGCGCGCATCGCCGCGCCGCGCTTCTGGGGCGGCGTGATCTCGATGCCCTTCCTCGCCGCGCTCTTCTCGGCCATGGGCGTGTTCGGCGCCTACCTCGTGGGCGTGCGCCTCATCGGCGTGGATGACGGCTCGTTCTGGGGCAACATGCAGGCCGGGATCGATTTCTGGCCCGACGTCACCAACGGCATCATCAAGAGCATCGTGTTCGGCATGGCGGTGAGCCTCATCGCTGTCTTCGAAGGCTACGACGCCAATCCCACCGCGGCGGGCGTCTCGGCCGCGACCACGCGCACGGTCGTGGGCGGATCGCTCGCCATCCTCGCGCTCGATTTCGTGCTGACCGTGTTCATGTTCCGCGGGCTCGGCAACGGATAGCGCCGACAGGACCTCCATGAAACGCACCACCATCGACCTCTGGGTCGGCATCTTCGTGACGATGGGCTTCGCCGCCATCGTCTTCCTGGCACTCAAGGTCGGCAATCTCGCGACGTTCGAGACGCGCCCGAGCTATCGCATCGACGCCAACTTCGTCAACATCGGCGGCCTCAAGCTCCGGGCACCGGTGAAGGCGGCCGGCGTGACCGTGGGGCGCGTGGAGTCGATACGCCTCGACCCCACGATGTACGAGGCGGTGGTCACGATGCGCATGGACAAGGGCTACCAGTTCTCCAAGGACACGATCGCCTCGATCCTCACCTCCGGCCTCCTCGGCGAGGTGTACATCGGCCTCGAGACGGGCGGCGACACGGCCATGGTTCCCGACGGCGGCCACATCGCCAAGACGCAGTCGGCGGTGGTGCTGGAGAAGCTCATCGGCCAGTTCCTCTTCGACAAGGCCGCGAGCGGTGCGGCGCCCGCCACGGGAGCCGCCAAGTGAAGCGTCTCGCCTCGCGGTGCGCACTCCTCGCGCTCATGGCCGGAACCGTCCTCCTCGGCGGCTGCGCCACCACGGCGAAGCAGGGCGGCATCGACGACCCGTTCGAGCCGTTCAACCGCGCGATGTACGCCGTCAACGAGCCGCTCGACAAGTATTTCGCGCGTCCGGTGGCGGAGGCCTACGTCCAGGTGGTGCCGTCCTTCGTGCGCCAGGCGGTGACGAACTACGTCAACAACATCGACGATCTCTTCTCGGCGCTCAACGGACTGCTGCAGGGCAAGTGGGACAAGGCCGGCCACGACATGGGCCGCGTGATGATCAACAGCGCCTTCGGCTTCGGCGGGCTGATCGACATCGCCTCGTCGGGGGACATCCCGCGCGGCATGGAGGACTTCGGGCAGACCTTCGGCTACTGGGGCTTCCCGCAGGGACCGTTCCTCTTCATCCCCCTGTGGGGCCCCACGACGGTGCGCGACGGCACCGGCGAACTCATCCGCCTCGTCTGGTCGCCCACCAACGAGATCCCGAACGTTGCCGTCCGCAACGTCGTCTATGGCTTCGTGGCGGTGAACACGCGCGCCAATGCGCTGGACGCCACCTCGCTCCTGGAGCAGGCGTCCATCGATCCCTACACCTTCGTGCGGCGCTCCTACCTGCAGCGCCGCGAGTATCTCGTGCACGACGGCAATCCGCCGCCGCCCAAGGACGACGATTGATGCATACGATCGAACTTCTGCAGCGTGGCCTTCTCGCGCTCTGCCTCACCCTCTTCGCAGCCGGCGCCATCGCGCAGGAGGCCCCCGACGCGCTCGTGAAGAACGTCTCGCAGGAGGTCCTGGGCATCATCAAGTCCGACCCCAAGGTGCAGGCCGGCGACCAGGCGCGCATCCGCGAGGTCGTCGAGAGCAAGCTCCTGCCGTACTTCGACTTCGAGCGCATCACGGCGCTCGCCATGGGCCGAAACTGGCGTCAGGCCACTCCCGAGCAGCGCAAGGAACTCGTGGAGCAGTTCCGCGCGCTCCTGGTGCGGACCTACTCCGGCGCGCTCGCCCAGTATCGCAACCAGACGATGGAGTACAAGCCGTTGCGCGCCGATCCCAACGCCACCGAGGTCACGGTACGCACCGAGGTCGTGCGCCAGGGGCAGGCGCCGGTGCCGATCGACTACTCGATGGCGAAGACCGGCAACACATGGAAGGCCTACGACGTGATCGTGGGCGGCGTGTCGCTCGTGACCAACTACCGCGACGAGTTCAACGAGCAGATCCGCGCCGGCGGCGTCGACGCGCTCATCAAGTCGCTCGTCGCGAAGAACCAGGGCGGCAAGTGACCGGTCCCGCCCGATGCCTGCAGTGACCGACACCGGAGCCTTCATGGCCCACGGCGACCGCTGGCGCTTCGAGGGCACGCTCACCTTCGACGACGCCATGGCGGTCCTCACCGCGGCCCGGTCGCTGCCGCTGCCGCCGTCGGGCGTGGTGGACCTCGCTGGGCTCGCGCATGCAGATTCGTCCGCGCTCGCCGTGCTCGTCGCGCTGCGCCGCCGGGCGCAGGACGAGGGTCACCGCGCGCTGTCGTTTCCCGGCATCCCCCCGGCGCTCGACGCGCTCGCCCGCGTGTATGGCGTCGAGAGCATCCTCGGCGGCTGAGGTGGCGCTGCTCACGGCGCTCGCCTCCACCCTGGACCGCAGTCGGGCGGTCGGGGTCCTTCCCTCCTGACGCGCAAAGCCCGAGGTGGGGCAGCCGCCCACCCGCCCGCCCGCACATGATTCCTGCCGTCGAGGTCATCGATGTCGCCCGCACGTTCGGCCGGGTGCAGGCGCTCGCCGGTGTCGACCTTCGCGTGGAGCAGGGCGAGTTCTTCGGGCTCCTCGGTCCCAACGGCGCGGGCAAGACCACCCTCATCTCGATCATTGCCGGGCTCACCCGCGCCAGTCGCGGCGTGGCGCGCGTGCTGGGCCACGACGTGGTGGGCGACTTCCGCGCCGCCCGGCGCAGCCTGGGCGTGGTGCCGCAGGAACTCGTCTTCGATCCGTTCTTCACCGTTCGCGAGACGCTCGAGTTCCAGGCGGGATACTTCGGGCTCGCCAGGCCGACCGCGTGGATCGACGAGATCCTGCACCACCTGGACCTCACGTCGAAGGCGAACGCCAACATGCGCTCGCTGTCGGGTGGAATGAAGCGGCGCGTGCTGGTGGGCCAGGCGCTGGTTCACAAGCCGCCCGTCATCGTCCTCGACGAGCCGACCGCCGGCGTCGATGTCGAGCTCCGGCAGAGCCTGTGGCAGTTCATCCGCAAGCTCAATCGCGACGGCCACACGATCATCCTCACGACGCACTATCTCGAGGAGGCGGAGACGCTGTGCAACCGCATCGCGATGCTGAAGGCAGGGAAGGTCGTGGCGCTCGATTCCACGGCCAACCTGCTCGCGCGCGTGCCGGGCGTCACCTGCCGCGTGGGCGCGGAGCGCCTGCCGGCGGCGTGGATGCCGCGCGTCGCCCGCGAGGAGCGCGGCAGGTATCACGTCACGCTCGAGTCGTATGGTGAAGTCGAGGCGCTGCTGGCCGCGATGCGCGCCGAGGGCATCGTCGTGCGCGACCTCGCGCTCGAGGCGATCGACCTCGAGCAGGTGTTCCTCGACCTGACCGGCAGCCGGGCGCACGCAGGGACGCTGGCGTGAGCGCGCACGAGCCCGCACAGCCCCCGGCCGTGGCCCCCGGGCCGCTCGCACCGGCCCCCACGCCGGTCCGGCCCGGCTGGCTGACGCTCTTCCACAAGGAGGTGCTGCGCTTCTGGAAGGTCTCGCTGCAGACGATCGCGGCGCCGATTCTCACTGCCGTCCTCTACCTCCTCATCTTCTCGCATGTGTTCGAGGGGCGCGTGTCGATGTACGGGGGGCGCATCTCCTACTCCGCATTCCTGGTCCCGGGCCTCGTGATGATGTCGGTGCTGCAGAATGCGTTCGCCAACGCTTCATCCTCGCTGATCCAGTCGAAGGTCACCGGCAACCTGATCTTCGTGCTGCTGCCGCCGCTGTCCGCCCTCGACCTCTTCGCCGCCTACGTGCTGGCGGCCATCGTGCGCGGCGTCACGGTGGGCCTGGGCGTGTTCGCCGTCACGCTGCTCTTCGAGCCCTCGCTGCTCGGCATGCCGCACCCGGTCTGGGCGCTGGGATTCGCGATCCTCGGAAGCGCGATCCTCGCCACGCTGGGTCTCGTGGCGGGCATGTGGGCCGACAAGTTCGACCAGCTGGCGGCGTTCCAGAACTTCATCATCATGCCGCTCACGTTCCTCTCCGGCGTCTTCTACTCGATCCATTCGCTGCCCCCGTTCTGGACGGCGCTGTCGCATGCGAACCCGTTCTTTTATATGATCGACGGGTTCCGCTACGGCTTCTTCGGCGCGTCCGACGTGCCGCCGGGCACGAGCCTCGCCGTCGTGGCGGTCGCCGCGATCGCGCTCGCGGCCGTTGCCGTCGGCCTTCTCCACCGCGGCTACAAGCTGCGCAACTAGCTACCGGATCTGCCTGCCATGGTCACTCCGCAATCCATCAGCGCCTCCATCGAGAAGGGCCTCGCCTGCACGCACGTCGAAGTGCAGGGCGACGGCGCCCACTTCGAGGCGATCGTCGTCTCGCCGGCCTTCGCCGGTCTCTCGCGCGTGAAGCAGCACCAGCTCGTGTACGCAGCGCTGGGCGACCGCATGCGTGCCGAGATCCACGCGCTGTCGATGCAGACGCTCACCCCCGAGCAGTGGTCGGAGCGCGGCAGTGGATAAGCTCTCCATCGAGGGCGGAACGCCCTTGCGCGGGGAGGTCCTGATATCGGGCGCCAAGAATGCGGCGCTGCCCATCCTCTGCGCGGGCTTGCTCACCGCCGAGCCTCTCACGCTGACCAATGTGCCGCGCCTGAACGACGTGCGCACGATGCAGACGCTTCTCGGGCAGATGGGGGTGCGGACGACACCCGACGGCGCCGGACGCGTGACACTCGACGCCGCGCGCATCGACTGGCCGCTGGCTCCCTACGAACTCGTGAAGACCATGCGGGCGTCGATCCTCGCCCTGGGTCCTCTCCTCGCGCGTTGCGGCGAGGCGCGCGTGTCGCTGCCCGGGGGCTGCGCGATCGGCCTGCGGCCGGTCGACCAGCACGTGAAGGGCCTGGAGGCGATGGGCGCCACGATCGACCTCGACCACGGTTACATCAACGCCAAGGGACGCCTCCGGGGCGCGACCTTCGTGTTCGACATGGTCACCGTGACCGGCACCGAGAACCTCCTGATGGCCGCCACGCTCGCGGCGGGCACCACGGTGCTCGAGAACGCCGCGCGCGAGCCCGAGGTGGTGGATCTCGCGCGCTGCCTCACCGCGATGGGCGCGCGCATCACCGGGGCGGGAACCGACCGCATCGTGATCGAAGGAGTGGCGAGCCTGCACCGCGCCACGCACCCGATCATGCCCGACCGCATCGAGACGGGGACCTACCTGACGGCGATCGCCGCGAGCGGCGGCGATGCGGTGGTCCGCGGCGCGGACCCCGAGTCCTCCGATGCGGTCATCGCCAAGCTGCGCGAGGCGGGGGCGAACGTCGCCGTCGACGGCGACACGATCCGCGTCGAGCGCACGGGCACCCTGCGCGCCGTGAACGTGCGTACCGCGCCGCATCCTGGCTTCCCCACCGACATGCAGGCGCAGTTCATGGCGCTCGCCGCGCGCGCCGAAGGCACGGCGGTGATCACCGAGACGATCTTCGAGAACCGCATGATGCACGTCCAGGAGCTCCTGCGCCTGGGTGCCGACATCGAGGTCGAGGGCAGCACGGCGGTGGTGAAGGGCGTTCCCAGGCTCACCGGCGCCAGCGTGATGGCCACCGATCTGCGCGCTTCCGCCTGTCTCGTGATCGCCGGCCTCGTGGCCGAGGGCGAGACGGTCATCGACCGCATCTATCACCTCGACCGCGGCTACGAGCGCATCGAGGAGAAGCTGTCGGGGCTGTCGGCGCGCATCTCGCGCGTGAAATGACGATGCGCCGGGCACGAACGCGGGCCGTGCCGCGCGTCGCGCGGAGCCTGCGGCGATGACGCTCAAGGAGGAACTCGCGGCGGCACCGCTCGGCCATGCCACCGGCTATCCGGACACCTACGACGCGTCGCTGCTCTTCCCGATCCCGCGCGCGCCGCAGCGCGCGGAGATCGGCATCGGCAGCGTGCTGCCATTCACCGGCGCCGATCTGTGGACCGCGTACGAGCACACCTGGCTCGACCTCGCCGGCAAGCCCGCCGTCGCGATCGTCTCGTTCACGGTGCCGGTGACCTCACCCACGATCGTGGAGTCCAAGTCGGCCAAGCTCTACCTGGGCTCGTATGCCCAGTCCCGCTTCGCTGGCGCCGCCGACGTCGCCGCCCGGATCGAGCGCGATCTCTCTGCCGCGACCGGCGCGCCCGTCACGGTCTCGCTGCTGCCGCAGCGCGACTTCGGCACGTTGCGCATCGCCGGGCTCGCCGGCGAGAGCATCGACGACATCGATGTCGCCGTCGACCGCTACGAGGTCGATGCGGGACTGCTCGGAGCGGGAGGCGACGAGGTGCGGGAGACGCTGCGCACCGATCTCTTCCGCTCGGTGTGCCCGGTGACCAACCAGCCCGACTACGCCTCCATCGCGATCACCTACGCCGGCCCGCGCATCGACCGCGCCGCCCTGCTGCGCTACGTGGTGTCGTATCGGCATCATGCCGGCTTCCACGAGCACTGCGCCGAGCGCATCTTCACCGACCTCGTCGCGCGCTGCCGTTGCCGCGAGCTCACGATCGAGGCCCGCTTCACCCGGCGCGGCGGCCTCGACATCAATCCCTTCCGCAGCAACGCGCGCGTGCCGCTCCCCGCCAACGTGCGCACGCCGCGGCAGTAGGCGCGGACATGCTGGCGATCCGCGGTGCTGCGGTCACCTTCACCGGAGATCCCTTCGCCGACGGCATCGAGGCGACGCGACGCCACGAACCCGACGCGGTGGTCGCGATGGACGGCGGGCGCATCACCGCCTTCGGTGCCGCCGCCGACGTGCTCCCGGCGCTGCCCCCCGGCACCCCGGTCACGCGCTACGCCAACGCGCTCATCACGGCGGGTTTCGTCGACGCCCACGTCCACTATCCGCAGCTTCCGATCATCGGGGCCGGCGGCAAGCCGCTGCTCGACTGGCTGACGGGCTGCACGTTCGCCGCCGAGGCGCGCTACGCCGACGAGGGACACGCCCGCGCCGTGGCTCGCACCTACCTGCGCGAGAACCTGCGCAACGGCATCACCTCGGCATCGGTGTTCTGCACCGTGCATCCGCGGTCGGTCGACGTGCTCTTCGAGGAAGCCGCCGCCCTCGACATGCGCCTCGTCGCCGGCAAGGTGCTGATGGACCGCAACGCTCCGCCGGCGCTGCTCGACACCGCGCAGCGCGGCTACGACGAGTCGAAGGCGCTGATCGCACGCTGGCACGGAAAGGCCCGCCTGCGGTACGCGGTCACGCCGCGCTTCGCCGTCACGTCGACCCCGGCCCAGCTCGACGCCGCTGGCGCCCTCGTGCGCGAGCACGAGGGGGTGCACGTGCAGTCGCACGTATCGGAGAACCTGGCCGAGATTGCGCTCGTCGCATCGCTGTTTCCGGAGGCGTCGTCGTACCTCGACGTCTACGCGCGCCACGGACTCACCGGCCCGCGCACGATCTACGGCCACGGGGTGCACCTCGCCGAATCCGAACTGGCCTTCCTGCACGAGACGGGGACGGCGCTCGCGCACTGCCCCACGTCGAACAACTTCCTCGGCAGCGGGCTCTTCCGCCTCGCCGATGCGGTCAGGCGTGATCGCCCCGTTCGCGTGGGACTCGCCACCGATCTGGGCGGCGGCACGAGCTTCTCGATCCTGCGCACGATGCAGGCCGCCTACGAGGTGGCGCAGCTCACCGGCGGATCGCTGGCGCCGCCGTGCGCGCTCTACCTGGCCACGCGCGGCGCAGCGCGTGCGCTCTGCCTCGACGATCGCATCGGCACGCTCGCGCCCGGCATGGAGGCCGACGTGGCCGTGCTCGACCTCGTGTCCACGCCGTTGCTCGCCATGCGCATGGGACAGGTGCGCGACATCGATGAGGCGTTCGCCGTGCTGATGGCGCTCGGCGACGATCGCGCGGTGCGGGCGACCTACGTGGCGGGACGTCGCCTCCACGATCGCGACGCACCCCCCACCTGAGGCGGTCCGGCTGGCGCGAGCCTTTCGCGCAGGTCGGGCCGCCGCGCAGCGGCCGGCACGATGGCGGGGGTGACGGAGTGCGTGCGCTGCGCCGGGCCGCTCCCAGCGCTCCGGTAAAATGGTCCTCCGACGAACCGCCGACCTGGCCTTTCGCATCCTGTGCCCGCCCTGACCATCGCCCTGTCCAAGGGGCGCATCCTCGAGGAAACGCTGCCGCTCTTCGCCCACGCCGGCGTGGTGCCGGTGGAGGATCCCGAGACGTCGCGCAAGCTGATCCTCGCCACGAGCCATGCCGACGTGCGCGTCGTGGTGGTGCGCGCCTCCGACGTACCGACCTACGTGCAGTACGGCGCTGCCGACGCCGGCATCGCGGGCAAGGACGTGCTGATCGAGCACGGAGGTGAAGGGTTCTACCAGCCCCTCGATCTCGGCATCGGCCGCTGCCGCATGGTGGTAGCGACCCGCCGCAGCTTCGACTGGGGCGGCATCGTTCAGCGCGGCGGCCGCATCCGCGTGGCGACCAAGTACGTTCGCATCGCGCGCGAGCACTTCTCCCGCAAGGGCATGCACGCGGACCTCGTGAAGCTCTACGGCTCGATGGAGCTCGCACCCCTGGTCGGCCTCGCCGACGTGATCGTGGATCTCGTGTCGACCGGCAATACGCTGCGCGCGAACGATCTCGTCGCCGTCGAGGACATCATGCCGATCAGCTCGCGCCTCATCGTGAATCCCGGCGCACTCAAGCTGAAGCGCGCGGCGATGCAGCCATTGATCGACGCGCTCGCGCAGGCGACGCAGGTGGCCTCGTGAGGCCGCCGGCCGCTTCCCCGTCCCCGCTCGACCTGCGCGTCCTCGATGCGGAGGACCCGGGATTCGCAGCGGCGCTCGACCGGCTCATCGCCTTCGAGGCAGCGCAGGATCCCGCCATCGACGCCGCCGTCGCGACGATCGTCGCCGATGTACGGGCCCGCGGCGACGCGGCCGTGCTCGAGTACACGCGCAGGTTCGACCGTCTCGAGGCGGCAACGGTCAAGGCGCTCGAGATCGCACCGCCTGAGCTCGAGGCCGCGTTCGGGTCGCTGCCGGCGGAGCAGCGCTCGGCGCTTGCGCAGGCCGCCGCGCGGGTGCGGCGCTACCACGAGCGCCAGAAGGCCGCAGGCGGAGGCTTCATGCTCGCCGACGACGACGGCAGCGAGCTCGGGCAGCGGGTCACGCCCCTCGACCGCGTGGGCATCTACGTGCCTGGCGGCAAGGCAGCGTATCCCTCGTCGGTGCTCATGAATGCGCTGCCGGCGCGCGTGGCCGGGGTGCCCGAGATCGTGATGGCGGTGCCCACGCCCGATGGGCTGCGCAGTCCGCTGGTGCTCGCCGCCGCGCATCTTGCCGGCGTCACCCGCGTGTTCACGATCGGCGGCGCGCAGGCCGTGGCGGCGCTCGCCTACGGCACCGCGACGATCCCGGCGGTCGACAAGATCTGCGGCCCCGGCAACGCGTATGTCGCCGCCGCCAAGCGGCGCGTGTTCGGCGCCGTGGGCATCGACATGGTGGCCGGGGTCTCCGAGATCGTGGTGGTGGCCGACGGTTCCGCCAATGCCGACTGGATCGCGCTCGACCTCTTCTCGCAGGCCGAGCACGACGAGATGGCGCAGGCCATCCTGGTCACGCCCGACGCTGCACTCCTCGAGCGCGTGAAGGCGAGCGCGCAGCGGCTCATCGGCGACATGCCGCGCGCCGGCATCATCCGCGCCTCGCTCGCGGGCCGCGGTGCGCTCATCCGCACCCGCGATCTCGCGCAGGCCTGCGCGGTGGTGAACCGCATCGCACCCGAGCACCTCGAGCTTGCGGTGGCGGACCCCGACGCGCTGCTGCCGCAGATCCGCCACGCCGGCGCCATCTTTCTCGGCCACCATGCGTCGGAGGCCCTCGGCGACTACTGCGCGGGCCCCAATCACGTGCTGCCCACGGGTCGCACCGCGCGCTTCTCCTCGCCGCTCGGTGTCTACGACTTCGAGAAGCGATCGAGCGTGCTGCGCCTCACGCGTGCCAGCGCGCAGGCGCTCGGCCCCGTGGCCGCCACGCTCGCGCACGGCGAGGGCCTTACTGCGCACGCCCGGTCCGCCGAGGCGCGCATCGAAAGGAAGTGAAGATGGCCGCCAAGGTCTACGCGATGTACCGCCATCCGGCCGACGCGGCCGCGTTCGATCGCTATTACCACGGCACGCACGTGCCGATCGCGAAGCGCATTCCCGGCCTGCGCGGCTACGAGGTCACCCGGGGTGTGATCGGCACGCTCGGCGAGCCGTCGCCGTACCACCTCATCGCCACGCTCACTTTCGATTCGCGCCCGGCCGTCGATGCCGCGCTGCAGAGCCCGGAGGGGCAGGCGACGGCTGCCGACCTCGGCAACTTCGCCGCCGCGGGCGTGGACCTGTTCATCGCCGAGACGGGAGAGGTGTGACGCCGTGAACGATTCCCACCCGTTGCCGCCCGCGGCGGCCGCCGACGCGATCGAGGCCCGCGTGAAGTCGGTCGTGCGGCCCAAGATCCGCGCGATGCACGCATATCCCGTCGCCAAGGCGGCCGGACTCGTCAAGCTCGACGCGATGGAGAACCCCTACGGCCTTTCCGGCGAGGCGCGCGCCGAGATCGCCGCCGCCGTGGCCAACGCACGCATCAACCGCTATCCCGACGGCGGTGGGGACGAGGTGAAGGCGGCGCTGCGCCGCTCGCTCGGCCTCGGCGATCAGGTGGGCCTCGTGCTCGGCAACGGCTCCGACGAGATCCTGCAGCTCCTGACGATGCTGGTCGCCAAGCCCGGCGCCACCGTGCTCGCCCCCGATCCGTCGTTCGTGCTCTACCGCACGCAGGCGGACCTGCTCAACCTCCGCTTCGTCGGCGTACCGCTGCGCGGCGACCTCACGCTCGACATCGATGCGATGCTGGGCGCGATCGCGCGCGAGAAGCCCGCGCTGGTGTGGCTCGCGGTGCCCAACAATCCCACCGGCACGCTCTTTCCGGTGGCCGACGTCGAGCGCATCGTCGCCGCCGCGCCGGGGCTCGTGGCCGTCGACGAGGCGTACTACGCCTTCGCCGATTCGACCTTCCTGCCGCGCGTCCTCGAGTTCCCGAATCTCGTCGTGGTGCGCACCGTGTCGAAGATCGGCATGGCGGGCGTGCGGCTGGGCTACGTCGCCGGGCATCCGGCCTGGACGGCCGAGATCGACAAGATCCGGCCGCCGTACAACGTGAACGTGCTGACGCAGTGCGTGGTGCCGGTGCTGCTGCGCCACGACGCACTGCTCGCCGAGCAGGCCGCGGCGATCCGCCGCGAGCGCACGCGCGTGGCGAAGGAGTTCGCGAGGTTTCGCGGGGTCACCGTGTTTCCCTCGGCGGCCAACTTCGTCCTGATTCGCGTTCCCGACGCCAACCGGTGGTTCGCCGCCTTGCGGGAGGCCGGGATCCTCGTGAAGAACGTCCACGGCTGGCATCCCGTGCTCGAGAACTGCCTGCGCATCACGGTCGGCACGCCCGCCGAGAACAACGCGGTACTGGAGGTCCTGTCGCGCCAGGCGTGACGGTGTAGAGTGAGCGCGATGAACGCCCCCGCCGACCTCACCGCCGCCGGACGCCGCGCGCTCGTGGCGCGCAAGACCGCGGAAACGGACATCGCCGTCGAGATCGACCTCGACGGCAGCGGCCGCGCCGACCTCGCCACCGGCGTGCCTTTCCTCGACCACATGCTCGACCAGGTCGCGCGTCACGGCATGGTCGACCTCGTGGTGCGCGCGACGGGCGACCTGCACATCGATGCGCACCACACCGTCGAGGACATCGGCATCACGCTCGGCCAGGCCTTCAAGGCGGCCGTAGGCGACAAGAAGGGCGTGACCCGCTACGGGCACGCCTACGTGCCGCTCGACGAGGCGCTCTCGCGCGTGGTGATCGACCTGTCCGGACGTCCCGGTCTCGAGTTCAACGTGCCGTTCACGCGGGCGATGATCGGCACCTTCGACGTGGATCTCGCGCACGAATTCTTCCAGGGCTTCGTCAATCACGCGCAGGTGACCCTGCACGTGGACAACCTCCGCGGGGACAACGCGCATCACCAGTGCGAGACGGTCTTCAAGGCCTTCGGCCGCGCGCTGCGCATGGCCGTGACGGCCGATCCGCGCGCGGCGGCGACGATTCCATCCACGAAGGGCGCACTGTAGTACGTGGCCAGAGGCAGAGGGTCCGCGCACCGCCGAAGCCGCCGCCGCAACTTTCCTCTGATTTCCGAATCCTGAGATGCTCGTCGTCGTCGACTACGGGATGGGCAACCTTCGCTCGGTGGCGAAGGCGCTGGCGCATGTCGCGCCGGAGCGCCGCGTCGTGGTGTCCGCGGATCCCGCCGTGATCCGCGCGGCCGAGCGCGTGGTGCTGCCCGGGCAGAGCGCAATGCCGGATTGCATGCGCGGCCTCCTCGCGAGCGGGCTCGTGGACGCGGTCCGCGAAGCGATGCGCGATCGCCCGTTCCTCGGCATCTGCCTTGGCTTGCAGATGCTCTTCGACGACAGCGAGGAGGGGCCCACGGCCTGCCTGGGCGTGCTTCCGGGACACGTCGTGCGCTTCCGCGGGGAGCGCATGGCGCTCGCCGACGGGACGCGGCTCAAGGTCCCGCACATGGGCTGGAACCGCGTGCACGCGACACGCGCGCATCCGCTCTGGCGGGGCATCGAGGACGGCGCGCGCTTCTACTTCGCGCACAGCTACTACCCGGTGCCGGGCGATTCCGCGCTGACGGCGGCCACCGTCGACTACCCCGCGCCGTTTACTTGTGCCATCGCGCGGGCTAATATCTTCGCGACGCAGTTCCACCCGGAGAAGAGCCAGCGCGCAGGTCTTGCGCTTCTCGCCAACTTCGTCGCCTGGGATGGCCGCGGCTGATGCGACCGGCGGGACGGATCAGGGCGCCCGCCCCTCGGGGCAGGTGAGGGCAGATGCGTGAATCCGCCGGACCCCCCGGCTTCCGGTCTCGTGCAGTTGCGCGGCCTTTTCCGTAGTACCGTAACGCTTTCGCCGTCACACTCGCGACCGCCCCACCCTTTTCCGCGTCAACGCAGCCTCACTCCGCTGCCATGCAGATCATTCCCGCGATCGACATCAAGGACGGCCATTGCGTGCGCCTCAAGCAGGGCGACATGCATTCGGCGACCGTATTCTCCGAGGAGCCGGCGGCCATGGCGCAGCACTGGCTGGAGCAGGGCGCCAAGCGTCTGCACCTCGTGGACCTCAACGGCGCGGTGGCCGGCCGACCGCGCAACGAACTTGCCATCCGCGAGATCGTCAGCGTGATCGGCGAGGAGATCCCCGTGCAGTTGGGCGGGGGGATCCGCGACCTCGACACCATCGAGCGCTACCTCGACGACGGGCTCTCGTACATCGTGATCGGCACCGCGGCGGTCAAGAACCCGGGTTTCCTGCACGACGCCTGCTCGGCCTTCCCCGGCCACATCTGGGTGGGTCTCGACGCGCGCGAAGGCAAGGTGGCCACCGACGGCTGGTCGAAGATGACCGGCCACGACGTCGTGGACCTCGCGCGCAAGTTCGAGGATTACGGGGTGGAGGGCATCATCTATACCGACATCGGTCGCGACGGCATGCTCTCCGGCATCAACGTCGAGGCCACCGTGAAGCTTGCCCGCGAGATCAAGCTGCCGGTGATCGCCTCCGGTGGCCTGTCCTCGGTCGCCGACATCGAGAAACTCGTCAGGCACGAGGCCGACGGCATCATCGGGGCCATCGCCGGCCGCGCCATCTACGAAGGCACGCTCAACTTCAAGGATGCGCTGAAGGCTGCCGGCGACGGCTGATGCTCGCCAGGCGCATCATCCCCTGCCTCGACATCGCCGACGGCCGGGTCGTCAAGGGCGTCAACTTCGTCAACCTGCGCGACGCCGGCGACCCGGTCGAGGTCGCCCGCCGCTACGACGAGCAGGGTGCGGACGAGCTCGCCTTCCTCGACATTCGCGCCAGCGTGGAGAAGCGCGGCCTCCTCCACGACATGATCGAGGCGGTGGCGTCGCAGGTGTTCATCCCGCTCACCGTCGGCGGCGGCGTCAACTCGGTCGAGGACATCCGCGCGCTGCTCAACGCCGGCGCCGACAAGGTCAGCATCAATACCGCCGGAGTGAGGCGCCCGGAGCTCTTCGCGGAGGCGTCGGCGCGCTACGGCGCGCAATGCATCGTCGCCGCGATCGACGCCAAGCAGGATGGTCCCGGGAAGTGGCAGGTCTACGTCCACGGCGGCCGCACGCCTACCGGGCTCGATGCGGTCGAGTGGGCACGCAAGGTGGTGGCGGCGGGCGCCGGCGAGATCCTCCTCACCAGCATGGATCGCGATGGCGCACGCACCGGCTTCGATCTCGCGCTCACCCGCGCGGTGTCGTCGGCGGTGGACGTGCCGGTGATCGCGTCCGGCGGCGTGGGGAATCTTGGCGATCTCGTCGACGGCATCGAGAAGGGCGGCGCCGATGCGGTGCTCGCCGCCTCCATCTTCCACTACGGCGAGTACACGATCGGGCAGGCCAAGGCGGCGATGGCCGCGGCGGGAATCGAGGTGCGCACGTGACCGCGCGCGATCGTGGCGGCGCGCCGGGTCGTTCCGGGCGCGAGCGGGCGCCGGAGCGCGTGGCGCGAAGGATTGCCTCGTGACTGCGGCAACGGACGCCTGGCTCGACGACGTTCGCTGGAACGCCGACGGGCTCGTCGCCGCCATCGCGCAGGACGCCGTCACGCAGCGGGTGCTGACCCTCGCGTGGATGAACCGCGAGGCGCTCTCGCTCACCGACGTCACGCGCGAGGCGCATTACTGGTCGCGTTCGCGCGGCAAGCTGTGGCGCAAGGGCGAATCCTCCGGTCACGTGCAGCGGGTGCGCGAGATCCGCCTCGACTGCGACGGCGACGCCATCGTCCTGCAAGTGGAGCAGGCGGGCGGCATCGCCTGCCACACCGGGCGCGAGCGCTGCTTCTACCGCCGTCTCGACGCCGGCAGGTGGATCGACACCGATCCGGTGCTCAAGGATCCGCGGGAGATCTACCGGGATGGCTGAGCGCGAACCTGCGGCCGACGTCCTCGCCCGGCTCGCCGCCGTGATCGCCTCGCGGCGCGGCATGGATCCGTCGGGTTCCTACGTCGCCTCGCTTTTTGCGAAGGGCGACGACGCGATCCTGAAGAAGATCGGCGAGGAGGCCACCGAGACCGTCCTCGCCGGCAAGGACGGCGTGCCCGCGCGCATCGCGAGCGAGATGGCCGACCTGTGGTTCCACTGCCTCGTGCTGCTCGTTCGGCACGGCATGACGCCCGATGACGTGCTCACCGAGCTGGCGCGGCGCGAGGGGACGTCCGGTCACGCGGAGAAGGCGGCGCGGGGCAAGGCGAGCTGACGCTGCTCGTGCGCCTCCTCACGGACTCCCGGCTCGCGCCCGGATATCCCTCGAACGGGGCCGGGGCCGCGGACGCCTTGTTCCTGTACACGCGGGTCCCGGCGGGTCGGTGTCATTCGTCGCCTGAGGCTCGATCGAGTCTCGGGGACGCATCCAACCCGCCACCGATACGACGTTGCCGGCGTTCCGGACGCGAGGTTCACTCGCCGGGAAATCGCTTGCAGAAGGTAGCCACATCCATGACCGCGCACTTGCCCAGACGTCCGGAAAGCGCCAGCAGGTCACGATCGCCCGTCACGAGCGCACGCGCGCGCCCTGCCGCTGCGAGGTGCAGGAAGGGCACATCGGCGACATCCCGGCAAGGCGGCACGCGAGGCGGGTCGCCGGGAATCTCCACCACGTCCGTCCACGGAAGATAGTCGGCGAGCAGGTCCTCCTGCTCGGACGGGGTGAGTCCGAACTTCGTGTAGCCCAGCACACGCACCAGCTCGCTGGCCGTGACGGCACTCACGAGCGGGATGAACCGCGATGCTTGCCAGCCCGTGCGCAGGCGGCCGGCAGGGCCACCCCGGAACACCAACGCGGACAGGACCACGCTGGTGTCGAGCACCACGCGCGGCGGGCTGGTCATTTGCCGCGTGCCGACCCTTTCTTCGAGCGGGCGCGCGGCGTGGCGGCATACCCGGCGATGGGCTCGGCCACGTGCGGCTTCGCCGAGCGCGCCCAGCGGACCGCGTCCGCGACGTCCCGGGCTCCGATGCCCATGGCGGCGAGCTTGCCACGCACCGCATCGCCGCGTTGGATGCGCACGGGCGTGAGGAGGATCTGGCCCTCCCTCACCTCGACGTCGAAGTACTCGGTCGCTCCTACCGCATCCACCGCGCTCTTGGGCAAGGTGAGCTGGTTCTTGGAGGTGAGCTTGGCGAGCATGCGGCGAGAAGGATGTAAGGATTCATTACTTTAACACATCGCTCGTCGGACGCGCGACTGTGGCCACCCTCGAGCCGCCATGTCCCGTCATCGCGCCATCCGCGAGCGCGGCGCTCCATGCAGTCGGAGAAGAACGGTCGATGCCGGGCGGCCGAAGCTCGACTCAGGCGACTGCCCGCCAGACGCTGGCCAGCCACGGCTGCTGATCGCGCGGCAGTCCGTCGGGGCGGTAATACACCAGAAGCTCCTCGAAGCTGGCGGCGGTCATGAAGCCACGCCATGCGCCGAGGTCGTGATAGACACCGTATCGACCGCCGTTCCAGCCGGCCTCGTTGTGGCCGTGCGGATTGGAGCTGAACAGGACACCGCCCGGCTTCAGGGCGGCATGCAGTTGCCGCAGCACGCGCGGCAGCGCTGCCACGGGCACGTGGAACAGGCTGGCGTTGGCGAACACGCCGTCGAAGCGCGCCACCGGGAGGTCGAGCGCAAGGAAGTCCTGCTGCCAGACCTCGCAGCCGGTGTCGGCCCGGGCCATCGCCACGAACGACGCGGCGCCGTCGAGGCCGATGGCGACGTGGCCGAGATCGCGAAAGGTCTTCAGGTCGCGTCCCGGTCCGCAGCCGAAGTCGAGCAGCGTCAAGGGCGGCGGCGCCGTGATCCGCGACAACAGGGCGTCGATGTTCTGGCGCACGTCGTGGTCGCGCGTGCCGGCGCGGAATGCCTCGGCACGCGCGTCGTAGTGGCCGAGTGTCCGCACGGCGAGGTGCCGCAGATCGGTGGGGTCCGACGGGTTTTCGTCCATCCCGGAGTGAACTCCGATCACGCCGACGTTGGCAAGACCTGACGCTGCGCATGGGCGCAGGCAGCCGACACGGCAAGCTTCACCGGGCCGGGTTGCGGCAGGTGACCCGCGACACGACCCGGACCGACAGCATACGTGCTGCGCCGGGAGCGGCGCGGCTGGTGACCCACACGCAGCACTTTCCATCGTGTACACTTTTTTCATGTGCGTCTGACGAAATGCTTCCCGTGAAGAACATCACCTTGAGTGCAGACGAGGACTTGATCGATGCCGCGCGAGAGCGTGCCCGCGCCGACCACACGACCCTGAATGAACAGTTTCGCCTCTGGCTGGGCGACTATGTACAGCGGCAGAACCGTGCCGATGCGGCGATGAGCGTGATCGCCGAGTTGCGCCGCAACGTGCGCACCGGCGGCAGGAAGTTCACGCGGGACGAGATGAACGAGCGTTGACTTCATCGACTCCAACATCTTCATCTACCTGTTCGACGAAACCGACGCTCGCAAACGCGAAGCTGCCGAGCGCCTGCTGCGGCATGCGCTGGAACGCGGCGACGCGGCCATCAGCCATCAGGTCGTCCAGGAAACCCTCAACGTCATCGGCGGCAGGTTGCGTCGTTCGGCGACGCCCGAACAGGCGCGCCGCTTCCTCGACAAGGTGCTGGTCCCGCTGTGGCGCGTCATGCCGAGCGCCGCGTTGTACCGGCGCGCCCTGGATATCCAGGCGCGTTGGCGATTCGGCTTCTACGATTCGCTGATTGTCGCCGCCGCACTCGAAGCCGGCTGCGACCGGCCGTTGAGCGAAGACCTGCAGCATGGTCAGCGCATCGAGGGGTTGGTGATCGAGAATCCGTTCGCCGCGTGAGGCGCGGGCGAGTTCGGACGATGGACGCAGCCAGCTGCGGACGAGGCGCATCTCGGTGGCACAACGGTGGCCGTCGTTGCCGGTGGCCGGCGCGCGGAGTACATTGCCCTGCGGCGGCCGCGTCGACGAGGCCGCCTTCCGGAAGACCTGCAGGAGAGCGCCATGTACAAGCGCATATTGCTGGCCTACGATGGCTCCGAGTCCGGGCAGAAGGCACTGCTCGACTGCCACGACATCGCGCAGTGGAGCCAGGCGGAGCTCCATCTCGTCGCCGTGATGCCATCGCTGCACGTTGCCGTCGAGGGCGGGGTCTACGACGCGGCTTCCGAGGCCCAGTTGCAGTCGACCTACCAGAAGATCCTCGATGACGGCCTGCGCCGGCTCGCGGAGTCCGGCCACGCCGCCCGCGGCGAACTGCTGGTCGGGGATTCGGTCCGCGAGATCACGCGCTACGCGCGTCGGATCGCCGCTGACCTGATCGTCGTCGGCCACAAGCACCTCGAGGGATGGGCGGCGCGGTGGTGGCGCGGCGCCACGTCTCCGGCGTTGATCGAGCACGCGCCCTGCAGCGTACTGGTCGTCATCACCCATTGAGCGGGCCGAGAGGCTTCGTGGTCCCGGGCTTCGGCGCTGCCACGGAGCCGTGCGCGAAGATCGCCAGCGCGACGACCATTGCCGCGGTTTGCCAGGCGCCCATGGCCCACAGCGTCGCGGCACTGACGAGGCACCACGCGGCCGGCACGATGGCAAGCACGTAGCGGGGACCGCGTGGCAGGAGGAGGAGCAGGCCGAGCGTTCCGATCGCGGTCGGATCGGGAGCGACCCCGAAGAACTCCCATCCGATCCATGAGCGTCCGTCGAGGCTGCCGACCAGCGGCCAGATCGCCACGGCGAAGGTGACCAGCAGCGTGGCGTGCGTCGAGGCAGCAGCGACACGTTCTGTTTCGGCAGGCGACCGCAATGCCAGCCCCACCCCCGCAAGCAGCGCTGCCTGGACCACGAATGCACCGGCCAGCCAGGGCGCGGCCCAGTTGATGGTCGCGTATTGCCGCCACAGGAAGGCGATCCCGACCCACAGCCAGGCGAGCGAGAGAACGCCGAGCGCGATACGAAGACGCAAGCGCGTGGGTCGAAGCGACACCCGGACCAGGGCGGCCCCCACGATCAGGCCCACCGCCTGCAACGGCACGATGGCCGCGTTGTAGAGCTCGAACAGGCGCCAGTAGGTGCGCGGCGCGAACAGCAGGAAGTCGGATAGCGAGTAGGTCCACCACTCCGACATCGCGCTCGGCTCAGGCCAGGAATTGCGAGGCGACGATCATAGCTGCTCGACGTAGGCCGACATCCGCTTGCGCATCGCCTCGTCGGGCTGGCGTCCGTGGCCGGCCGCGAGATTCTCCCGCACGTGGGCGACCTGACGGGTCGCCGGAATCACGCAGGTGACCGCGGGATGGGTGGCCGCGAACTTGAGCGCGACCTGCGCCCAGCTGTCGCAGTCGATCGCGGCAGCCCATGCGGGCAGCGGGTGACGCTCGAGGTCGCGCAGCAGCGCGCCCTGGCGGAACGGGCGATTGACGATGACGCCGATGCCGCGCTCGCGCGCAAGCGGCAGCAGGCGCGCCTCCGCCTCGCGATCGAGCAGGTTGTAGCTGAGCTGGACGAAGTCGAGGGGATGCTTCGCCATGATCGACTCGACCTCGCGATGACGCCGTCCTTCGGAAGTCGTGATGCCGACGTAGCGGATCTCGCCTTTCGCCTTCATGGCGAAGAGCAACGGGAGCTGCTCCTCCCAGGCGAGCAGGTTGTGCACCTGGACCAGGTCGAAGCGGGTCACGCCCCAACGCTTGCGCGAGCTGTCGATTTGCGCGTAGCCGCGGCCACCGGCGCCGATCCACACCTTGTCCGCCGAGAACACCGACGAAGGGCGACCGAGCTGCGCGAGGCCCTGGCCGATCACCTCCTGCGACGAGCCGTACATCGGCGAGCTGTCGATCATTCGTCCGCCGCCGGCGAGGAAGGCGCGCATGACCTCGGTGGAGGTCGCGCGCGCGAGCGGATCGTTGCCGACGTTGAAGGTGATCCAGGTGCCCAGCCCGATCACCGGCATCGCCTCGCCCGACGAGGGGATGCGGCGCGTGGCGATGGGCGCTCGTCCGGCAACCGGTGACTGGGCACTCGCTACGCGCGTGCCCGGGCCGGTCAATGCCAGGGCGCCAAGCGCGGCGATGACGCGACGTCGCGGGTGAAT
>CAYTOT010000046.1:0-41322 GCA_964439475.1 uncultured Alcaligenaceae bacterium
ACTTCGCCGGCTACAAGAAGGCGATCGACCGCTACAAGGTCGGGCAGATCGAGGCTGCGGCCGACGAGGTGGTGTGGTGTTGCGACGAGGCGCCCGGATTCACGGCGGGCCGGCCGCAGGACAAGACCTTCCACGGCAACATCGTGGAGGCCATGCTCGCGCACGCGGAGGGACGGCTGGGCGAGGCGAGCATCGCGCTGCGGGAGGCGGACCGCCTCGTCGTCATCGGCTCCGACGCGATGATGGCGGCCGTGGCGCGCGCGCGCCACGGCGTGCTCGCGCCTCACCTCAAGGCCTCCCACGTGGCCATCGGCTCCATCAACTCGCCGATGCAGTGCATGATGAAGGAGATCTGCGCGCAGTGCCTGCAGCCGCACCGCGACCCGGCGACCGGGAAGGTGAGCTACGTCTTCTCGTGCTTCAACCAGGACCAGGAGCTCGACCGCGTCGACTTCCCCGGCCTGCGCGAGCGGCTCGGGCAGAACTCGGTGCAGGAGAAGCTCACGGCGCTGTGGATCGATCGCTGCCTGAGGGCGTTGGGGACCCGGGCGGCATAGGCCCGTCACGCCTTCGGGACAAGCCGAACCGCGGCCGACCGCTACTTCGGCTTCCACTCCCCGGCAAGCCTCTCGGCCTGCGCGACCTGGGATCGCGTCAGGGTCGAGGCCGCGCGTTCCCGGTTCGCGGCGAACGTGGCGCGAAGGCCGGGATCCGAAGTGCGCGAGGCGGCCAAGGTGAACCAGGCGACCGCCCGGATCATGTCCCGCTCGACGCCGCGACCGGTCGCGTGGAGTATCCCGAGGTTGCTCATCGCGTGCGCATGGCCGCGATCGGCGGCGCGGCGATACCAGCTCGCCGCCTCGACGAAGTCCTGATTCACGCCCTTGCCGGTTTCGTAGAGGACGCCGAGGTTGGTCTCGGCGGGCGAAAGCCCCTTGTCGGCGGCGCGGCGGTACCACTTCGCGGCCTCGGCGTAACTCTGCGGGACGCCGACGCCCTTCTCGCAGTAGCGCCCCAGGACGTCCTGGGCCGGGCCGTAATCCCGCTCGGCGGCCATGCGCATCCACCTCGCGGCCTCGACGGGGTCCCGGTCGACTCCCCTGCCATCCTGGTACATGGCGGCCAGGTTGAACTGCGCAGGAGGGTGGCCCTGGTCCGCGGCCTTGCGGTACCACGCCGCCGCCGCGGCGTGATCCTGCCTGGCCCCCCGGCCGCTCTCGAACAGGAAGCCGAGATTGGTCTGGGCGACCGGATCCCCCTGCCCGGCAAGTGCCTGCCAATGCCGCAAGGCGGTGGCGAAGTCCTCGCGCTGGTAGGCGTCCCGCGCCTCCTCCACGAGCCCCGCCCTCGCGCCGCCGCAGAGCGCGAGTGCGATCGCCAGGACGAAGACCAGGCGCTTCAAGGGCGGCCCTCCTTTCAAGCGATGCCCCGTGCGAAGGGCAGCATGCGCGCGAAAGGCACCGGCCGTCCAGCAGCGGGGGACGCGCCCGCGCCGGGCCAGGCTCATCCCTCCCGCATCAGCGCACGTCGAGCAGCTCGACGTCGAAGACGAGCGTCGCGTTCGGGGGAATGACGCCGCCGGCGCCGCGCGAGCCGTAGCCCATCTCCGGCGGAATGACGAGGGTGCGCTTGCCGCCCACCTTCATGCCGGCCACGCCCTCGTCCCAGCCGCGGATCACCTGGCCGGCGCCGAGGCGGAAGTCGAACGGCTGGCCCCGGTCGACGGAGCTGTCGAACTTCCGCCCGTGGCCGTCGGGCTGCGCCGGGTCGTGCAGCCACCCGGTGTAGTGGACCTTCACCATGCCCGGCCGCGCCTCTGCGCCGGTGCCAACCACCACGTCGATCTTCTTGAGTTCGGCCATTTCTGCTCTCCAGGGAAATTCAGTCGAGGGATTCGTAGCACCCGGGCGTGAAGCGCGGCGTGCAGACGCAGTGGAACACGAGATCCTGCGCGCCGGTGTTGCGGATCGATTGCGACACGCCGGCCGGGATCACGACGACGTCGCCGGGGCCCACGGGCGCCTCGGGCGCCTCGCCCACGCGCACGGCGCCCTGCCCGGCGAGGATCACGTAGCGCTCGGCGACGCCGCGAAGCCGGTGCGGCCGGGTCGCGACCCCCGGCGCCACGCGCGCCCGCGCGATGGAGACGGCGGGGTCCTCGGGGCGGTTCCACGATTCGAGGATGGCGCAGCGCTCCGCGGTGGGTGTGAGTGGCCAGATGGTTTGCGACTTGCGGGCTGAACGGAAATCCGGGAAAAAGCCAGAAAAACAGGGCTTTATCGGGATGGAACCACAACAGGCTGGCCAGACGGTTTGAACAAAACCCCCGAATTGGCCAGACGGTGTGCGACCCCCTGAATGACCCGGAAAGCGAGGAAAAATCAGGCCTGCGGGATGAGCTTGCAACCGCAGTGCCGGCAGACCTTCGCGTCCTTCAGAACGAGCTCCCTGCAATCGGGGCACTTCACGTGCGTGTCGGGCGTCGGCGTGCCTGGCGCGATCCTCAGAGACGGCATGACGAGTACCGCCCCCAGAGCGAAAATCGAGAAAAAAAGCCCGAGGAAGAACCATGCGACAGGACCCCTACCACGCGACGCAGCCGCGATCGCAGTGACCACGGCGATGCCAAACCACAGCAGAAAAAGCTCCATCGCACCCCCCCTTTAGTTGCAGCGCAAACGGCGCCTACTGACGGCAGCGACACAGTATCCGATGCGCAACAAGATTCGGGCGATCTTGTTGCACCTCTTGTTGCAGCTGATTCCTTTTAATTCAATCACCTAGTAAATAGGCATAGGCAAAAGTTGTTGCATTTCAATGGCGAACGACCGTGCTATTTCACTTACCGGGGGGAGTAGGACTTGCCGGTAGCCTGTCTGCCTCCTCCTGCCCCTTGAGCATCACCATTACAGGATGAAGTGCAGCCGTCGCTAGACCCTGGGAAACCGCCAGTATGAGGGCTTCCCGGACGAGGGTCTTCGGCGTCCACTCCAGACGCCTGGCCGTCTCATCGACCCACCACTTGGCGTGGGTCACTCCCTTCCCCCAAGCCTCAATTCGCTGTACCCGACGCGCAGCAGCCTCATCGTCGCCAGCTGCAGCTGCCGCCATATCTGCCTGTGCGTCACGCGCTTGGCCTTCGAGGAGAACGGGTCCCTCTGCTCTATCGAGCCAGGAAAGGTTCACCCCGAGATCCGCCAACCCTCTGGTCACTCCACGGGAAGGATGCCGGTGGCCCCCTTCGTAGCCCTTGATGGTCGCGATACTGACCCCGAGACGATGCGCGAACTCGGCCTGCGTGAAGCCTAACGCCTGCCGGGCCTCGGCAAGGCGCCTGCCAACTTCCTTCGCATCAAGAGAAGCCAACTCTTATCCCTATGGTTGACGGCGGATAATTCATGGTCTAATGTTTAGACCATGACTCTCCCGCATACCCCTAAAAAACCAGCGCGCCGCAAGGCGGACTGGCACCCGGCCGACATCAAAGCTGCCCTGGAGAAGGCGGGATGGTCGTTGCGCCGCCTCTCCGTACATCACGGGTACTACCCCAACAATCTGCAGCGGGCCCTCTACCAGCGCTACCCCGCTTGCCAGCGTTTCATCGCCGACGCCATCGGCATCGAGCCTTGGGACATCTGGCCGTCTCGATACGACTCGATGACGAAAGAGCCGATCACCGAACGCCCCACCTTCCCCCAACGGCGGAAATCGACGTGGAAAAAGCCCGGTCGTCGTCCACAAAAGGATAGCACCGCGCCGCTTGCCGACAATGGCTATGTGGCCGAGGGGGCATAGACGGTGCGCCAGCGCGACGACCTGACCCTCGACCTGTTCGACATTCCGACGCCGGGGCCAACGCTCGATCGATCGCACGATCTCGACGCTCCACTTCGCGAGGCGCTTAACCAGGCGATCAAGGCCGCACCGGTAGACCGCTGGGCGATCGCGGCCGAGATGAGCCGCCTCACCGGGCGCGAAGTGTCCCGCTACATGCTCGACGCGTACACCGGCGACTCGCGCCAGGACCACAACTTCCCGTTCCGCTACGCGGCCGCGTTCGAGATCGCGACGAGCACGCGCGTACTTACGGAGCTCCTCGCTCGGAATCGGGGGTGCCGCCTTCTCGTCGGAGAGGACGCCCTCCTGGCGGAGCTCGGGAAGCTCGAGCGCGAGGAGCAGCAGCTGAAGCAGCGGAAAGCGGCCCTACGGGCGTACCTCGGGCGCAAGGACAAGGTGAGAGGCTGACGATGCCCATCGACAAGAGCACCCCGCTCGGCGACGCACTCGTCGACATTGCGCAAGAGATCGCCGCAGGGCGCTACTCATGCGCGGTGCTCACGATCACCACGCGTGATGGTTACCGCCTGCGGATGAGGATCTCCCTCGACCAGGTGCTACCACAGGAAGCCGAACCGAAGCGCCTGGCCGAGTGGGACGCCGCGATGGGGCCGCTGCAATGAAGTGCCTCCATCGCGGCGTTGCGCGGCGCCTCTACGCCAAGCAGCTCGCCGACTATCGAGCATTGGTCAATGCGGTCGCCACGATGGATCCGGAGGACCGGACGGCAATTCAAACAATGGTACATCGCTGGATCGTAACGGGGACCCCTCTTCGTGAAGCATTAGCCGAACTAAAGCGTTTCGTACTTCCATCGAAGTTGCGCCTTCTTCGAGAAACGGAACAGGGAAACGACCCCCTTCCCGTTCGACAGTCAAAGCGATGAGCAACAACTTCTCGTATCGCGCGATCAAGACACGCCACACCGGCAATGGGAGATCGTCCCACGTTGTCGTCTCGGGGTGCCGCAAGAACTCCATGATCGCGGCATCCGCATCGTCGTCGAAGGCCTCGTGGTACGGGAGTGCCCGAACCTGCTCCCAGCGCGCCATGAAGACCGCATTGAAGAACCACAAGAGCGAGATTACTCGCGCCGGTGCGATGCCCTTCCTTGCTGATTCACCCATGAGAGGCCTCCCGTGTTGGATGGACTGACTGGACCCACGAAGTCTAGCGCGGGATGCGCCTCTCTCCCCTACACCGGTGAGCCAATGGTCGGCGCGTGTGTGGTGCTCGCCGACATCGCGTCGGCTCTCTCGATGCACAAAGTGTCGGTGCTCCGCCGCGCCGCGCGCGAGCGCTGGCCCTTCGAGGATCGTGCCACAGGCGGTGGCCGCTACCGCCAGCGCCACTACCCGATCGCATCCCTCCCACCCGACGTGCAGGCGGCGCTTGCTGCGCATGCCGTGATGCCACTTGGGGCCCCGCTGCCGGCACCCTCTGATGAACAACTGCAGGCGGAGCTCGAGGCGCTCGCGATCCTCTACGAGCAGAAGACCCCGCGCGAGAAGGCGCGGGCCGAGCGCGCGCTCGCGGTCGTGAACACCTTCCACGCGCTCAAGTGGAGCGGCCACACCGTGGCTAATGCCACCAGCGCGGTGTGCGAGCGCTTCGGCGTTGACCGCGCCACCGTGCAGCGGCTTCGCGCAGTCGTGCGCGGTGAGCCGGAGTCCCGCTGGCTATACCTCCTCGCTCCCCAGTACGCCCGGCGCGGACTGCGCGCGGAAGTCCCCGCCGACGCGTGGCAGGCGCTCGTGGCCGACTACATGCGCCCGGAGCGCCCAGCGGCCGCTGCGTGCGTGAACCGGTTGCTGGAGGCCGCCCCCACGCGGGGGTGGACGCTCCCCTCGGATCGCACGCTGCGCAGGCTGCTCGGCGCCCTGCCGCGCACCGCGCAGGTACTCGCGCGCGAGGGCAAGAAAGCCCTGCAGGCGATGTATCCGCCCCAGGTGCGCGACAAGGCGGCGCTCGCGGCCCTCGATATCGTCAACGGCGACGGCTACAAGCACAACCTCTGGGTGCGGTTCCCGGACGGCGACATCGTGCGCGCCAAGACCTGGTTCTGGCAGGACGTGGCCTTCGGCAAGGTGCTCGCCTGGCGCACCGACAAGAGCGAGCACACGGAGATGATCAGGCTCGCGCTCGCGGACCTGGTCGAGGGCTACGGCATACCCTGCGCGATCCTCCAGGACAACACGCTAGCGGCCGCCAACAAGACGATGAGCGGCGGCATCAAGCACCGGTTCCGGTTCAAGGTGCGCGAGGACGAAGGCGACGGCATCTTCAAGCTACTCGGGATCAAGGTGATGTGGGCGACCCCGGGCCACGGCCAGGCGAAGCCCGTGGAGCGCGCCTTCGGTGTGGGCGGCATCGGCGAATACGTCGACAAGGCTCCGGAGTGCGCGGGGGCGTGGACGGGCGCCAATCCGCTGGACAAGCCGGAGTACGACGGCAAGGGCGCCGTGGTGGACCTGGCGGTCCTGGAGGAGGTCATCCGGCGCGAGATCGCCGCGTGGAACGCCCGCCCGGGCCGTCGATCGCCGATGGTGGCGGGGCGGTCCTTCGACGAGGCCTTCGCAGAGAGCTACGCGAAGAGCGCGATCCGGCGGGCGAGCAGCGAGCAGCGGCGGCTTTTCCTGCTCGCGACCGAGCCGGTGAAGACGAACAAGCGGGACGGCTCGATCGCGCTCGCCACCGGGCGGATCTCGCGCACGCACGTGGCCCCGACGCAGGCGAACCGCTACTGGGCCCCGGCGATGATCGAGTGGGCCGGCAAGAGCCTGGTCGCGCGTTTCGACCCGCAGCGCCTGCACGAGGGCGTACACGTGTACACCGCGGACGGCCGCTACATCTGCTTTGCCGAGTGCCACGCCCCGGTGGGCTTCAACGACGCGAATGCCGCCCGCGAGCACGCCCGCGATCGCCGCGCCTTCATGAAGGCGCAGCAGCAGATCCTCGACGCAGAGCGCCGCATGGACATCCGGACCGCCGCCAAGCACCTCTCGCGCGAGCCGCGGCCTGCGGCCGAGCTCTCGATCCCGGCGCCGAAGGTCGTGCGCGGGCACTTCCGCCAGGCGCTGGAGCTCCCGCCGGTGGTGGTGCCGCCCATGTCCGAAGAGGATCGGGTCGCGATGGCCGCCCTGGAAGCGAGGCTGGCCGCTCCCGCCGTCGCGGTCGTCAATGTCCACGAGCTTCGAGACGACTTCGCGAAGCACGACTACTGGAAGTTGGTCGATGCCCGTCGCGGTGCCGGAGAAGTGCTCAGCGAGAGCGACGAGAGCTTCTGGCAGCAGTGGCAGACATCGGGCTACTTCGTGCAGGACAAGTACTGGAACGCCAAGTTCGGCTAGCGGAAATAACAACGCCCCGGTGGCAGCCGGGGCGCGGCAGTCGATTGCAGAGCAACCAACCACGGAGAACGGACAGTATGGCAAAAACGGACCCCACCATCAACAGCAGCGGCTTCGCGCCCTTGCGCAACGTGATTTCGTGCTCGCGCGTGATGGAGCACCTGCTCACGCGCGCGCCGAACCTGCCCGGGATGGGCGTCTTCTACGGCTCGTCGGGGCTGGGCAAGAGCTTCGCCGCGGCCGCGTGCGTGAACGCCTTCAACGCCGTCTACGTGGAGTGCCGCAGCTACTTCAGCAAGACCACGCTCCTGCAGGCGATCTGCAAGGAGATGCGGCTGCGGCCGGGCGGCACGATCGGCGAGATGGTCGACGAGGTGAGCCTGCAGCTGTCGCTCTCCGGGCGCCCCCTCATCCTGGACGAGATGGACCACATCGTGGGCAAGGCGCTGATCGAGATCGTCCGCGACATCTACGAGGCGAGCGCGGTGCCGATCCTCATGATCGGCGAGGAGATGTTCCCGGCCAAGCTCAAGCGCTGGGAACGCATCCACAACCGGGTGCTCGACTGGCAGGCCGCGATTCCCTGCGACATGCCGGACTCCCGCAAGCTCGCCAAGGTCTACAGCCCCGACGTGGAGATCTCCGACGACCTCCTCGAGCACATCGTGAAGGCCTCGCGGGGTGTCGCGCGGCGGATCTGCGTGAACGTGGAGCTCGTTCGCCAGCACGGGCGCAGCGCCGGCGCTGCCAAGATGAACCTCGCGCACTGGGGCACGCGCGAACTCTACACGGGCGACGCCCCGCCGAGGGGGCCGAAATGACGCGCCCGCTCTCCCACCACCTGCTCGCCGCGGTCTGGACCGTGGGCGAACAAGACTGCATGGACCTCCCCTCGCAGGGCACCGGCGCCTGCGTGGTGCCGAAGCCCCGCGAGGCCTCGCCGGGCGTGACGCTCAACATCTTCACGCGCGGCGTTCCCCGCCACGCGGAGCGCTCGGCCACCGTCTTCCTCGACATCGACGAGGCGCTGGCGCTCGCCTCCGAGATCATGGACGCGCTCGAGGAGAGCGCCGAGATCGCGCGCCGGAAGGAGGCGAGACATGCGGTCTGACGACGACGCCTTGAGCCACGTGCCGGACCACTGGTTCTGCCTGGCGACGGGCGAGCCGCCGAACCCGAACCCTGGGACCAGGATCATCTGCATGGACATGCGGGACGGCGTCGGCCTGATGCTCGTATGCGCCGACCGCGGCCTCTCCGCGATGGTCTACCTGGATGTGACGCAGGCGCTGATCCTGTCCGAGCGCCTCGTCAATGAGGCCGAGCGGCGCCTCAACAGGGTCGGGGCGCCGGCTGGGGAGGCGACCCATGCCGCGTAAGCCGATCCACCTGCAGGCGGTCGGCAACCGCACCCCGCGCGAGCGCATCTGGGACGCGATCCGTGTGCTCCGCGTGTTCGACTACTCGTCGATCGAGGACCGCTGCCCGCGGATGCCCGAGCGCACCATCGAGGGTTACGTGCGCTCGCTCGAGAAGGCGGGCTACGTGCGGCGCGTCACCGCGCACGGCCGCCACAGCCGCGCCCGCTTCGAACTCGCGCGCGACGTGGGCGTGGAAGCACCGCGGCTCTCGAAGGAGGGCAAGCCCGTCGACCAGGGCGCCAAGCGCCTGGCGCTTTGGCGCGCCATGAAGATCCTCAAGCACTTCAACGCGACGGAGCTGCAGGCGGCCGCCGGGGCGACGGTAGCCCTCGCGGACGCGAAGAGCTACGTCCACTACCTCGCGAAGGCGGGCTACCTGGCGCTCGTGCGCAAGGGCGACCCGCACCGCCACGCCCAGTACCGCTTCATCCCGGCCCGCGACTCGGGTCCCCGGGCGCCGATGGTTCAGCGCGTGAAGCACGTCTACGACCCGAACCTGGGTGCCGTGGTCTGGCGGCCCGAGGTGCGCGAATGAGCGCCAACACCGGAATGATGCGCGCGGCCTGGGGCGTGAGCGCGCCGGAGTGGGTTGCGGTGCTCGCCGAGGAGTGCGACCGCACGAGCCAGGCCAAGGCCGCCGTGCGGCTCAACGTCTCGGCGGCGATGGTGAACCAGGCGCTGCGCAACTCCTACAAGGGCCGCCTGGACCGCCTTGAAGAGCGCGTGAAGGGCGAGTTCATGAACGAGAAGGTCCGCTGCCCGGTGCTGGGCGAGATCTCGACCCGGGAATGCCTGGATCACCAGGCGAGGCCCTTCGCGACCACCAACCACGTGCGCGTGGCGCTCTTCCGGGCGTGCCGCTCGTGCCCCCACAACCGCGGCAAGAAGGAGCAATCGGCATGAGGCTCAACGACGTGGTGATGGACTGGCGCACGCCCGTGCTGCTCGCGGCGATCGCGGGGCTGTACCTGCTCGCCTCGAGCTTCGACTACCAGGACGAGTTGGATCGCGAGCGCTCGCGTGCCGAGCGTGATGCGCGGCTCGCGCAGGCGTGCCTGCCGCAGGCGCCGGGGGAATCCGCCTTCATCGCCTGGGAGACGGCGGACAAGCTCCTGTGCCTGCGCACCGAGCCCGGCGGGCGCAAGCACGCCGCCACCTTCGACGGGGCGCGCGGGTGGAGGCCGATGTGATGCTCACCGAACGCGAAGAGATGCTCGCGGCGTTCCGGCAGCTGCGCGGCAAGCCGACGGCGGCCGAGCTCTACGCCCTCGCGCCATCGTTCGTGGACCAGCACGCGCTCGTCGACGAGTTGCGGCGCATGGAAGGCGAGGGGCTGCTGCGCCGTGAGCCGGGCATCACGGGCGTGAGGCCCACGCGCTACGCGCTCTCCGGCCCGCAGTCGGCCGGACAGGACACCCCCAGAGAGGCGCCACTGGGCGCCGCCAAGAGCCGCCCCTCCCCGGAAAGAGGCACCGGGGAGGTTGCGGCGCGGGCGAAGCGCTCGATACCCGAGTCGAAGGCGGCCTTTCATGACGCGCCGGCGCCCGACGCGGCACCCGGCAAGGAGACCACGATGCCCAAGCCCCGGAAGCAATCGGCCGTGGACGCGGTCCTGGCCGCGATCACCGCCTCGCGATATGCGCTGACCCACGCCGATCTCGTCGCCGCGACGAAGCTCGAGAGCAGGCAGGTGACAAGCGCGCTGAGTGGGCTCAAGGCCCGCGGCGAGATCCACGTTGCGGGCTACGTCTGCGGCGATCGGCGCAAGGCCCGATTCCTGCCCGGCCCCGCCGCGGCGACGGTGAAGCCGCTCGTCGCGCCGCCGGTGCCGGCAAGCCTGCCGGCGGCTCCCGTTGAAGCCCTTCCGTCGGGGGGGGGCATGCGCATCTGGGTGTCCGACATGGGTGACATGCGCATCGAAGTGGGCGCGCAGTCCGTCGCCCTCGACGAGGCGCAGGCGCTTCGCCTGCAGGCCTTCCTCGGGCTCCTCGGGGGGCGAAAGCCGTGACCTGGTCGAGAGGCGGCCTGCACGAGAAGATCCGCGAGATCCTGCGGGAGTCGAGCGGGCCCGTGGGGGTGGACTACGTCGTCTGGCGCTTCCGCGACGACAAGGTTCCGCCGTGCCGCGTGAAGAACGCGATCGGCGTGATGATCGAGCGCGGCCACCTGGTGTCCTCCCGCGGCGACAATTCGAGCGTCGCGGGCACCTTCGACGTGTGGCTGCCAACTTCGACGGTGGCCAACCCGAGCGCGCGGCGGCAGCCGAACGCGCTGCAGCGGCTCCTGTGCAGCCCGCTCGTGGCACCGGGGAGGACTGCCTCGTGAGGCTTTCCTGCCCCGCGTGCGGCGCCGAGATGACGCTGGAGGTCGTGTTGGCCCACGATGGCGCGCGAGACGCCGTCCTCGCGGCGCTCAAGCTCCCGGCGCCCCTCGGCAAGCTCCTGATCCAGTACCTGGCCATGTTCCGCCCCGCCAAGCGGCAGCTCTCGTGGGAGCGCGTCGGGGCGATCCTGGGCGACCTGCAGGGGCCGATCGAGCAGGCGCAAATCGAGCGCGGCGGTCGCGCCTGGCCCGCACCCGTGGAGTACTGGCGCGCAGCGCTCGAGCAGATGGTGCAGCTGCGCGATGCGGGCCGCCTGCAGCTCCCGCTCAAGAGCCACGGCTACCTCTTCGAGATCATCGCCGGCCTGGCCAACAAGGCCGAGGCCAAGGCCGAGGCGGGCGACCACGCCCGCCGCGCGGGCATCACCCCGGTCGGCTCCCACGCCTCGCATCGGCCCGCCTTGCGTGTCGAAAGCGTTCCCGGCGTGCCGATGCCCGAGAGCGTACGCGAGATCCTGCGGCGGCCATGACCCAGCTCGCGCTCGATCTGCGGACCTCGGTGCTCGGCGTGCTCCAGCGCCACATCGGCGTGGCACGGGGGATCACCGCGAGGGACTTGGCGGCGGCCGCGGGCGTCACCGAGCGCGAAGTCCGCGCCCAGGTGAGCGCCTTGCGCGAGGACGGGATTGCGGTCTGCGGCCACCCGAGGACCGGTTATTTCATCGCCGAGACGCCGGCGGAGCTGCAGACGACGGTCGAGTACCTGAAGGGGCGAGCGCTGCACAGCCTGCGGCTCGCCTCGCGGCTTTCCAACATCCCGCTGCCGGATCTCATCGGGCAGCTGCGCCTTCCCACGTGAGCCCTCCGCGGGAAACGGCATTCATCCAGGGCTGAAGCGATGGAGCGAACCATGACCACGATGGACCAGATCGAAGGCCTCACGAAGAAGTACGCGGACGCGAGGTCCGCACTGGGCGAGCGGGTGACCGCCCTGAACGACGAGCTCACGACCACGAAGCGATCGCACCTGCGCGGCATCAAGTCGGCCGTGGCGGCCGCGGCGCGCGCCCACGACGAGCTCACCGAGGTGTTGTCCGCGTCGCGCGACCTCTTCGACAAGAAGAAGACCCACACCTTCCACGGCGTGCGGGTCGGCTTCCAGAAGGGCAAGGGCCGCATCGAGTGGGACGACGAGGAGCAGGTCGTGAAGCTGATCCACCGCCATTTCCCCGAGCAGGTGGACGCCCTCGTCAAGCGCACCGAGAAGCCTGTGCGAAGCGCGCTCGCGAACCTCTCCGCCGGCGACCTGAAGCGCCTGGGCATCACCGTCGAGGACTCCGGCGAGGTGGTGTTCGTGAAGCCGGTGGACGGCGAGATCGACAAGCTGGTGGACGCGCTCCTCGCGGACGCCACTGCCGGGGACCTCTGATGCTTGCTCGGCCCCAGCCGGCGGTGGGTCAAAACACCGGCACCCCGCGACGAGACGAAAGCGCCCTCTCCTTCCGGCTCGGACATGGCCGGTCCTCAGGGCTTCGGGCGCGGGTGACGTGGTGAGCGCGATGGACGCGGACACGGTGCGCGTGGTGAAGGGGCTGCGGCGAGTGGAGCTGCCGCGCCTGGTCATCGTGCGCAGGGGAACGTGGCGGGAGCGTCTCGCCGCGGCCCTGATCGTGGCCGCGCTCGTCGCGGCCGCCGCGTACTTCCATGATCGCTGGGCGGATGCGAAGCAGCAGCATCTCGACTACCTGGCCGCGCGCGATCGCGAGCGCCTCGCCTTGACGGAGATCGTGATCCGCCGCGAAGGCGTCGAGTGCCGCACGCCGCCCCTGTCGGAGAAGTGGGTCGAACTGCTCGGGCAGGCCTGCAAGTCCCTGGGGATCGCGCACCGCGACCTGTTCGCCGCGAAGGAGCGCAAGTGATCGGGCGCGAGGACCGCGGCCGCGAGCTCGCCCTCATCCACGTGGCCAGGAAGGAACTCGGCCTGGACGACGACCTGTACAGGGACATGTTGTGGGTCGTGGCACGGGTGCGCTCGGCGGGCGATCTCGACCAGGCCGGCCGCCGCGCGGTGATTGATCACCTGAAGCGGTGCGGTTTCCGGCCCTCTCCCGGCGGGCGGGGCCGGGCGCGGCCCAACGAGTGGGCCTGGGTGGACCGGGCGGCCGAGGGCAAGCGCAAAATGCTGCGCAAGATCATCGTGCTCGCGCGATCGCGCGGGAAAGCCTACGTGGACGGGATCTGCCGGCGCATGTTCGGCGTCGAGCGCCTGGAGTTCGCCGACGAGTCCCAGCTCCACAAGATCGTCTCCGCCCTCACCTACGACGCGAAGAGGCACGCCGATGAACCTGCCCGATAACTACCCTCCGCTGCTCGCCGAGATCGCGCAGGAGGTGAGCCAGGCCCTGGCCGAGCTGGCGGTGGTGGACGCCCCCCGGAGCGAGGAGATCGGCCTGGCCGTGGTCGAGCGCATCCGCGCGCGCTTCGGTGGCGTGTCCCAGTACATCCCCAAGGGTGAGGCGGTCGACCTGGCCAAGCGCGACTGGGAGATGTACGCCAAGTTCGACGGTACCAACTACGCCAAGCTCGCGATCGAGTACGATCTGACCGAGCGGCGGGTCCGGGAGATCGTGAAGACCTGCACGGAAGAGGACCACCGCCGGCGCCAGATTGCGCTGCTGTAGAAGCCGGTTCTGAATCCCTTCAAGTAGTCGTGTCGGAGGGTCGCGCATAGCCTCGCGGCATGCGCTTTATCGATCTCATCGTCATCCACTGCTCGGCCACGCCGAACGGCGTCTGGATCGCGCCCGAGCAGATCGACCGCTGGCACGCCGAGCGTGGCTTCCGCCGTGACCCCGCCGCGGTCGTCCGCCACCGCCCCACGCTGACCCACATCGGCTACCACTGGGTGATCACCGCGGACGGCACTGCGTGGCCGTGCCGGGGAATCGACGAGGTCGGTGCCCACGCCCGGGGGCATAACTCCAGTTCGATCGGCATCTGCATGGTGGGCACGGACGCGTTCTTCCTGCGCCAGTGGGAGGCGCTGCACCAGCTCGTTGCTACCGCCGCGTACGGCGTCCAGGACCGGGCCGGCATGCGCGAATCGTTCCCGGTGAGCGCGAAGCGCGCGCTCGAGATCCTCGCCGAGCGCGGCATCCGGGTGGTCGGTCATCGCGAACTCTCGCCCGACCTGGACGGCGACGGGATCGTCGAGCCGCACGAGTGGTTGAAGACTTGCCCGGGCTTCGACGTGGCTGGCTGGCTCGAACGGGGCATGGAGCCGGAGCCCAAGCGCGTCTTGGACGAGCACCCGACGATCGCGCTCGCCAAGGGCCCGGATCGCGTGATGGTACGGAGGGCGGCATGAGGCTTCGCGACATCGTCGTCGACCCTGGCACCGACCAGCTCAGCCATACCAAGTTATGGAACAACATCGCGAATGCGGTGGCCACCTACGTGGTGCTTGATCTGAACCGCGAAGGGCGCCTCACCATCGAGTGGATGCTGCTCTACCTCGCCCTGGTTGGCGCGGTCGCCGTGGCATCGAAGTGGACCAGCCTGCGGTTCGGATCGGCCGCGGCGGACAAGCAACCGACCTGACGGAGGAGCCATGAACACCAGGCAACGAGTGGAAAAGGAGCGCGATCGCTTCATGGCGCGCACGGACAGCGACCACGACGGGCGTGTGAGCGCGGCCGAGGTGCGTGCGCGGGCCGAGCGGGAGATCACGAAGCGCCCGTGGCGCGCCGTGGCGATCGTGGCGGCGCTCACGGCCGTCGCGGTGGTCGCCTACTTCGCGCTCGTGCGGTGAGGCGCTCGTGGAAAACCAGCACCGGCTGATCGCGGGATATCGCGACCTCTCCAGCGAAGAGATCGATCTCATGAACGAGATCAAGTCCACGGCCGCGCAGGTGGGCGCCCTGGTGGGGCGTGTGGAGGGCGCGTGCCCAGGCTTCGATGGCGAGGCCCGGCGCTGGGCGGCGATCGCGAAACCCGATCTTCAGAAGGGCTTCATGGCGCTCGTACGGGCCGTGGCTCGCCCGACCACGGGGTTCTGATGGCTGTCCGGAACGAGATGCGCGCCGCGCTGGAACTGGCCCGACACGACCTGGCAACCCTCCACGGATTGGTCGCGGCGGATGCCGCGGCGCCGCAGGAGACCTGGAGGATCGACACGCTCGCGGTGATCGCGGCGATCGACGCTGCGCTCAGCGCAGCTGTCGATAAGGAAAGGCCCCCTTCTGAGGGCCGGCCATGACCGCCCTCCTGGCGAAACTCGGCCTGCGGATCGCCGACGGCGCCGGCGTCGGGCGCGTGGTGGCTGTGCTGGCGCTCATCGCCGTGGTGATCGTCGCGGGCTTCGCGGGCGTGTGGTACGTGGCCGATCTCGGCAAGAAAGCCGCGATGGCGTCATGCGATCGCGAGAAAGCCGGGGAGCGCGCCGCGCGCCTCGAGGCGCAGACGGCGGCCCGCGAGGCGAACCGCGAGGTGATCGTGCGGCACGTGGCGGATGCCACGCGCCTGGACGCTGCGCTGCCGGCGGCAAAGCAGGAGGTGAAGGGCTATGTGGAGGCGAATCCTCAGCTGGTGCTGTGCAGTCTCAACGATCGCGGGCTGCGCCTCTGGAATGCCGACCCGCTCGAGCGAGTGCCGGATCGACCCGCAGCTCCTGGCGCCGAGCCAGCCGAACCTGCCGCCCGCCCAGGGGGGCACGCTGCCGCAGCTCCTGGACAACCGGATCGAGTCCAAGCACGCCTACAAGGCGCTGTGGCTCAAGCACCGGGACCTGGTCGCTGAGGTCCGCAACTGCTACTCCGAGGAGGAAGACGATGAGCAATAGCTGGAAGGTCCTCGCCACGATCGCCGCGGCGATCGCGCTCGGCGCGTGCGGCACCACCAAGGCGCCGAAGGTGCCCGAGCACGGGCGCGTCACCGTCACGGTGAAGCCCGACGGCACGCGCGTCGAGGAGACGCAGAGCGGCCACGCCGTGAGTGCGCAGGCCACGCTCGCCTGGCAAGCGGGCCAGAAGCCCCTGCTCGAAATGGAGGCGATCGAGGGCCAGACGATCGAGTTGCGCGGGGTGAAGAGGCTGGCCGTGTACGCGCCGCAAGGGTCCGGCGCGGCGGCCGCCGCGATCGCGACGCCGGCTCGCGAGCCGTCGGGATGGGAGAAGGCGCTGCACGTGGCCGACCGCGTGCTCGATCGCGGACTGCAGGCGCTGGGCCTGTACTACGGGTACCGCGGCCAGGTCGTGGTCGCCCAGGCGAACCGGGACATCCAGCTCGGCCAGCAGCGCATGACCGTCGACGTGGTGAACGGCGTGGGCGCGAGCAACGCCCAGATCGCGGGGCGCATCCCGCAGCCCGGGCCGCAGACGACGATCACCGTGGACAACTCGCAGGGCGTGGGGGTCGGGGTGAACGGCACGGGTACCGGCTCGTGGGAGCGTCGGATCACCTGCTCCTCCGGCGCCGGCGCGCCGGGCGGCGCGGCCACGGGCGGCTCCGGCGCGGGCACCACGGGCGGGCCCGCGGCGCCGTCGGGCGTGGTGACCTGCCAATGAGACTCGTATGGCTCACGGGGCTCATCGCGGTGGCGTTCTTCGTCACCGGGATCGGTTGCGCCGCGTGGGCGAACTTCTCCGAGCGACCCGACGACATCTGGGGCTGGATCACGGCGTCCGTGGTCCTCCTGATCCTTGCGCTCGTGTCGGGTGCGGTGTCGAGCGCGCTGTGGCTGATCGTGCAGTTGCCGCACTGAACGCGGCGCCATGACTACCCGGCTCTTCCGGTCGATGGACGCCTCGGCCGCGTGATGGCGGACATCGTGGATCGGGCGCAGGCGCGCGAGGAGGAGATGCGACAAGACGCGCTGTCGCGCGCGCGGCGCAAGTCGCCGGGTCCCCGCCGCGCTCGTATCCGATGCGAGGACTGCGGGGCAAGCATCCCGCCGGCGCGCCTGGTCGCGCTCCCGGATTGCTCGACGTGCATCGACTGCCAGGCGTGGCGGGAGCGCCTGGCCAAGGGACGGGAAAGGACGGGTGGGTGAGCTACGACGAAATGAAGATCTGGGTGGATGTGGCGCAGTTCCTGATCACGGGCGCGATCGGGATCTACATCTACCTCGTGAACAAGGGGGATGCGACCAATCACCGGATCACGACGCTCGCCGAGAGCCACGACGCCCGCCTCGACGACCACCGCAACCGCATCGCCCGAATCGAGGAGGCGCTCAAGCACATGCCTACCCACGACGACCTGGCCAATATCCGCAGCGACATCGCCTCCCTCAAGGCCGAGACGCAAGGGCAGACGCAGTTGCTCGAGCGCCTCGAGAAGACCGTTTCCCGCATCTCCGACTGGCTCATCGACCGCGCAAAATGAACACCTTCAGCCAACACGTCTCCGAGGATCGGCGGCTCGCCATCCTCCTGATCCTGGCGGCCTCCGCCGGCTACAGCGCCAACCACTTCATGCTGCAGGACATGCTCGACGCGGGCTACGGCCACCGGGCGAGCGCGGACCTGGTGCGCGCCGACTTCGCCTGGCTCGCCGAGCAGGGCCTGGTCGACGTTGCCGACATCGCCGGCGTGCAGATCGCCAAGCTGAGCGGCCGCGGCCTCGATGTCGCCTTGGGCAGGGTGGCGCATCCGGGCGTGAAGCGTCCGAGGCCTTCCTGATGGGCCGCAAGTCGAGCATCGTGAAGCTGGACCCCCGCATTCGCGAGGCGGTCGATGGTGCGGTGCGCGAGGGGCGCGCCACGATCGAGGAGATCGTGCTGCTCATCCGCGAGATGGGGGGTGAGGCCTCCAAGAGCGCGGTCGGCCGATACGTGAAGAATCAGGCCGCCGAGCTCGCCGCCTACAAGCAGTACCAGGAGGTGGCCAATGTCTGGATCGGCAAGATGCACGAGGAGCCCAACGGCGACATCGGTCGCATGGCCGCGGAGATCGTGAAGATGCTCGCCGTGCAGGTCGGCCAGCGCCTGCGCGCCGACGGGGAGGACGCGAAGCCGATGGACGTGATGCTGCTCGCCAAGACGCTCGACCACGTGCAGCGCGCGGGCAAGGCGGATCTCGAGCAGGCGCTGCGTCGCCGCAAGGAGTTCGCCGCGCAGGCCGCGGAGGCGGCCGCCAGGACCGCCACCGCGAAGGGCTTGTCCGCCTCCACCGTCGACGAGATCAAGAAGAGCATCCTCGGGATCGTATGAGCCTGCCGGCCGTCCTCCTGCCCTACCAACAGCGGTGGGTCTCCGACGCGGCCGACGTGGCCGTCTGGGAGAAGAGCCGGCGGATCGGCGCCTCGTGGGGCGACGGCTCCGCCTCGGTGCTCGAGTCCTCCGCCGAGGGCGGCCAGGACGCGCTCTACATCGGCTACTCGGAGGACATGACGCGCGAGTACATCGAGGATTGCGCGATGTGGGCGAAGGCCTTCCAGCGCGCCGCCTCCGGTGTCCAGGAGACGCTCTATCGCGACGAGGACCGCGACATCAAGGCGTTCCGGATCGATTTCGCCAACGACCGCAAGGTGCTCGCGCTGTCCTCGCGGCCGCGCTCCATCCGCGGCAAGCAGGGCCGCGTGACGATCGACGAGGCGGCCTTCCACGACGACCTGCCGGGGCTCCTCAAGGCCGCGCTCGCCATGCTCATCTGGGGCGGCAAGGTGCGGGTGCTCTCGTCGCACAACGGCGTGGACAACCCCTTCAACCAGCTGGTGCAGGAGATCCGCGCCGGCAAGCTCCCCTACAGCCTGCACCGCACGACGTTGGACGACGCGCTCGCCGACGGGCTGTATCGGCGCATCTGCCTGGTCAAGGGCCAGCCGTGGACGGCCGAGGGCGAGGCCGCCTGGCGGGCGGACCTCGTGAAGAAATACGGCGCCGGGGCCGACGAGGAACTCTTCTGCGTCCCGCGCGACGGCACCGGAATGTGGCTCTCCCGGGCGCTGATCGAATCGTGCATGGCGGAGGTTCCCGTGATCCGCTGGTCGCCGCCCCAGGGGTTCGTCTTCTGGCCGGAAGCGCAGCGCGTGGCCGAGGTGAGCGCGTGGTGCGAGGCCGTGCTCGGCCCGGTGCTCGAGGCGCTCGACCCGGCGGCGCAGAGCTTCCTGGGCGAGGACTTCGGCCGGTTCGTGGACCTGACGGTGATCGCCCCCCTGCTCCTGGGCCAGGACCTGGTGCGCCGGGCGCCCTTCCTGCTGGAGCTCTCCGACTGCCCGTTCGAGGCCCAGAAGCAGATCTTCTTCTATGTGGCGGACCGGCTGCCGCGGTTCCGCAAGGGCCTGATGGATGCCACGGGCAACGGCTCCTACCTCGCCGAAGTGGCCATGCAGCGCTACGGCTCGCGCATCGAGCCGGTCGTCTTCTCCCAGGGCTGGTACCGCGACAACACGGCGCCCTTCAAGAGCGCATTCGAGGACCGCACCATCGTCGTGCCCCGCGACCGCGACGTGATGGACGACCTGCGCGTCTTCGAGCTGGTGGCGGGCGTGCCGCAGGTGCCGGCGGGGCGGCGGCTGGGCGAGGACGGCAAGACCCGCCACGGGGATGCCGGGGTGGCCTACCTGCTCGCCTACCAGGCGTCGCGGGCCCCGGCCACCGCCATCGAGTTCATGAGCACCGGGGTGGCCCGTGAGTCGACCACTTGCGCCGACTTCCTGCCGCCGTGAGCCGGGTTCCTGCTGCCGGACCCGACCCGCGAAAACGGGCCCAGGAGCGATCGACGGGGCCGGGTGGCTACCCTACCCCTCGGACGCGCCGAGACCCCTGTTAAGACCCATTTAAAAGAAGCCGGCGAGGCATCCACAAAGGCCGATCATGGACAGAAACCTGCAAATCGAAGTCGCCGGGGCCTCCCGGGACCCTTTCTGGCCCCCTTTCGGGGGGCTGATCCAGCCCCGGGACGACACCCTGCTTGCCCGCGGGGGTGGGCGCGGCCTGTGGATCTACGACGACATCGAGCGTGACGCCCGGGCCTACGCCGACCTGCAGAAGCGCAAGCTCGCCGTGGTGGCGCGCCCGTGGCAGGTCGACCCCGCGAGCGAGGATGCCCGCGACGTGGCCGCGGCCGACCTGGTACGCCGGGCGCTGGACCGGATCGACTTCGACCGGGCATCGGCCGAGCTCCTGGATGCGATCCTAAAGGGCTTCGCCGTCTCCGAGGTGATGTGGGAGGTGGCCGGCGCCGAGGTGCTGGTGGCGGACCTCAAGGCGCGCGACCAGCGCCGCTTCGTGCACGGCGAGGACGGCGCGCCGAGGCTCCTGGTGCCCGGGAACCTGATGCGCGGCGAACCGCTGCCCGCAAGGAAGTTCATCGTCCATCGATTCGGAGCCAAGGACGGCAACCCGGCGGGCCTCGGGCTGGGCACGCGCCTCTTCTGGCCGGTGCTTTTCAAGCGCCAGGGGATCAAGTTCTGGCTCACCTTCGCCGACAAATTCGGTTCCCCCACCGCCGCGGGCAAGTACCCGAAGGGGGCCGACGACAAGCAGAAGGCCACGCTCCTGGAGGCGCTCGCGACGATCAAGAGCGAGTCGTCGATCATCTTCGAGGAGGGGATGTCGGTCGAGCTCCTGGAGGCGGCGCGAAGCGGCAACATCGACACCTACGAGACGCTCGTGCGCTACATGGACGAGCAGATCTCGGCCGCGGTCCTGGGCGAGTCCGAGAGCGCCCGGGCCCAGGGCGGGGCGCTCGCCGCCTCGGCGATCACCCGCAAGGAGGTCCGACTCGAGCTCGTCCAGGCCGACGCCGACCTGCTCTCCCAGACCCTCAACAGGACCGTCGTGCGCTGGCTCACCGAGCTGAACCTGCCCGGGGCGACGCCTCCCAAGGTCTGGCGAGACGTGGCCGAGCCCGAGGACCTGGCGCTGCGCGCCGAGCGCGACGAGAAGATCGGGCGGATGGGCTTCCGGCCCACCCTCGACTACATCACCCGGACCTACGGCGAGGGCTGGGTGGAGGATCGCCGCCCTGCCCGGCCGGCGGCGGTGCCAGCGGCCGGGGCCGAAGCCGCGCCGGAATTCGCCGATCCGGCGCCGGACGCCTTTCCGGACCAGGCCGCGGTGGACGCCGCGCTCGCCGCGATCCCCGCCGTCGAGCTCGACCGCCAGGCGGTGGAGCTGCTCAAGCCCGCGATGGACTTGATCGCCCGCGCGGCCGGCTACGAGGAGATCCTCGAGCGCCTGGCGGGCACGTACCCTGCGATGAGCGCCGATCGGCTCGAGGAGCTTCTCGCGCGCGCCCTCTTCGTGATGGACGTGTGGGGGCGCGTCTCGGCCCAGGGCGAGGCGAACGCGGGCAATGGCTGAGCCCGTGAGCCTCGCCTTCCTGTTCGGGCTGCCGCCCGAGGAGGCGATCGCCTTCCTGCGGCGCAAGGGCTACGCGATCAGCTGGGACTGGCGGGGCGTGTGGCAGGAGATGCAGGCGCGCGCCTTCACCGTCGCGAAGGCGATGCGCCTGGACATTCTCCAGGACATCCGCGCCTCCGTGGACCGCGCGATCGCCGAGGGCGAGACCTTCGCGACCTTCCAGCGCCGGCTCGCGCCGATCCTCAAGGCCAAGGGCTGGTGGGGCCGCCAGTTCGTGGTCGATCCGGACGGCACCGCCCGCGTCGCGCAGCTCGGCTCCCCGTGGCGCCTGCGCACGATCTACGAGACGAACCTGCAGACGGCCTACATGGCGGGGCGCTACGCGGCGTTCAAGGCGAACGAATCGGACCGGCCATACTGGATGTACGTCGCGGTCATGGACGGGCGCACGCGCCCCGCGCACGCGGCGCTCAACGGCCGCATCTTCCGCTCCGACGACGCCTTCTGGCGACACTTCTACCCGCCCAACGGCTACAACTGCTTCCCCGCCGGCGTGCGCGTGCGCGCAGATGCCGAGCTGGGGCTACGGACCTGGTATGCGGGTGAAATGGTGGAGCTTCGGACCCGGGCCGGACAGCGGCTCACCGTCACCGCCAATCATCCAGTACTGACCACGCGAGGATGGCTGGCAGCCCGTGACGTGAGGCAGGGAGACCAGGCGCTGCGCGATTGCGGCGGGATCGATGCCGCGCTTGCCGGGGTCGTAGACCACGCAGAGCCGCCAACCCGCGTCGAAGATCTCTTCGAGGCGCTCGCGTCTCAGGGATTTCGCGTCGTTCCAATGGCGGCGAACGATTTCCACGGCGACGCGGCGCTCCGGCAACCCGAAATCCACGTTGCGGGCGCCGATCGCCATCTGGTGCACGAAATTGGCGCCGAGACGAAGCAGTTCTCGAGCCACCGGCACTTCCGCGGGGCTCACGCTCGCCTTGGTGCTGATGCCGACGGAACCATGCGCGCGGCGCTGCGGCACGCGGTCGCGAGCGATGGCGTTGGCGCGCAAGATTCGCGAGATGTTGCCGGGGCTGGTGCGCAGCTGCTTCGCCAACGCGCGCTTCGAGACAAGTCCATCGCGGTACAGGGAGAGTGCACGCAGTTCAATCAGCTGGTCGCGGTCCCGGGCAGCTTTCCAGGCGGCGCCGAGCTGGCGCTCGACCGCGCGGCGGTCGTCCCGGATCGCCTGCCACTTCAAACGCTCGGCATCGGATCGTCCTCGAGTGACGATGCCTCGCTCGCGAAGGAGCCGGGCGAGCGCGTCACGGCTACAGCGCTGGTCGCTCGCGAGCTGCTTGAGGCTCACCCCAGCGACATAGCGTTGGACGAGGTCGTCAGCATTCGGAAATTCGAGTGGGCGGGTCATGTCTACGACTTCCAGACTCGGACGGGCATGATCGTAGCGGAGGGGTTGATCGTACACAACTGCCGCTGCCGGGTTCGTGCGCTCTCGGCCGCGGACATCGAGGCGCGCGGCCTCAAGGTGAGCAACTCCAACCGCTACCTGAAGGAGGACACACAGGTCGACCGCGACGGGTTCATGTATCCGAGCGCCTACCTGAAACTGCCGGGCATGGCCCAGGGCGTGCGGCCCGACCAGGGCTGGGCCTACAACCCGGGGCGCGAGCAGGCGCGCTGGGATCGCGCCGGGCTGCTGCCCGATTGCTCCGATGGCGCGCTGTTCTTTGCCGACGAGAAGGCATGCCTGCCGGCGCGGCCGACCCAGCCGACCTGGAAGAGCCTGGGGAGACCCGACTTGCGTGAGGTCGGCCGGGAAGACCGTCTCGTGGCGCCGGCGCTTCTGCCGCGTGCGGCCACCGTCGAGGAGGCGCTTGCGACGATGGAGCGCGCCGTCGGCCTGGGGGCCGACGTGCTGACTCGATTCGTGGACACGCCGATCTCCCGGGTACTGCTCGAGAGGCAATGGTTGCGCCACTGGGTGGAGAAGCTCGCCGAGCACCGGGAGCAGTACGGCAACTTCATCATCCCGACGCTCGAGCGCCCCTTCGAGGTGTGGCTCACCGAATACGGTGACGGCCGCATCCGGCCGCGCTACATCGGACTGTTCACCGGGTCACACGATCTGCTGGTCGTGGTGCGAGAAAACGTCGACGGCGGGATCGTCTGGAACATCATGAAAGCCGACGACAAGGACATGAACGGTCATCGGCGGGGGCACCTGCTATGGCCCAGGGAGTGACGATGCGGGGGCTCCGTTCCAGTCCGTCCGCGGAGACGCTGGAGCCTGCCATCGACTATCGAGTCTCGCGCCCAGTCGACTTCTCGCCCCGCACCGTCTGATCCAGTGTACCGGTCGCCATGATCGAGATCAACTCCAACGTCCGCGAGGTGCTCGCGAAGCTCGACCGCCTGGCCAAGGCGGGGGCCGACCTCTCGCGGCTCATGCGCATATTCGCGGGGGTGTTGCACGACGAGGTGGAGGAGAACTTCGCGCAGCAGGGCCGGCCGCGGTGGCGCGATCTCGCACCGGCCACGGTGGCCAGGCGCGCGAAGGAGCGCACGTGGCCAGGCAAGATCCTGCAGCGTCGAGGACGGCTCGCGGCCTCGATCTCGCCGGGCTCCACGGCGACCTCCGCGTGGGTGGCCACCAACCTCGCGTATGCCGCGATCCACCAGTTCGGCGGCACGATCGAGCGCGCGCCCTATGGTGGCAGCGTGCGCCTGGCCACCGATCGGCGCGGGAACTTGCTTCGCCAGGGCAGGAACGGCAAGCTCGCGATATTCGCGAAGGATCGCCGCAAGAACGCACGCGCCGTGCGCTTCGAGACGGGGCCGTACTCGATCCTGATTCCCGCGCGGCCGTACCTCGCGATCACGCGCGCCGGCGAGGAGCGCATCATCGGCGCGGCGGCCCGCTTCATCGCGGGGTTCGCAAGCTGATTCGCGGCGAAAATGTGAAGGGCTTCATGTAGCCCGCTCCGCGGGTGCGGCCTCACGCTGCGCCCCATGCTCCACATCTTTCGCGCGGGCCGGCAGATCGCGACCGACGGCCGGGTCATCGAGTTCACCGAGGCGCACCTCGCGACGTGCGCGGCCTCCTACGATCCCGCGAAGCACGAAGCGCCGATCGTGGTGGGGCACCCCAAGACGGACGCCCCGGCCTACGGCTGGGTCCGCGGTCTCAACGCCGCCGGCTCCGACCTGAGCGCCGAGGCGCACCAGGTGAACCCCGAGTTCGCCGAGCTCGTGCGCCAAGGGGCGTTCAAGAAGATCTCGGCCTCCTTCTACGAACCCGACTGTCCGAGGAACCCCGTGCCCGGCGCGTACTACCTGCGCCACGTGGGCTTCCTGGGCGCGCAGCCACCGGCGGTGAAGGGCCTGCGCACGCCGCAGTTCGCCGAGGAACAGGGCGGCGTCATCGAGTTCAGCGACTGGGGCCACGAGACGAGCGCCTCGCTCTGGCGGCGGCTGCGCGACTGGTTCATCGGCCAGTTCGGCGTGGAGAAGGCCGATGCCGTCATTCCGGACTGGATGGTCGAGTCGCTGCGCGAGGCAGCCGACCGCAAGCCGGACACCGTCGCGAACAGCTTCGCCGACCCTCCCACCCACATCGGAGACGACATGGACATCAAGAAGCAGCAGGAGCTCGAGGCCGAGAACGCCCGCCTGAAGGGCGATCTCGAGAAGGCCAACGCGGACAAGGCCGCGGCGGACGCGCGGTTCGCGGAGGAGGAGACGCGACGCGCGATGGCAGCGGCAGAGCAGGCGCACCAGGCGAACGCGCAGTTCGCCGACGGCCTGGTGAAGGCGGGCAAGCTCCTGCCGGCGCACCAGGCAGGGCTCGTCGCGTTCATGGACGCGCTCGCCCCCGCGGCCGCCATCGAGTTCACCGAAGGGTCGGTGGCGAAGTCCATCTCGCCGGCCGACTGGCTGCGCGGCTTCCTCGATGCGCTGCCCAAGCAGGTCGACTACTCCGAGCGCGCGGCCGGCAAGGTCGTCAATCGCGAGGACCCGCAGGCGATCGCGGCGGCCGCGGCCGAGTTCCAGGAGTCGGAAGCGAAGGCCGGGCGCACGGTGTCGATCGCGCAGGCCGTCTACCACATCACGCGCGGCCCCGCGCGCTGATCCCACACCCACCCCGAGAGGCAATCGATGAACAACGCACTGCTCACCAAGAACTACGTCGCGGAGGCGGCCATCGCCGCCTACCGCATCGTCAAGTGGGGCGCGGCCGACGGCCAGGTCCTGCAGGCCACCGCGGTCGCGGACAAGCTGATCGGAGTGCAGAACGAGGTGGCCCCCGCGATCGGCGAGGGCACCGACGTGCAGCGCGCCGGCATCGCGGAGGTGGAGTACGGCGGCAACGTCACCCGCGGCGATCCGCTCACCTCCGACGCCAACGGCAAGGCGGTGGCTGCCGCGCCCGCCGCCGGCGTCAACAACTTCATCATCGGCTTCGCCGAAGTCTCGGGCGTGGCTGGCGACATCGGCCTGGTACTCATCGCGCCCGGCCGCATCCAGGGCTGACCCCGACCACCGCACGGAGAGACCTCGCATGAACGCGTACCTGAAGCAAAGCTTCCCCCGACTCGCCCTGGCGCTCCTGCTCGCCGGTCTCGCCTGGTTCGGCGTGATCGACGCGGCCTCCGCCGGCATGGGCATGATGGTGATGAGCACCATGCCGTTCCCGGTGAATCCGGAGCTCACCGGCATCGCGATCGGCTACAAGAACCCCGACGTGGCCCTCATCGCCGACCAGGTGATGCCGCGCACGCCCCCCCTGGGCACCAAGAAGTTCAAGTACCTCACCTACGACATCGCGCAGGGCTTCACGGTGCCGGACACCAAGGTGGGCAGGAAGAGCGAGCCCAACATCATGGAGTTCGGCGGCACGGAGCAGACGGCCGAGACCCAGGACTACGGACTGGACGACATCATCCCGAACGACGACATCGCTGCCGACAACCAGGGCGTGGACCCGCGCGGGCTCGCCGTGCAGTCGCTCACCGGCCTCATCAACCTCGACCGCGAGGTCCGGGTGGCCAACACGGTGTTCGCGCTGGGCACCTACGGGGCGGCCAACAAGGTGACGCTTGCCGGCAACTCGCAGTGGTCCGACTACGTGAACTCGGACCCCGTGGCGGCGATCTCCGGGGCCCTGGACGCGCTCATCATCCGGCCCAACATCGGTGTCCTCGGGCGGGCGACCTACACCAAGCTCGTCTCGCACCCGAAGATCGTGCAGGCGATCTTCAAGACCAACCAGGGCGCCGGCATCGTCACGCGCCAGCAGCTCGCCGACCTCTTCGAGCTGCAGGAGATCCTGGTGGGCGAGGCCTGGGTGAACACCGCCAAGAAGGGCCAGGCGGCCGCGATGAGCCGCGCCTGGGGCAAGCACGCGGCGTTCCTGTTCCGCAACCGCGAGGCGATCCAGTCGAAGACGCCCAACAACGAGAACGGCGTCACTTTCGGCTTCACGGCGCAGTTCGGCTCGAAGGTCGCCGGCTCGATGGCCGAGCCCAAGATCGGCCTGCGCGGCGCCGAGCGCGTGCGCGTGGGCGAGAGCGTGAAGGAGGTCGTGTCCGCGGCCGACGTGGGCTACTTCTTCCAGAACGCCGTCGCCTGAGGCTGCGCGCAGTCGCCTGAATCCGAGCGGCCTCGCCCAGAGGCCGCTTTCTTCAGCCGACCGCACCACCACCAACGAGGAGCCGCGCATGGCCGCCAAGCAGACCTACACCGTGCTGTCCCCCCTGGAACTCGACGGCTCGCACCACGGCATCGGCGCATCCGTCGAGATCGACGACAAGACCGCCGCCACGCTCCTGCAGCTGGGGGTCGTGGCCAAGGGCGAACCCGACGCCGAGGGCGAGCAGTCCGCCAAGCGCGGCAAGAAGTAGCGGGGCGGGGATCGCGTGTACGCCGTCAAGCAGGATCTCATCGACCGCTTCGGCGAGCAGCCGCTCGTCCAGGCGAGCGACCGCGCAGACCCGCCGGCCGGCGTGATCGACGAGACGGTGCTGGCCCGCGCGATCGCCGACGCAGAGGCCGAGGTGAACGCGCACCTTGCGGGGCGCTACGCGCTGCCGCTTGCGAGCGTGCCGGAGGTCCTCAAGCGCTGGACGTGCGACATCGCCTTCTACCTGCTCCTGGGCGAGGCGGCCGGCGAGCGCACCGTGAAGCGCTACGAGGACGTGATGAGGTCGCTGCGGCTGGTGGCCGCCGGGGAGCTCACCCTCGGCGTGGACGCCTCCAGCCAGGAAGTCGCCTCCGGCGGCGGCGCGCAGGTGAAGGCGAGCCCGCGGGTCTTCGACGATGAAACGCTCGCCGACTACTAGCCGCCATGTCCGCGATCGCGCTGGGGCCGGATCTCGAATCGATCGCCGAACGGCTGCGCGCCCAGGCGGGCGCGTTTCGCGTGGTGGGCGGGTCGGCGACGCTGGATGCGGCCATGAAGGCCCAGAAGCTCCCGACCGGGTCGGCCTACGTGCTGCCGCACCGCGAGGCGGGCGGGGAGAACGAGGTCGCCTCCGGCGGCTACCTGCAGGCCGCCAAGGTGAGCTTCTCGGTGCTGATCATCGCCCGCAACGTGGCCGACGGCCGCGGGGCAAGCGCGCACGGAGAGATCCGCACGCTGCGCGCGGCCGCCTTCAATGCCCTCGCGGCATGGGTGCCGCCGTGGGCATCGGTCCCGATCGAGTGGCATTCCGGGGAGCTCGCTGACGTGCGCCCCGGCGAGTTGTGGTGGGAAGACGTTTACCGAACCGAGCTGATCCTGGAGGCCTGAGATGAACGAGAAGGACCCCGTGGTGACCGGATACGAAGGCGAGGCGGGCAGCTTCGTCGTCGTGGACGGCAAGCGCGTGCCCAACGCCGAGGCGCCCCGCACGATGACGCCCGACGATCCGGGCTACGCCGAGGCGAAGAAACGCGCCGAAGCCGAGGCCAGGGCCCGCGCCCGCGCGCCGGTCGAGGTGGCCCCGGCCACCGCCAACAACAGCAAGGGAGGCAAGTGATGGCCAAGCTCGCCTGGAAGAAGGGACTGCTCGGCAAGATCGAGACGGTCTACGGCACCGATGCCGCCCCGAGCGGCGCGGCCAACGCGATCCAGATCCGCAACAGCGTCAAGGTCACGCCCATCGAGCTCGAGCTCGAGGAGATGGATGTCGCGCTCCCGCACCTGGGGCACCAGGTGCAGGTGCCCGTCACCGAGTTCAAGATGATCGAGTTCACGTGCCTGTTGCAAGGCTCGGGGGCCGCGGGGACGGCGCCGGCGATGGGGCCGCTGCTGCGCGCCTGCGGCTTCACGGAGACGATCTCCGCGGGCGTGAGCGTGGCCTACGCCCCGAACTCGGTGATGGCCGACGCCCTCACCATCAAGTACAACGAGGACGGCGAGCAGCACACGCTGCTGGGCGCGCGCGGCGACTGCGACTTCGCCTTCACCGCGAAGAAGCTCCCGGTGATCAACTTCCGCATGGTCGGCCTCTTCTCGCCGGTCACGGACACCGCGATGCCCGCGCTCACGCTCACCGCGTGGAAGAAGCCGGTCGCGGTCACGAGCGTCAACACCACGCCCTTCACCGTGCACGGCTACGCCGCCAAGCTCTACGAGCTCACCACGAAGATGAACAACACCTTCGCGCGCCGCAACCTCCCGGGCGTGTACGAGGTGCTCACGACGGACCGCAAGCCCGACGGCTCCCTCAGGATCGAGAACCCCACGGTGGCCGCCTTCGACTACCTCACGAAGGTGCGCAATGCCGATGTGGACGTACTCACCCTCACGCACGGCGTGGCGGCCGGCTACAAGGTCAAGGTCGACATGCCGGCCGCGCAGCTGCTCACGCCCGAGAAGGGCGAGGAGGACCGCGTGCAGACCGTGCAGTTCGGCCTGCGGCCCACGCCCAGCGCGGGCAACGACGAGGTGTCGATCACGTTCCTGTGATGGCCACCGGATAGCAGCACCTCAGGGGGCCTCCAGGCCCCCTTTTGCCCCCCTTCAAGGAGTCTTCATGCGCCTCGCCCTCGACCCGACCCCCACCTACCTGTTCCCCGTCACGATCGCCATCCGAGCCGAGGACGGGTCCCGGCGCGAAGCCACGGTGAGGCTTCGCTTCAAGCGTCTCGACCAGGACGAGCTGGGCGAGCTCTACGAGCGCTACCAGCGCGCGCTCGATCCGGCGCTGCGCAAGCGGCTCGACGAGGCCGCGCGCGACGGCGCGCTCGAGCAGCTCGAAAGCGACCTCGCGGCAGAGGGGGGCGCTGCGGCCGCCAAGCGGCCGATCGACGCCATGCGCGAGGAGCTCAGGCGCGTGGTCGTGGGCTGGAACGCCGAGGACTTCGAGGGCGGCATCGAATTCGGGGAAGCGCACCTGGAGAAGCTGCTGCGCCTGCCGGGGGCCGCGGCGACGATCTTCTACGCCTTCGGCAACTCGATCCCGGTGGCCAAGGCAAAAAACTAGAGGAGGTCGCCCGGGCATGGGCCCGGCTGGGTGACCGAGAAGAAGACGGGGGCGACGAGGAGGACGAGGTGGACCCGGGCGAGCCGGGGGCCGCCCTGGTGCTGATCGAGGACGAGGATGAGGGCGATGGGGACGTGCAAGCCGAGCAGCCCATCCTCGTGTGGCCGGAGAACTGGGAGAGCGTCGACTTGTTCCTGTTTCTGCAGACGCAGTGGCGCACTGCCGGCATGGATGCGGCGCGGGTGGGCCTGGACTACCGGGCCGCGCACGCCGAGCTGGACGGCCGGCGCGTGCTCGATCACGAGCCGTACATGCGCGACCTGCAGGTGATGGAGATCGCGGCGATCGAGGTGTTCGCCGAGCAGGCACGCGCCCGCCTGGCGCGGCTGCGCGCCCAGACCGACAGGAAGCTCCAGCGATGAGCGCGCTCGAGCTCAAGCTGCGGATCACCGCCGACGGCAAGGTGGTGGTCGTCGAAACCGAGCGCGTGAAGAAGGGCCTGCGCGAGGTCGGGGAGGAAGCCGACAAGGCGGGCCGCCGAGCCAAGGAGGCGTTCGACGGCCGCGGCTTCACGGGGTTCCTGCAAGGGCTGGACGGCATGGGGGCGGCGCTGCGCGGCATCGCCGGCATCGGCGCGACGCTCTACGTGGCGGGCAAGATCCGCGACATCGGCGCGGCCGCGATCGATGCCCAGGTGCAGCTCGACAAGATGGCCAACAGCCTTCGCTTCGCGATGGGCGGGGACGCGGCCAAGGGCGCGCGCGAGATGGAGTACGTGCGCGAGACCGCCCAGAAGATGGGGCTTGCCCTCGTGGATTCCGCGAGCGCCTACGCGAAGCTCGCCGCGAGCGCCCGCGGCACGCGCCTCGAGGGCCAGCAGACGCGCGAGATCTTCGAGGCGATCGCCGGCGCCGGGACCGTGATGGGGCTCTCGGTGCAGGAGCAGAGCGGGGCGCTCCTGGCCGTCTCGCAGATGATGTCGAAGGGCACGGTCCATGCCGAGGAGCTGCGCGGCCAGCTGGGTGAGCGCATGCCGGGCGCCTTCAACATCGCGGCGCGCGCGATGGGCGTCACCACGGCCGAGCTCAGCAAGATGCTCGAGCAGGGGCAGGTGATTTCCGAGGAGTTCCTGCCGCGCTTCGCCGCGCAGCTCAAGAAGGAACTGGGCGGCGAGGTTGCCCAGGCCGCCAAGTCCACGCAGGCCGAACTGAACCGCTTCGGCTCCTCGTGGGACAACCTGAAGCAGCAGGTGGCGCAGTCGGGTGTGGCGGAGTTCGTGACGGGGCAGCTCGCGATCCTGCGCGATGGCTTCGACGACATGAGCCGCTCGATCGAGCGAGCGCGCAAGGAGGGCGACGGCTTCTGGGGCCAGATGGGGGCGGCGGCCGGTGCCGTGGCGCGCTTCGCGAGCCCCACCAACGCCTTCGGCTACCAGAGCCAGGCGCCGTTCGCGGCCGAGGCGGAGCAGCTGCAAAGCCTCGCCATGCAGCGCCAGAACATCCTCGCCCTGGGCGACCACCCCTCGATCGACAACCCGCGGCTGCGGGAGATCGACCGGCAGATCAAGGCGCTGCAGGACAAGATCCAGAAAGCGGCGCTGAAGGCCGAGGTCGACAAGAAGTACGAGGGGCAGTGGATCGGCGATAGCCGCGATCCGCAGATGGCCTCCGATGGCCGGCGGGAGAAGGCCGAGGCCGACGAGAAGCGGCTGGGTGACGCGCTTCTCAAGCTCAAGGCCGAGTACGGCGACAAGGCGGCGCGCTGGGAGCGCGAGCACGCCGAGCTGGTGGCCGCCCTCAAGGGCGCGAGCGATGCGCAGATCCTCGAAGCGGAGCGTTTGCTGCGCGAGAAGATCTACGGCCCGGAGGCCAAGCAGAAGGCCGAGGCCTACTACCGCGAGGGCATCGCGCTGGCCGAGGGTGAGCAGCGCTTCCTGGACTCCGCCCGGCAGGCGCAGAGCGAGGGGCTGAAGGCCTCGCTCGAAGCGGACCTGATCAGCCAGCGCCAGTACTTCGAGCGCCTGGCCGAATGGGAGCGGTACTACCTGGACGAGAAGAAGCGAAGCGTCCAGGAGCAGCTCGCGATCGCCACGGCCGCGGCCGCGAAGGACCCCGCGAAGGCCGCCGACGTGGCGCGCTACAAGGCGGAGCTCGAGCAGCTCGCGGCCGAGGAGGTGCGGATCGCGGAGCGCAGGAACGTCTCGATCGCGAAGCTCGAGGAGAAGCAGCAGGAGGAGCTGCTCGCCATCCGGCGCGAGACACACCAGCAGGAGCTCTCGGCGGCCGATGCGTTCGTGGCGGACTTCCAGAAGAAGTACTCCGGGCCGCTGCGACAGGCGCTCATCGACGGCAATCAGGAGATCGCGGCGGCCCTGATGGAGCTCTACCGCACGGGCCTGGGCCGCAGCCAGTTCGCCGACGCCAAGCGCCAGTTCGACACGATTTTCGCCGCCTTCAAGGGCAAGCTGGAGGACGTGAAGCAGCAGGGCGAGGCGATGGGTGGGCTCATGGGGGCGTTGCAGGCGGGCGAGGCCGCCTACGAGATCCGGCAGCAGTTCCTGCCGGCGCTGGAGACGACCATCGCGAAGATGCGCGAGCTCGCGCGCGACAACCCCGCACTCACGAACCTGGTCGAGGAGGCGACCCGCGAGGTGAATCGAGCCTCGCAGGAGTCGATCGCGGTGTGGAGCAATGCGGTGGGCGGCTTCGTGGACCTGTGGCGGGAAGGCATGGGTCGGGCGATGGACGGGGGCATGCCCGCGATCAAGGCCTGGGTGAAGAGCGTGCAGCAGACGCTCAAGGTCGGCATCGGCCAGTTCCTGGCCGAGCTTTTCGCGCGCAGGTACGTCCTGAACGTCGTCGCCTCGCTCGCCGGGGCCGTGGGCCTGGGGGGGCTACAGGCGGCCGCGCAGCAGGCCGCCGGCGGCGGCGTGAACCTCTTCGGCATGCCCACCGGCAATCTCGGCTCCGAGGCCCTGGGCTGGGCCGGCTCGGGGATCGCGAGCGTGGGCACGAGCCTCTTCGGGGCCGGGTCGGCCATGACGGGCGTGGGCCTGGGGATCAACTCGGCCGCCTCGATGGGGATGGGCAACGCCTTCATGGCCGGAGCCGCGAATCTCGCCTCGGGCGCCACCAGCATGTCTCTCGCCATCGGGCAGATGCTCCCGATGATCGGCACGGTCGTGGCGGTCGGCGCGCTCCTCGCGCAGCTCTTCAAGGACAAGGAGAACCCGAACTTCCGAATCCGCTACGGGCAGGAAGGCGGCGCCGCCACGCCCTTCGGGCAGCTCGGCTTCGAGGGCAACTACGACGCCCAGGGAATGCCGCAGGTCCTGCAGTTCGTGAACGGGTTCGACGCGCGGCTCGCGCGGCTGCTCACGCCGGAGCAGCGTGCGGGCGCCGCCGGAAGGCTCGCGACCTACGACGCCGCCGGGCGCCGTGCCGACGGCCAGCCCGCCCAGTTCGCATTCCCCGAGGGCGATGCGACCGCGATGGAGCAGATCGCCATCGAGATCCTGAAGGGGCGGTTCGGCACGATTTTCGAGGAGATCGACCCGCGCGCGGCCGCTGGCATCCGCGGCTTCTCGGGGGACTCGGCGGCGCTGCAGAAGTACATCGAAAGCCTGATCGCGATGCAGGAGGTCGTGGTCCAGGCAGGGGGGCGCCTGGACTGGTTCACCGGACTCATGGCCGACTTCGCAGGCCAGAGTGAACAGGTCCAGGCCGCGGCCGGCCAGGTGCTGGGGTACCTCGCCACCGACATCCAGGAGATCTTCGAGGAGGCCGCCAACGCCCCGCGCACCGCCTACGAGAGCTGGTCCCAGCTGAGCGATTCGATCCGCGGGTGGACGGACCTTTCCGCCGAGGGGATGGTCGAGCTGGGCAACCTCACCCAGCAGCGCTACCAGGCCGAGCTCACGCTGGTGCGCCAGATCACGGACGCGATCGAGCAGACCGACCGGATGTTCGACGACACCATCCGCTCGATCACGCTTCAGACGCTCGACACGCCCGAGCGCTACGATTTCATCAAGGCCGAGACCGACGCCCTGATGGCACAGATCGGCGTCACGAGCGACCCCGAGATGCTGATGCAGATGAGCCAGCAGCTCAACGCGAACCTCGCCGAACTCTTCGGCATGTTGGACCCCGCGGAGCAACGCGCGCGGCTGGGCGAGTACACGACCTACCTGGATGCCGCCCGCGCCCAGGTGCAGGATCGCCTGGCGGTCGCGCGCCAGCAGATCGAGACGGAGCGCAACACGGCGCTCGCCGAGTCCGTCGCCTCCGCCCTGGAGCGTCATCTGAAGGACTTCGCCGAGAAGCAGCGCGCCGCGGCCGAGACGAACCAGACCGCTGCCGACACCAACCTCGACGCCGCCAACATCAACCTGCAGGCGGCGAACACGCCGCAGAGGATCGAGCTGGTGGGCGCGGGTGCGCCGGAGACGGGCGCATGAGCGGGCGCGCGCTGTCGGTGGCCACCGCGGCCAAGATCGCCGAGCACCACACCAAGCCGGGCTTCCTGGTGCAGATCACCTTCGCCTCGCAGATCGTGCGGCTGTCCTCGGCGGCCGAGCAGAACTGGAACGCGGCCATCTGGGTGAAGGCCGGGCTCGACGTTTCCGGCGTCGACGCCGCTGGCAGGCAGGGCACGGTGAAGCTGTGGGATTACGACGCGTCCTTTCGCACGATGGTGCTCACCGATGGCGTCGCCGATCGCCGGATATCCATCTGGAAGTTCTACGAGGGCGCCGTGGACGCCGGCGACCCCGTGCTCATCTTCGATGGCGTGGGCGACCGATGCGAGATCCGCGAGGGCAAGGTCACCGTCACGCTCGCGAAGTCCGGCTCCGGCGTGATGCTCACGCCGCGGCGGCGCATCGGTCCCGCCTCCGGGTTCAACTTCCTCCTCCCGACGGGCACGCTCATCCCCTGGGGCGACCGCGTGTTGAAGCTGGAGCGCCGGGGTGGCTAGCTATCCGGCGATCCCGTTCAGCGGCCGTTTCGTGCCTCGCACGGGGCGGGTCAAGGACTTTGTCGGCGACGGAACGGCGCGCTTCCGCACGCTGCATCCCGACAAGGGCGCTTTCGAGCTCACCCATCCCCTCATCACCACCGCCCAGGCGGCCACGATCCTCGCTTTCTACGCCGCCAACGAGACGATCGTCTTCGACTTCACCTTCTGGGACGGCGTCACCTACCAGGTGCGTTTCGATGGCCGTCCGGAAGAAGAGTGGGTGAACGCGGCCAGGCGCACCGTCCAGGTCCGATTCGAGCTGGCGACGTGAGCGAACTGCTCCTCGTCCCACCCTACTCCGGCGGGCTGCCTCCGCGCGCCACCCTGGCCGCCACGGCCCTGCCCGTCGACCAGCAGCAACTCACGGTCGCCGCGATCGGAGCGCCGATCCCCTATGGCTGGGGGCGCATGCGCCTGGGCGCGATGATCGCCAATGCCGTGCTCTGGGGCACAGAGCTCGTGATCACCGCGATCATCGGCGAGGGCGAGATCGACGGGGTCGAGTCGGTGGAGCTCAACGACGCGGCGCCGCCCGCGGGGACTCTCTACCGGCTCTACACCGGCACCGCGACGCAGCCCGTGGACGATTGGCTCGCCGCGGCGTACGCGGCGCAGGGGCGGACCTACGCCGACGCCCTGCCGGGGATCGCTTACGTGGTGCTGAGGCTCCCGAACAACGCTGCCGCGGGCATCTCGTCACTCAACCTCATCGCCCGACTGCGAAAGGTGATCGACTACCGGCGTGCCTGGATCGCCACCGGCGGAGTCGGAAAGGTGTCGGTGACGAAGGCCGGGATCGCGCAGGCCGGCGCCTTCACCGTCGAGGCGTGGGTGAAGGTGCCGACTGCGAACCCCGCGGCGATCACGCCCTGGATCGCCGCCTGGATCGTCGAGCTCGGGGGCAATGCCTACCCCGGAGGCGCCCAGTACCTCGTCTTCCAGCAGGACGGGGCGACGGCGGACCGGTGGCGTGTCGGGATCTACGGCAGGCGATCGACGGATTTCTCGCTCGTGGGCGCGAGCTACACCTTCGCTGCGGGAGAGCCCGCGCCAGGCTCGATTCACCATGTGGCGGGCGTCTACGACGGCGCGTGGATGCGCGTCTACTGGGACGGCAACCTCGTGGCCGCGGTGAATGTCGGGGCCTATACGTGGGCGGCCTCCAATAACGTGTGCCAGGTAACCGGCGGAGGGGACGCGGCCGTGGGCGACGGGTACGTCGCCGACCTGCGCGTCTGGTCGAAGGCGCGCCCGCCCACGGCCGCGGCGATCGCGACCGACCCGATGCGAAACGAATCCGGCCTCGTGCTGTGGTGGCGCGGCCGGATCGTCGCGGGCACGGCCGCCGACAGCAGCCCGTCGGCTGCACACGGGACGGCGACGCTCGCGTCGAACGCGGGCCTGTTGCCTGCGCGCTACTCGACCAACCCGGTCTTGGGCCTGGCCGACTGGCTCACCAACGCGTCATTCGGGCGGGGCGAGGCGGTCGACGGCGACAGCGTGGCCGCTGTCGCGGAGATCGCCGACGAGGTGGTGGGGCTGGAGCGCCGGCGGGAATTCGGCTTCTGGCAGGTGGAGCAGCGCGACGTGGACCAGGTGGAGGAGACGCTGCGCGACTACGCCGGATGCTGGATCGTGCGCGACGCCGGCGTGGCCATCCTCGTCCCGGACGCCCCGGCCGCGCCGACCCACGTCTTCACCAACGCGCCGGGCGCAGCCAACTACGTGCGCGATTCCCTGCAGATCTCGCTGCGCGGCCGCGCCCAGGCGCCGTCCGTGGTGACCGTGCGCTACACGGACACCTCCACCACGCCTTGGAGCGAAGTGGATCTGCCCCCGGTGAAGGCGCCGGGCGTCGACGCCGACCCGCGCACGTGGCGTGAGTCGGCGGTATCCCTGCCGGGCATCCAGTCACCCAGCCAGGCCTACCGCGCGGCGGTGCGCAGGCTGAACGACCAGTTGCTCAGCGATCTCACCGTGCGCTTCCAGGCGGTCGACGCCGCCCTCGCGATGCGGCAATACGACGTGTTCACGCTGACCGACAGCGAGGGGTTTGCGGCGAAGCCCTTCCGCGCCACCGACGTGCGCCTGGTGGGGCCCGGCCGCTGGGAGATCACGGGAATGGAGTACCAGTCGGGTGTCTATTCCGACGCCGTGGCCACCGGCCCCGACTTTCCGGACACGGGCCTGCCGTCGGTGAGCTCGCCCGTGGCGCCCACGACGCTCGGCCTGAGCGAGGAGATTTTCCAGAAGCAGAACGGGCTCTATGCCACGCGCGTGCGCGTCACCTGGGTGGAGCCGGCGTCGTATCCGTTCATAGAGGGGTACGACGTGGAGCTGCTCGACGGCCTCACCCGCATCGAGCTGGGTCCGGCATTCAAGGGCACGCCCACCTTCGCCTCGAAGGAGGTGGCCGAGGGGAAGGCCTACACGGTGCGCGTGCGCACCCGAACGCCGGTCGGCACCGTGAGCGCATGGCTCCAGGGCAGCATCACGATCGTCGGCAAGGCCGCGATCCCCGGGGACGTGCCGTCGATCGACGAGCTCTACGAGATCGCGGGCGAGGTGCGCATGCGCTGGACACCGGCCGTCGACCTCGACCTCGAGGCCCACATCATCAAGTGGGGCGCGGCGGCCAACTGGGCCTCGATGTCGCTGCTCGAGCGTGTGGCCATGCCGGCGGTGCGCTACACCACCAAGGTCATCCCGCCGGGGACCTGGTACATCGGCATCAAGGCGCTCGACTCGGTGCGCAATACCGCGAACCCCTACGGCCAGGAGAGCGCGGCCGCAATCTTCCGGCAGGTGGTCGTTACGTCCGACCAGAACGCCTTCCTCGCGGACCAGTACGCGTTCACCAACCCGGCGCTCACGAACATGCAGGCCTATCAGCTCGATCGGGCCGATCCGACCATTCGCTACGTGACCGAGGACAATGTCGCCGCGGGCACGAAGTGGCCGGCGGCGATGGGCACGTACGCCAACGCCCTGGCGCGTTACCACAACAACGTCACGTCCACGCTGCTCACGGAGAGCCGCAACGTCGGCCTCCTGCTGACCGGAAGCTGGACCGCGGAGGCGTCGGTATCGATGCTCAGTGGCACGATCGCCGTCCAGGAGATCCAGAGCTCGCTGGACGGCTCCGCCTGGGTGGCTCACGGCGCGATGGCCGCAAAGACCACCGCCCAGTACGGGCGCGTGAAGCTGGAGGCGCTCACCTCCGCCACGATGCTGGTGCTCCGCCCCGCGCTAGGCATGCGCATCGACGCGGTGCTGCGCGAAGAGGCGGGCGAGATCACCACGAACGGCAGCGGCACGAAGCTCGTGGAACTCGCCAACGCCTACGTGGCGGCACAGAACATCCAGGTGACGCCCAAGGGCGCCACGGCCGTGATCGGGCAGTGGGACGACGTGCAGTTGTCGCCGGTGTCGATCCGGTGCGCGGGGCTGCGTTTCAGCGGGACCGGCGTCTACGGCTTCTGCTATCTCAATCTCGCGTACCCCTCGTACACGATCCAGGCGGGCGATGTTCTCAAGTGCGAGGTCTACGCGGACCCGAGCAATGCTGGGGATTCCGTCGTGGGGTGTGGCGTCGTGCCATCGACGGGCACCTATTGCTTCGCCCACTCCACGACCGTGCGCGGGCAGTGGGTGACCAAGTCCGCAGCCTTCAATGCCGACACGATCGGCGCGGCGGTGTCTGCGGTGCTGCACGAGGCCGACACGGCCGCACCGCACACGGGGGATTGGCGCTTCTACGTCCGCAACGTGCGCATCGAGGACGGCTCCGGCAACCTGCGCGCCCAGCTCTGGGCGAGCGGGGATGTGGTCGGCACCGCGTTCAGCGTGTCCGCCGTCACGGGCTACTCCTCGAAGCCGATGAACACCTTCCGCCTGTACTCATTCACCGATGCCGGCGCGGCAGCCGCCAGCAAGGATCTGCGATGGCAATTCAAGGGGGTTTGAACGATGGCTTATGACCTGGCAAACCCGGCGAAACCCGATCCCGCCGTCGACAACGGCACGGCGGCCTTCGACTACAGCCGGAAGAACCTGCGCGCCTTGCGCGACATGGCGATCGCCGGCGTGGCGCGCGAGAGCGACGGGACGTGGCACTACTCCCACTCGGGCGGCACCGCGGCCGAACCCGCCGAGCGCTACTGGACGAAGGGCACGCAGCGAATCCGTGCACAGCTCACGTGGACGGGGGGCTACATCACCCGCGAGGTCTGGGCGTACAGCGCGGATTACACGGCCGGCTCCCCGGTGTGGGACCAGTTCGCCGACACCACCTACACCTACGACGGCAACGGGGATGTCACGGCCACCTCGGGCGCCTCCGGCGGCAGCTCGTTCAAGGCAGTGCTCTACACGGTTCTGGGGCGAGCCAAGAGCACGCTCGCCTCGCTCACCTCGCACATCGGCCTGGTGGTCGCGAACGGCGTACACGGGATGGGCACGATCGCGGGCCAGAACGCGAACGCCGTGGCCATCACGGGCGGTACGATCGCTGGCACCGACGTGGACGCGAAGCGCCTGCGGGAGAACTTCGCCGACTACGGTGCGATCGCCAACGGCGGAACCGTCACGCTCGAGCTGGACAAGTACGCCCACTTCGCCGTTACACCGCACGCGACGACGTCGAGCACGATGATCATCGCACTGAGCGGCGCCCCCGCCGCCAACAAGGCGCAGGTGTGGACCTTGGAGATCATCAACGGCCAGCGCAGTGCCGACGCCAAGATCACCTGGCCTGCGGCGTTCAAGTGGATCGGCGGCAACGTGATGCGGCCCGCCGACACCACGCTCGAGCTGGCTGGCCGCAACCTCTTCGTGCTGCAGACGCGCGACGGTGGCGGCCGATTCGAGGTACAGCATCTCGGCAAGGGAGGGTGAGCGATGAGGCGCCCTCCGCTTCGGGGAGCCCTGCTCCTCGCGTTCCTGTCGATGGCCCACCCTTCGCCGGCCGTCGACATCGACTGGGCGCTGGTGAGCCCGCGGTCGACACGCCCGGCAGAGGGCAGCGGCGTGGTGTTGTGCGGAATGGAGGCCTGGGTCGCCGGCGCTGCAATTGCGGGCTCGATGAGGATGGCGGCGCGCGGCGGCGCGCGATTCATCTTCGTCGCGATCGCCGCGAACACGAACGACTACACCCTCTTCACGAGCGTGGGAAACCCTGCCGACCGCGTCGCCGTGACCTGCACGGTGAACGGCGGCGTCACGGTGGGCTCCACCTCCGTGCTCACCGCCGCATGGAACACAGGAGCGGGCTGGGCGCTGGGGTCGTCGCTCCGGCTCGTCAACTACGGCGTCATCGCCGGGCGCAGCGGTCAGGGCGGCGGTGGGGGCTGGTCGCCCGCCAGAGGCGGCACGAAGAACGGTTCGGACGGCAGTGCGGGTGGCCCGGCGATCCGGCTAGGGTGGCCAATCACGATCGACAACTCGGGCGGCTACATCTTCGGTGGAGGTGGTGGCGGCGGCGGCGGTGGAGCCGCCGATGACGGGGGAGCCAACTTCTTCAGTGGCGGAGGTGGTGGTGGCGGCGGCGGCGCGGGTGTCACGTCCAACGTTTCATTCGGCGGATACGGGCTCGGGTCGAACAGCCCATCCGATGATGGGGCGAACGGTGCCGACGGGACTGCGGGCGGCCCCGGCGCGGGCGGGGCTGGCGGGCCAGCCCTCAATCCCGGGGGGGACGGCGGCGCAGGCGGCGCGTTCGGGGCGGCTGGCGCGGCCGGGGGAGCTGGGGGCGGTGGGTTTGGCGGCTGGGGCGGCGCCGGAGGCGCGGCCGGGAGGGCGGTCGACCTGCAGGGCCATGCGGTGGCATGGACCGGGGGCTACAACGGGTCGCAGGTCAGGGGTGCGGTGTCGTGATCCGCATCTACAGCCGCGACGGAGTGTTCCACGCCGAGGACGGCCGCCGCATCAGCGATGAGGAGTACGCGCGGGCTGCCGCCGCCGGCCTCGTGCTGTGGATCGATCCGCCAGCGAGCGACCCACTCGACGCAGCGCGGGCACGGCTGCGCGAGGCCGTGAACGAACTCCGCGAACGGGCCAAGGGCGCGGGCATCGAGTGGCGCGGGCGTCGCTGGGATACCGACGCGCGATCGCGGGAGAACCTGAGCGCGATGGTCATGGCCCTTGGGGCAGGCGTTCCGCTGCCGCCCGGCTTCACGTGGAGGAGCGAGGCGAATGAGGATGTGCCGATGACAGGACCGGAACTCGTCGAACTCGCCTCAGCGGTCCTGGCGCACGGGCACGCGTGCTACCGCGTGAGTTGGGCGCTCAAGTCCCGCATCGAGGGGGCCGAAGACCCGACGGCGGTCGACCTCTATGATGGCTGGCCTGCCCAACTGCGGCCGCCTGTTACTGCTCCACTGCAGCCCCTCCCGCCGCCCTGCGAGGCGCTCAAGAAATAGGCGAACGATCGTGCTGAAAAGTTCGCTTTTCGCGGCAGTTTAGGGGGTCGCAAACCGTCTGGCCAAAAAGCGCAAACCATTTGTCCGCTTACAGTGGGATGCTCGCCCCCGGGGTCGGGCCGGAAGATCGTCGGTTCCAACGGGGCCTCGGGCGGTGGGGAATTCTGGCGG